>CALMQM010000085.1 GCA_937871435.1 uncultured Bacteroidota bacterium | reverse complement strand
TACCTAATACCTAATACCTAATACCTAATACCTAATACCTAATACCTAATACCTACTACCAAGTTATCTCCTGTCCATATTTTTTATTTTTTTTCATTCTCGTCCATGTTTACGCTTCTGAAATACAATATTGAAAAAACAATTGGTCATTCTATCTCAGAGAAAGATTTCAAATCTTTCCATGAGCTTGTTTTTGAAAAGTCATTTGAGAAAAAATCCTTTCTTGTGGAGGAAGGGGAATTGTGTAATTACATTTATTTCGTCAGAGAAGGTTCCTGTTATTCATACATCGCTGATAAAAAAGGCGAAAAACATGTTGTTCAATTTGCCCTTGAAGGTTTTTGGATTTCAGATTTGTACAGTTTCTTCAGTAATCGACCTGCTATTTATTCTATCGAAGCACTTGAATCCCTGAATGTTCTTGTCCTTAATAAAGAGAATTTTCAAAATTGTTGCGATAATATCCCGGTCTTTGATCGCTTTTTCCGAATGTTGATACAAAACGCTTATGTTTCCTTGCAATACAGAATGGCAAAAACAAACAGTGAAGAAGCAGAAAGTCGGTACGAAGAGTTTGCCCGCCAAAACCCTCACATAATCCAACGCATTCCACAATATCTGATTGCATCTTACCTTGGAATTAAACCACAATCCTTGAGCCGGATCCGAAAAGAAATGGTTTCAAAAAAAGGAATTGTTAAACAAAAAATTATATGATTTGTTAACCTATGTGAAGCAGAATCATTTTACATTCTCCCATTTTTGCATCGACAATTTAAACGATGCAATTTTCAGGGAACATTGAATGGAAATGGAAACCGAATGGATTTTGGACCCTGCTCACAGTGAAATAGCTTTCAAAGTGAAACACCTTATGATGACAAACATCAAAGGTGAATTCAGGGAATTTGAGATCACTTTGACATCAGAAGGAAATGATTTCAGCAATGCAAAAGTACTTGCTTCAGTAAATACTCAATCTGTATTTACCAATAATGCTGAACGTGATACACATTTGAGAAGTACCGATTTTTTTGATGCTGAGCAATTCAGAAAAATGACTTTTCAAAGCCGGAATATTCAGAAACTGGATAGTCAGAATTATAGACTAACAGGAGTGTTAAGCATGAAAGGAATAGACAGAGAAGTTTTTTTTCATGTAGAATTCGCAGGACTCAGAAAAGATCCGGGCGGGAATGAAAAAGCCGGATTTTCTATAACCGGAAAAATAAATAGAAGAGACTGGGGTCTCAACTGGAATGCGGCACTCGATGCCGGTGGAGTATTAGTAAGTGACGATGTAAGAATGACTGCGGAATTGCAATTTTTGAAAAAAAGTTAATTGGAGTAAGTGGGGGTTTTATTTTTCGGCTGTCGTGGAACTGCGATCCTTGACAGCCGTTTTTTTTACCCCGATTTTTATTTTCTAATTCAAGGATTATCTGGAAATAGTAACAATTTCATTTTTTATTACTTCATCGTCCTGCTCAATGGTTAAAAAATAAATTCCAATTGCCAATCCTGATACATCAATTGATTTACGATTGCCGGATTCGTTTTGATATACTGCGCATTCATTTCCAATACTGCTGAAAAGCTTTGCAGTAAAGGCCTTGTTACCTTTATTCTCTATAAACACTCTATCGCTCACCGGATTCGGATAGACGAGGAAATTTTTCCCCGGATCAAAATGAACCGTTACAGGATCTGTTGATGTTGAATTCCCGTCATAATCGGTTTGCTTTAAACGGTAATAAGAGGTTCCATGCAAAGGATGACTATCCCTTGTTTCATATTTCATCGGCTCCGTAGAATTGCCACTTCCTTCCAACCTTGTAATTGTTTCCCAACTTTTCCCGTCACGTGATCTTTCAATACTGAAAAAATCATTGTTCACTTCTGATGCAGTAACCCATTGAAGCAGTACTCTGTCTTGTTGGAGTGTCGCATCGAACGCAGCCACCGTAATTGGCAGTGGTGTTCCCGGATCATCTGCTCCAAAAGCAAATCCATTGACACCGCCAACAGCCCCTCCTGATCCAAGATGGCAACCGGGTGAAAAAGAAGGACAACAGCCTGACGCTACTGTACCGTTAAATGCCGTTCCGTATCCATCCGATAAAATCAACACCCTGATATTCGTTAACGCAGGATCATTGGATAGTGGTGTGAGTTCAAAACAAAATTCATATCTCAAACAGGAATCCGGACTTCCGTCAAAATCACCACGACCTGTTTGTAATGAATCTATAAAAACATATGACGTGAGTTGACCTGAACTTGTTTTGATCCAATAACCCGCATTGTATGTTCCGCGAATGCTGTCCGGTGAACTAATGTTCGAATATCCGATATCAAAACTAAAAACAAATGATCCAACGCCCTCATCACCGGTTGTGTTTCTGAAGTAGGTGGATAAACACATCGTTCCCTGAGTAAACAGCGGAGCAAGTGTCATTGGTTTAACCTGATAAACATTATTGTAAGCAATCTGAAAAAATGGTTTTGAATTGGAAAACATCGGAGCACCACATCCGCTGGTGTCAAATGCAAGATTTCCTTGTGTGTCAGGATGATTTATAGCGGTAATTGCTGTGTCAGCGCCAAATGAAATATCAAAATTTACTGTTACACTGCAATCCACCCACAAAAAATATTTCGTCGAACCACTCACTGGAAAACAGTACATGCCGGATCCTGTAAAAAATGTATGCGCTGTACTCAGGTGGTTGTCGCAGGTATCATTCATTAAAATAGTGGTTACCCTGTGTGTTAAATTTTCAAAGTTCACATAGATATTTTGTGTCATCGCCGGTACCTGTATTTCATAAAGCACATCCTCTCCGGTTACATTGCACCACCAGGGCGCATCATCGCCCATTCCTGAATTGGTTTGATTATACAGTGTTGAGTCCGGACACATCGTAATCACAACCGGATTGCTGCAGTTAGCCTGAGAAAAAACCTGATGTGTGAAAAGAACAGGAATTACGATAAGAAAGAAATAATTTTTCATGGTAGCTGAATTAAGAATTAGAAAATGCTACAGAACAGTATCTTCAAAAACGCAAAATGAAATTATCAAATCAGTCAATTACTGATTTCACTTTGTGACTAACATGAATAAAGTAGAAGTGAATGGAGGAGATTCGTGTGTAAAAATTCTCCGGAGTTCAATGGAAGAAAAATCGGAAATCTGATTGGATGAGGGGTTCAAATGAAAATTGAAAATAATTTTGAATTTCAACAGAAGAATCAATCTGAAATGCAATCAAAATTGAACACATATTCACGGAATTGAAATTTCCGTATGCTTTTTAGTTTTACAAATCAACCTTTTGAGTTTAAATGGTAAACCCACGAAGACTGTTCATGTCTCTCCGAAGCCAGTTATCCATCGGATAGTTTGTGCCTTTTCTGATCGTATGAATGGAATATGCTTGTCTGGAAATTCCACTTGTATTCGGTTTGCTGAAATGAGGAAGCAGCCCATGCAAAACAATACAATCTCCTTTTTTCACTTCCAATGGAATCATTCCTTCTAAACTGATGTGTTCTTCATCCAGAATCTGCATTTCAGTTCCTCCTCCTTCTTTCCTCCGGAATCGTGTACGCAGATTAGTTTGATGTCCTCCCGGTTTTGCCCATAAACATCCATTGTTTACCGTTGCATCTTCTAACGCGAACCAAAATCCGATACAGGAATCCGGTTCAGTGTAAAGAAATGTGCTGTCCTGATGAACATCCACAACACCACCTATCTTTGCATGTTTAAAGATCATCATACTTTGTATGATAACATATTCATCCATTTCCAGGTCCGATGCAATTTTTGTCATTTGAGGTGAACGCGAAAAAGAATTGAATAAAGGATCCAAATCGTGCAACGCATGACCTATCTTATTCAATGAATGAAACGTGTCGCCGATTAATTTTCCATTTTTGTCAAAAGCATCTTTTTCAAAGAAAAATGAAATTTCATTTCCTGAACGGAGAAAATAGTCATCCGTTGAGGCAGATTGATTGCTTGTTTGAAAAATGGAAGGATGATCCTGGATATTGTAGTTGCGAACAAGTTCTTCAGCCCTGTGCATAAGATCGTCACAGGATTTAGCACTATTGAGTTTTTCCAAAATTAAATACCCGTCATTCTGAAATTGTGTAAGAAGGGATGTGCTCATTGAAATTATTTTTAGGGAGGTGTAGTGTACAAAATACACACGGCTTCATCGAAGAAAGGATGTCATTCTTTTATTGTATATCAGAAATCGCCGGATTCTTCATCAGGCTCATTGTCCGCATTTTCATCCATGTGATGTTCGGAATTACGAAGCAAGCTTGCTTTCAGTTTACGCTTGTAATCATCCTGCAGCCATTTGACGTAACTTTCCGAGGTCTTACTCAGACAATGCGTAAATACCCGTACTCTGTATTCAATTTCTTCTCTCAAAAGATCCGCCAGCGCTACAGCTCCTTCGAGATCTTCACTATTTTCCTGACAGATTTGTATGTGCTGTGCAATAGAACGCTCCATCACAACTTTTGGTCTTAATCCTTCTTTCATAGCACGCTGATGTTCCGCCTTCACATCAAAATCAATGTTCGCGGATTTGCTGAACTTCGCACGCATCTCTTCCGGCATCACATACTTATAGTGGCGCTCAATTTCTTCATCACTCCAGATTCCGGCCAGATATGCTTCAGGAGCACGGAATATCCGGTGCCAGTCTACATCTGCATCCCACAATCCAAACCGGCTCATGTTGTTTCCCAGATCAATGACGGTGAATTCTGTTTTGTTCGGTAACACACGTGAACCACGACCGATCATTTGAAAGTAAAGTGTCAAGGATTTAGTCGCTCTGTTCAGAATGATACTTTCCACAGTCGGCTCATCAAATCCGGTTGTAAGGATACTTACAGAAGTAAGAATCGCATCCGGTTTCTCGCGGAACCATTGAAGAATTTCCTTCCGCTCTTTTGGTGTATGCGTATTGTCGAGATGTTTTATTTTGAAACCCGCTTCGTGAAAAGTCGCATAGACATATTGAGAAGTAGCAATCCCGTTATTAAAAATCAGTGTCTTCTTACCTAAACTTTGTTCTTTGTATGCACTAAGCAGTTTGTCCTGCATCGCGTGATTATTGTACAATCGTTCGGAGGAACTTACTGTATAATCACCATTCATTCCTACTTTCAGAGATGTCAGTCCGACATGATAACTGTAGGTCGTGGCTTTTGCAAGGAATCCCATTTTTATCAGTGAAGAAATGGATTCACCAACAATCAGTTCATCGTAATTATCCTTCATCGGCAAATTGATGTTGGAACTTAATGGAGTAGCAGTAACTCCAAGGATAACACCTTTTTCATAAAACTTAAAAAGTTTTCCAAAAGAGTTGTAATGCGCTTCATCCACAATCATCAATCCGATATTGTCGAGATCGAGAATTTTATCACGCAAACGATTGTTCAGTGTTTCCACCATTGCTACGAAACACATGAAGGGATTTGGTACGGGAAGTTCTTTTACTTCACGGCTGATGACCATATTGGTCACACCAAATTCATTCAGCATCTGATGTGTTTGTCCACATAACTCTACACGATGAGTCAGGATCATAACTTTTTTTCCCGTCTCAGCGATATAGCGTCGTGCTATCTCCGAAAAGATGACAGTCTTCCCGCCACCTGTCGGAAGTTGATACAATAGATTATGCCGTACAGGATGATCTTTCAGCCTCTTGAAAATTTCTTCAATAGCCTTTTCCTGATAGGCATACAATTGCTTACCGAAGTACTGTTCAGGTGCTTCTATTGGATTTTGATCAGACAAAGAATACAGGATTTGGAGCGCGGCAAAGGTAGTCATTCATCGCAATAGCGGAAACAGGAAAATGTTTCTTTCTTCCCACAGGACCTGTCCAGACTGCATACTCCTGTTACTCTGATGCACAGGTCAAACTCCCGGTATTTTATTTATCCGAAGGCGACCAGTTCTTTTTAGAATTATCCTTGACAAATAATACAAACTGAACAAAATCAGAATCAAACTCCATTTTTCTGTGATAAAAACAAGAAAATTTTCAAGGATTGTCCAACCGGATGTAAACGCCCTTGAGATTCTTGTAAGGAGGGAGGGTTTGTATGGATCAGTGGTTTTTTCTATCGGATGAAGTGAAGTCATTACAACACCGGGCTGGTACAACAATAAATTAATCGTGCTGTAATCAATTTGATCCTCCAGGCCGGTAGTAGCAAGATGAGCCTCATCTGCTGATTCCTGTTGTTGCAATAGAAAACTTTCTGATTCCACTGTAGGAAGGGTTTTATCCGGAATCGTTGCACTGGATTTTATCATGCGTTCGTGTGAGCCTGCTATTCGCTCCTTTGTAAGTTGATTGGCGAGAATTTGAATTCCCACATCTTCAGCCTTCACTTTTCTATAGTCAAGGAATTCAGCAAGTGTAGCAATCGAATTGAGCGTTGTGTCAAATTCATGGTTCGGAACACGCAATGTCATATGACTTTCCACAGTGTACAAAGTGCTTTTCAAACCGGAATCTTCCGTAACTATCACATCTGATGTATGGAGAATTTTACTTTCCTGTTCGGCAAGTACAACGAAACCTCCCATACGATTTGTGATGGATTCAATTTCAGAACTTGCTTTGCTGACATTTGGGACACTAAATTTTAAATCCGCGGATCGAATTAATTTTCGGTTTGACTTTTGTCCGTTGAGTTGTAATTGATTTTCAAATGTTTTTTTTAGAACCGAAGTCGTGTCTTTGAGATCAGATAGTGCTTCCGATTTTCTCGACCTCTCGGAACAGGCAATAAACATCCATGTGCTCATCAGAATGAGTAACGAGTACCAAATTGTTTTCATGATTTATTGGTTTGGTTGATTTGACGAACCTAACGCAGCATCAGTGGCAACATTTTGCTACTTGTTCTTAAACAGAAAATTTAACGGATCTTAACCAATGAGTATTTCGAGCGCTATGTGCAAACTAATCCGGAGAGCATAAAAAAACCGTGGCTTCGAATTTTAATTTCAACACCACGGTTTTCCGGATTTTATCCTGATTATTTCTTCTTCAGGAGAATTTTGTTTTTAGTAAAATCAACAGCTGCGTTTAGAAATTCACACATTTTTGGCCAGTCGGAAGCAGGAAAATATTTATCCGCATAGTACTTATTTACGGAAATTTTTAAAGTGTTTCCTTCTATCCTGGCTTTTGAAATAAAACCACCGGTTGAATTTTTTACCTCTTTATTTAACGCTTCAATTCCCTCCACTGTATATCCATCAGGAATGGTAAAATTAATTTCGTTGATGAATGAGCGGGCATAATTCATGTAAATATCCCGATCTCGCTTCAGTTGTTTGTCTTTAATCTCGACCTGTTGCTCGATTAATTTGGGGATTTCTATAATGTAATTTGGCCCCGCCTTTTTAATAATATTTTCCACAGTGAATTCATCGGAAAATTCAAGGTTCGGAGCGTTTTCCCACATCCCGATATTTTTCAAGTTGAAATTTTTATACTCCGCAACTTTTACTTCCATACTTGATTCAATGTCGGCTTTCAGTCTTTCGTCGCGTTGATTGTAATCCTGTGTCAGTCGTTGCTCCAGCTTGTCCTTTTCCTTATTGTACTTTTTCAGGATTGATGAAATCAGACTCGAACTTTCAGCCTGGTATTTGGGTTGATCATACGCTTTCAGATAATCGTAATTGGTAACTGCCAGATACTGGTTCGCCAGTTTGTTGTGTCCCTTGCAAACAGTACTCCTCTTTACATCCACTCGTGAGTTGTCGTCAGCATTCATGTTCACTGTCATCGTAGTGGTGGTCGAATTATTTTCGAACGTGGTCTTAGGAACCGATTTGCTGTTGTCATTGTCAGGAAATTTCGCCGGCCATATTGTTCCAACAATACCTTCCATTCCTTCAATTGCATAGGGCACTTCGTTCACCATGGCAAAAGGTGAAACTCTGCCGATATACATTGGTGGAGTTGTATTCACACGAATCACTGCATCACAGGTGCTGATATTCAAATGTTCGGAAAGCGGTCCGAATTCGGCACTCGGGAGCAACATGATGTTATGACCGATTTTCTTTTTAATCAACACTTTATTAATCAGACGAAAAAATAAATCTCCATGATATTCCGCACTCATTGGATGATCAGGTTCTATATCAAAATATGCATTCAAATACAAAGGATTACGCAACAAATTGTACAACTCATTGACGATAATTTTTGGATCCGTTTCTTTCTTGAAATTTTCATCAAAATAATCCATGATGAATCCGATATTGGATAAATTCGGATTGTAATTAGAAAGATAACTACGAGCCATATCAGTGACCGATTGATTGTACGCACTGCTGCTGGTACGGTGATAGCGAATCTCAGGAGCTGTACGATGATCGTATGTCCAAAGCAGGTCTTCAGACTTATTCCGCATCGTGTCGATAAGTGTATAAATGTTATCGTCTTCCTTTGTTGTTTTTACAAAATCAGGCGCTCCATTGTATACCTTACTTGAAAGGTCATAGTACTTATTGAATTTGAACCGGACTGTCTTGTTGATAATGGGATATTCTCCTTCAAAAAGATAACTGTCGTACATCTCAGGAATAAAATACTGATCGTATTCCTGCCTGCCTGCGGAGAAATAATCGATAATGTCTCCCACTTCAAGATCAGGAACAGCAAATTTCATTTGCTTCCTGCTGTCCGAATCAGCTTTCACAGCTTTACTCAAATCAATTTCTTTCTCAGTTCCATTCGCTTTGATAATTTTAATTCCA
The DNA here is from genome assembly GCA_937871435.1 of uncultured Bacteroidota bacterium. Classification (GTDB taxonomy): domain Bacteria; phylum Bacteroidota; class Bacteroidia; order AKYH767-A; family 2013-40CM-41-45; genus JADKJP01. The sequence continues at coordinate 20,409 of CALMQM010000085.1, read as the reverse complement.
ACGAAAAAATAACTGTTTGCTTTGCCAAACAGATTCGTATTAACATATTTTTCATTAAATGATAATTCCGAAAACTCTTTCACGGCAGCTTTGTCTAACAATTTAATGCGGTGATGAGAATATACTTTTTCAACTTTTGATTTGATCAGTTCATAATCCAGGCGAGTGGCGATGACCACCGCGGATTCATTTTCCCATTTTTTTGGAACAGCCGTCACCGCAAATTCCGGAGGAGCATTGTTCCAGATTTCGGTCTTCACTTTTTTCTCCTCGTCATTCCCGGCCTTTGTGTTCAGAATAAAGAATGTCAACAAAAGGGCAGTGCAGAAAATTCTTTTCAACATATTAATTTTTTTTAAGGACAATTTGATTTTCGTAGGCTTTGGTTAATTTTTTAATGGCATCATTCCATTTCCCGAATTCACTCTGAGCAATCAGTCCGGAATTGATGGAAATTTCTTTTTGATAAATGACTTTGTTGCCGGATTTCGAATAGGAAATACTGAATGTAAAATCAGGCTCGGCTACACTGAAATTTTCAGGGATGGATGACACAGTGTAACCGGGAGGTGTTTCCATTTCCACACTATACTTTTTCAGAATTTTTTCTCCAAAATCCACATCTACTTTTCGGTCATCTTTGATTATTGTGTTTTTGAAATCCTTTTCAGGATCAATGTCCACATAAATTTCATTGTTGAATGAGCTGACTGTATTCGCTAAAGAAAATTGAAAATTAATATCGAGCGGACCACTCCGTTCCTTAAGATCTCCGGTTGTGACATTGTTTATTTTGAAATCAGTTTTCTTACTGTTAATCACAGACTCCAGATATTCTTCTTTCTTGTCGTTCTGTGTATGGGTATACCGTGTGACAAGATCCTTTTTAGGTTCTCCGTGGTAAGTGAATTTACCCGATCCTTCCAGTAATTCTCCGTTGATTTTTGCTGTATAACTGTGCTGCTCCAGGTTTCTGTTTTTGTCGAATTGAGGAACTTTGTCGAGAATATAATGTTCTCCGTTTTCAATCATCACTTGCCTGTTCTGGATACGTTCCGCATAATCTCCGAACGGAATGTTGTCTTCAGTCGCGTCGAGGAAATAATTTTTTCCATTCAGAATCACTGTACAAATCATATGGTTGTCGACTGCCAGTGATGGAATACTGTAATCATACAGAATTTGTCTTGTTCCTATCCAGGTAAGGCGCGCGTCAAATCCTGCAAGCTTGAGCATTTCTTTTGTCAGATTCGCCATTCCTTTGCAATCGCCATATTTTTTTTCGAAAACATTTTGCGCATCGTCAGGTTTGAATCCCGCAATCCCGTCTTCATATGCGATGTATCGAATATTGTCCTGAACCCAATAGAATATGGATTTGATTTTGTCTTCCGGAGTTTTTTTATCTTTAATTAAATCCATCACCAGCGATTTAAAGACTTCAGGTTTTGGGTTCAGATTGGAGATCAGACTTCGATACCATGAATACAAATCATCAGTAGAGGAAAGCAGGTTTTGTTGCTGACTTCCGTATTTTAATGACTTCACCAGAATCAGTACATGCGGTGCATGATGCTGGATTCCCGGTTTGTACCCTACATCCTGTATCGGGCCTAAATTACTCACAGTAAAAGTGACCACGCGATTTGAACCGGAAGTTGTTTCGGATTTGACAATCGCATTTCCGGCAAAATTAAATTCCTTCAATTCCACATCAATAGTATTAGGAATCGTGAAAGTTATTTTTCTGCTGACGATAGGGTATTCATCCTGAAAATATGAAGCGGGTTCATACTTGGCATCGTTCACAGATTTGACAATATTCATTGACCATACTTCACCCAATTCCTTCAGATTCAAAACCTGTGTGCAAAATTTACTGTCGTCATAAAAATATCCTTCGCTGGTGTACTTGCCGCAGTATTTTGTTTTGTCGGACACCTCCTGTTTGAGTGTGCTGCTTCCGGAAAATTTTTCCACTTCAGAATTGTTGTCATATACCACACTCTTGGTAATTTTGGAATTGAAGCGAAGTGAAAGGTATTTTTCCGTTGTCTTCACAAGCACTTTCACCAACTGACGATTGGGATCTTTAGAAAAGTCATAAGAGATATCAGAACTGAGGATCGCAACCGGGGAGTCTTTGTATTTGGTTTGAAGATCTTTGGCAAGCGATGTATTATCCTGGGCAGATATGCCCGAAACGGCCAAACAGGCCATGAACATGAAGAAAAGACGCATGGAGTATTTTTTACAAGTATAATAAAAACTTGTTCGTATCATATGTGAGTCACAAATCTTAGACACTGATTTGCAGTCTTATTTACCTGTTTAACATTCTCCAATAAATTTAGTGGCTTCATTCAAAGAAAGGCGTACTCATTGAAAACGGGATTGTCGGACTTCAACAAGGCAAGAGGCTGGGAAATTGTGTGCATCTTTGCAGAATTCGATGAATACTCACCCGGTCGACATACTGAACCTGCTGTCAAAATTAACTTTTCGACGCCTGTCCAATGCTTCATTGGTGTGGCTGAGTTATACATGGTCCAGGATAATTGGTAAACCCTGGCATCCTGCATTGCCTATCAGTGTTTCTGTAGAGCCCACCACATCCTGCAATTTGCGTTGTCCGGAATGTCCAAGCGGATTGCGTTCTTTTACAAGGCCGACGGGTATGTTGCAAACTGAATCTTTCCGGCGCATGCTCGATGAAATTCATCGGGATGTGTTGTATCTCACATTTTACTTTCAGGGAGAGCCATTTCTGAATCCTGCTTTTTTGGAGATGGTGAATATGGCTTCAAAGAGAAAAATGTACACTGCTACGTCCACCAATGCGCATTATCTCGATGATGAAACCGCACGTCGTACAGTTGAATCAGGTCTCGATCGGTTGATTATTTCCATTGATGGAAGTACGCAGGAAACGTATGAGCAGTACAGAATAGGAGGGAGACTCGACAAAGTTCTTGAAGGTGCAGCGAATATTGTCAAATGGAAGAAGCAACTACGTAAAAGTACACCCTACGTTGTTTTCCAGTTTCTTGTCGTGAAACCCAACGAACATCAAACGGAAGAAATTATAAAGCTGGCAAAGGAAATCGGAGTAGATGATGTGGCCTTTAAAACTGCGCAGGTATACGATTTCGAACATGGAAACCCGTTGATTCCGGAAACAGATAAATACAGTCGTTATTATAAAAAGGCAGACGGGACATTTGCCCTAAAGAACAAGCTGCTCAACCACTGCTGGAAACTCTGGCACTCTTGTGTTATTACCTGGGATGGGAGTATCGTTCCCTGTTGTTTCGACAAAGATGCCGGACATAAAATGGGCAGTCTGAACCAACATAGTTTTCGCCAAATCTGGGCCAATGAAAATTACCGGCAATTCAGAAGTTCACTTATGAAAAGCCGAAAAGAGATCGACATTTGTAAGAATTGCTCGGAGGGAACCAAAGTCTGGGCTAATGATTGAGAGGGTGTTTCTTCCTGTTTTTATTATAAAAAGAAATAAATGATTATATAAAAATATTATTTAAAATCAATAATTGATCAAAAATGGTTTCACTCAATATTTTTGTCGAATAGAAATCAAACCGATTCAATTGCTCCACGGGAATAAAATTTCATTTTCTATGAAAATCAGATACCACTTAAAGGTGGATTAATGGTTCAGTATTTCAGCTATTCATTCAAAATGTAACCCTGACATCAAAGTTTATTACACGATAATTTATGCCAATTGCCATTCAGAAAATTCACGCATTTACCGGACATGAAGGATCGGTGTATGCTTTGGAACAGGGAGAACAACCGGAAGTGTTTTTTTCCGGAAGCAGTGATAAGATGGTAACAGCCTGGAATCTGAAACTTGATCTTGCCCCCAGAGCGATCGTGAACGTAGGCTCTATCATTTATTCTATTCGGCACATTCCTGAAAAAAAGTTAATGCTGATAGGCGTTTCAGGAGGAGGAATGCATGTTGTCGATTTGAAAAAGAAACAGGAAATAAAATTCTTGGTTCATCACAAAGCAGGAATATTCGACATCGCGGCTTCTGTCAATCTGAATCGTGTATATACTGCCAGCGGCGACGGCAGTATTGCCATGTGGTCATTGGATGATTTTCAACTGGAACGTACATTGACGGTCTGCAAAGAGAAGGTAAGAGCGGTATGTTTGAACAAGGATGAAAGTGAACTGGCTCTCGCGTCAGGAGATGGATTCATTCGCATTTTGGATCCGGTGAGTTTAGAAGAGAAAGTTGCTTTCAAAGCACATGATCTTTCCGCGAACAGTCTGATGTATCATCCCACTGCAGATGTTTTGCTTAGTGGAGGAAGAGATGCACATCTGAATATTTGGGATTCAAAAACGTTTCAGTTGCTGCAATCTATTCCAGCACATAACTACGCTATTTATTCTCTGCAATTTTCTCCGGATGGAAAATATTTCGCGACCGCAAGCAGAGACAAGACTGTGAAAATCTGGGATGCGGAATCATTTCAAATCCTGAGCAGGATCGATAAAGAGAAAAATCAGGGACATGTGAACTCTGTCAATAAAATACTCTGGTCTGCTTTCAACAATTACCTCATCTCAACCGGTGACGACAGAGCGATTATGGTTTGGAAGATTGAAGAAGTATGAATGGAAGATGAACAGTGATGTTGCTGCATCATTTCGTAATCATTGCATGGTGCAACACCAATTAAATTTTCTTCAATAAAGAATTTATTTCAACAAAAACACCAAAAAAAACCTGATTTTTAAATCAAAAAACAAATATTAATAGAAAATAAAGAAAAAATTAATAAAAATGAAACAAAGGTATATAGCTCGCCGTTAGACTACCCGTGTTTCATGTTAAGTTTTATTAAGTAATTTGAATTGTTGATCAGGAAGCCCCGGACTAAACTCCGGGGTTTCTTGTTTTTATACCTTTTGTTCTTGCGTCGAAACTAAACAATTGAATCTCTTCACTCTTTTCAAATTGTCATAATCTCCTTGTCCTTCGCGTCAAGATGTTTTTCAACTGTGGCGATAAACTGGTCAGTCATTTTCTGAATGCGATCTTCCAGATCCTTCACCACATCCTCAGGAACTGATTTGGATTCTTTCTTAATATGTTCGTTCGCGTCTCTGCGGATATTCCGGATAGCAACACGACAATGTTCCGCTTCGCCTTTGGTTTTTTTCACCAGCTCTTTTCTTCTTTCTTCAGTGAGTGCGGGAACGTTGATGCGAACTACCATACCGTCGTTCTGTGGAGTGAATCCAAGGTTGGCGACGAGAATGGCTTTTTCAATCGGACCGACCATTGATTTTTCCCATGGCTGGATCACGATTGTTTTTGCATCGGGAGTACTCACATTCGATACCTGGCTCAAAGGTGTGTTCGTTCCATAATAATCGACATACACACTGTCCAGCATAGCAGGATTAGCACGGCCTGCGCGGATTTTGGTCAGTTCATGTTCAAGGTGCTCAATCGCTTTTTGCATGTGAGCTTTGGTTTCGTTCAGAAGTTTATTCGTATCAAGCATATTAAACGTTTATTTAATTGAATACGGATTCAGCTTTATGAGTAGTTTGTTCTTTAGAATTCTACAAGCGTTCCGACAGTTTCTCCTTCCATCACCTTCACCAGATTACCCGGTTTGTTCATGTCGAATACGATAATGGGAACTTTGTTTTCGTTACACAAAGTGAAGGCTGTAAGATCCATAACCTTTAATCCTTTTTCATACACTTCATCAAAAGTAACGGTATCGTATTTCACAGCGTCTTTGAATTTTTCCGGATCAGCATCATAGATTCCATCTACACGCGTTCCTTTCAAAATGATGTCGGCACCGATTTCAATGGCTCTTAGTGATGCGGCTGTATCCGTTGTGAAATATGGATTTCCGGTTCCGGCACCAAAGATCACAACCCGTCCTTTTTCAAGGTGACGAACTGCTCTGCGTTTGATGTAAGGTTCACAAATCTGTTCCATCTTAATGGCAGATTGTAAACGGGTACTTACTCCGATTCTCTCGAGTGCTGCCTGCAAAGCCATGCTGTTGATCACAGTTGCCAGCATTCCCATGTAATCTCCCTGAACTCTGTCAATCACATCTTCCACATTGTTGTTGACTCCGCGGAAAATATTTCCTCCTCCGATTACAATTGCCACTTCCACGCCCATGTCCACGATCGACTTGATGTCTTCCGAATATTGTTTCAACCGGTCGTGATCAATTCCGAATTCTTTTTCTCCCATCAGTGATTCACCACTCAGTTTCAAAAGGACGCGTTTGTATTTCATATGGCTTGGCTTTTACGATGCTAATTTATGGAATTTAGAGTTGTCCTATACTTTTGAATACAGATTGCTGATCAGGATTTGAATCAGGCAGGAGTTGGTCACAGAGGTTGTTAGCCGGAACAGGAGAATGATAATGAGGGAAGCAACGAAAGAAAATCAGAACACGATTCTATTGATGATTCAGATCAAGTGAGGTTACCAGGCAAAAAAAAAGAGAACCTTTCGATTCTCTTTTTGATTTGTTATCCGATCAATACCCGCTTCATTGCGGTGACCTTGAGGTTTTTGTCGATGCCTTCGAGGTATTGGCGAACTGTTTTCTTTTCATCCTTAATGAATACCTGGTTGAGCAGAGTGTATTCATTATAGAATTTATTCAGTTTACCCATCGCGATTTTCTCGATCATGTTTTCAGGCTTTCCTTCCTGACGTGCCTGATCTTTACCGATCTCGATTTCACGCTCAAGCGTTTTAGCATCTACATCGTCTTTGTCGATAGCTACCGGCGCCATAGCAGCGGTTTGCATAGCAACATCACGACCGGCTTCGTCAATTCCGGCGGGAGCTGAATTGAAACCGATGATAGATGTAAGTTTATTTCCAGGGTGGTTGTATACAATCACTTTGTCAGCATTCACCAACTGGTAATCTACAACATCGATTTTTTCACCGATTTTACCCATTTGATCGATCAATGATTCGCCTACAGTCTGGTTACCAAGCTTCAGATTTTTCAAATCATCAGCAGTTGCAGGTTTATTTGCAATGGCAAGTTCCAGAATGGACTCACCATATTTTACGAAATCCGCATTCTTTGCTACGAAGTCAGTTTCACAACAAACAGCTACGACAACACCTGTCTTACCGTCTGCTGTAACCTTACCATATACATATCCTTCTTTCGCTTCACGGTCCTGACGGTTCGCCGCGATTTTTTGTCCTTTCTTACGAAGTATATCAATCGCCGCCTCGAAATCTCCGTTAGCTTCGGTGAGGGCTTTTTTGCAGTCCATCATTCCGGCTCCGGTTTGCTGGCGAAGTTTGTTTACATCACTTGCACTAATTGCTACAGAATTCATTGTTGTACTTCTTTGTTTATTAATTGGAACTGATTACTTGCGGTTGTTGGTTGTTCTTTTACGTGGTGTGGCCCCTGCTTTAGGAGCGGCCGGTGCTGTACCTTCGGTCTCATCATCTTCCTCAGAAACTGATACAACCTTTTCAATGCCTGCCATTTCAGCTTCTTCTTCTTTCTCTTTTTCCATTTCCTTGTCGACTTTACGCTCGGAAAGACCTTCTTCGATAGCTTTTACCATGGTTTCAACAATCAACGCGATGGATTTGGTAGCGTCATCGTTTGCCGGAATCGCGAAATCTACTTGTGTAGGATCTGTGTTGGTATCCGTGATTGCGAAAGTCGGAATGTTGAGTTTGTGTGCTTCAGCAACAGCGATGTGTTCTTTGTTGATGTCAACAATGAACAAAGCTGCAGGAAGACGGCTCAGGTCAGCGATGCTGCCGAGGAACTTTTCCATTTTCGCTTTCTGACGGGTAATCTGCAGACGCTCTTTTTTGGAAATGTTCTCGAAAGTACCGTCAGTAGCCATTTTCTCGAAACCTGTCATCTTCTTTACCGACTTACGCACGGTAGCGAAATTGGTCAGCATACCACCGGGCCAGCGCTCAGTGATGAAAGGCATGTTCACTTTGTCGGCACCTGCAGCCACAATTTCTTTAGCCTGCTTTTTGGTAGCGACGAACAAAACTTTTTTGCCTGACTTTGCAATTTGTTTCATTGCATTCGCAGCTTCGTCAATTTTTGCGACAGTCTTGTTAAGGTCGATGATATGGATACCACGGGCTTCCATGAAAATGTATGGAGCCATTTTCGGGTTCCATTTGCTTTTCAAGTGGCCAAAGTGGGCACCTGCTTCGAGTAAATCGTTGTATGAAACTCTTGACATTTTATTGAATTGTAGATTGTAAATTCTTGATTGTAGATTGAAATATTGCTCTGATTAACGTTTAGAGAACTGGAAGCGCTTACGTGCTTTCTTTTGTCCCGGCTTCTTTCTTTCCACCATACGTGGGTCACGGGTCAATAATCCTTCTTTACGCAGAACTGATTTGTGCTCTTCGTTCGCTTTTACAAGGCAACGGGCAATCGCCAAACGAATAGCGGCTGCCTGGCCGGTAATACCACCACCGTCAACAGTGACAGTAATGTCGTACATTTCTTTTGCATTTACCGCCGCCTGAGCTTGCGTCAGAATGTATTGAAGCGGACCGGTAGGAAAATATTCCTTGTAGTCACGATCGTTTACTTTAATGTTTCCATTGCCGAGATCAACATAAACACGGGCAATTGAGGTCTTTCTTCTACCGATAGCGTGGATAATAGCCATGATGAGTCTTTAGGATAGTTTAACAGTTGTTGGTTTCTGAGCAGAATGCGGATGCTCACTGCCGACGTACACATGCAGGTTGCGGAAAATCTCACGACCGAGACTGTTCTTCGGCAACATTCCACGAATTGCGTTCTCAAGAATGAGCGCAGGATTCTTGCGCATCCACTCTGTAGGCGTTGCAAAACGCTGTCCACCCGGATACCCGGTATAATGTACATATTCTTTATCGTTCATCTTGTTACCTGTGAAACGTACTTTCTCCGCGTTGATGATGATCACATAATCACCACAGTCCGAATGCGGAGTGTAACAGGTTTTGTTCTTTCCACGAAGGATCTTAGCCACTTCTGAAGAAAGTCGACCCACGACCATGTCACTGGCATCTACCAGTACCCAGGATTTGTTCGCTGATTTGGCGTTAACCGAAACAGTTTTATAGCTCACTGCGTCCACTTTTCAATGATTTTTAAGGGTTATTAGCAAAAAATTGGTTTCCCCGAAGGGGTTGCAAAAGTAGGATAATTTTGAATCTGCACAAACAGTCTTGTAAATTATTCTTAAAGAAGCATTAGTGAATAAAGTCGGGCGAAAAAAAAGCCTCAAAATGCATGGGTTTTTGAACAAATTTGAAACAAAATCGAGTCTGTCTTGTCTTTAAAGAAAAGATATTTTTTTCCATGCCCTTTTCCGGCAAAATTCTTATAACCGGCGCATCCGGACTGATCGGGAGCAGACTCAAAAAGTTGTTTTTTGATGAAAAAATTGACTATGTAGAGCTAAGTAGATCTGTGCAAAATACGGAAAAGGCTGTATATCAATGGAATCCGAAAGAGTCCAAAATGCCTCCGGAAGCCTTAAATGGTGTAGAAACCATCGTCAATCTGGCCGGAACACCTATCGCTGAGAAAAGATGGACCGAATCCAGAAAAAGAGAAATCATCGAGAGCAGAATTCAAAGCATCCATACTTTATATACAACTCTCCAATCCACTAATCATTCTGTCAAAACAATTGTCTCCGCTTCCGCAGTCGGTTATTACGGGAATGCAGGAGAGGAGTGGATGACTGAAGACCATCCTCCCGGAAATGATTTTCTTTCCATGACATGTAAAAAATGGGAAGCCGAAGTAAAAAAACTGGAAGCGCTCGGTATTCGCGTCGTGATTCTGAGAATCGGATTTGTACTTGCAGAACATGGAGGGGCATTGCCGCTGATGAAACTTCCGGTTCGCTTCTTCGCCGGTAGTGCGATAGGTGGTGGAGGAAATCAATACCTCAGCTGGATCCATATCAATGATCTGTGCAGGATAATATACCATGTCATTCAGCATCAGAATTTCACTGGAGTATATAACGCGGTGACTGACGCGCCTGTAACAAACAAACAGTTTATACAAACACTCGCACGTGTAATGCACCGTCCGTTCTGGCCATTCTCGGTGCCGGATTTTATACTCCGTCTTCTCCTCGGTGAAAAAGCCGAAATAGTAATCTTCGGTCAAAGGGTTTCCAATACAAAAATTAAAAGCGCAGGTTTTCAATTTCAGTACCGGGATTTAAATCTGGTTTTCCAGACATTATTAAAGACTTAGCACAGTTCACAATCACTTAAAATTTTACATATGCCACATGCTACTGCAGTGTTTTGGTTTCGACGTGATCTCAGATTGCACGACAATGCCGGATTGTATCATGCGCTGCAATCGGGACTTCCGGTAATGCCGGTGTTTATTTTTGATACAGATATTCTGGAACAACTGGACGACAAGCACGACAGACGCATGGTCTTTATTCATCAACAGTTGGTGAAACTGAACAACGAACTGCAAAAATTCGGTTCACGTTTGCATGTGTATCATGGAAAACCAATCGAGGTATGGAGAAAGATCTGCGCTGAAATCCCGGTTGCGGAAGTATTTACCAATCACGATTATGAACCTTATGCACGAAAGCGTGATACTGAAATTGAAGCATACCTTAAAGGTTTGTCTATCGGATTTCATACATACAAAGATCAGGTCATCTTTGAGAAAAACGAAGTGGCCAAGGAAGACGGTACAGCCTATGCAGTGTTTACTCCTTACATGAAACGCTGGCGGGCGATCGTGACAGATCAGGATCTTCAGTCTTTTGCAACAGAAAATTATTTCGGGAATTTCATGCAAACGGATTCTCATCCTGTGTTGTCACTCGAACAAATCGGTTTTGATAATTTTCCTGTAGAGTTTCCTTCTCCCCAACTGAGGGAAGAGGTGATCCGACAGTATGCGGAGAACCGTGATTTCCCCGGAATTGACGGAACCTCACGACTCAGTGTACATATGCGTTTCGGCACAGTAAGTATGCGGGAATTATTTCGCTTCGCATGGAACATCAGTGAGAAATGGACCAATGAGTTAATCTGGCGTGAATTTTATATGCAAATTCTCTGGCATTTTCCGCACGTAGTGAAAGGTGCATTCAAACCGCAATACGATTTTTTGAAATGGAAAAATGATGAGAAAGAATTTGATAAATGGTGTAAAGGAGAAACAGGATATCCAATCGTGGATGCAGGAATGCGTGAATTGAACGAAACAGGATACATGCACAACCGTGTGCGCATGATTACCGCGATGTTTCTCACAAAATATTTACTGATCGACTGGCGCTGGGGAGAAGCCTATTTTGCTCAAAAACTTTTAGATTTCGAATTGTCAAGTAATAACGGTGGCTGGCAATGGAGCGCCGGAACAGGAGTCGATGCTGCTCCCTATTTCAGAGTGTTTAGTATGGATGAACAAACACGTAGGTTTGATCCGGATTTCAAATACATTAAAAAATGGGTTCCTGAATTTCAGGAATTCAACTACCCTCGTCCGGTTGTCGATTATGCGTTTGCCCGCAAACGTTGTCTCGATTTTTATCAGTCGGTTTTGAAATCCTGAGTGGTCTGACTGCATTTTTCCCTGATTCCATTACATAATTAACCGAAGAAAATAGGACATCTTGCAGATTTCCCAAACTCTTCCTATATTAGGAATTGATTAGATGTTTGTTCTTTGTTGAATTAGTTTTGATTTCATCTTCCTCCGGTGAAATCAAGTTTGTATCTGATTTTTATTGATGATAATTGCTTCTGTTTTTTTGATTGATTGAGCTTGTGGAACATCAGTATTTTTTGACTGATGAAAAATTTTAAAAACTGCCACATGGAAAAAAAATTAGCATTCCCACCGGTTCCAGTGAATGAGGCTGAACGACTTCGTGCTTTGTATTCCTATGGAATACTCGATACTGCACCGGAAATTAATCTGGATGCCATCACAGAACTTGCCTCACAAATTTGTGAGACTCCAATTGCGCTAATCAGTCTCATTGATGAAAAACGTCAGTGGTTCAAATCCAGGTACGGATTCACAACGAAGGAGAGTCCGCGCGAAGCTTCATTTTGTCAGTATACCATACTGGGAAAGGAAATGTTTATAGTGAAAGATGTTGCCGGAAGTGAATTGTTCCGCAATGTTCCCGCTCTCGCAGGCAAACCACATGTACAGTTTTATGCCGGTGCGCCATTGATTGATCCCGATGGGTTTCCACTCGGCGCTTTGTGTGTTCTGGATAACCAGGTGAAAGAGTTGACGGAATTTCAGAAAAAAGCAATGCAGTTGCTCGCCAACGAAGTTGTATCGCAATTTGTACTCATCAAGAAAAGTCGTGAACTGGAAAAAGCGAATTCAGTACTCGAGAATTTTTTCAAATTGTCGAGCGATTTCATGTGCATTGCTTCAGAAGAAGGATACTTTTTGAAAATTTCAGATTCATTCAGCAAGGAGCTTGGATATAGCGAAGAAGAGCTGACCGGATTGCCATTCATGACTTTCGTGCATCCCGATGATATTCCGGGAACAATGAATGTGCTGAACAGCCTTGGTACAAAACATGAAAACATCCTTTTTTTCAGAAACCGATACAAGAGAAAAGACGGCACCTATATGTGGATCAGTTGGAACGCTTATCCAAATCCGGACGATAAACTTATTTATGCCACCGCGAGAGATGTAACCGAATTGGTGGACTCGGAAGAACTCAGAAAACGAAATTTTATTCTTGAAAAAGAAAAAGAAGACGCTCAGCGGCAGGCGAAATTGAAGGAAGAATTTCTGACCACGATGAGTCATGAAATCCGAACACCACTGAACGCGATTGTCGGCATTTCGAATTTGCTGGTGAAGTCAGATGTACTTCCTGAACGTGAAGCGGAATATTCGAAAGTAATTCATCTCAATTCCAATTACCTTTTGACGTTGGTGAATGACATTCTGGATCTGACCAAAATTGATTCGGGGAAAGTAATTCTCGAAAAAGAAAATTTCAATCTGCGTGAGAATCTGGAGAGGTTGTTTCATTCGTTCCTGAATTCAGACCGCGTTTCTAAACAGGTTCAACTGGAATTCATTGTATCGGAAAATTTGCCTGAATTTGTTTGCGGTGATTCTACACGACTTGATCAGATCCTGGTGAACCTTATGTCAAACGCGATCAAGTTTACGGAAGAAGGAAAGGTAACTCTTTCGGCAAAGGTTGAATCAGAGAATGAAAAATCTGTGGCAATCACATTTTGTGTGAAGGATACCGGAGTTGGAATACCGAAAGATAAACAGGAACTGATCTTCGAAGCATTCGTTCAGGCCAGTGATTCTACTACACGTGTTTTCGGAGGGACAGGATTGGGGTTGGGAATTGTAAAAAAACTGATTGCTTTGTTCGGTTCTGAAATACAATTGAAAAGTACTCCCGGCGCGGGATCAGAATTTTATTTCACCATTCAGTTTCCGAAAACGTTTCAAAGTCTTTCGGACAATAATATTCATGAATCAGGTATCAATGACAATAACACATTGAATGATTTGAAAGTGCTATTGGTGGAGGACAATCCGTTCAATCAAATGGTCGCTGTAGATACTTTGAAAGAATGGAATGCTTCGGTACAGGTGGATACCGCGGAAAATGGAAAAATAGCATTGGAAAAACTTCGCTCACACACTTATGATCTTGTCTTGATGGATTTATTGATGCCGGAACTTGACGGATATGAAACTACACTTGCGATAAGGAGAGAAGAACAGGCCTGGGATAAAACAATTCCCGTTATCGCTATGACCGCACATGGTTCAGCACCTGAATTGGAAAGATGTTTTCAATGTGGTATGAATGATTTTATCGTCAAACCTTTTGATCCGGAAAAACTGTATCAGAAAATTGTCGCTGTTCTAAGCGGAAGAAGACAAGTGGTTTGATTTTTTTTCTGTATTACTTTGCCTTGGTTTTTAATTTAGTAATAGACGAAGGAAATTTTTTCAATTAATTCAGTTCAAAAATTTCTTCGCCGCGATTTTCAATTTTTTCTCATTCAATTCATTTAAACAATCTATATCCTCAAATTGATTTAACATAATACTTATTCAATATTCATTTGTGTGAATTTGTTCCGGAATGATCAATAAATAATTTTTGTTGAATGAAATGGAGATTGTAAATTGCTATTGCAAAAAATGAATTGAAGCCATTCATTATTTATTTCGAAGAAGAACTTTTCATGACACACAAACGGTTTCGGAATTCATTTTGCAAACAAGATATTCTTTTAGTTTCACCACCTGTGGTGTTCTGAGTATTCTGCCACTCAAATTTGAATCTGTTGAAAGAAAATTTTACACGATTTTTTCTTTTTGTCTTTGTCTTTTTCTCGCTCCAGTTGGCAGTGAAGGAAGTGCATGCCAGTCACAGCATGGGAGCGGATCTTACTTACCGTTGTCTTGGCGGGAATGACTATGAAATTACCTTGTCGTTTTATCGCGATTGTGTTGGAGTTCCGGCGGATCAGTTCGCCGATATCTTGTTTACCTCTTCCTGTTATCCTTCTTTCAATGTAACGATTTTCCAGATCGCAGGAACAGGACAGGAGATCAGTCCGATTTGTCCGAACGACACCACGACTTGTAACGGCGGATCATTCACCGGAATTCAGGAGTATATCTACAGAGGAGTTGTAACACTACCGGGTCCATGTGCTGATTGGAACTTCAGCTATAATTTGTGTTGCAGAAACGCCGCAATCACGAACCTCAACAATCCGAGTTCAACACTGATGTACATTTTCGCGACGCTTGACAATACCATTACCCCTTGTAATAACTCTCCTGTCTTTTCGAATAAACCTGTGCCTTTTGCATGTCTGGGTCAGCAGTATTGTTTCAATCATGGTGGATTTGATCCTGACGGTGATTCGCTGGTGTATACCATGATGACACCGTATGACATGTCTGGTTTACCTGTATCCTACATGGCGCCGTTTTCTCCCACACAACCATTGTCCTCATCTCCTGCAGTTACTTTCAATCCACAAACAGGCGACATCTGTATGACTCCGACAAATCTCGAAGTAACAGTAATGGCAGTATTGGTGGAAGAATACAGAAATGGAGTACTCATCGGGAGCGTAGAAAGAGACATTCAATTGACAGTGATAAATTGCAACAATGTATTGCCGACCTTGAGTGGAATGGATGGAACAAATAATTTTTCGAGAACCGTTTGCGCCGGAGCACCGCTTTGTTTCACTATTTATTCAGCTGATGCGGATGCCCTTCAAAACACTACAGTGACATGGGACACCGGAATTCCTGCAGGTACTTTCACAACCACCGCAGGTTCAAGGCCGAGTGCAACGTTTTGCTGGACACCGGCCGCTGCAGATGCAAGTGCAACTCCTTATTGTTTCACGGCGACTGTAACGGATGACAATTGTCCTTACTTCGGAAGTCAGGTTTATTCTTATTGCATCACTGTTACACAACCTGCCGTCAATGCAGGACCTGATCAATCGGTGTGTAGTGGTACGGGCGCGACATTGACAGCTTCCGGCGCAACAACATACTCCTGGAATCCGGGAGGTGCAAATCAGGCTCAATTGGTAGTAACACCTGCGGGTACTACTACTTATACAGTCACAGGTACGAATGCTGCCGGATGCACCGCGACCGATCAGGTGACAGTGAATATCAATCCATTGCCGGTGGCTGTTGCCGGACCACCACAATCGGTATGTATCGGCGCGTCAGCAACTTTTACAGCCGGTGGAGGAGGAAGCTATTTGTGGAATCCGGGTGGAGTTACCACGGCTCAATTGTCGGTCAGCCCGGCCACTACAACAACCTATACAGTTACCGTTACAGATGCAAACGGATGTACAGATACAGACCAAACGACACTTACTATTAATCCGCTGCCGGTTGCCGATGCAGGACCGCCTCAAAGTGTTTGCAGCGGGAATGATGTTACACTGACTGCCAGCGGAGGTGTAAGCTATCTCTGGGATCCGGGAGCTATTGCAGGCGCATCCCTTACCATATCACCTGCTGTAGTTGGTACCTACACAGTAACAGTTACAGATGCAAACGGTTGTACTTCTACAGATGATGTATCGGTCTCCCTGAATCCGCTTCCTGTCGCGGATGCCGGTCCGGGAGCGGTGATATGTGCGGGTGCACAAGCAACACTGACTGCCAGCGGAGGCCAGACTTATCTGTGGAATCCCGGAGCAATTGCCGGTGCACAGTTATCGGTTTCTCCTGCGCTGACTTCTACCTATACGGTTACCGTTACAGATGCGAATGGGTGTACTTCAACGGCTACTACCGATATTACGGTAAATCCATTGCCTCTTCCTTCTGCCGGTCCGGATACAAGTATCTGCATTGGAGACACTGTGACCATTTTCGCGAGCGGTGGCGGAGCCTATTCCTGGGATCCGGGAGCCATTGCTGCGTCGCAACTGACATTATCACCTTCAGTTACGACTGATTATACAGTAACTGTGACCGATCAAAACGGCTGCACAGCTTCCGATCAGATGACATTGACGGTTCATCCATTACCACTAGCGGATGCAGGTCTGAATGCAAACATTTGTATTGGTGACGCGGTGAGTTTCACTGCCAGTGGCGGTGTGAGTTATGTTTGGGATCCGGGAGGATTGAACACCGCGCAACTGAATCTCAGTCCGGCACTTTCTTCTTCCTATACAGTTACCGTTACAGATGCCAATGGCTGTACATCGACAGATGATGTGGCGGTGCAGGTGAATCCTTTGCCGTTGGCCCAGACGAGTGCTACAGACGTGCAATGCAATGGCGGCGCGGATGGAACAGCTACTGTGATTCCTTCCGCGGGAACTTCTCCATATTCCTATTCCTGGTCTCCTTCCGGTGGAAGTAATGCTCAAGCAAGTGGACTTACAAATGGCAGCTACACAGTAACGGTGACGGATGATGAAGGTTGTACTGTTACGGCTACTGCAAGTATCGCTCAGCCTACACCTGTTCAGTTGTCAACGTTTGCATCTCCGGCTTTGTGTCACGGATCCGCTGACGGGGTTTCCAGTGTGGAGGCAATTGGTGGTACACCGGGATATACTTACAGATGGTCACCATCAGGCAGTGTGAACGATACCGCTTTCACTCTTGCTGCAGGAGCCTATACAGTTACCGTTACAGATGCCAATGGTTGTACAAAGACCGTTTCAACGACTGTGAATGAACCACCCGCGCTTGTCTTGAATATGTCAGGGCTTGACGCGGGATGTTATGGAGCAAGTACCGGTTCTGCTTCCGTGGCGGTGAATGGAGGAACTGCAGGGTATAGTTATTCCTGGTCTCCGGTTTCGGGAACAACTTCTTCTCTTTCCGCGATACCGATTGGAACTTATACTGTGCTTGTCACGGATGCGCATGCGTGTTCCTCTTCTGCTTCCTATGTGATCAACCAGCCTACTGCATTGCAATTGTCGGTTGCATCCACTCCGGCCACCTGTGGAGTGAGCGATGGTACAGCAACAGTTACCGCTCAGGGAGGATCGCCTGTATATGTATATGCATGGACACCTGCGGGGGGCAATGGTTCAACAACAACAGGATTGCCGACAGGAATTTATTCAGTTCGGGTAACAGATACACATGGCTGCTCTCAGACGGCGCAAGCGAATATTCCGTCGCGTTCCGGGCCGGTAGTCGCGGCAAATGTGACGCATCAGGTTGAATGTTATGGCGGAAACCAGGGATCCGCATCGGTCAATATCATTTCGGGAGTAGCTCCTTATACGATTACCTGGACACCAACAGGAGGAAATGGCACACTTGCCATCAATCTTCCTGCGGGTAATTATTCAGTGATGGTGAGTGATGTGAACGGATGTTCAGCGATAGATACACTTACCATTCTTCAACCGGAAGCTTTGCTTGCGACCCTGACAACGCAGGAAGTTCATTGCAACAATGGCAGCGATGGGCGGATAAATTCGAGTGTATCCGGTGGTGTGCCGCCGTATCAGTATGCATGGACTCCTTCAGGAGGATTTTCTTCATCGGCAAGCGGACTTTCTTCGAATACCTATACACTTACCGTTACAGATGAAAATGGCTGCACACGCACTGCACAGGCATTGGTTCCGCAACCTCCGGCATTGAGTATGCAGATGAATTCACTGCCTGCTTTGTGTAACAGCAGTGCTACAGGTGCCGCTTCGGCTATTGTGCAGGGTGGAATTCCGGGATATACGTATCACTGGTCACCTGTTGGTGGAAGCAGTTCGATGGCTTCTCCTGTACCCGCAGGGACTTACACGCTTACAGTGAGAGATACCAATGGTTGCGTGCACATGGATTCTGTGACTGTAGGGGAACCAGATGCATTGCTGCTTACAGCTGAAGCCAGACCAGTTTCCTGTTTTGGTGCAGCAAGTGGTTCGGTGGAGGTTCAGGCAGATGGAGGAACACCGGCTTATACCTACTTGTGGTCACCGAACGGAGAAACTACCGCGCAGGTAAATGGACTCGGTACCGGTATTTACGAAGTGACAGTTACGGATCACAACCATTGTACCTCAACCGCATCTGTGGAAGTGGTGCAGGCTGCTCCGTTGTCATTGCAATTGGAACAACCGGATACGATTTGTATCGGACAGTCTGCAGAACTTTCTGTGCAGGTGTCCGGAGGAACAGAACCCTATTATTACAGCTGGACTACAGGAGATACCACAGAAGTAACAGAAGCATCTCCAATGGTGACGAGTACATATACCGTTACGGTCACAGATGCATATCAATGTCCGGCTGCACCACAGGTGATCACATTGCCTGTATATCCTCCATTGAATGTACTTGCTGGCGGAGATGCAACTTTTTGTGAAGGCAACAGTACCTTGATTTCTGCGACAGCGGGAGGAGGAAACGGAGGTCCTTATTTGTACAGTTGGAACAATGATCAGATCAATACGAATTCGGCGACAGTTTTTGCTTCGAATGATTCTACGTTTGTTGTGACAGTGAATGACGGATGCAGTCCGCCGGTGCAGGATTCTGTTCATCTTACGATTTACCCTTTGCCGCAAGTGGATTTTCTTCCACAACTCATTTCGGGATGTACTCCGGTAAATGTCGATTTTCACAATTACTCTGTAGCGGAAAATGGTTCAGTATATTCCTGGAATCTGGGAGATCAGACACTTTCGAATGATACGGCTCCGGTGCATACTTATACACAGCCAGGTACTTATGGTGTATCGCTGACGGTAGTTTCACCGGAAGGATGCACTTCACAATTGGTAGTGAATGATGCGGTGACGGTATATGGGTTTCCGGAAGCGGATTTTTATCCGAGTTCTACGGAGGTCGATATCTATAATCCTGTCATTAATTTTGTTGACAACAGCGCGGATGCAATTACCTGGAACTGGAATTTTGGGGATGGATCAGCGGACAGTGTGAGTCAGTATCCGATGCATGTGTATGCTGACAGTGGAATGTATACTATCCAATTAATTGTCACGAGCGAAGGTGGTTGTCCGGATACAACTTACCGTCAGATTCACGTGGAAGAAATTGTGACGATTTATGTACCGAATGCATTTACTCCGAATGGAAACGGCGTGAATGATGGATTCATTGCTGTAGGAAGGGGAATAGTGAAATATGAAATGTGGATCATCGACCGCTGGGGACTTGAAATATTTCACAGTAAGAATATGCAGGATCCGTGGGATGGAACTTATTATAAGAATCACACAGTTTGCCAAAACGATGTTTACGAATATGTCATCGATGCGCTTGATTTTAAAGGCAAGAAGCATCGTTTTATCGGGCACGTGACTCTGGTGAGGTGAGGTTTATGGAATATTCGTGGATTTTGAATTGTTATTTTACTTCTTAATTTAATTCACCGCGACAAAAGTATTCTTAGCGAAAACTCTGTATTGAATTAATTGAATCAAAAAGAGTTGAAGTGAAAGCATTATTGAGCAATGCTCTTTTTAATTATTTCCTTCTTGAAACACGGCGGACATCAAGAGTTTTGTTGAATAGCAGTATCTGAATTCTGTGATCCTCTGTGTGGCACTCTGTGTTACTCTGTGGTTTCAAACGAAATTAGCGATCGCTTTATAAGGAGATGCACACATTAAAATTATTTCCTTCTTGAACCACAGAGGACACCGAGGTATTCACAGAGGAACACAGAAGATTTTGTTGAATGGCAGATTTGCCACTATGTGATCCTCTGTGTGGCACTCTGAGTTACTCTGTGGTTAAAAACGAAATTAGCGATCGCTTCATAAGGAGATGCACACATTAAAATTATTTCCTTCTTGAA
>CALMQM010000084.1 GCA_937871435.1 uncultured Bacteroidota bacterium | reverse complement strand
CTATTTCTCGCGGATTGTCTCCCGGAAAAGTTTTCCGATTTTTTTGATGGTTTGGCAGCAGTGCTCCAAAAATGTGAATGTGAATACACTTTACTCCCAAACACAAAGGATATCTGGGCAAGAGATTATATGCCGGTTCAAATAAGTGAATATACATTTATTCAATTCAATTATAAACCTGATTACCTGAGGTCGAAAAAAGGATTGAAAACCATTTCGGATGTGGATAGTATTTGCGATGCATTTCAAATTGAAAGAAATAAAAGCAACCTAATCCTTGATGGAGGCAATGTGGTGAAGACTGAGGATGCAGTGATGATGTGTGATAAAGTCTTTTCTGAAAATCCTCGTTTTGAACGCAAAATACTGGAGCAAATGTTAAGAGAACTCTTCGAAGTAGAGAAGCTTTGGTTTCTTCCCCAGCAGCCAGGAGATTTCACCGGACATGCCGACGGTATGGTCCGTTTCCTGGATAAAAACACTCTCTTGATCAATGATTACTCCGGGGAATCTAAAGCATTTCAAAAAGTCTTTGATTCTGCTATAGAATCTACCGGGCTGGATCCTATAAAAATACCATACAACCCATATGGAAACACAAGCAATGACCAGGCAAATGGTATTTACATCAATTACCTTCAAATGCAAAATACGCTGATCATTCCTGTTTATGGCTTACCGGAAGACGAGCAGGCAGTTTATTTGTTTGAACAGCTCTTCAAGGGTCAAAAGATTGTAACCCTCGATTGTAATGAAATTGCGGAGGAGGGTGGAGTTTTGAATTGTATTAGCTGGACAATAAAATTGAACGGTGACTGACAAGCAATTTAGTCTATTGAAAGAGATTGTCAAGAAACTCGTGGTTGTTATTTAACATGTCATTTATTTCAGGATTCACAGGAAATCCTTTTTGAGATAACAGGAATGACCACTGAATAATTCTTGCTCTTATTGTAATTGATTCTTCATTATAAGGTGCAGGCATTTCGTTGATAAGTGTAAGGAGAGCTGGAGTATTGTTTATAGTGCCTTGTATTGAAATATTTGAATTATCGGATGGTGACCAAAGATTGATTAGATTAAATTGCCAGATCATATTTCCATTCTGAAGAACTCTGATTGATTTCTGATAACCTTGTACATTAAATCCCTCTACATCATACCCAAAGTTCAACAGAGAATCACGGAGCCATTTTGCAGCTGATACATTAGTTCCATTATTTATAGGACTCTTCCCGCCACTTGTAGTAAAAATATTCTGGATTTTATGGAATGAATTTCTAAGTATGTACAAATTATTAAATTCAAGCGCAGTAAGGTCCTTGTCGCTTGAGTTCTGCCCTTTACGGTTTATTTTCTTCAATATATCGGTAACACCAAAATTGGTTTCATTTAACAAATTGAGTAGGTCATTTTCACTGTTGGTTGGGTGTCCGTTTATCATTGCAAGAAGTGGCCAAAAGCTATTTTCTTTGCTTCCATAAAAGAACTCCATATTGCCATTGTGTCTGATGAAATTTACAACCTCATAGGTCGGAAAGGTACCAAGAAATAGGGATTGTATGTTCTCGTTTGGCGCATAAGCAAAAGATTGATTGTTTATAAACCAGGAGGGTGCAGTTGGTCTGGGCAATATATTATTTTGCCACTTGCCTGAGATAAATGGATGAGTTTCTGGCATTTTTTTAGTTTTGAATTGTTATGTAAAACGATGTCTAAGTTAAATTTATATTTGATTGTTATCTTTCAAAATTAATTATTTATATTGAAAAAAAAATGACTATTTCCCATTCTGTATTTTTTTAAATCTTCTGTTATATTTGTTTACTGAACATAGAATTAGAGTTATGTTGGATTGAAGTAAGATGAATTGACCAACTAAAACTGAGTAAGTCGGATGTTTATATTGACCATATTACCTTAAATTTAGATATAATAACCATGAAATTTCTTGTCTTAGAAGAAGATGATCTTGATCGAATGATTTTCTTGCGCTCAGCAAGATCTATCAACAAAGACCACGAAGTGCAATTCGCAAAAAATGAGACTGAATTGATTAAAGCGTTAAGAGAAGGCGGTGGCGACATTGTCTTTATCAGCGCCAATGCAGGAAATGAACAAGATGTGCTGAGAACGATTCATTCGGTTCGGATAATGCGGGAGAAAATTCCAATCATTCTTAATTCGATTGGTGTCGAAAATACTTCCGTCGTGAAGTTCATGAAGGCCGGTGCAACTGATCTCATCTCTAAGAGCCATTTTTCGCCTGCCGTACTTGAGAATACAATTGCTGGACTTTGAACTTATTTTGAGGTTTCTAAATCAATTAGTGCCGAGACATATCTGGAAACACGAAAATAAAAGATGAAAAACCGGAATTGTCTATAGCATTTCAGCATGAGCTAATGGTGATGTAAGTGTCAAGGTATCTTGTATAGAGGGAACAATTCGTAATGGAACTGCGATTGGTGAACATTTTCTATATTTTGTGGGTTTGTGAAATTGAGAGATGTTAATGATACTTTTGTGTAGAATATTATCCGATTGTATAGTTTGTAATATTTAACAGTTTTTATAACCCCATGAAACATATAATTAAGTTATTATTTATTATAGTTAGCCTTTTTTGGTATTATTATTCATCAGGGCAAACTTATAATACTTTCAATAGATATTATGGAACGAGTGGGTATTCGGATATTAATTCTATAGCCCGATTGTCTTCTGGATATTACCTTGTTGCAAGTTCTGTAATGCAACAGTTTGGTACTGGACAATCATTTCGTTCATCTTTCCTAACGGTCAATTCAAGAGGAGATAGTGTAGCTTACAAATTAATCGGAGATACTATATCGCCTACATTTTTTAGAAAAATTGAATCTTGAACCTGACAATTGTTAAAGAAATAAATAAAATTATTTAAATGGCTGATTCATTTGCAGAAACAAATACTAAAAACGGAACCGGAGTGACGGATTTACAAAATGCCTTGGTAGCCTCGCATTTGCAGAAAACATATGGTCGCCGAATTGTAGTAAATGATGTTAGCTTATCAGTTAATTCGGGCGAGGTGGTTGGGCTATTGGGGGCTAATGGAGCGGGAAAAACTACAACCTTTTATATGATGACAGGGTTGGAAAGATCCGAAAAGGGTAATATTTTCCTCAACGGGCAGGATGTAACAAAACTTCCTATGTATCTTCGGGCAAGACTTGGTTTGGGATATTTACCGCAGGAAGAGTCAATTTTTCGTAAACTTTCAGCCGAACAAAATATTTTAGCAGTTTTAGAAACGATGAGTTTAAATCGCTCAGAAAGGTTTGAAAGGCTTGAGGAACTTTTAAAGGAATTTGGGGTTTCACATGTCAGACAAACTAGGGGGGATGCACTTTCCGGCGGTGAACGCAGAAGGGTAGAAATTGCCAGATGTTTAGCTACTCAACCAAAGTTCATTTTACTCGATGAACCATTTGCGGGAATTGATCCTATAGCCATTGATGACATCCGTGAAATTATTTTGTATTTGAGAAACCAAAATATTGGAATTCTGATCACCGATCATAATGTCCGTGAAACTTTGGGCATTACAGACCGTGCCTATATTATGGCTGAAGGCAAAATACTGAAAGCGGGAAATCCTCAGGAACTCGTTGAGGATATGGAAGTTAGGCGGCTTTATTTAGGTGAGCGTTTCAGACTCTAAACCTTCATTATACTATACTTTTCAAATTATTAAAACCTGACGCAATTTTTATGCCGAAACGAAAAAAAAAGTTTCGGAAATCTTCCAATTTGCTTTCAAAAAAGTTATAATTTTAACAGTTAGAAGTTGTTGGAAATTTAGCCAATTCCGATTTTTCGTTCTTATTTATGTCATCATTAAAACTCAGTCAAAGACTTGACCAACGGATGGTGTTAACACCGCAATTAC
>CALMQM010000083.1 GCA_937871435.1 uncultured Bacteroidota bacterium | reverse complement strand
CAACCATCAACCATCAACCATCAACCATCAACCATCAACCATCAACCATCAACCATCAACCAGACACACCATTTGGACAGTATAAAAATTCCCTCAGAACCCTTATCTTCGCATTCTCATCGAATTTATGTCAGAGAATATCAGCATACCATCAGGTTTGACGAAGAAAGAGACCTATCAATCTCTGCTTCTGCAATTGAATGCATTGGTAGAAGGGGAGAAGGACACCATTGCGAACCTTGCCAATGTAATCGCTGCCTTGAAAGAAGCATTCGGATTTTTCTGGATAGGTTTTTATTTCGTGAAATCATCCGGCGATAAGGAAGAACTTGTTCTGGGCCCTTTCCAGGGACCGGTTGCCTGTACCCGAATTGGCTTAGGAAAAGGTGTTTGCGGTGCATGCTGGAGCAGGAAAGAAACTATTCTCGTCCCGGATGTGGATCAATTTCCAGGACATATCGCCTGCAGCAGCTTGTCGCGCTCAGAAATTGTTGTCCCTGTATTTGTAAATGGAAAAGTCGCAGGCGTGCTGGATGTCGACAGCGATCAACTCGCGCACTTTGATGCGCAGGACGCGGAAGGACTGGAAGACGTTGCAGCTCTTATCTCCGGAATATTATGATGCACCTGCGCCGAATTAATCTCGCTCTTGGTGCTGTCTTTTTTTTGTACAGTTGTGCTATCCAGGTTCCTCCCGGTGGAGGAGATAAGGATACAGAGGCACCCAAGATTGAGAAAATGTCGCCGGAAAATTATTCTACCGGCTTCTCCGGACATGATCTCAGCATCCGTTTCAATGAATTTATTCAGCTCAAAGATTTACAAAGTCAGCTTGTCGTTTCTCCCCCGCTGCAAACAGCTCCTGAAACCAAACTGAGAAAACGTACGCTTTACATTCATTTCGACGATACACTTCGCCCCAATTCTACCTATACATTCAACTTTGGAAATGCCATTGCCGATAACAACGAAGCAAATGCGCTGGAAAATTTCAATTACGTTTTTTCTACCGGCGATGTAATCGACTCTCTTGAAATCAGCGGACAGGTGGATTTTGCTTTCGATCACAAAACGGAAAAAGGAATTCTTGTGATGTTATATGCAAACCAAAATGATTCTGTCCCTTACAAAGAGCGACCGCTATATTTTGGAAAAACAAATGAGCTTGGACAGTTTCGAATCAGCAACATTTCTCCCGGAGCCTACAAAATATTCGCTCTCAAAACTGCCGGGACAGATCTTCAGTACACAAGTGCTGATCAATCCATCGCGTATCCGGACAGCACCGTGATGGCTGGCAGTTCCGGACTTCACCTGCATATGTTCAATGAACAACCTTCTTTTCAGGTGCTCAAATCATTTTCTGAATCTCCCGGAAAAGTTGTTGTTATCGCCACAGGCGCATTGGATACACTGCCTTTTGCATGGATCAGTGATACGGCAAAACTTGGATTGCGTGCAATGAATTTTTCACCAAAGAAAGATACACTGAGTATTTATTATACCAATTTGCTTTCCGACTCCATGCAATTCACCTTGAGAAGCAATGCAAAAACAGATACTGTCACACTCCGGCTGTTTCGCTTTGAAGGGAGGCAAAATTTGAAACGCTTGTTTGTTCTTTCCGCAGAACCTTCTGCCGGACTTACTCAACCTCAGGACTTGCATTTGCCATTTGTACTGAAATTCAATCATCCGATACAGGTAACAGACACTGAAAAAATTCAATTCATGTCAGACAGTTTGCCTGTAAAACCTTTTCATCTGAGCTTTCTTGATTCCATGCACACAGCTCTCGCTTTTTCTACTTCCTGGAAAGAAGCCCGCACATATCACGTGATGATTCCTTCAGGAGCTGTGGAAGATATGTATGGCTTAAAAAACGATACTATTCTGGCGGATTTCCGTACTCGCGAATTGACGGATTATGGTACGGTTGCCGTCCATGTTCATCAGAAGAGTCCGGCTGCTTCGGGTATTCTCCAGTTGCTGGATGCAAAGGAAGTTGTTGTTCGGGAGTCTCAGGTGAATTCGGATTCACTCGTGCAATTTCTGAATGTGCTACCGGGAACCTACAGGATGAAACTCATTCTCGATGAAAACCGTAATGGGAAATGGGACACTGGAAATTATCTCAGGAAAGTTCAACCAGAAACCGTCATCTATTATCCCGAAGCCATCATGGTGAGGGCCAACTGGGACGTGGATCTGAAATGGGAATATTAAGTATTCGGGTAAAAATCAGAAATTGATTTCTTGTACGAAACAATGATTCATGTTCATGCACCTGAATAATTTATTTAGAGCTATCTTTAAGAATCAAAAACCAAATTTGATTTTATAAAAATGATTTCTTTATTCAAAAGCAAAATTACCAGATTCATTTTTGGCTTCTGTTGTCTGACATTGCTCTTCTCAGGTTGCAAAGTTGGCCGCTTTGTGTGGTACAATTTTTCAGATATCACCGACTACAAAATCTTTCCAAGCAGACCTTTGCATGCATCATCCCGACCATTTTATTTCGTTGATGCGCAGCAGAACGAAAGCATAGAGAAGCGAATCACCATCGAAAACTATGCACATGAAAAAATGGAGATGAGCACTTTTTTGGAAAAATCTCCGACCGTTGCATTTTTAATTATCCGAAACGACAGTCTGCTCTACGAACGATATTTCCGTGATTACGATAAAGGAACACCTGTTGCTTCCTTTTCCATGGCTAAATCCTATTGTTCCGCATTGATCGGTATTGCCATTGCTGAAGGAAAGATCAAAAGCGAAGATGATCTCGTTGTCAATTACATCACAGAACTCAAAGGCAAAAAAGACTGGGACAAAGTCACCATTCATCATTTGCTTCAAATGTCCTCGGGGGTGAAATTCGGAGAAGGCTACAATACTCCCTTTAGTGGTGCGGCTTCTTTTTACTATGGAAGAACTTTGCGTAGAAGTATCGCGCATCTGAAAATTGAAAAGCCACCCATGTCGGGCTTTGATTATAAGAGTGTGAACACTGAATTACTGGGACTCATTCTGGAGCGTGCTACGGGAAAACATCTCACCGAATACCTTGATGAAAAGATCTGGCAACCACTCGGAATGGAATACGATGCAAGCTGGAGCATTGATAAAAAAGACAATGGATTGGAAAAAGCCTTTTGTTGCATCAACGCCAAAGCCCGTGATTTCGCCAAGTTCGGCCGACTGTACCTGAACCATGGTAATTGGAATGGAAACCAGATTGTGCCGGAAGAATGGGTAAAGAAAAGTCTGACCGTAAACGCTGAACCAGGAATGGATTGGTATTACAACAGACAATGGTGGCTTGCTTCAAAAGAAGATGGAGATTATTCAGCGGTTGGACATCTCGGACAGTATATCTATGTCTATCCAAAGAAAAATCTAATCATCGTCCGCCTCGGTGTAAGCAGAGCCAAAGAAGAATGGATCACCATCCTCCGCCAGGTCGCGAAACAGTTTTGAGTTTGCAGAGTGTTGGTTGATAGTTACTCGAAACCTTTGAAAAGGTACCAGGTACTAGGTATTAGGTATTAGGTGCTATGAACCAATAACTAACAACCAACAACCAAAAACCAGTAACCTTATGTAAGTTGTTGGTTGTTGGTTGATGGTTGTTGGTTGCAGGTTACTTGAACAACTCAAATGCGAAACCTTGAAAAGGTACCAGGTACTAGGTACAAGGTATTAGGTATTAGGTGCTATAAACTAATAACTAAAAACCAACAACCAAGAACCAACAACCAATAACCCCTGGGTAAGTTGTCGGTTGATGGTTGATGGTTATTCGAAAAACTCAAATCCGAAAAACGAAACAAAATGTCTCCTCCCCTCAAAAGACACTCCTCCCTAATCCCTCTTTCGCACGACCATCAGACTGGATTATTACTGGCGATGATTCTGAAAAAGGAGACACCGCAATACAGAGGTATGCCGGGGACGACGGAAGGGAAGTTGAAATTGTTGAAGGAAAGATTTGATGTGGAATTGAAACCACATTTCGACAAAGAAGAAAATATTCTTTTCCCTATGATTACCGGACGGGTGGAGGAAATAGATGTACTCATTGATGAGCTCATCGGAGATCACAACAAACTGCGTGTGTGGATCACGGAAGCCAAAGAAGGAGCTTCACTGTATGACGATCTGGATAAAATCGGAAACCTGCTTGATGATCATATCCGTAAAGAAGAACGGAAATTATTCCAGCTTGTGCAGGAAAATTTTTCAGAAGATGAACTGAAGGAAATAGGAGGGAGTTTGTCGAAAGAAAGTTAAGAATACTATTGTAATTAGCGAACGACAATTTTTTCCTGCATAATTTTTTCCGCTGTTTTCAGTTCCACCATGTAAATACCCGACGATAGGCTCGTAGTATTGGCAAAGAAATTTCGTTCACCCTGGATACTGCCATTAAAAATGCAAGACATCGTTTGTCCCAGCACATTTTTAATTTCGATGGTACAGGATGTGAGTCGATCGGTCTTTACTGGTATGGCGATCAGTCCCTTTGATGGATTCGGATAGACTGAGCCAAGAAAAACAGAATTCTTTTTTTGCACAGAAGAAATTCCGGTATTCAACAAGACATTGAATTTCCAATAACCCGCCGGTGCAGGCAATGGTCTTACCTGGTGTTTGCCGGAAACAGCATTGGCTTCAATATAATAATACACAGTTGTTCCGGCAGCTTGTGCGGGAATACTTCCTGTCCAGGTATTGGTTCCGGGATTGCTCAATGTCATCGCACTGCTTTGATATGGTTGTAATGTATCCGTACGATAGTAAACGGTAGCGTTGGCTATACCTGAACGATGTTGCAAACGCGCGTCCACTGTATAATCGTTGACTGTATTGTAGGTATCATGCAATGCCTGGTGAACAATCAGCAAAGGATCAGCGGCAGCTACTTCTTTTGTAATACAATGTATCGCGCCTAAACTTGGGATGATAGAGTTGCAATCTATCCCAACTACACGGTAACCCGGCATTGCTTCTCTCCAGATACGCAAAGCAGTCGTATCATACTGCTGAGCATAAGTAGGAAGAATAACAGTCTTGTTTACAAATACAGCATTCGCATAAGTTCTGTAATCACCTCCTGCATTTGGATATAGTCCGTTCGCATCGGGAGGCATGGGTATACGAACGACTTTGTAGGGCGTCCCGAAAGGAGAATTGTAAGTGTTGAGTACAGTTTGCAGATTGGCTTCTATACCCGGTCCGTCAGCAACCCCGGCAGGATATTCTCCCATAAGAATGGTCTCTTCGTCGAGCAATTTCATGTGCATATCGATGTGATGGATGCCATCATAAGGAAGCGTATTCATTTTAATGTAACGGTTAATGCCCATAAACTGACTCATGATGGTATCAATTTCCGCAATACTATGACCAGGATTTTCATCCACAATCAGATTGGAAGAGAATCCGGTGCCGAGTCCGTCCGTCATAAAATTTCCTCCGGTATGAATAAGATCATTTGGAGCAACAGTTGTCTGATACATGGGAAGACCGGTGTGTCTTTCAATCGCGGAAGGAACAGTATCGTCTTTCGGACGTGGACGATTGTATATCCAGTCGATCAAGGAGAGTGAGTCTACATCATCGGAATAGATATTCCATGGACCATAATCGCGGCACCAGATTGAATTAAAGGGAGCGACGATATATTGAATACGGGTTTGCGGAACACCGCTCACTGTGAGATAATTTTTTACTGTAGCGGAATCACTGCATATTATGAACACATTGGTTTCATCCTGCGCATATCGAACAATTTCTTTTAGAATCACCGGATAGGAAATCCATGCAACAATCAATGCGTCGATCTCTTCCCATTCAGCGGAGGCGCGCACGGCCCCTGCAGGTGGGATAGTGATTCCGTCAGTTCTGTACTGTGAAATCTGCCTCAGGTAATCCGGCATCTGGATTTTTTCCGAATCACTGATTCTGTGCAGTGTATTTTGAGAGAAAGCCAGCACCGGCAACAAGGCCATCAACAGGAGAAAATATTTTCTTTTCATTGGACTATAGAATCAGGTTAAATCAAATCGTAATATTGGTTTCGCAGAATGCGGTGATTATTTCAGGGTGTAATTTCAAAATCGTCGGCATCCTCTCCAAAAGCAAAACGCTGACGGAATGATTGTACTTCTTCCAGTTTTATGCTCACAGTTTCAGTCTGTTCTTTTCCCGTTTCAAAATGACTCAGGATATTCCCCTGGCAATCGATCACTCCGGATTCGCCGGTATAATTCATTCCGTTTCCATCTTTGCCCACGCGGTTCAGTCCGGCAACATAACATTGATTCTCGATGGCGCGTGCCTGCAATAATTTCTTCCAGGCTTCTATTCTGGGTTCAGGCCAGTTTGCGACATAGAGCAACAAGTCGTAATCCATTCCTTTTTTTCTTCTCGACCACACCGGAAAGCGGAGGTCATAACAAATCAGGGGAAAAATTTTCCATCCTCGCCACGACATGATCCATTGGTGTTTTCCGGCCGTGTATGTTTGTTCCTCTCCCGCAAGTCGGAAGAGATGTCGTTTGTCATAGTGATTAAAAGAACCATCCGGACGCATCCAGATGAGGCGGTTATAATATTTCTTGTCTTCTTCGATGATCAGACTGCCGGTCACGACAGCCTGTTTTTGAAACGCCATCTTTCTCATCCATTGTACACTGAGTCCGTCCATCGTCTCCGCGTTGGCAGCGGCATTCATTGTAAATCCGCTGCTGAACATTTCAGGAAGCAGGATCAGATCTGTCGGACCGGAAATTGCCTGTATCTTTTGAGTAAAAGCTTCAAGGTTTTTTTCTGCAGACTCCCAATGCAACTGCGCTTGTATTAAAGTAATTGACAAATGAGGCGAAAAAGTATTAGGCATTGGATCAGAGTTTAAATTCAGCCGGAAGATCACATACAATGCAGAAGAATCCCGGAATCAATCTACCCACAAGGTACAAAAAACATTGATGGAGGGAAAAAGAGGAACTCTATGTGGAGGAATGAAAAGTTAATCGCTATTAATAAATCTGAGTGACGTATTTCGTTTTATATCAATAAAAATAACCGGCAGGAAGATTTTTGAATTGAAGATTGTTGATTGTATTACTTATTGCCTTAAAGTTGGTTGTTGGTTGTTGGTTGTTAGTTGTTCCTCTTTAAAAGTTACCCCGTCCCCCATCCCCCGTCCCTCGCCCCTAATACCTAATACCTAATACCTAATACCTGATAAAAAGTACACGGTACAAAGTAGTAGGGACGAAGGGACAAAGGGCGAGGGACTGTTTTGTTATAAATACGAAACACGAAACTACTAACCAGGAACCAGTCCCCGGAAACCGGAAACCAATTAACTACCCTGCACCTTCTGCAATCGTTCTGCTGCTATTTCGAGTGTCTCGTTGGTTTTTGCAAAACAAAAACGCAGCAATTTGTTGTCGATTGGTTCGTGATAAAAAGAGGAAATGGGAATGGAGGCGACTTTAAATTGTTTGGTTAATCTCACTGCGAAATCGGTATCTTTTTCTTTACTGATCGCACTGTAGTCAAGCAGTTGAAAATAGGAACCGGTTGCCGGTCTGAATTTGAATTTTGAGCCATTAAGCAGTTTCAAAAAATAATCACGTTTCTCCTGATAAAAAGCAGGAAGCTCCAGGTAGTTTTTATTTTCCATAAAATCCGCCAGCGCATATTGCATCGGTGTGTTGCTGCTAAACACAACAAACTGATGCACTCTGCGAAACTCTGTCATCAGTTTTGCGGGAGCCAGACAGTATCCCATTTTCCATCCTGTGGTGTGGTATGTTTTTCCGAAAGAAAAAACCACAAAGCTTCTTTCCGCAAGTTTCGGATAGCGCATCACACTTTCATGTTGCAAGCCGTCGAAGAGGATGTGTTCATACACCTCATCACTCACCACAGTGATTTCAGAATGAGAAGTTATTTTCTCAAGCTCTTTCATGTCCTTCTGTGTCCATACAGTTCCGGCAGGATTGTGCGGAGTGTTAATGAGGATCATTTTGGTACGCTGTGTAATCACCTTTTTTACCGCGTTCCAGTCGATGCTGTAGTCGGGAAATTTCAATGCGACATACACCGGAACTCCGCCGGCCAGCTCAATTGCCGGAACATAACTGTCATAGGCCGGCTCCAGTACAACTACTTCATCGCCTTCACGAATCATCGCGGTGATCGCGGTATAGATGGCTTGTGTTCCGCCGCTGGTAATAGTGATTTCCGTATCCGGATTGTATCGGGCACCATAGAGTGCTTCCGCTTTTTCAGCAATTCGTTCACGCAATGGAAGAATTCCCTGCATCGGCGCATACTGGTTAAAACCTTTACGCATGTATTGATACACCAGCGAAATCAATTCTTCGGAGGCTTCGAAATTCGGAAAGCCCTGACTCAGATTGATGGCTTTCTGTTCGTTCGCAAGAGCCGACATGACCGTAAAAATAGTCGTACCTGCTTTCGGTAATTTGGATTTAATGGGATTCGGGTAGGAGGGCATAAATTTGTTTGCCGGAATAAACTGCTGTATGCAATAGATTCTGAAAGATACAAAAAAACCGCCATGGTGGCGGCTTGCAGCAATAATTCTCTTTTACTTTTATAGAATGCTTAATTAATTTTAGTCCGGTTAATTCTTATGCATTGTTTCATTTTCCTTTTACGAAAGAATAACAACCAGGTCAGGTATAAAAAAACCGGGAGTTTCGCCTCCCGGTTTCATTGATTCTGTGTTTGTTGATTGAGCCGGATTTCAATCATCCGGAAATATTCTTACATCCAGCCTGGATTGTTGGTGATCAAACCTGATTTATACAACCAGATGACGAGGATAATCATGGCCAACAAAGCTATTCCAAATGAGATCGTCAACTTTTTGTACATGTTGGCTTCTCCCTGTAATTTCATTCTCTTGATGAGATTGAAAATGACATTTTCAGAACGGTGAAACGCACTTTCGCTTTTTACGATATAGTCAAATGCTCCGTATTTCATGGTGTTCACCGCGACTTCGATTTTATCCTGACCGCTAAACATGACTACTTCCACTTTTGGATGAGCTGCTTTAATCTCTTTCAGAATTTCTACTCCGTTCATCGCGTCTTTTCCTGCCTTATCGAAATTGTAATCAAGGAAAACAATTTGTGGATCAAGAGCAAAATTCTTCAGGCACTCTTCTCCTGAATTGAAAATGTGAATAGAAAAGGTCGAGTATTTGCTCAGGTAATCCTGAAGCATCATCGCCTGGGTAGGGTCGTCGTCAACGACGAAAATGGTCTTTATGTGCTGCATATGCGGCGATTAATTGCCCAAAAGTAGGAATATTTTTGTACTCTCAAATTTGGATATAAATGAATGGATAACAGGTTGTTGTGAATAATCCTAAAGGGATAATCCCCTCCGGAGCTCAGGCGATATCCGCCTTCAGTTCTTCCATCGCGGCACCACAGATGCTCTTAAACTGATCCAGCATCTCCGGTAATTTTTCCACTTCTACATTGTTACCTGCATTGTGTTCAATGCTTTTGATAAGCTCCTCACCCTTACGAATCCCCATATAGGTAATTTGAGGCTTCAAGGCATGAGCAGTTCCGCGCAAACCGGAATAATTTTTTTCATTCAACTGTCCACTCATAGTTTCCAGTTGCGCCGGACACAATTGTAAAAACATTGAAACATATTTTTTAATCTTCTCCGGATTACCCCCCGTAAACGAACGGAGAAATGTAAGATCACTTTGACGGTCCATAGTTTTATAGGTGATTAGTATATGTCTTTTTTAAAAATTAATTCACTCTTCCGTCCATCGTCCCTCGTCCCTCGTCCCTCGTCCCTCGTCCCTGCTTTCACTCATTCTTCAATCTCCACAACTTTTGCAAAAGATCCTGTGGGTCGAAAGGTTTAGCAATGTACTCATCCATTCCACAGGAAAAACAATTGTCTACTTCGTCTTTCGTAACATTCGCGGTCATGGCCATTATCTTCGTCATGTGTTTCGGTGATGGAAAATCCTGACGAATTTTGCGTGTTGCTTCAAAGCCGTCCATCTCCGGCATTTGAATATCCATCAACACCACATCGAAATCCGCCGCGGTTAATTTATCTAATGCGATGAGACCATTGTCAGCGATCTCTATCACCGGTTTTTCCAACAAATCATTCAATGTATCCACGGCAACGATTTGGTTGAAAGGATTATCCTCCACCAGAAGAATACGCATGCCGGCCAGATCTTCCTTGTCGATCTGCAACGTATCTTTTTTGTCTTTCCCTATCTCATCCGCCGAAGCAATTGCATAAGGGATCTTGAAACTAAATGTAGTTCCTTTTCCCAATTCACTGGCAACATAAATACTTCCTCCCTGCAATTCGATCAGCTGTTTAGAAATTGTAAGACCGAGACCTGTTCCTCCGAATTTGCGCGTTGTGTCATTACTCGCTTGAGAAAAACTCTCGAAAATTTTGTTCAGACCTTCCGGCGCAATTCCGATCCCGGTATCACGGATAGAAAACTCGAGTATGCTTTGATTGCCGTTTCTGCTCAGCTCTATCACGGAAATGGTGACGGATCCTTTTTCGGTAAACTTCACGGCATTCCCGGCAAGATTGATCAGGATCTGATTCAATCGTACAGGGTCACCGGAAATCGCAGCGGGAACGCCTTTGTCGATGTTGATTTCAAAACCAAGTTTCTTTTCGTCGGCTTTGAATAAGAGAGTATGATACACTGTTTCCAGAGCGTCGGCGACCAAAAAAGGCGTTTGTTCGAACACCATTTTTCCTGCTTCTATTTTCGACAAATCCAGAATGTCATTGATGATCACCAACAAATTCTCTGAACTCTTCTTGATCACATTCAGGTATTTTGCCTGCTGTTGATCAAGATTTGTCTTGACAAGCAGATTAGTCAGACCGATAATAGAATTCATCGGAGTACGGATTTCATGGCTCATATTAGCCAGAAACTGCTGTTTGAACTTTTCACTCTGCTCCGCCTTTTGTCTGTCAAGCTCCGCCACTTCTTTCTCCATAATCGTTTGCGCCAGTCTTTCCCTGGCAACCTGCCCCTGTCGGATCAGCCGTATTTCAGAAATGGTTTTGTTGATGGTCGTTTCAAGATCGCCAAAGTCGATTGGCTTTGTGATAAAATCAAAAGCTCCACGGTTCATCGCGGTGCGGATATTTTCCATATCGCCATACGCGCTTACCACCACTGCTTTGTGATGTGCAAATTGTTCTTTGATCTTCACCAGCAAAGTGAGTCCGTCCATCTCCGGCATGTTGATGTCGGTAAGGATCATGTCGTAGGAATCAGCGTCCATTCCGAGCTTGCGCAAGGCTTCAACACCATTGCCGGCAAATTCAAAAGCAAGCTCGTTGCTCCGGATCTTATGACGGAAACGCTGACGTATCAGCAATTCCAGATCCGGCTCATCGTCTACCACCAGAATTTTTGCAGGCCCTTCCACACTGTTCATTTTTAGTAATTCTTTAAATATAGAAAAATTTGTTCAATCGTTTCAGGGTGCCAGCTTGTAAATCTTTTCTTTTAACAAAGCAAAATCCACCGGTTTGGTCACAAAATCATTCGCGCCGATCGCGACAGCATTATCGTAATTGTTTTGGTCGCCATAAGCTGTCACCATCATTACGCGCAAGGTCGGAAATTCTGTGCGGATAATACGGAGCAACTCCAATCCGGTCATTCCCGGCATATTGATATCACTCAGGACCAGAACAAGATCAAAGGGATCAAGTGTGCGAAGAAATTGCAACGCGTCTTCTCCACTGAAAGCAAAATGAATTTTGACTTCCTGGTTTTTTAATTCTTTACGAAAACGTTGAGAAAACAACATCTCCACATCTTGTTCGTCATCGACGACTAACATTTTTATCATGAGACAAATTTTCAGGTAGTGAGCGGTAACAAAACTGTAAATTCAGAATATTCACCGGGAACAGAATCGACATTAATTTCTCCTCCATGCCCTTTAACGATAATGTCATAACTGATCGACAAACCCAAACCTGTCCCTTGTCCTGTCGGTTTGGTTGTGAAGAACGGATTGAAAATCTTGTCCCGGATATCCTTCGCGATTCCTTTTCCATTGTCATGAATCGCGATCCGTACTTTCTTGCCGATCAACTGAGTTGTAATCGATACTGTAGGTTGATAATTCTTTTCCCCTGACTTCTTCCTCTCGTCTACAGCATAAAATGCATTGTTAAAAATATTCAATATCA
Organism: uncultured Bacteroidota bacterium; assembly: GCA_937871435.1. Lineage (GTDB taxonomy): Bacteria > Bacteroidota > Bacteroidia > AKYH767-A > 2013-40CM-41-45 > JADKJP01. The sequence continues at coordinate 24,543 of CALMQM010000083.1, read as the reverse complement.
CCCTGCTGATATCCTGCGGGATGATGGTAATCTGTGGAATAGAAGGATCCAATTGTTTTTGCATCGTACAATTAAATCCCGGATCGTTCGCACGCATTCCGTGGTAGGCAAGGTTAAAAAACTCCTCCACGAGTTTGTTGATGTCCGTCGGCTGCTTCTGAACCGACGACTGTCGGCTGTGTTGAAGCATTCCTTTCACTATACTGTCGGCCCGCTTACCATGGAAAACGATTTTTTCCATATTCTGTTTCAAATCTCCGACAATCTCTTTTTGTTCCGGAACAGGGGCAGTCTCAAACTCATTCAGTAATTCAACCGAAAGTTCCGAGAAATTATTGACAAAATTAAGCGGATTTTGAATTTCATGCGCTATTCCTGCCGTAAGTTGTCCCAAAGAAGCCATTTTTTCCGACTGGATAAGTTGAGTTTGTGTCGAACGCAAATTGTCCATCGTTTTCGTTAACTCAATGTTCTTATCCTGCAATTCCGACGTTCGTTGATTTACTTTTTCTTCCAGGACCACATTTTGCTTTACCAGTGTATTGGTCCGAATGCGGATGTACACGAAAATCAACAATGTAATTGCCAGAGCACTCAAACCGGTAAACCACCAGGTTCTGTAAAATGGTGGTTTGATTGTAATCTCAATCGCGATGCCTTCATTGTTCCATACACCATCATTGTTGCAGGCTTTTACCCGAAATACATAATGTCCCGGATCAATATTCGTGTAGGCTGCAATGCGTTTGTTGTCACGATAAATCCATTCCTTGTCCAGACCTTCCATCATAATATAATAACGGTTCTTGTCAGGAAGAATGTAGTTAAGCGCTGCGAATTCAAAAGAGAAAAAATTCTGTTTGTAGTTAAGCTCCAGTTTATGTTCACTCGAAATCAACGTGTCCATACGTGCCGGTTTCTCGAACAAATAAAATCGTGTAATTACAACCGGAGGAACAGCTGTATTATCGTGAATACTGTCAGGATGAAAGGCATTCAATCCATTGCTTCCTCCGAAAAACATCCACCCGCCGATTCCGGTACAACAGGCATTCTCATTAAATTTATTTTGCAATCCATCCTGCAGATTGTAGCTCCTGGTAGAAGTAACATTCGCGGAGGATGCTTTGTCCGGAAGAATTTTACACACACCATTATTTGTACTCAGCCAGAGATTTCCGCTGGCGTCAGCAAGAATCCCATTCACCACATTATTCGGCAATCCGTTATTTTCTGTATAGTGAGAAAATGTCTGATTTGAAGGATCAAATAAATTAATGCCTCCGCCATAGGTGCCAATCCACAATTTCCCGGATTGATCCTGGAAAATGGAATGAATGAAATTACTGCTGATCGTCGTGGCATCGTTCGGATCCGTGTGGTAAGCAGTGAATTTTCCCGTTGCCTTGTCCATTTTATTCAATCCGCCACCGTAAGTTCCTACCCACAATTGACCGTCTTTGTCCTCGCAAACTGTCAACACCACATCCGCGCTCAATGAACTTGGATCTGCAGGAATGTTACGGTAAACTTTGAACTTTTTACCAATACGGTCAAACGCATTCAATCCACCTCCGTGTGTCCCGATCCACAACGTTCCGTTCTTGTCTTCCCGGATGCACCGCACATAATTATTACTCAGCGAATTTTTATCCGATGCACTGTGTTTATATTGTGAAACCGCACCGCTTTTTCTGTCATAGCTGATAAGTCCGTCTGAAGTTCCAATCCACAGTATTCCGCTTCGGTCTTCCTGCAAAGCAAAGATGTTGTTGAATCGCAGGACCGGATTGTTTAGTGAAGGGAAACGCTCGTTCACGAATTTTTCTTCGGCCCGACTGTAAACATTCAGTCCGCCACCAAGTACTCCAACCCAGATATTTCCATCACGATCTTCCGTGAGAGCGAATACACTGTTGTTGGCTTCACCACCTTGTCCCTGACTCACTTTGTGCGTTACAAATTTGGCGATGGAACGATTGAAATAACTGATCCCGTCGGAGGTGGTAAACCACAAAGTGGAGGCATTGTCTTCGAAAATGCTCCACACTTTGTTGTTCGACAAAGATTCCAGATTGAGAGGATCATATTTGTAATTCACAATTTTCCCGCTGCTACGATCGAGTGCATCAAGTCCTCCACCCAAAGTACCAATCCAGATAATCCCTTCATGATCTTCGTGTATACTGAAAATACTGTTACTGGATAGGCCGTTGTCGGTAGTGTAATGACTGATCTGCCCGGTGGCAATATTCATCACGTTCACTCCGCCATTTACAGTCCCGATCCAGAGATTGCCCTCGTGATCAATGGAAAGGGTAGTGATGTCGTTTTCACTCAGACTGTTTTTATCACCCGGAATATTCATGTATCGGGTGCATTTTTTTGTCTTCGGATCAAATGCATTCAATCCGTTCGTAGCTGTTCCTACCCATACTGTACCTGATTTATCTACGATCAGACTGGAAACAATATTACTGCTGAGTGTTGATACATTCGCTTTGTTACTTTGAACTGATGAAAAAGTAAAATTGCCTGTGTTTAATGCATTGAGGCCATTGCTTGTTCCTATCCACACGGTTCCTTCTTTGTCCTCTACGATAGAGGACACAATGTTACTCGATAAAGATGACGGATCATTCGGGATATTTTGAAATCGTTTGAATGAACCATTTTGGGGATTGTAAAGATTGAGGCCGTTGTCTGTTCCAACAAAAAGATTCTTCTTGCTGTCTTCAAAAATTACGTGAATACTGTTATTGGAAAGTGTCTTCACGTCTGTCGGATCGAATTTGTAGACTTCGAAATTGTATCCGTCATATTTATTTAATCCGTCATCTGTTCCAAACCAGAGAAAACCCTGGCTGTCTTGGTAACTGCAAAAAACGGTAGACTGTGAGAGTCCTTTGTCAACGGATATTCTTCCAAAACGCAGTGTGGAAGAGAGTCTGCCTTCCGCTAAACCCCGGAGGGAGCAGTAAAGCAAAAACACGAGGAGAAAAATTTTTTTCATACTTGAATGCCCACGATGGGATTTGGGAATTAATCTTCATGAATTTTACCGGAGCCGCCACAACGTCCGCAAGTCACATTTCCTGCAGGCCGCACCACTTCATTCACCGAGTAGGTTACGAAGTTGCGGGGTCCAAGTCCATTGCTGATATCTTTTGTAACCATTTTGTTTTTCCGGATTTCAGCCTGTACGATTTTTCCTTTTCCCTTACATACAGGACAAATGATTCCGCTGTTGTTGGTAACCGACGATGGCTTGCTAAGAACAGCAACTGCTGTTTCCTCCTGATGGCTGACTGTTTCGCTTTCTTTCACTGCAGGTTCGGAAGTTTCAGTTTTCGTTACTGCAGTTTCCGCGGGTTCAGTTTTAACAGGTGATGGCTGAGAAGTTAGTTCTGTTTTTGTCTCTTCCGGTTTGGTCTCAATTGGTTTGCTGACTTCCGTATGTGTCGGTGAGATCACAGCATTATTTCCAGAAGGGCTGCTTTTTACGGGAGTAAAATCCGCTGAAGCTATCTGGATACCTTCACCTATGATCGTCCCGTGATCGTAGTGGTATTTTGTCGCGCTGCCGTCGGATTCAATGAATGTTCCACTGCCATGCGACAGGTTGGCCTGATAATCTCCTTCGTATCTGTCGCCATTTGCATAATAATAAGTACCGCAACCACTGTAGGCTCCATTTTCAAATTGTCCGGCATAGATATCGCCATTCACATAATAAAAGATTCCAAAACCATGCGGATTGTCCCTGCTGAAGTCTCCTTCGTAATAACTCCCGTCATTCAGAGATAAAACTCCATATCCCTGGAAATTTCCATTGACAAAATCTCCTTCATATTTATTTCCATCTCTGTAAAAATATGTGCCTTTGCCATTTTGTTTTCCCTTGCTGAATGAACCTTCGTAACGATCCCCATTCGGATAAAACCATCTGCCTATTCCATCCATTCTGTCAGCAACAAACCCACCTTCATACCTGCTGCTGTCATTGAACCAGAAAGTTCCGTTCCCGAATTTCTGGTTATTCATAAAATTGCCTTCGTAGCGATTGCCGCTGAGGTAGGTCAGTTTTCCTGTACCATCCATTTTACCATTGGCGAAATTTCCCTCGTATACACTTCCATCACGATAGAGATAAAGTCCCTGGCCATGCATTTTCCCTCCCTCGAAATTCCCTTCGTACACATCGCCGTCACGGTAGTTCATTTTCCCTTTGCCCTGGTATTTTCCATTCACAAACGGTCCTGTGTAAATGTTCCCACTGCTGGTCCTGTACACACCATCGCCATTCTCACAGTTCCCGCTCACACATCCCACCTTCACTTTACTCTGTATAGAGCTATCCTGCTGTGAATAGACAGGTTTTCCCGCTATGAGCAGAGTGAAAAGGAAAATGATATTAAGAGTTCTGAGTTTCACGGAAACAAGACGGGGAGGATAGGGGGAGCGCACTCACAAAGGATTACAATAATATCAAACTTCTCGTCAACGGACAAGAAATATAGGGGTTTTTACAGAGGAGGATCGGCGATATTTCAGATGATCTGCCCGGTGTATACAGCATAGCAGCAAGGTAGGTTCCGCTTTTGCAGAATGAAACCGGTCATGTATAAGTGGATTTTCCCGGAGTATAAATGGCGGTATTCACATGACAAATTGTTAATTATTTTATGAACCGTAAGAATGCGGATAGCAGGGGAGGAAGCAGGAAAAATGTTTTTCACTCTTGAAGATTGCATCGACCCTTCTGAAAGAGGCTCTGGTAGCGGGTTTCAGAAGGTTTTAAAAATCAAATTGAGAAGCTCTCCGACTTTTCGGGTACCCTTTTAATCGCCCATCCAGCAAGCGTTCGGACTGTTTTTCCCTCTGAGAACTCACAACGATTGTGGAAAACTTCTGAGAAGCACTGTACTTTCGGTAAGGAATCCTTTGTTGATTTGCACTATAGATTAACCCTAAACCATTTTAAACATGGCAACTAAAAAAGCGAAAAAGAAAGCTCCGGCAAAGGCTAAATCAAAATCAAAGTCTAAGCCAAAAGCAAAAAGCGCATCTAAACCTAAGAAAGCAGCTGCGAAGCCAAAAGCTAAGGTAAAGCGTAAACCAAATGCGGCATTCATGAAGCCGATGAACATCAGTGACGTGTTGTCACCAATCGTTGGTAGCAAACCACTTCCTCGCACTGAAGTGACTAAACGCCTTTGGGATTACATTAAAAAGAACAAACTCCAGGATGCTAAAGAGCGCCGTAACATCAACGCCGACGACAACCTGAAGAAAGTCTTTGGTGGTAAAAAGACGGTATCAATGTTTGAAATGACCAAATTGGTTAACAAGCACCTGTCTTAATAAAAGACTACGAAATGGAAAAAGCGGAACAATTTGTTCCGCTTTTTTTTTGTCCCTGTCTCATCCTGAATTTTCAGGTTGTAATCGGTAGCGTTATAATAAATGTAGTGCCTTTGCCTTCTTCACTCTCCACCTGGAATGTTCCTCCATGTCCTTTGGTGATGATATCAAAACTCAGCGACAAACCCAATCCTGTGCCTTCTCCTGTTGGTTTAGTCGTGAAGAATGGCTGGAATATCTTTTCACGCAAAGTGGCCGGAATACCCGTTCCGTTGTCTTCTATGCGGATCTCCGCGGATCCATTTCTGTAGCGTGTCGCCAGTCTGACAGTCGACTGATACCCTGCTTCTCCCGACTTCTTTCTTTTGTTCACTGCATAAAATGCATTGCTCAGCAAATTCAGAATCACCCTGCTGATATCCTGTTGAACGATAGCTGTCGGAGGTAAATCCGGATCAGGAGAAAATTCAAGCTGACATTGAAACAAGGGATCTTTTGCCCGCACCCCATGAAACGCCAGATGGAGATATTCTTCTGACAATTTATTCAGATCTGCGATAGTTTTCTCGGAAGATCCGGTCCGGCTGTGCAACATCATGTTGCGCACAATACTGTCGGCACGCTTTCCGTGTTTGTGTATCTTATTGACTGTATTCGCCAGGTTGTTCAATAATGTCTTGCGTTCTTCTTCTCCTTTTTCATCACTGAGTTCCCGAATCAATTCCAGACAGAGCTCAGAAAAATTATTGACGAAGTTCAAGGGATTCTGGATCTCATGCGCGATCCCTGCTGTCAGATGTCCAAGTGAGGCCAGTTTTTCCTGTGTGACCAAACGTTCCTGTGTAGAGGTCAGTTGCTGCAACAACTCACGCAATTCCCGGTTCTTCACCTGTAAATCCTGTGTCTTTTCATCTACCAGTTTCTCCAGTTCCTGATGCCTGAAGCGCAATTGTGATATAAGAGTAGCATTCTGGTTCCGCAATCTGCTCGACAACACCTTTACGATATCCTTCATCGTATCCGGATGGTCCTTCACAACCTGGTAAAAATCGGTCTGGTGAATTATACCTACGGTAGTTGGGAGCAATGCTGTAACTGACATAGAGCGAGGTTCCCAGTCGAGAATACTCATTTCCCCGAACAACATCCCGGTTCCCATCTCCGCTACATTGTGTTCTTCGTCATGGATTTTAACTTTCCCTTCTATTACCAGGTACATGGAATTGCCCGGTTCGCCTTTGAGAATAATCAGTGAATCCTGTGCATAGGCGGCAAGGATCATCTTTTTCGAAAGATCTTCCAGGACTGCAGATGGTACGTGCTGAAAAATGTCTACCTGCTTGAGCAGCTTGTAACATTTTTCCAAAGAGACATTGGGTTGGTTCATGGTTACAGACGAAGAACGGATAAAGATACGATTCAGGTTCAAATGTCAAAGCCGGGAAAAACCGGCTTTCTCTATTAACGATGCGGTGAAGATGGTTGGATGGATAAATTGGCTTTTGGAAAGAAAATAAATCCGCCTTTCTGACTCAATTCCCTTTTACTTCCAGTGGTAGAATAAATGTGAACGCACTCCCGTTTCCTTCTTCACTTTCAAATTTTATTTCACCCCCATGGGCTTTGATCAGGTCAAAACTCAGGGATAATCCCAGGCCTATTCCTTCCCCGGATGGTTTTGTGGTAAAGAATGGCTCGAATATTTTATCTCTGATCGCATCGGAAATACCCGTTCCATTGTCTCGGACCGTAAGGGTTACATAGTTCGATAACATCAACGTCGATACGATGACATGGGCCTTATACTCCAATCCTTTGGATTTGGATTCACCCGATTTTTTGTTCACCGCATAAAAAGCATTGTTATACAAATTAAGCAGAACCCTGCTGATATCCTGTGCAATCATCGGAATGGCCGGAAGATTCGGATCAAAATCCGTTTCCATAGAACAGCTGAAAGAACTGTCTTTGGCACGCATTCCGTGAAAAGCGAGGTTCAGATATTCCTCAGCAAGTTTATTCAGGTCAGCTGGATGTTTCTCGCCGGCTCCGCTGCGACTATGTTGAAGCATATTTTTGACAATCCCTTCCGCCCGTCTGCCATGTTGTACCACTTTGCTCAGGTTCAGTTGCAGATCATTCACAATCATTTCCCTTTCTTCGGCACTTTTGGCCTCTGAAAGCTCCTGGAGAAGTTCCATCGAAGTTTCTGAGAAATTGTTGACGAAGTTCAATGGGTTTTGAATTTCATGCGCAATCCCTGCGGTCATCTGACCGAGAGATGCCATTTTCTCCGCATGCACAAGTTGCTCCTGCGCGTTTTTTAATTTTCGGTGAGCATCAGTCAACTCCGCGTATGCCTTGTCCAGACTGGCATGCGATTTCTTTTTGAGTTGATAGCGGTACATTAAAAATCCCAGACTAAATAAAACTAAACCACCGCTTAAACTGAAAAGATAAATGAGCTGTTTTTGTTTTGCTTCCTTCTGTAACAGTGCTGTGTTTTGCTGCGCCTGTTCCTGCTCGAGTTGCTGTATCTTATCTTCCCGTTCATTGTCCGCCACTTTGTCTTCCAGTCTTTCCTGACTCATTCTCGCCAAAGCTTCTTCCGTCTTTAATCTTTCCAGTTCTGCTTCCGTCAATTTCTGATTGTATTCCAGCGACTGGACATTGGACGGATCAACATACAATTCCGGATCGCGATTGATGAGATTACGGACATAGGCTTTTTCTTCTAATTCGTTGGTAAATGAATCCGGACTAAGCGCCCTGCTGTTGATCAGGTGTTCTATGCTGTCGCGAAACAGATTGTATTGAGAAGAATAAAAATTCGCACGGGAAGAATCAGACTTCACACGATGCGTGGCAAAGAGTTTCAGGTATGTATCCCGAATCATCCTCAATGCGGGAAGTTTCTTGTCTTCTCTCAGACTCTTTTGAAAATAATCCAACGCCACATTGTAATTTCCGTTTTTATAACTCACTATGCCTTTGTTCCTGAGCACTACTGCCATGGCTTTGTGATCTCTCTTTTTCTCATAATATTCATAGGCCTGTTGCAGATAATTCAGCGCTTCCTTGTCTCTTCCCGAGTGTAATAATTCCTCCGCGATTTTATTGTTTAATTCAGCCTGTGCTGCTTCAGAACCTGCATTTGTGGCTACGGCCAGCGCTTTTTTGTGGTAATCCAATGCAGCAGTATGATCTTTCTGAGCTTCACTGATCCTTGCCAAATGTGTGTATTCCGCGATCATGCCCTGAGAGAATCCGACTCCCTGGTATTTTTTCAGTCCAAGCAGAAACTGATCTCTTGCTTCTCCGAATTTTTTCTGGCGCTCATACATCAGACCAAGCGCGGTACTTGCTGCCGCTTCTCCTCTGGGCATTGCCTGTTCTCCAAATGTGCGCTGACTCTGTTTGAAAAAAGTTATTGCCGAATCTGTTTGTCCGTTTAAAGCTAAAGTGCTTCCGAGCCGACCGGAAATAAATGCCACAGCCTTCTGATTGCCCCTTCTTTCTGCCTGATGTAATAAATCCAGATCACTCCGATCCATCCCGAGAAAATGAAGCGCTCTCATTCGTTGTCTGGGTAAACTTCCTTCCGGTAAACGTGTGGTGTCAGTAAAGAACTGAAAAGGATCCACCTGCTGATTTTCAGGCAGCGTTTGGCCGGAGGAAATCAGGGTGATGAACAGGAAAATAAAAAGCGGAAAGCTGAAAGTCCGGGGAAACATGGATTTTTGTTGAGACAAACTTAACCAATTAGACCAGACAGGAAAAGTTTTGGTTGAATCTTCCTCATAACGCGCATACGGAAATTTATTGTGACAAATAGTATAAAAACACCATTCGCGGCATGATGTGCCGGATGACCCGGCGTGCTGACTACATTATACTTTTTCTTTTATTCAAATACATCAAAACAAATAATTGAGATTTATTTTTTATCAGGAAAGGAATTCCGGTAATGGATAAAACTGTTTTTTACAATTTCAACAGCAACGTCTTTGTCCTGAAATTCATCCACCACCACTGTTTTCTTTTCGAGCGTTTTATATTCTTCAAAAAACTGTCGAAGTTCCTGTATAAAATGAACAGGCAATTCTTTTACTGATTTAATGAAATTCACGCTGACATCATTGCTCGCGACAGCGATAATTTTGTCGTCGCCTTCTCCGCTGTCAACCATTCGCATTACACCGATGACATTGGCTTTCACAAGACACAATGGAACAAAATCTATCTGAGACAATACCAGAATATCCAAAGGATCATGGTCATCGCCATAGGATTTTGGAATGAATCCATAATTTGCAGGATAATAAAACGCTGAATAGAGTACACGATCCAGTTTCAAGAGCCCGCTTTCTTTATCCAGTTCATATTTTGCTCTGGAACCTTTCGGGATTTCGATAATTGCATTCACTGTTTCCGGAATTTCCTTGCCGGGCGATACATCATGCCATGGATTCATCTCAAAATAATTTTCTTCGAATATAGTGGAATTGTTTGAGTCGATTTTGAAATAAATATTTTAGATGTTGATGCATTTTCAATTTGAAAAAATGAATCGCAAATCAACTGTTCTTTTAATTATTGGATAAAAAACATTTTATCCTCAATTCAATTTGAGTAACAGAAAAAAATGTTTAATTGATAGAGGATAAATCTAACTGAAGTTGTTTCAAACGGCATTTAATCGTATCTTTGCAACATGTTCAAATTTGCATTCAAATGGCTGACGGGAATTTTTCTCGTAATCGCATTTCTCCTTCCCTCAACCGGAGTGAATGGCGGAGTAGCCGTTAAAAGTGCCCGCAATGGACATGAACTCCTGATCCCGGTTTTCACTTCAGCCAATCTGGAGAAAATTGAAAACGCTACTTTCAGTGCAGGTGTAACAGTAACAGCTCCTGTTCTCACCAAATTGAGAACGGGATTTTGTCACATTGATACCAATTTTATCTCCCTTCCTTTTTCATCTCATACATTTTATTTTTCCACCGGAAATCAGGTTCGACAATATCGAAACCTTTTTATTATTCTGCGCCGGCTCTTAATCTGAGCATTTCTTTTTTCTTATTCTGTGAATTTTGATTGCGGATTAATTCAAAAAGATTAATTCCTGAACCAGTATTACTTCTTCGAAAGTGAAAGTTTGCATGGTTTGAAAGCGCATTGTTCTTCTGTGTTATGATCAGTGAAATTCTGTCGGCTAACGAATGCGTCATAATGCTTCTGTCCGGAATTATTTCTTGAAAATGAACCAGCTTATTCTGCCTCCACAGATAAGAAGAATTGGAATAAATCAGTTCTGCTCTCATTCAGCATCAACCATCTCTTTCAGACAAATTATTCATTTATCAATTCTACAAACTATGGAAAACCAAGACAAATCATCAAAAGGCCTGATGTTTCCTGTACTCTTCGTTGTCGGCGTCATTATTCTGCTGATTGTACTGAAAGCATTCCTATGATGTGTTCGGTTGCGCTCGATTGATTAGGGTTGTCGGGCGCAACCAACCATCAGATTTGTTAATTTAGATTGCAATACCAAAACCTCCAACCATGTCACTTTACATGCTTATCCAGAATTCACTCTCTGAATTCAAACACATCACAAAACCGGGTAGAAAATCAAGAGTTAAAAAAGGTCCTGGTAGATTCTCATCTCTTTTTCTGTTGATACTTGGCATTCTCTCCGCCTGTCTTGGATTGAAAGGCTTCCTCCTGCCAAATCATTTTATTGATGGTGGTGTTACCGGTATTTCCATGTTGATTAGTTTCCTTGGAGAAATCCCTCTTCCATTACTCATAGTTGTAATCAACATTCCGTTTGTAATTCTCGGCTTTCGTCAGGTTGGAATCATGTTCGCCATCAAGACAGCCCTTGCTGTAACCGGGCTGGGTTTTGCCTTGCTTGTTGTGGATGTTCCGGATATCACGCATGACAAATTACTCGTCGCCGTGTTCGGTGGATTCTTCCTCGGAGCAGGAATCGGTCTCACCATTCGCGGAGGTGGTGTGCTGGATGGAACAGAAGTACTAGCTCTTGCCATCAGCAGGAAATTTGGAATGTCAGTTGGAGATGTAATTCTGGTGGTGAATATCCTCATCTTTTCTGCCGCAGCCTATCTGCTCGATTTTGAACGCGCCATGTATTCTACACTCACCTATCTCTCGGCTTCCAAAACAATTGACTTTGTAATTCATGGTTTGGAAGAATATACCGGTGTTACCATTGTTTCAGATCGATCGGAAGAAATCCGTAGAGTGATTATTTATCAGATGGGCGGAGGCGTCACCATCCTGAAGGGCAAACGTGGATTTGGAACGCATGGAGATAAAAATCGCGAAATGGACATTGTGTATACAGTCATCACCCGTTTGGAAATCAATAAACTCAAAGGTCTCATCGAACGAATTGATCCACAGGCCTTCATGGTGATGCACAGCATCAACGACAGCAAAGGTGGAATGATCAAGAAGAATCCTTTACACCGCCTTACCTGAAAAAAAATCGCGGAATGATCACATGTAAATTTGATTGAAGGACTTGGGATTACTTTTAGAAAGTGTAATTTGAATTGGTTGAAAATTCATTGGAGCAGGAAATGTTCGGAGTAACAGTTTCATTTACATTTTCTTCTAAAATAAAAGACCGGAGAATAACATTCCGGGTTTGATAAACTCATTCGCTGCTTCCTTCCCCGATATTCAGAAAACAGTACATTTACCCGACTTATAATTATGCTCGAAGCAGCTGCCCGAATTATTCTTCGTTACCGAACCGTCACTTTGATTTCATTGCTGGCTCTTACTGCCTTGATGGGATTCATGGCAACGAAAGTTCAGTTGAGTTACGAGTCTGCCAAAATTCTCCCGCTTACAGATTCCACCTATGCCGAGTACCTGAAATTCAAAGAGAAATTCGGAGAAGATGGTACTGTTATGGTGATCGGATTTAAAAGTGATAAAATCTGGGAAGAGAAAACGTTTACCGGATGGTATGAACTTACCAATAAGATCAAAGCCATCGAAGGAATCCAGGAAGTAGTTTCCATCGCGCGCGCATTCAAAGTACAACGAAACGACAGTTTACACAAACTCGATTTTCTTCCCCTGATCAAAACCAAACCGCAATCTCAGCAGGAAGTAGACAGTTTGCGTGATGAACTGATGAAACTGCCTTTTTATGAGGGACTGCTATTCAATCCTGAGACAAAAGCAACCGTGATGGCGATCACGTTCGATCAGAAAAAACTGAACACCAAAAGCCGGATAGATATTGTCCATCAGATCAAAGGTCTTGCGGATGAGTTTTCTGCGTCTAACAATATAGATCTTCATTTTTCCGGATTGCCTTATATCCGTACTGCCGTATCAGAAAAAATTCTTGGAGAAATGAAGATGTTTGTGGTGCTCGCGCTCTTCATTACGGCGTTGATTCTGCTGATTTTCTTCCGGAGTTTTTATGCCGTTGTTTTTCCAATGATCGTGGTCGTGTTCGGGGTAATCTGGTCCTTCGGAACACTGGTTTTATTTGGATACAAAATCACAATTCTCACCAGTCTCATTCCTCCCCTGATAATCGTCATCGGAATCCCGAATTGTATTTTATTGTTGAATAAATACCAACAGGAATACGCGAAGCATGGCAATAAAATAAAAGCGCTGGCACGTTCAATTTATCGCATCGGTGTAAGTACTTTTTTTGCCAACGTCACTACGTCCCTGGGATTCCTGGTTTTTGCCTTTACACACAGTGCCGTACTCATTGAATTTGGTTTGATCACATCTTTGAATGTGATGCTCACTTTCCTGATTTCTCTGATTCTTATTCCGATTGTTTTCAGTTTCCTTCCTCCTCCGTCAGCGAAGCAGGTGAAACATCTGGAGCGAAAAACGCTCAATCGTTTTCTCACCCGCATCGATCGATGGGTTCATCGGTATCGCCCGAGAATTTACACACTGGTGATCGTTCTTGTTATCTTTAGTACATACGGGATGATGAAAATTACAACAGTAGGATTTGTTGTAGATGATCTACCCAAGAAAGATGTGATTTATACCGATCTGAAATTCTTCGAAACACATTTCCGCGGTGTACTTCCATTTGAAGTTTCGATTGATACACGTAAACCCGGCGGCGCTCTTGAGCTGAGTACATTGTACAAAATCAACCGTCTTCAGAAAGTACTCGCGAATTACAAAGAGTTTTCAGAACCGGTTTCAGTTGCTGAAGGAATTAAGTTTTCATACCAGGGACTGAATGACAATGATCCCCGCCGATACATTATTCCAAATGTGGAGGAACTGGCAAGATTGAAAGGCTATGCCGGAGGAGCAAAGGAAAACCAACGCATGTTCCGATCGATCATTGACAGCACCAAACAAATTACACGTATCAGTTTCCAGGTTGCCGATATTGGTTCCATCAAAATGAAATCCCTGCTTGCGGAAATCAAACCAAGAGTAGATAGCATTTTTCCGGTCGACAAATACGATGTGAAACTTACCGGGAACTCCATCATTTTCCTCAAGAACAACGATTATCTTTTGCTTAATCTCAAAGAGAGTATTTTCCTCGCAATCCTGTTGATCGGAACAGTCATGTTCTTTTTGTTTATGTCATTGCGGATGGTTGTAATTGCCTTGATCCCAAGCATGACTCCGCTATTGATCACGGCTGCCATGATGGGATTCTTCCATATTCCTCTTAAACCGTCTACCATTCTCATCTTTTCCATCGCGTTCGGAATTGCGAGTGATGGCACGATGTATTTTCTCACGAAGTACAGACAGGAAATGCGAAAGTTTGGCGGCAGTATTTCCAGAACCGTATCCATCGCGATCCATGAAACAGGAGTCAGTATGATTTATACTGCAGTGATCCTGTTTTCCGGATTCTTTATTTTTACCGCGTCCAGTTTTGGTGGAACATCAGCCCTGGGAATGCTCATTTCAGTAACGCTTCTCATTGCTATGTTGAGCAATCTCATCTTCCTGCCAAGTTTACTCCTGTCTCTTGAAAAACGAATCATTACCAAAGCATTCCTCAGCGAACCACTCATCCAGGTTTTTGATGAAGAAGAAGATGTCGAACTCGGAGAACTGCAGGTTGCAAAAGCGAAAAGCGATGAGTAAAGAGTGAATTGTCCATTCATCTCCCAACAACCAATAACCAATAACCAACAACCAACAACCAACAACCAATAACCACCAACCATTCCCTTCACTCTTCACTAACAAAATGAAAGGCATTATCCTCGCCGGCGGATCCGGCACCCGTTTACATCCACTTACGCTGGCTATGAGCAAACAAATGATGCCGGTGTTCGACAAACCAATGATCTATTATCCTTTGTCTGTCCTGATGTCAGCCGGGATCAATGAAATACTGATCATCTCCACACCGATGGATCTGCCGAATTTCAAACGCCTTCTCGGCGACGGTTCTTCGATTGGGTGTAAATTTTCCTATGCGGAACAGGCTGTTCCAAACGGACTCGCGCAGGCTTTTGTGATTGGAGAATCTTTTATCGGAAAAGATAAAGTCGCGCTGATTCTCGGAGATAATATTTTCTATGGAACCGGATTGCATCAACTGCTGCAAAGCATTAATGATCCGGTTGGCGGTGTTGTGTTTGCCTACCATGTGAGTGATCCGGAACGATATGGAGTAGTGGAGTTTGATGCGAACAATACCGCTATTTCCATCGAAGAAAAACCGTTGAAACCTAAATCCAATTATGCGGTTCCCGGATTGTATTTCTACGATAATACTGTAGTTGATATTGCTAAAAAACTAAAACCCAGTGCCCGTGGCGAATACGAAATTACAGATGTCAACAAAGCCTATCTGGAAATGGGAAAACTGAAGGTTGGTATTCTGGATAAAGGAACAGCATGGCTTGATACTGGTACTTTTACTTCATTGATGCAGGCAGGACAATTTGTGCAGGTCATAGAAGAAAGGCAAGGATTGAAAATCGGATGTATAGAAGAGGTAGCATACAATATGAAATACATCAATAAAGATCAGCTCCGCAAAATAGCTGAACCATTGGTGAAAAGCGGCTACGGAAAATATCTTCTGGCTCTTATCGAAAACTCCTGAAACCTTTGCGCCCTTTGCGTCTTTGCGAGAAAAATTTCAGACAAAGACGCAAAGGCCGCAAAGTTTTTGAGTCGCTAACACTTTATCCGGTAGCATCCTTCCCAACGATTGATAAGATGAAGACGAGCGATCGGATTTAAAACATTGAAAACAAGCCAAATACCTCTTTTCGTCCTGTTTCGGCATTTCTTAACCTTCATTTCGTGTACAATTAATATTCATTCACCACCACTTGAATGCTGTTCGTGTAAATCCTAAATTGCAACACAATTATATTTTAATCTTTGATCCTGAAACGTTTTCTCTCATAAACTCAAGATCATGACACGAAAAATACTCATTACAGGTGGTGCCGGTTTTATTGGAAGCAGCCTCGCTGAACGCCTGGCGCGTGACCCTGACAATTTTGTCGTGATTGTAGATAATTTACTTACCGGCTCACATGCCAAAGTGCCTAAATCCATTCACCAGAATGTGAAGTTCATCAAAGCCGATGTCAACGATTTGAAAGACATCAGCAGCATTTTTCTTTCCTGGAGATTTGATTATGTGTTCCATTATGCAGCGGTGGTTGGTGTAAAAAGAACACTTGCACATCCGGTAATGGTGTTGAATGATATCAAAGGAATCAATAACATTCTGAACCTGGCGAAGAACACCGGAACAAAACGGGTGTTTTATACATCTTCTTCTGAAGTGTATGGTGAGCCTGTGGAATATCCGCAGAATGAACATACCACACCCTTGAATTCCCGTTTGCCTTATGCTATTGTAAAAAATGTCGGCGAAGCGTATCTCCGCTCTTTTAAAAGGGAATACGATCTCGACTTTACTATTTTCCGTTTGTTCAATACTTATGGTCCTAAACAAAGTACCGATTTCGTTATCTCCAAATTTCTCAATGCTGCATTGAAGGACAAAGACATTACTATTTACGGTGATGGAAGCCAGACACGTACCTTCTGTTATATTGAAGATCACCTGGACGCTACATGCAATGCTTTTTACAATAATCAATTGGTAAATGATGTCGGTAACATTGGAACAGACCAGGAAATTTCTGTGCTGGATCTTGCCAAGGTGATCATCAAAGTAACCAATTCACGTTCCAGTATCGTTCACATGCCCTCTCTGAAAGAAGGAGACATGAGCCGCCGCAAACCCGATATCACAGTCATGCGTGAACTTCTGCAACGTGAATTCACTCCATTGGAAGATGGATTGAAGATCATCATCCGGAACAATCATTTTGTTCTTTCCTGATTTCTTACTGTCCATTCGGTTTTAAGGAAATAGTTCATGTCTCTTCAGGCAATACTTTTTGGGCTGAATTGAATTCCGTAAGTTTACCGCATGCACAGTCCCCGCTTTTTTCAGGAATTGATAGAGGAGGAAATCAAAAAGATTGTATTGAGTAACAATCCTCCCGAACTCTACGATCCTATTCGTTACATGCTCACATTGGGCGGTAAAAGAATGCGCCCTGCCGCACTGTTGATGTCGAATGAACTTTGCGGAGGAAATCCATTTTCTATCACAGGTCCGGCATTGGGAATAGAAATGTTCCACAATTTCACCCTGCTGCATGATGACATCATGGACAAAGCCCCTTTAAGAAGAGCACAACCCACAGTTCATACACGATGGAATCCGGACATTGCCATTCTTTCCGGTGATACGATGTTTGTTCAATCCTGCCAGCACATGATGCAGGTGGAAGATAAATATCTCCGTGAAGTGCTGGAGCTGTTTCATAAAACCGCTATTGAAGTGTGTGAAGGGCAACAGCTCGACATGAATTTCGAATCAAGAAACGATGTCAGCATTCCGGAATATATAAACATGATTGCCTTAAAAACCGCTGTTTTGCTCGGTGCTTCATTGCACATCGGAGCTTTGCTATCCGGAACTACTGCTGAGAATGCCAGATTGCTCTATAATTTCGGCAAAGATCTGGGTATTGCTTTTCAATTACATGATGATATCCTCGATGTGTATGCAGATGCAGGGAAATTCGGAAAGCAGGTTGGTGGCGATATTATAGCCAACAAGAAAACCTTTTTATTGCTTACTGCACTGGAGCTTGCCGATAGTATAAATAAGGCAGAATTGAATCGCTGGCTGAGTTTAAAAGATTTCGATCCCGTTGAAAAAGTTGCCGCTGTAAAAAGAATCTACGAATCGCTCAATGTCCGACAACGCGCGGAACAGGAGATGGAAAAGTTCTATCTGTCCGCAATGCGTTCTTTTGATTTGGTTGATGCCGACAAGGAGAAAAAAAATGTGTTGCGTCAATGGGCTTTGCAACTGATGCAAAGAGAGAGTTAATCACGAATATTTTTTTCTAAACGAATAGAAACGAAACCATAAATGCCGGGATTAATCTCTGATTACCTGAATCCATCCGTGATACTCTTTGTTATCCTCCAGAATTAATAAATAGTAATACGTATCTGATTTTAGCAATGCCGCATCCCAGTCGTTGCGGTAATTATCGGTAACATATACAATCAGCCCCCAGCGATCCCAGATTTTTAATTTACTATTTACCGGAAGATTTTTTATTTCAAAATAATCATTGTAACCGGGAGAGTTCGGATAGGGCGTAAATACATTTGGAATTACAAAAGGTGTGAATTCAATCTTGAGTTGATCCGTCAACGTAATACATCCACCTGTAGCTGTAATTGTAAGAATCACTGAGTCCAGAGCGAAATCCGCTTCACTCGGAGTGTAAGTAGCATTGGCACTCGTATCGCTCGGACTGAATGTTCCGGTACCTGTACTGGTCCAGATGATCGTTGGTGAATTTACAACCAGAGGAGTCAAAGGCAAATTCACTCCGGTGTTCGGACCCGAAGTTACGACTGTATCTTTCCCGGCGTAAAGAGATGGCAAACCTTCAATGTTCAGCAGCAACGTATCAGTCAGATTCAAACATGCTCCGGTTGTTGTGAGCACAATCTGAGCAAACCCTGCCGAAGTATCCTGTATACCCGGAACATAATAAGGCGTAGGAATTCCGTTGGATGGAGAAAATGTTCCATTGCCTAATGTGGTCCAGATTAATCCTCCTGCATTTTGCTGGGTACCATTGAGCATCACGCTATCACCCAGACAAATCAACAAATCCGGTCCGGCATTCGGAATTCCGGGCGGGATCACGGTTACATCAAGTGTGTCATTTGTACTGCAATTGAAATTGTTTGTAACAGTCACCACATATTGTGTAGAAATCAGCGGTTGAACAATGATGGTTGAATCAATTAATCCTCCTGGCATCCACACGTATGTTCCTCCGCCTATTGCAGTAATTGTATCGCTTTGCCCAAAACACAATGTATTGAGAGTTCCTGTGATCGAAACTACAGGTGCAGGTGAAACATACAACACAACATCCGCGGTGTCATTTTCACACGGTGGACCTGAAACCACCATCGTGAGTGTGATGTAACCTGTGTCCTGCGAACTTGGAATGTATTGAGGAGAAGCAATAGTGGAATCACTGAACACGCCGGTACCCGATGAATACCAGTGGATAGTGCCGATATTCACATTGCCGGAAATCTGGAACGCGCCACCCTGACAAATACCCGCTGAATCCGGCTGAGCAATTGCCTGCGGACGAATATTCACCGCCACACTGATGTTGGTCGTATCACTTGTACAACCAAAGGAATTGGTCTCGCTTACTTCAACAAGCGAAGAACCTGAGCCAGCCCAGAATACTTCCAGACTGTCCTGGTTAGCGCTGATGTTCGTAATCGTTCCTCCGGTAACCATCCAGTTGTATGTGGAGCCAACATTCATCGGCACTGTGTAAATTTCTGTACTGCTGTCACACACGGATGCTGTACCACTGATGGCTGCAGGTTGCGGACGCGGATTGATGATCACATCATAATTCAAAACCGGTCCGGTGCAATTCGTTGCATTCACTTCATACATTGTCACGTTTCCAATTCCTGCGTTCAGCCATTGTATCGTAACAAGATTATTCGCCTGACTCAAAACTGTACCTCCGCTTGCAAAGAAATAATACGTGGAGCCTGCATTTGCATTTACAAAATATGTTTCGACACTGTTCTCACAAACCGGAGTCGGGCCCTGAATAACATTCGATGAGTCCGGCAATGGATTGATCGTGACAACCAAGGTTTGCACGGGTCCGGGACAACCAAAAGCGTTTGTGTCAACAACTGAAAGTGTTCCTACACCTGCAGAATCCCACGAAACCATTACGCTGTCGCTGTTTTGTCCGCTGTCAATAGTTCCTCCTGTAATGGTCCATGTGTAATTTCCACCGGTAGGTGTAACAACATACAACAAGGAAGAATCATTCTCACAAACTGAAGCAGAACCACTGATCGGCGCAGTAGCCGGGATTGGATTCACAGTGATAAGTATGGATCTGGAATTGGTACAACTTCCCACAGCTCCTGTTACCGTGACGGTGTAGGGAGAACCTGCCGCGGAGAGTCCGCTCACGTAAATGGAATCAGTAGTTGCGCCGCCGGTCCAGCTGTAGGTATTCGCGCCACTGGCGAATAGCAAAGCTGAATCTCCTTCACAGATGGTCGGATCACTCGACACACTGAGTACAACTCCGCTCAATACAGTAATATCCTGATTTAAACTGGTGATACAATTCGTGCCAATATCAGTGACTGTCACTGCGAAATTGTATGTGGAAGGGCCACAGGTTGAGAAATCAAATGTTTCACTTGGATTTGTACTCGTACTTGGCGAAACACATCCGGGTATTGTTGTCCAGTTATAATTTGATCCTGCTGTTGCTCCGTTGATCGAAAGAGTGGAAAGCAGCACAGGATCTGATGTGCATATGAAAGGATTGCTTGCTGTAAAAGTCGGTATGGGATAAACATTCACTGTATCGCTTGCTGTAGAATCACAACCTAATGAATCTGTAACAGTGAGATAGAAAACGGTGGTTCCATTTACCGTCGCTGTCGTACTGAATGCGGCGGTGTCAGTAATCGGTACTCCCACGCTATTGGATGACCAATTATATGTAGTATTGAAAACGGTGTTACTTCCCGTAGCGTCCAGTGCGATGACTGTACTGACACCATTACAAATCAGATTCGGAGTTACGTTTGCTGCTGCATTGGGTTTAGGTCTGGCTGTTGCAGAAACGGCGCTGTCTTTGAAACATCCTGTAGCAGGGTCGGTAACTCTGAGAGTAAGCAGATCATTGCTACAAACATAGGCGGTAGTATTCAGGGATGACGGTGAAGTCACGATGTAACCAATCGCGCTTGTCCATGAATACGTCATTCCCGGAGTACTTCCTGTACCATTCAGATCAATCGTATCGCATCCGCAAAATGGAGTAATCGGAGCCGCCACTGCCACAGGTTTAGCGTTGACAGTAACCATGTGTGTGATGACTTGCGTGCAACTGCCGTTAGTTCCGGTTACTGTGAATGTAGTGGTGACCGTTGGTGTTACAGATTGGGAGGCAAGAGTCGGATCGGCAAATGCGTAAGCAGGACTTGCAGTCCAGACATATGTGATGGCTCCGCTGGCAGTAAGTGGAACAGCATCACCCTGACAGACCTGAGTAGCACCGCTGATGCTCATATTCAATCCTGGTGTCACTGTAAAGCTTGTGCTCACAGTGTCTTTGCAACCTGTATTTGCATCATCTACAATAGCTGTGAATGTGTAGGTAGCCGCAATTCCAGGAGGGAAAGTTACGTCGATTGAAAATGAATCCGGACTCACGCTTGTGATCAACGAATAATTCGGTGAGAGCACCCATGTAATTGCCGAGGAAGGATCAGCCCCTGTAACTGTGAAAGTGTTTTGTAACACAGGTTGAGTTGCACACAAAGTCGGCACGCTCGCAGAGATTGTCGGCGGCGGGAACAAAGTAATGTTAATGCAGGCCGGATCGGATGTGCAACCAATCGGATCTACTGCAGTGACGCAATAAGTGATCGGTGCTGTTACTGTCGCGAATGTACTGGCGAGTGTATCATCGCTCAATCCTGTGGATGGAGTCCAGGTATAGGACAAGGGCTGTGTTCCTGCAATCGGAAACGCGTCAATCGCTACAACATCATAGCGACAAACCTGTACGTCGGTTCCGGCATTGATGATAGGCTTTGGATTTATTGTTACATCTACAGTAGTATCAGCAGTACATCCAAGTGAATCTACAATGTCGATGGTTACAGAGTACGGACCTCCCGGAGGAACGGTACTCAAAACAGTTGTGGAGCAGGTAGGACAAGAGAAAGCTCCCGGTCCTCCCCACGAATATGTGATCGGAGATGTTCCGTTGCTTACAACCGCACTCAGGTTGATATCCTGATCTTCACATACAGTTTGAGGACCACCTGCATTGATAACGGGTTTCGGACGCATGGTTACAACAGTCGTTGTTGATTCCGGTCCGCATGTTCCGTTGGTAGTGAGTGTAACGGTAAAGGAATTGCCGGGACCAACAAATGTATGCTGTACATTTTGTCCGGTTGTAGTATTGGAAGCACCGCTGTTAGGATCACCGAAATCCCATTGCCACAAAGTGACATTTGGATTGGTAGGAGGAAATGCGGGCTGGATAGTCGCTGATCCGCTGAAATCAATCGGAGTTCCAAGGCAGGACAAGGTAGGTGTTGCATCAATCGCGGGAATTAATTCCTGTACAGTTACAGAACGTGTGGATCCAACACATCCGCATTCGTCATTACACACATTGAGTAATACATTGTGTTGACCAACACTGGAAATTGTAAAACTGGTATCAGCACCTGATCCGATAATAGGTGTACCTGTATCAATTGTCCAGCTGTAGCTGATATTGCTTCCGCCATACAGTACAGTTTGATTGAGTACAGTAAAATTCAGAGGAGTACATCCTCTTAATACATTGGTTGTAAACTGAGTTTGAGGAGCTCCAATGATCGCGTTGTTTGTGGCCGTTGCCACAATGGTGAATGCTTCCTGGTTACCAGCATTTCCGTCCACCATGATGAAATATGTATTTCCATTTGATACAGCAAAATTCAGTGTCATACTGCCAGCAGGACCATTCGCGCTTGTACATGCACCGGCAATCGGAGCAAGAGATCCACAGTTTCCAGTGTAAATTTCCATTTCCAGACCGGGATTGTTATCGATTCCCGAAACAACTACAGTCGCTGTACCGGTATTGATTCCTTCGATGGTAAACCAGACACTATTGTTCACGGTATTGTCCCCGCAATCCAATGCCGGATCTGTGATTGACATCGTGGCTCCGACAGTTGAGCCGGTAGCCTGAAAGCTGCCACAGAGAGGCGTTGCAAAGGAACAGTCATCCTGCGCATGTGCAGTTACAGCAAGCAGAATGAATAGGAAGAAGAATGTAATTTTTTGCATTCAAATTGAGATTCAAGCGTGTAAGATACCCTGAACCTTTCAACGGCTTTTTCATAGGGAAAATGACTTATTAACACCCAAAAAATTAGCATTGTTAGTTACCGAAATCTAATCTTGATTTCTGTACAAATGACAGGCGTTCGCGAAAGGCTTAAAACCGGTTTAGAAATATGTTTGTGTGCCTTCATCTGAAGAATTCAAATGACACCTTTTTTCTTTCTTTTTTTTTATTGAGCAGGCAATTTTGTATATTCACATCAGGAAGGTCAACTTTCATTGCCTTCATAGTTTCTGTTCGATGCATGTAAAATTTTTCCAATAAAAATGAAGGCTTCCGTTATTTTATTTCTTCTGATTCTTCTGAAATCAGGAAGTTCTTCCGCTCAGTGTTTTTGTTCCCAGCCATTTTTTGTTGAATCCTATGATTCCTTGAACCCCTATACATATTTGCAAAACACTAGCGGGTCAATTACCCTTGTAGCTAATCAACTATTTTTTGACAATCCCAGTGGTTCGGATTATAACAGAGTATATCGTTTTGTACCCGGACTACAGGCTGCGTCTTCCAATTTTACTGCGCGATGCAGATTTAATCTGATTGATGGGAATTCACCCGGACATATGATTATGATGTTCAGCAATACGAGTGATGATCCACATACGAGCAATCTTGCAGCGTATCCGCCTACTTCAAATTCCGCATTGGGTGTGACATTACTTTCGCCAATGTTGCCCACATACGATGCCTGTTGCGAAAATCCATTTGATCAAACCAATCCTTGGGGCTTCCGTCTGTTTGCCAAGAACGACATGAATCTCGATGTTGCACTGCATAATCAATATATTCCGATGCAGTATGTCGGCAATTATTATTACATCGAATTACAGCGAAGATCCGGGAATGAAATTTCTCTTAGTGTTTACAGCGATACCGGATTTACTCAGGAAATTCCGGGCTCTCCGATCTGTGCACAAATTGATGAAAGCTTTGGCGTTTTGAATTATCTTCAACAAGGTGTATTAACTCCCTCATCCTGGTATCGTCATATTCGTGGTTTTGTTGATGATGTGAGAATTTGTGCCAGCACTCCTTGTGATCATTGTGTAGCTGCAGCTATTGAACAAAATATTCCCGGAAATTTTCAGATTTATTATAATGCTAATGAAGAAATGTTGCATGTACGCAATCATGATTTAGATGATGGAGAATACACAGAAATTAAAATCTATTCTTCATCCGGATCTTTGTGTATTTCTTCCAAATTTCCCGCTCAGGAACAATTAAATATTTCTATGAAACAATTTGGCGCCGGATTTTATTTCGCAGTTGTCCAGTCAGGAAACCTGAGGGTATCACAAAAGATTGTTAAATTCTGAAACGATATGCAGAATGACACTTGTATTAAAATACAACACCCTTGTATTTTGAGTGATGTGTTAAAGGTTAGATAATTATTTACAATTGCCTTTTTAATTTGTACCTTGTTGTTGGTTGTTGGTTTCGTGTTTTGTGTTTTGTGTTGTTTTCCTTGTTAGTTAATTAAAACCATCCCTCGTCCCTCGTCCCTAATACCTAATACCCAATACCTAATACCCAATACCTAATACCTAATACCTAATACCTAATCTTGGTTGTCAGTTGTTGGTTGATGGTTGATGGTTGTGTCGCA
>CALMQM010000082.1 GCA_937871435.1 uncultured Bacteroidota bacterium | reverse complement strand
TGCCATAATGCAACATAATATTATTTTTATGTTGCACTAGAAAGTTGAATCTGCCTCTGTAATAAAAACTTCTCCGAATGATCATGTGGGACTTTCAGCATTAGGAAGATACAAATTCAGTCCGCAGTCATCTTTCATAGTAGACTTTGATTATATGTTTACGAAAGACGATGTGATTGATCCAAAGCCGAATTTGGGTTTGGGCTTTGAAGTTTCAACCGGAAGTCACCAGTTTCAGATTTTTGTGTGTACTGCAGATCAGATTTTGAGCCAGGAGCTGAGAGTATACAATCAGAATGGATTTCCGAACGATATATTATTTGGGTTTAACATTACCCGTCAATGGGGATTCTGAATCTGTTATGTAAATACAGTTTTGTTACAGACTTAGAATAAAAAATACCAGGATATGAAAAATGAACAAGAAGACTCCGCACGCAGAAAATTTCTGAAATTCGGATTACTGGCAGGTGGAGCCACATTGGCCGGGCTCGGTCTTCAGAATAAATTGTTGGGCGAAGCACCGCCAGACAGCGGGAAGAAAGTGAAAGTACTGACTGCAGAAGGCAAACTGGTGGAAGTTGACAGTTCTCTTGTTACTCACCATGCTGCAGACATGAACCTCAGTGAGGATCAATTGCGGGAAGGTATAGCTGGGAGAAAATTCGTGATGGTGATTGATCTTGCCCGTTGTGCAAATGAAAGGAAATGTGTTGAAGGATGTCAGAAGATGCATAACACATTACCTCCTATAGAATACCTGAAGGTAAAACGTATGCAGGATTCCGAGTTGGGAGCACCTTATTGGTTTCCTCAGATGTGTTACCACTGCGACAATCCGCCATGCACCAAAGTGTGTCCGGTGGATGCTACATTTAAACGTTCAGATGGAATTGTTGCAGTTGACAGCGATCGTTGTATAGGGTGTAAATTCTGCATGGCAGCTTGTCCGTATTCAGCGAGGTCATTTAATTTTGGTCGTCCACAGCAAGTGGAATACAATCAAAAGCATCCTGCTGATTGTAAGGAGACCTGTTGTTCAACAAAATCATCAACGGTAGGTACGGTATCCAAATGTGATTTTTGTCCGGGCCATGCTGCCAAAGGTGAACTGCCTTCCTGCGTCACGGAATGTCCGAATGGAACAATCTTTTTCGGAGACGAGAATGAGGATAGTGTTACAAACGGTGAAGAAACTTTCCGCTTGAAAGAGTTGCTCAGAAGCAGGGCTGGTTACAGGCAGTTTGAAGAACTCGGAACGAAACCAAGAGTTTATTATTTGCCACCGGTGAAAAGACAATTCCCATTTGAGGAAGCAAAAGAAGAGCACAACAAAGAAGAGTAGTCAACCATTCAAAGCATAGTTATGAGTAAGCATATAATCACGAAAGAAGCTACGACATACGAGACCTTTACACAGGAGGAGTATATGTTGATGAAGGAAGAGCTGTTGAGGCCGGTGCAGCGAATCGGTAAGTGGGGGAAAATCTGGATTGGATTTCTGCTGGTTGTATGTATGTTTGGTTTGTATGCATATTACATTCAGGAAACCAAAAGTAAATATGTTACTGTGTCGCTTCGCGATTATACTATGTGGGGAGTGTATATTTCCAACTTTGTATTTTTTGTAGCTCTCAGTTTGATTGGAGTTTTGATGTCTGCGGTATTAAAGCTGACAAATTTTGAATGGTATCGTCCATTGTCCAGAATAGCGGAAGTGATTGCAGTTGCAGCGATCTTGCTTGCAGGTGTGAGTATTGTCGCAGCAATGGGTCGTCCTGACCGGCTGCATTACCTCTTGTTGCACGGAAGGATACAGTCACCGATTGTATGGGATATCATTGTGATTGTAACTTACATTGCGATCAGTACTGTGTTGTTGTTTATTCCGCTGATCCCATCACTTTCTACCTGTAAGAATCATTTGCACAATAAACCCAAATGGCAAATGAAAATGTATGAATGGCTTTCCTTTGGATGGGAAGGGACACCTGAACAATGGAAGATATTGAAGCGCAGTATTCGCATTCTCACAATCATGGTAATTCCGGTTGGAGTATCTATACATACTGTGACTGCCTGGTTGTTTGCAACAACATTGCGTGCAGAATGGGACAGCACAAATTTTGGAGCCTATTTTGTTTCCGGAGCATTTTTATTAGGTGTTGCAGGAATGATTGTTGCGGTGTTTGTAATTCGCAAAGCATACAAACTGGAACATTATCTGACGCCGATGCATTTTGATAAACTGGGTCAGGCGTTGGTGTTGATGTCTTTCATCTACATTTATTTTAACATCAATGAATATCTGGTGCCAGCTTATAAAATGTCAGGACTGCATGCGAACCATTTATTGGATTTATTTGTTGGCAAGGATGCTCCTTTGTATTGGGGAGTTATCATTTTTGGAATGTTGCTGCCGGCAATTTTACCATTGTTTAAGGCGTTACGAAAACCACTTCCACTTACAATCATTGCATGTACGGTGGTGGTTGCTGCCTGGCTCAAACGTTATCTGATTGTTATCCCGGGACTCGCGCATCCTTATTTACCGATTCAGGATGTACCTGATTCATGGAAACACTACAGTCCGAGCCTTGTCGAAATGACCATTGTTGCCGCGACATTTGCTGCGATGCTGTTGATTGTTACATTATTCACACGATTTTTTCCAATCGTTTCGGTTTGGGAAGTTGCAGAAGGAAGACTGGAAGGGAAGGATGAAATCATCAATTATAAATAACAGGCTATGAGAAAGTTCCTTTTTTATAACATCATTGCATGGATGATGGCATCAATACCCGTATTTACATATGCTCAGGACAAGGATGCAAAAATTACCTTGAGTTTTGATGTTGTGGATTCGGTAAAAACATGCAAAGCGCTTGTTACTTCCGGAGATGCTCCGGTAAAAGAAGTAGAAGTAAAATTATATGTAAAGCGTCTATTCAGTTTATTACCTATAGGCGGTGCGGTAGCTACAGATGAAGAAGGAATTGCCAGTTTTGAATTTCCCAACGATATCCCTGCTGATATGGATGGAAAACTTACTGTAATAGCCAAAACGGAAGACGATGAAAATGTTGGAACTATAGAGGCGAGCGCCACATCAGACTGGGGAATTCCAAGGGGAGGAAATGAAATACTGGAACGATCTTTGTCTGGCTCAAGATCAAAAGCACCCTGGATATTTATCATTGCATCCAATGTTATCATTATCGGAATCTGGGGTACATTGATTTATGTCATTTCTCAACTCTTCAGGATAAAAAAATTAAGTAAGCATTTAGCTAAAAAATAAACTACCTTTATTAACATTAAAATTAATTCGTTATGAATTCAATCACAAAAAGTTTACGGGGAGTTGCTGCGTTGCTGACGGTTGCCGCAGTAGTTGTGTCGATGTCGTCTAACACGTTTGCTCAGGTAAAACCCAAGGGCAAACCGTGGCCGGCACCTGAAACAGCAGTTAAGATGAAGAATCCGGTGAAATCGGATGATGCATCCATTAAAGAAGGAAAAGATCTGTATGCTCAACACTGCAAAAGTTGTCATGGAGCAAAAGGGCTTGGAGACGGAACAAAAGCTGAAAAAATAGACATCTCCTGCGGAGATTTCAGCAGTGCTGAAACGGCGAAAGCAACGGATGGCGAATTGTATTGGAAAACCACAGAAGGTCGCAAACCGATGCCATCATTTAAAGAAAAACTGAGTGACAATGAGCGTTGGAGTATTATTAATTTCATGCGCACGCTTGCCAAAAAGTAATGAAACCTTAGGCTGTTAGTAAACAACCCTAATTTAAAAACCCTGACCCTGGTTAACAAATAGCCGGTCAGGGTTTTTCTTTGTATTGAGTATTTGCATTCATCCACTCAATTATTTTACTTTTGATCCTCCCATCTGAATAAACCGGAATTCTTGCATGATACTGTTTAGCGCTCTCCTTTATTATCTCGTCCTTATTCCAATTTCATTGTTGCCTTTTCCTCTGATGTATGGTTTGTCAGATTTTACATTTATTCTGCTTTACTACATATTTCCTTATCGTAAGAAGGTAGTTATGCAGAACCTGAAAAATTCATTTCCGGAAAAGAATGACGAGGAACTCAAAAAAATTCAGAAAGAGTTTTATCGCCATTTTTGTGATTTGATTTTTGAAAGTTTAAAAATATTCACCGCGAGTAATAAAGCGATTTTAAACAGAGTAGAATTGGTGAACGCAGAGTTGCTGGAAAAATACTATAAAGAAAAGAAAAGTCTGATTTTGGTAACAGGGCACTATGCGAATTGGGAATGGCCGGCAGTGACGTTACCCTTTCACAGTTCACATACCGGAACAGGGATATATAAAAAACTTAGTAGTGCATTTTTTGATAAGCGGCTGAGAAATACAAGAGCCCGCTTCGGTACAAAGTTGATGTCGACCAAAGAGGTTGGAGCGTTTTTCGAAGATCACAAAAATGAATTGTGCACTTATGGTTTTATCAATGATCAAAGTCCTTCTGATCCACGTAAAGGATACTGGATGCAATTTTTAAATCAGGATACTGCCATGCTGACCGGAGTTGAACGATATGCAGTGAAATACAATTACCCGGTTTTGTATGGAGTAATTACAAAGAAAAGAAGAGGGTATTACCGAATGGAATATCGAGTGGTATGTGAGGATCCATCATCAATGCCGGCAAATGAAATTACTGCAATATGTTCACGTATCAATGAACAAATAATCAGGAGCGCACCGGAATACTGGTTGTGGACTCATCGTCGCTGGAAACACAAGCGGCCGGAGGGAATGTGATGAAAAATTTTATGTGCCTTACTTTTCTTGTTCCTTTTCTCTATTTTAAAATACTCTTCGGGAACCTTTGTTATTGTTTGAAGAGAGAATGTCCAATGTAGAACACACTATTTTTACTTAGTTCTCATTAAACAGGAATTTACCAGCTTTTGAATTGCGTTCTTGAAGGATACTAAGTGACGGTAGAAATTCCGATTCCGAAAAAAGGATTTGTGTAGAATATGGATATACAAACGCGGTGCATTAATTCCGTCCTAAATATTTCATAAATCGAAAGTGAGAATGGATTGCAGATCCCATTGTGGGATAATTGATATGTTTTAGTCCATGAATTTCACAAACCTCATGCACGATTTTTCTGATTGCGGGATAATGGACATGGCTGACTTTTGGAAATAGATGATGTTCAACCTGAAAATTCAATCCACCAAGCAACCAGGAAACAAGTTTATTTTCTGTAGCGAAATCGGCTGTTGTTCTCACCTGGTGAATTGCCCATTCTTCTTCAATTCTTACGACTGCTGAATTTGCATCAACAAAAGAGGCCTCTTCAACAACGTGAGCCAGCTGGAATACTATAGCAAGAGACAGACCCATGAAAACATGCATGACAAAAAATCCGATTATCCAGGATGTAAATCCAAGGAAATAAACTGGTAAAAGAATATAAAAAACGACATACAGAATTTTACTCAACCAGAAGATCAAATGTTCGCGTGGAGGAATACGATGGATCGGAGTTGTGTACACTTTTTTTGAAAAATATTTCATAAAATCCATGACAGAAATCCACAGAAAAGAAGATAGAGCATAAATGATAAGACTATAAACATGCTGATATCGATGAGCAGCCATTCGTTTCTGAGAACTGCATTGCCGAATGAGAGGCATCTTGGCAATATCATCATCTACGCCATCAACATTGGTGTAGGTATGATGAATGATATTGTGTTTAATTTTCCAGATAAATGCGTTTCCGCCAAGGAAGTTTAGAGAAAGTCCCATGAGTTCATTCACCCATTTTTTCGAAGAATAGCTGCCATGACATGCATCGTGCATCACATTAAAACCAATGCAGGCAAGAGTAAGTCCGAGAACTGCACAAAGAACTAAGGAGACGATTGCGGAAGGTTGAACAATCAGCAGTGAGTAATAAATGATGACTGCAAATGGAATTAGTATGAGGGTTTTAAGATAAAGAAAAGAGTTTCCTGTTTTTTTAATCTGATGATCCGAAAAATATTTGTCTACTCTTGATTTAAGTGAATCGTAAAATACGCTGTTTTTATTGTTAAACGTGACATTTGCCATTAATACGGTTTTAGAGATACACTTAAGTCCGTAATGTAGGTATAATACTTTAACCAGACATCAGTTTGGAATCATTATTTTCAATGTCAGAACAACACATAAAAAAGTGCTCTGCTAATTCATCAGGTAAAAAAATAAGGTACAGATCATTCTTGCACCAAAGTATCCAGAAACCGAAGGAAGGATTCTTTGAAGGCGATAAAATCAGTGCCGGTGGCAGGACCTGAAAATCCAGTGTGAATTTTTCTGACAATTCCCTTTTTATCAATGATAATTGTCGTGGGATAACCAAGAATTCTGTTCAGCATCGGCAATGTTCTCGCGGCCTCTGTTCTATCATTTGTACCGGCAAAAAGAACAGGATATTCAACTCCCAACTGCTGTTTTAATTTTCGAATACTTTTTGAAACAGAGGCGGAATCCAGTACACGTTCATAATCAAGCGCGATGAATTCGACGCCTTTGGATTTGTATTGTGGGTAAATCTCGGTAAAGAAGCGTGTTTCATCCATACAATTTGGGCACCATGTTCCCATTAAAGAAACCACAACAACTTTTCTGCTGAATTGCGGATCGCTCAATGAAATACTGTCACCGTATTCATTCGGAAATTTGAATGATAGTTTATCGTATCCGGGTTTAATAAACGTCAATGATTCTGCATCCGGAAGTTCCGCTTTTTCATTACGAAAAGCGCTCCAAGTTTCATGGTAGTGCGATCCGGAGTAAAAGTTACCGATAAGTGTACCGTCTTTTTGAATATTGGCCATAAAGAGAAAAAGATGTGAGCCATCAAAAGCGGAAAGTGAAAATTGATTGCCACTTACTTCACCATCCAGATAACGGTAGTCACCTGTGGTTGTCAGAAATGTTCCTGATAAATGGTTCTTGTTCTGTTGAAGAATAAGAACCGCCATTTTTGATTCCGGATCTTCATCATCAAATATTGCCTGCCATCTTCCGGTTACATTCCAGGAAGACGGCGCCGGCTTTTCTGAAAAACGATACTGGACATTTTGCTCGGCATGGAATGGGAGTATATTGTTGTTTTTTCGGGTATAGTTGTAAAAGTTGCCAGACAAAGATTGTCCGTTTGAGAGACATCGAAATTCCGTATTGAATATCGGGAGAGGAATGATTACGCTATCGTTGTGGAGTTGGATGTCCTGCACATTAATTCTTTCTTCACCATTTATCAAGTCAAGATTTTTGTCATATGCCTGAAAGTTGAAAGGCAATGATGTAGAATCATTAAGTGTTATTTCTCCTCTCCAGATTCCGGGTAATAACTGCGAGAATGCCGGCAGGTGAAAACTCATTAATAACAGAAGTAATGGAATTCGCATAAACAAATTTAAACAAACAAATCTAAAAGCAGTGGAGAAGACGATGAAGAAGATGCATCTTAGATATCCCAGTAATACCTGTTGAATTCGGTATCCAGTTTGAACCCGGTTTTGGGATACAAAGCGTTTCCAATGTGATTGTCAACAGCAGTTTCCAGGATAAGTCCGCAGGCATTGGTTTGTGCACAATGATTCTTGCTTGCTTCAATCAATGCTTTGGAAAAACCATTTCCTCTTTGTTCCGGAAGCACAAAGAGATCATTCAACAACCACAATCGTTTCATCCTTGTGGAAGAAAACAATGGATACAATTGTGTAAATCCAACCGGAGCACCATCTGACAAAGCAAGAAAAATCACGGATTCATTTTTCTCCATACGTTCTGTTATAAATTTCTTCGCGCCGGATTCATCAGAAATTTTCCCGTAAAAAATACGGTATAAGTTGAATAAGCCGGCTAAAGATTCCAGGTCTGCCTGGCTTGCTAATCGAACTTGAATCATCGTGTGAATTTGATGGCAATATACAAATCATAAAGTTTCCGTTTCCGGAATCCTTCATCCTTTTAATTTAAAAACACAGGATGCCTGTGTTTCTGTATCCCGTTTTGGAGTTTCCGAAGTGAATGCCGAATGATTCCCGGAAGCAAATGTGAGCGGAAGCGGTGATGACTTTTGTTATGGAAGTTTTTAATTGAACACAAGAATTAAAGGTTGAGTAAGTAGTAGTACATCAGTAAGACTTTTCTCTCCTTTTATATTCTGTGAGCATCCGCGCAAGGAACTGACGGTCATCATTGGTCCGGCTGTTTTTTCGGCGAATTCATTTTTATGCGCCTAGTTAATTAATGTGAAATTCTGAAAGGCTGGAGGTAATTTGTTTTACTTAGTGTAAACGCAATCAGATAAAAACAATATTAATGAAAGCAATCTTCTACATCAATATCACAATAAGCTTCTTGGTTAGCTTGCTTACAAGGAATATGTATGCGCAAAGTTTTACGAAAATAACCGGAGGAATAAATAGTGATTATGCATATCACAGCACTACTACATTGAATGGTGGAATAATTCTGGTTGGATCAACAGAAAGCTTTGGCGCCGGCGTGCAGGATACCGCAGATAATTATATTGTCAGGATGGATGAAAGTGGAAATATTTTATGGAGTTTAAGTATGGGATCCGGAAGTCAGGAAGAATTATTCTGGGTTGAACGTACGTCAGACAGTAATTATGTTGTATGTGGAACGATTCGTAAATTACCTGTGTTGCCCAATGAACTGGAAGTTTTTAAAATCGATGATTCCGGAAATACTTTATGGAAAAAGAGGTATACAATTACAGGATCTGAAGTAGCACATTGCATTCGTACTGTGCCCGGAGGATATATGTTGATATGTGAAACAGACAACGGAACCGATTATGATTATGCTGCAATTCGTCTTGATAATAATGGAGATGTTTTGTGGAGCAAATCTTATGGAACGACAGAATTTGATATTCCCATCCATGTTGAACCAACATACGACGGAGGATATGTGCTCGCAGGAGTTTCACGTTATGGATTGTATTGGAGTTCTGTATACATGGTAAAAATCGACAGCTCCGGAAATTTCCTCTGGTCAAAGAAATTCAATACAGACCCTGCCCGCTCCAAATGCAATGTAAGCAGAGTGCTGGAAACAGCGGATCATGGCTTTATAGTTTCCGGAGCTACGAATGCTGATCAACAGGTCATCAATGATGCTTTGCTGATCCGAACCGACAGTGTTGGAAATGTCAGATGGATTTACACATATGGCGAACAGGGAGGAGATGAAGCGAACGATATGAAACTTTTATCAGATGGATCCTACCTCTTTTGCGGGAATACTTCTTCTATTGACAATACAGGATTGAACGACATGATGCTAATGCACGTCGATTCCGGAGGTATTTTGTTGAATTCCCTTGCATGGGGATTTGCCGGTCAGGAAGACGATGCAATGTCGTTTCATTTACAAGGTGATTCTGCAGTTGTTCTGATTGGATTTTCAGATAACACTGCATCCGGCTGGTTTGATATAGCGATAGAAAAAAGTTCATTCGCTTCATCCGGGAATTGCAATCAGTTACAAACGAATTTCCGAAGATTGACATGCAGTATTATGTTGTTGAATGATGCAACCATTTCTGATACTCTGATTGTGCATACAGCAAATTTACCTTTAGCGGAGGGACATGTGTGGCAGGATTCTACACTATGTTCTACACTGACCGGTATCGCGACGGAATCAAACAATTTTAATTCGGAAATTTATCCGAACCCTTGTTCGAGAGAATTGCATTATACTTTTTCAGAAAAGAATGCTACGGGGCCAATAACTTGCAGGTTATTGGATCTTACAGGAAAGGTCTTGTTGGAAAAGCAGAACGTGACGGGATCTTCCGGAAGTCTGGATCTGGGGAGAATCAGCGAAGGAATGTACATATTTGAAATGCGATCTCGAGAAAGTATCAGCAGTAAAAAATTGATGATCGTACAATAAATACAAGGATGAAATGAAAAAGGATGCCTGAACTTTTTCAGGCATCCTTTTATTATATCAAAGTATTTTCTTACAAATCAATCACCGGTATCAAACCTGATACCCTGTGCCAGTGGTAATTCAGTACTGAAATTGATCGTGTTGGTTTGCCTGCGCATATATACTTTCCAGGCATCAGAACCGGATTCACGACCGCCGCCAGTTTCTTTTTCACCTCCAAATGCGCCACCAATTTCAGCTCCGGATGTGCCGATATTCACATTGGCAATTCCGCAGTCGCTACCTTCGTGGGAGAGGAAGCGTTCAGTTTCAAGAATGTTTCTGGAGAAGATCGCGGAAGACAAACCTTGCGGAACCCCGTTGTGCAGTTCGATCGCCTCATCCATTGTTGTGTATTTCATCAGATAGAGCAAGGGTGCGAAAGTTTCATGACAGACAATGTCAAGATTTCCTTTTACTTCAGCGATACAAGGATTCACATAACAGCCACTTTCGTAAGCGTCTCCGGTCATTACATTTCCACCAAGTAAGATCTTACCGCCTTGTTTTTTCACATTTTCAATTGCATTGAGAAAATCCTGAACAGCGCCTTTGTCGATGAGTGGTCCAACCAACGTTTTCGAATCCAATGGATGTCCGATGTGAATGTGTCCGTACGCTTTTACCAATTTGGCTTTGAACGTTTCGTAAACAGATTCATGGATGATCAATCGACGAGTAGATGTGCAACGTTGTCCGGCAGTACCAACGGATCCAAACAATACAGCGCGTAAAGCCATGTCAAGATCCGCGTGTTCTGTGATGATGATGGCGTTGTTTCCACCCAATTCAAGCAAACTACGACCGAGACGTTCACCTACAATTGCTCCCACACGTTTCCCGACACGGGTAGAACCTGTAGCGGAAATCAATGGAACACGTTTGTCGGCAAGGAAATTATCACCGATGTATTTTGAACCTCCGGCAAGAAGGTTTACTACACCTTCCGGAACATTGTTCTTTTTCAAGACCTCGGAAATAATGTTGTGAACTGCTATGGAACACAGCATTACTTTCGAACTTGGTTTCCATACAATCACATCTCCGCAAACCATTCCAAGCATTGCATTCCAAGCCCAAACAGCAACAGGAAAATTGAAGGCTGAAATTACGCCAACAATTCCGAGAGGATGGTATTGATCGTACATTCTGTGTTTTGGGCGTTCGCTATGCATGGTAAATCCGTGCAGCTGTCTGGAAAGGCCTACAGCAAAATCACAGATGTCAATCATTTCCTGAACCTCACCCAAACCTTCCTGATAAATTTTTCCCATTTCATAAGAAACAAGTTTACCAAGAGGTTCTTTGTATTGTCTCAGCTGATCACCGATCTGACGAACGATCTCACCACGTTTCGGTGCAGGGATCATTCTCCAGATTTTAAAAGCAGCTTCAGCAGTTGTAATTACTTTTTCATAATCATCTGTTGTGGCTTGTTTAATTTTTCCAATCAGGGCGCCATCAGCAGGTGAATACGATTCGATGATTTCACCTTTCGTATCAAACCATTGTGTACCAGTTGTTGCACCGGCATTGGTGTCTTTAATGCCGAGAGTCTTGAGTACGTCGGCAATTCCGAATTCATTGGCGACGAGTGTATCCGTTTTCATAAGTTGAAATTTAGCGCTGCAAAGGTAGGGAAAAGCCTTGAAATTTTATACTTTGCATCAATCCCATACAATGAGAACCGGAGTTACATTTCAGGGGGAAAAGATGTCAAATCAGAGAAAAAGGCTTGTTTATTTATTGCTTCTGTATTTCTCCGGCAGTGCTGTCTTCATGTACTTCAGTTTATGGTATTTCGACAATCCGGACACTTTTCAATACCTTTCAATTGCTCAGAAATATGCTTCCGGAAATTTTAACCTTGCGATCAATGGATACTGGAGTCCCTTGTTCAGTTGGTTGCTGGTGCTCCCACTCAAATCAGGTGTAGGCGGATTGGTCTCCATAAAAATTCTTCAATGTTTTCTT
The DNA here is from genome assembly GCA_937871435.1 of uncultured Bacteroidota bacterium. Taxonomy (GTDB): domain Bacteria; phylum Bacteroidota; class Bacteroidia; order AKYH767-A; family 2013-40CM-41-45; genus JADKJP01. Next base: position 24,427 of record CALMQM010000082.1, on the reverse strand, counting down.
GGGGCCATTGCATTGACGGGTTTTGAAAAACTCTGTTACCGAACCGGGCTGAACGAATCGTTTATATGGATTCTTCTTTTATGTCTTTTACCTTTTGGTATAAGCTATGCTCAACTGAATGCGACACCTGATTTATTATTTGTCTGCGTACTCATTTATTTGTTCCTGAATTTATCACAAGGGAGCTGGCAAAATGGTAACAAGTATGCGATCATCTCCGGGATACTTGGAGCGTTGTTATTCTTTACCAAATCTTTTGGATTCCCTTATTTTCTGGCGTTGTTCGTTGTAGCTGTTTGGATAAGGCATAAAAAATATCATGCATCCTTCTCCTGGCGCCCGCATTTTATTTCTCTTGGAATATTTTTCGTACTCTGTTCATTCTGGATTGTTCCGTTGAGTTTGAAATATGACACGCTAACTATAAGCAAAGTGCCTGCGTTCAATTTGTCAAAAGAAGTTGCATCAACACCCGGACAAATTGTAGAATTGCCGATACTCACAGAAGGATTGATTCCTCCACCGGATTCTCTCTCCTATTCTGCCTGGGAAAATCCCGGAGAGGCGGTTACGCTTACGGCTCTTCATCCTTTATCCGTCAACTCCGACCGTTCATTCTATAAACAAGTGCTCAAAAGAAATATTCTGAGCATTTATTATTCCGACTTTAAAAGAAAAGCCGGATTCGTTTTTGTTTTGATTTTTATAATGTTCAACGTTCTGTTTGGCTGGAGAGAGCTGTGGAGAAACTCGATGGTTAAATTTTTACTGATCTCAGCGCTGATTTTGTATGGTGGATACAGTTTGGTTCTCGTACATACACGTTATGTCTGGATGTGCACCTGGATAATGTTGCTGATCAGCGCATGGATGCTCCAGAGAATTCAGGAAAATAGAAAGATGAAGCAAATTGTTCCTTTAGTTCTCGTCTTGCTTAGTCTGGTTGCAGTAAAAGAACCGTTGAAGGAACTTTTCTTTACCCAGAAAACTAATATTCCGTACTTCTGGTATTGGAAAGTTGCAACACATCCAGTTGAAACACTGCAGGTGATGTATCATGAAGACAAAGCCCGCCGTTTATTTGTTCGAAAATTGCAGAATGAAGAATTCATGCATTCAAGAATCGCTTCCCTTCGCCCGAATACTCCTTCCAGAAGCGATTATTGTTCTTCGCTTTTTGTTTCATCTTTTCTCGACATGCATTTCTTTGGCAGACTATCGAACACGAAATCCTATGAAGAACAAATGCAACAGCTACGTTCGAATCAGATAGATTATTTATTTGTATGGAACAGGGAAGTTTGGAGTCAGGGTGAAGCAGGCGGAATGATTCCGGTTCTGGACGATGAAGAAGCGGGAGTAAAAGTATATCGTGTAAAAGAACTCTGAATGTAAAAAAGCGAAAAACATCAAATGTTATTTGCTTTCATTTTATTCAAACACAAAACATTTATTCGTGTAAATGTTTCATTGAACCGAGTACATAATCCGCTACTCTGGGAAAATTTTGTTTCGCGATTTCATCTACCCGGTTTTCGTTCGAAGGAAACTGAACAACCGCCACATCACCGTACACTTGTTTTCCGCTTTTATCAAAAATTGTATAATGTACTTTTATTTCCCGCTGATAAATTTTCAACGCGAGGTTAATGCAATCTTCAAAATGAGTTTTGATATCAAGTTCATTTAAAAAAATGAAATAATCATTGTTGTATTTTTTAGATAAATCCGGAAGCAGGCTGGGATCACGAACAACAACATTCATGTAATTTTTTTCGATAGGCTTATAATTTTTCCCGTCACTTTTCCTGAACAATTTTCGCTTAATGAGAGATGAATCTTTTTGCGGATATTTCACCGGGTAAATTACATCCTGTTCAAAAGCGAGATTGTGATAAATGGCGTCCATATCACGCATGTCCTGTTCCACAAAATCCTGCTCAGGTAGACGAATGTCATACAAATCAGTAAATTGTTTGTTGATTGCCTTTACTAGTCCGGAACGAAAGCGAGCCCTTACCTGGCCCTGATCCATTTCAGATTCTTCCGCGATATCAAAATCAGCATCACTTAAATGCATCGCAGGAAGATAAGGGATAACCAGAATAGAACCTTCTGATGAAACCGAATCCGGAGTCATTCCCGATACTTTCAATGAGCAAACCAGAAAGCCAAATGCAAACAACATCCAACTTCTACACAACTTTTTCATGCAATCAATTTTATGTGCCGAAAGTAGTCTGAATTACAGTCGATTTAAACCAACCCCGGATTTTTTTGCACACACTCTGTTGGTGAATTAGTTGAAATTCACAGATACAATGAAATGAAGAAAATCCCGTTGAAGAGATTCGGAAACAGGATGCTTCAGACATTCTTTTTCGAATACATTTGTTTTCCCGAACCACAATTAATTCTATATGGACAATTCACTATTCATTACTGTAGACAATTACATTCAAAACATGCTTGCCAAAGAAGATCAGGCTTTGCTGGAAACAATTACTTCACTTGATAAGGCAGGAATTCCACAGATCAGTGTTTCTGCAAATCAGGGAAAATTTTTGCAGGTGCTGGCAAAAATTTCGGGAGCAAAGAGAATACTTGAGCTGGGGACTCTCGGCGGATACAGTACCATTTGGCTGGCGAGAGCATTGCCTGACAATGGCCGGCTGATTACTATTGAAGCATCTCCGGAATACGCGGCTGTAGCCCGACAAAATCTTCGGAAAGCCAGAGTAGAGGACAAGGTTGAAATCATAATCGGAAAAGCGATTGACGTTTTGCATCAACTCATCCGGGACAAGACTTTACCGTTTGACATGATTTTTATCGATGCGGATAAACCACCGTATACAGAATATTTTGAACAAGCACTTCACCTGTCCAGACCCGGCACGGTGATCGTTTGCGATAATGTGATCAGAGAGGGGAAAGTGATGGATCAAAATGTACAGGATGAAAGAGTAACAGGAGTTCAACGGTTCAATACAATGCTCGGCAACAACACAAAAGTAACCGCGACAATTTTGCAAATGGTCGGAGTGAAGGAACATGATGGTATGGCGATAGCAGTGGTGGATTGAAAAAGAATTTGGAGCGAAAGCGGGCAGCTTCGTTGCATCCGGCTTTCCTGTGCTTCGGTCGTCCCGCGAAATAGCGGGTCTCCCTTCGCCCAGGGCTGGTTTACTTAATACGAAATTCTAAACGTATTGCTTCATAACATTTGGCTTGATTCTATGCGATAAACCTCATCAAAATTAATTCTTCATGCGTGTCCTGTGTTGTTTGCTATTGTGTTTCTTGCCGGTAAAATTTTGCTTTGCACAATCAAAGACTGCTGAAAACAAAATAAGTGTACATTTTTCTTTTGACTCCTTTGTCATTGCTCCTGAAGAATTGGAGAAACTGGATCATCTGTTCACCAATGAAAGGCCGGAAAAAATTCTGGTTGTCGCGCATTGCGACTCATTCGGAACAAATGCATACAATGATCTCCTTGCCAAACGAAGAGCAGAATCAGTCCAAAAATATCTAACCCAACATTTTCCTGCTATCACAGCCGTGGAAACTGATTCAAAAGGGAAGCGATTTCCGTTGAACAACAATTCCAATGCATCTGAAAGAGCCCTGAACCGTCGTGCGGAAATTTCATGGGAGATAAAAAAAGCTGAACCGGAAGTGCAAATGAAGGACAGCATTTCAAGTTCAAGGAAAAGTTCAGTTGAAAATCTTTTCAATGATAAGGACACTTCCGCTGCAAGTATTGAAGGAATAGAAATCGGTACAACCATTCGTTTGCAAAATCTGAATTTTCAGGGAGGTCGACATGTTTTACTTCCTTCTTCCTACAAGACTCTTGAAAAATTACTGAACACTCTGAAGAGCAATCCCGGACTGGAAGTACTTATAGCCGGCCATGTCTGTTGTGTTTCTCACGGAGATGGTGTGGATGTAGACACAGATACAAATGATTTATCTGTTCGACGAGCTAAAGAAATTTACGATTACCTTGTAATTCATGGCATAGATCCCGTAAGGCTTACCTACAAAGGATTTGGAAGTAACCACAAACTGGTGGATGAAATTACCGAGGAAGACAGATCTACAAACCGACGAGTAGAAATTATCATTCTCAAAAAATGAACACCTCGTTTTTCAATACCACTCAGCTCAGAGGTGCTTTTTAACACAGTGTGTACTCTTCACACTTGCTCCCCCTGTTAAAGTTCCTTAAAGGAGATTTTGAAAGTATAATATTCTCTTTCTTTATAAAAGGAATCGCTCTGTAAAAGAAGCGCATTTCCGGACTCGCAGATTAAAACCGGACCATTCAGATGAAACCCTCCATTCGAAAATTTCTTTGTTTACTTTTATCATTAACAGGTATCCTCATGCAGTTGTCCGCACAGACAACCCGACATGTTTTGTTTCTTGGCAATAGCTATACCTATGTAAACAACCTGCCACAACTGGTTGCGAATATGGCTGCAAATACGGGCGACAGTGTGTATTATGATTCACATACACCCGGCGGATTTACGCTTCAACAACATCTGAATGACAGTACATCTATCAATAAAATTAAAGCGGGCGGTTGGGATTATATTGTACTGCAGGAACAAAGTCAGCTTCCATCCTTTCCCGATTATGACGGACTATCTGCTATTCAAATTGCTTATTTGATTAATCTATATAATCCTTGTGCACGTATCCTGTTCTACATGACATGGGGCAGGAAGAATGGTGATGCATCCAACTGCGCGGTATATCCGCCTGTTTGCACATACGAAGGAATGGATAGTTTGATATATCGTTCATACATGCAAATGACTGCTTCAGATTATGCAGAAGTTTCGCCGGTTGGAAGAGTCTGGAAATACATTCGCCAGAATTATCCGGCCATTGAATTGTATGCTACCGATGAAAGTCATCCAAGTGCGGCGGGTTCTTATGCCGCAGCCTGCAGTTTTTACTGTCAGCTTTTTAAGAAAGATCCAGTGCTGCTCAGCTATGATTTTTCTTTAAGCAGTCAGGAAGCATTGGATATTCGTACCGCGGCATCACGTGTAGTGTTTGACAGTTTATCGTCATGGGATTTTATAAGGCGAAGTGCACCGGTGTGTAATTGGAATTATATCATCGGTACAGGGACCAATGAATTAATACCCCTGAATTTTACTACGGAAGACATAGATTTTTACTATTGGGATTTTGGTGATGGAACTAATTCCACGTTAAAAAGTCCCGGATCACATTTCTACACACAGGATGGAACCTACACAGTCAGTCTAACAGTTTCATATTGTGATTTGGATTCAACTTATCAAACAACAGTTCAGAGGGAAATAACTTTCTGCGCTCATACACCAACAATCTTTCCCGACACACTTGTGTTATGTCCAAATGAAAGTGATACTCTTTTCACACAGACATACGATTCTTATCAATGGTTTGATTCCAATCTGAATCCGATACCGGGAGCAACGAACTCATATTATTTACCCACCGGAGGTTATCCATACAGTGTTCAGACAACATTGAATGGATGCACCGAATTGTCATCTCAGGTGTATGTCGGATCCTGGTTGTCAATGAACATTTACATGGTGCTGATGGATGGAATCAGTATTGAACCGGATACAGCCTGTGCGGGCGATACTGTCGCATTGGTTTTGCAGCCGGACAAGCCACCGTATCCGGATGAAAATTACATTGAATGGTCATTGAATGGTGTACCGATTCCTGGTTCTGCAAATGACACACTCCTGGTAACAACTTCAGGGATTTATGGTGTTCATCTTGGACACCCCGTGTGTTCAAATTATACTGTTTATGAAAATACAAGTATCCCAATAAATTTTGTGCAATGTACTGCCGGGATCAATGATCCTGAAAACGAAGATCTGATTTCTTTGTATCCTAATCCTGCACACAACGAGCTTCATGTTGCAATTCCTAAGGAATGGATTGGGACAACGTACCGACTGAATGATCTTTTGGGAAGAACTCTTCAAAGTGGAATATTATCTGATGAGAAATCAACTGTTTCCCTGGAGTTTATTCCTAAAGGGGTGTATGTGTTGAAGGTCGGAAGCAAACAATTCACTTCTGTCCGTCTGATTCACAACTAAAATCAGAATTTATTCAAGCAGTACTGAAAGATCATTGAATTCTATTTTTGATCCCGGCTCCAGTTTATTTCTTCTGCGCAGTTCTGTTTGCCCATTGACTTTTACCAGACCCTCGTCAATTACCGCATTGGCTTCGGCTCCGCTGGAGCACCATCCCATCAATTTTAGTAGTCTGTTTAGCGTGATATTGGAGCCTTTGATTTTAAATTTTTCCATAACAATTATCCAGAGGTTAAAAATAAACAGAAAAGGTTTATTGTGTATCTTCAACGGATGAATACAACAGATCCATATGAATCTTTGCGCAAAGAATTAAACAAAATTGGAACCTGGCCACAGGTGTATATGTTTAAATTTATCATCCCGGCGGATAACAAAAGAATCGCTCTGGTAGAATCCAAGTTTACGGATGAATCGGTGAAAACAAGACAAGAATCAACCAATGGAAAGTACATCAGCATTACAGTAAAGGAAGTTATGCTTTCTGCGGATGCGATCATTGAAAAATACAAAGAGATGGGGGAAATTGAAGGTTTGATGGCATTTTGAGGTAAGAATTATTAAATTCAGATTTATAGGGGAAGGCTAAGAAATAATAAGAGAATATCCTTTTCAGAACAAATTTTAACAAGGAGCTGAATCACAATCTTTACTAAACTGAATGTAAAAGGACAATATCCACTCTTTTTTTTCGTTTGCGGTAGGAGGTTTTCATCCTATTAACTTTCCTGCATGCGTCTTAAATACATTTCGCATTCTTGTTTTCTTATTGAGTCCGGGGGGAAAAGAATTGTTTTTGATCCATGGATCTGCGGTACAGCGTACCAGAATCAGTGGCATTTATATCCTAAGCCTGTAAATACACAATCAGTCGAAAATGCAGATGTGATCCTGATTAGTCATGGGCATGAAGATCATTTTCACAGTAAATCGCTGAAAAAAATCCAACGAAACGCACATGTTTTTTTTCCTTTTCAGTGGAGAGCCGGTGTAGTTGATTTTTTACATTCTTTAAATTTCAATAATGTTACGGAGGCGATTGGATTTCATACTTATGATGTGGCAGGAATCAAAATAACCTACCTCGGATATTCTCTGGAAAGTGTGATTGTAGTAGAATGTGAGGGACTTGTTCTTGTAAACATTAATGATGCTTTGAATTCTAATCATGAAACTGCAGTTTCGTATTTATTAAAAAGGATAAAGAATCGTTGGCCAAAAATTGATTTCCTGCTTTCAGGTTGGAGCGGCGCCGGATACTTTCCGAATAAAGTTCATTACAAACAGAAAAATGATGTGGAGGTCGCACGCATCAGGGAACAATATTTTGCAGATAATTTTTGTCGATTCACAAAATACCTGGATCCAGAAATCGCGATCCCGTTTGCTCCCGGATTTGTCTTGTTACAAAATGAAAACAGATGGATCAATGACATCAAATTTCCAAGGAGAATTGTGAGCAATTATTATAAGGAAAATTTTGACCCGTCCGCCGAAATAAAATTTCCTGTAATGTATCCCGGAGATTATTTGGAAGATAAACAATTGATTGAAGATTCGCCTTACCACAAATATGCAGACGATGAAGCTATTTATGCAGAGGTGGATAAAGTGTTTAAAGAAGAGATCGAAGAGGTGAACAAACCAACCAGGCTGAATGACAAAGATCTTGAAGTCATAGTGAGTAAATTAACCTCACGAATGAATGAAAATAAAAAGATTTACAGCAAAGAAGTGATACAGGATGCACACTTTAGTGTTCATTTGAGTGACATCCCGGGCGCCGCTTTTTTAAATATCTATGAAGAGTCAGGTGATTTTCATGTAAAACGCAGTCATACTTCTGATACCAATGATCGACTTATAATAAAAACAAAAGGAGATTTGTTGAATAAAAATCTGGATAGAATGTGGGGTGGAGACTTGTTGTCAATCGGATATGGAATAGATGTAGAAGTTTTTGAGGAAAGAACATTGGAGAAAAATCTGGATATAGTTTGTGTCCGCCTGATTTCCCGTTATCCGATTTTCAAAGATGATTTGATGAATCATACTGGTCGTGTATTAAAGTATTATTTGCGTAACCCGTCGCTGACTCATCTTTGGATTAAACAAAAAATAAAACTGCGTCCATATGTCAATAAGTATCCTTTTAATGAAAGAGATCATTGGATAACCTATAACAAATGCGATTTGTGTAAAGTTTGTAAAATTCCGGAATTAGATTTTGCCAAACTTTGAAAAAATTCAAAAAGCAACAGGGAATTGAAGAGAATTTTTTGTATTGAAAATATTTACAACGCACGGATTATTTTGCCGTCTTCCATTTCAATAATCCTGTTTGTCTTACCTGCAAATTCATTATCATGAGTAACGATCAGTAATGTCTGGTTGAATTGCTTCGTGAGTTCACGAAAAATATCAAAAACCAATTCGCTGTTTTTTTTGTCAAGGTTACCGGTTGGTTCGTCGCCCATTATGATCAATGGATCATTGATTAAAGCACGGGCAATTGCTACACGTTGCTTTTCCCCGCCTGAAAGTTGATTTGGTTTTTTGAGGGCGTGATTGTGTATTCCCAGAATTTTTAATTTTTCATACGCTTTGTGCTCGATTTCTGCGTCAGGATATTTGCCAAGTTTTTGTCCGGGTAACATCACATTTCGAAGGACAGAAAATTCATTTAACAAATAATGAAACTGAAATACAAAACCAATTTGTTCATTTCTTACTGCCGCCAATTCACTTTCTTTTTTCCCGCGCATATTGATTCCGTCGATGTAGAGTTCTCCGTCATATTCGGTATCCATCGTAGAAAGTATATACAACAATGTTGACTTTCCGCAACCGGATTTTCCAATGATAGAAACGAACTCACCATGCTGAATCGAAAAAGAAACGGAATTCAGAACCTGAACCGTATGCGGATCATGGAAAAATTTGGAAATATTTCGTGCTTCAAGGACGACCTGACTCATCTTATTTCCCCCGTATAATGATCACAGGATCAATTTTACTCGCTTTGCGTGATGGAAAATAGCCGGCGAAATATGTGGTAACAATGCTGAAAATGATTCCGATGAAATAGAATTTGGGATTGTAATCAACAGGATATGTTTTGATTGTTGGAAGAGCCGGAGTATTGAAAGGGACCTGATCGATCAGAGATGACAATCCAAATCCGAACAGCAAGCCAAGCAGTCCTCCGAAAATCCCAATGCTCAATGCAATAGAAATAAAGATACGGTTCACATCTTTTCCCGAAAAACCTGTTGCTTTGAGAATCGCGATGGAATCCATTTTTTCGTAGATCATCATGTTGAGAATATTGTAAATCCCGAACCCTGCCACAATCAATAGTGTGATTCCGACTGCATAGGATATTAATGTGCGAATGAAGCTTCCGGTTTCAAATTGTGCATTGGCGGTTTGTATGTCCAATGCTTCCACTCCATACAATTGACGATAAACTTTTGCCAAAGCCGGTGCTGTCTGAATATCTTTTAACTTAATCTGAATATCTGTAATGTAATTGTTGCTGACCCCTAACAATTTTTGTGCTGTATTGATTGAGGTATAACTCTGTACTTTATCAATGTCTTGCAATCCTGATTGAAAATAACCCACCACTTTTAATTGCATTCGTTCTCCCTGTGCAGTAGTTACCTGAATTGCGTCACCGATGTCGGCCAGCATTTTATCCGCAGCGCCTTTCCCGAGAATGATACTGTTCGGTACATTTTTCAAGTCAATAAAATTTCCTTTGGTTACGTAATCTTTAAAAGTGAAAAGTTTGTTCTCTGCTTCTACATCAATACCGTTGATAACACCTGTAAGTTCAATTGAGGCTACAGTATAAAAAACAGGCGTTGTAATTTTCGGTGCAATACCCGATACATTCGGATCCTTCAATAAGGATTTGATGATAGCGCCGCTGTTATAAATTTCGAGTCTTTCGTTTTTGGGTTTTATAGAGTGAATAAAATTGTAATACCCCTGAAATTCCTTCACACTGCCTACCGGTTGATGTTCGGCTGGTTGAATATCATTGTATAAACGGATATGTGCAGTACGGTTTATAATCAGGCCGTCCAATAATCCGTTTAAGCCCGACATAAAACCAAGTAATCCGATGAACATCGTGATGCTAAACGTCACACCGATGGCTGCTACCAATGTTTGTTTCCATCGTGCAACCAAAAGAGAGATTGAAATATCACGAATCAGTTTGATATTCATTCCATCGGTTTTTGCAGTTCATCCACATCGGTAACGCCTGAAATTATTTCCAACTTCAGGTAATCTTTTAGTCCGGTTTTCACTACTGCTGTATCACCGCCTTTTTTCAACACGAGTGAATCCCCAATTAAATAAGCACGCGGTATCAGTATCGCGTTTTCTTTTTTCTGCAAAAGAATATTTGCTTCAAAAGAAATGTTTGGGAATAAACGATCGGGAGGATGAATGAAATCGGCCTCCACTTTAAATGTTTTACTTCGTTCATTCAAGTATGGATATACTTTGGTGACGCGTGCTTCAAATACATTTCCTTTATAGGTGTCCATGGTTACAAGCACATCCATTCCCGGTTTTATTTTGACAATGTCGTATTCATCCACTTGCATTTCAAGGATGAAATGAGAAGGTGTACCCAGAATTGCAAGTGGAGTCTGGCTTGTGACCATTTCTCCTTTTTCTTTTAGCAGGGAAAATACGACTCCATCAATCTCGCTTCGGAGTGTATAATCATGTTCCTGAGTATCGGAAATCAACAGTTTATTTTTGGTTTGAGCAGAAGCAAGATCTACTTGTCTTTTTAAGTCGTCGTAACGAACCTGACTGGAATACCAGGCAGTTTTTGAGTTCTCGTATGAAAGTTCACGTTGTTCCAATTCTACTTTCGATCCAACCTGTTGTTGCCATAAATTCAGCTGACGGAAATACAGGACTGAATCATTTTTCATTTTATTGCCTGCAAGCTCCAAAAGCAATTTGGCTTCATTTAATTTTCCCTGATTGGAATTAATATCCGCATAACGTGCTTCCAGCTCAGCATTTTGCTTAGTCAGTTTTTGAGCTTCACCGGAAATGGACAGGAGAGCTTGTCCTTTCTTAACAGTATCTCCTTCCGTGACAAAAATATTTTCCAGAATCCCATTAGCACTCGTAAATGCCTGGTATTGGTTTTCGCTTTTCACTATTCCTGAAGCATATACAGATTCGGTGATTGAACCTCGTACAGGATGTGTCGTCTCCATTTTTTTATTGCAAGAAAAAAAGGAGAGCAGTATGAAAATTAAGATACACTTTTTCATTTTATCAAAGGTACAATTTGCACCTCCAAAGGTGAAAGTTGGTGGTCATTCCAGTCACATGACTCTCGTCATGAATCGTTGAATATTACCCTAAAATGATTCGAATTGCACGCTGAAAAGCAGGAACAGGAAAATTCTCGGAATCAAACCAATGTTCTTATTCAATAACAATCCGAAGTTTTTGTTCAGGATTATTTTCAAGAGAAACAAAATATAATCCGCTTTGAATACCGGCAAGCTCCAAAGTCATCAGATTTTCTCCTTCCTGTAAAAGGAATTCTTTGCGCAACATTTCTCTTCCTGCAAGATCAAACAGACAAAGTGTGTTTTTTACTGTTGATGCCGATTGATATCTGACAGAGATAAATTCTCTGGCAGGATTTGGAAACACAATTAACTCATCAGAAAATGCTTTGGTTGATTGTGGAGTTTGTGCAAGTCGTGCACTCACTACGATCACATTTACAGGCAGAGATGTTGCATAACAACTTCCCGCATTGTATGCTCTTACTGAATAAGTGCCGGCGGTACTTACAACCAATGATCGTGTGGTTGCTCCGTTAGACCAAAGATATCCGCCTGCAAGGGTACTGGTGAGGGTTACACTTTGTCCGGCTGTTAATACAGTAGATCCGGATGCTGATATTGTTGGAACCGCGGGAGGCGTGCAGCCATTCGCACTGATGGAAACCGGTAATGAGGTAGCCGCACACCCGTTGGAAGAAGCAACTGTTACACGATAACTTCCCTGAGTGTTCACTGTGATACTTCTGCTTGTTTGTAATGTGGACCAGGAATAACTGTTGGCGGAAGTGGATGTCAATACTACAGATCGATGGGAACTGTTCAATGATGCAGATCCATTCAGTGAGATAACAGGAGTTGCAGGTGGACTAAGTTGTGTTACAGTTTTCACAACAGAGTTTGCATAGCAATTGGGTCCGGCAAAAGCGCGCACAGAATAATTCCCTGCACCGGAAACAACAATGGATCTTGTGGTTGCTCCATTTGACCATAAATAGCCTGAAGAAGCGGAACTTGTTAATGTAAGCGGTCGACCCGGGCAGATATTCAACGCGCCGTTTGCTGTAATGGTTGGTACAGGTGGAGTAGTACTTGCAAGCACAACCGTCACAGCGGATGTTTGAGAACATCCATTGTTCGTTGTTCGTACAGTATAGTTTCCGCTTGATGAAACTGTGATAGACTGAGTGGTTTGATTGTTGGACCACAAGTAAGAAGCAGCAGCAGCTGTAGACAGTGTTACATTGCCTCCGACACAAAACGAAGTCGGGCCACTGGCAGATATTGTTGGCACCGGTCCGGAGTTTGTTACAGAAACTGCAACAGCAGGAGATGTTGCACTGTTACCGGAAGCACCTGTAACAGTTACCGAATAATTTCCGGATGAATTCACCACAATGGAATTGGTCGTTTGTCCGCCCGGGCTCCACAAATAAGATGAACCGGTACTTGCAGTAAGTGTGACACTTCCACCTGAACAAAAACTTAGTGGTCCACTGCTGCTGATTGAAGCATTGGCAAGAGAACTTTTCGGCATCAAGGAATACAAAAACCATTGATATCCTTGCAGACTGATGTTTTGTTTGATGGCAGCTGATTCCTGTTTAAACAAGGCATCATAGGTCTGAAAAGGTAAAGTGATCGGATTTGTTGCGAGCCATGGTCCCATAAAATTTGGTTCACTTGAAAAGATGGGCATTACCTGAACCGCTTTGTTGGCACTGGCGATGTCGTATATTCGACTTTGAGTGTATTGGTACACATCGATGTTACTCGTACGGTAGGCATGTAACAAAATTCTGTCGGCGTGTTGAGTAAGTTGTTGCATCTGTCCCTGGTTGGGCCAACCGAGATAAATTTCTGTAGTAGTCCCATATACATTGCTTAGTGAATCAATCCTGGTGAATTGTTGCAATGCGAAAGCAAAAGCACCGGCAGTATCTGCAGTGAAACCATTTGGTGTTAGATAATTTGGTCCATAATAAGATGCAATACTGGCAGTGAGCCAGAATTCAAATTCATAATTGAACACGTCAAATTTTTCAGCGGCGGTTGTACGTCCTGTATTGTATGGAACAATAAGATTATTAAAAAAATTGTATGTCTCACCGGCAGCTCCAACCTGCGTAACACCATATTGATTCTTTGCCCTTGAAATAAAAGAAGCAAGTGAATTTTTTTGTGCTACACTCCAGGAGAGCAGATTCAGATCGTAAATGGTAATATAATTGAATCCATAAGCGGAACAATAATTAAGGATTTTACTTTCTTCGATTGAGTCTCCAATCCAGGCATTCACAAAATTGATATACAACCCACGAACAGGAGGAACTTGTGCTCTTGACGTAGATGCAAATATCACGAGAGCGAAAAAAAGAAACTTAGCAGTGCGTTTAATCATGCGTATGGGCGTTGAGAATTGATCTAAAAATCAACATCGCCCCGGGTCGCAAGAGGCGATGTGCATGAAATTTATACGCCGCAAAATGGAGAAGAGATACTTGTATCTGACTTCATTAACAAAACAATTATGAACACATCAAAGTGTTCATCTTCGACCCCAATTTTTTAAGAAGTCAGAACTGACGTGCTATACAAAGCAAATATTATGTTTAATCGAATGTAAATTTCCGGTTATCAACAATTCGAAGGGCGATTTGACTCAAGCTTAATATGGATCAAACATCGAAAAGAAGGAAGAATCAAGCGGAAGCCGACTCAGAAGAATGACGAATAAAAAATGCTTAGTGTTTTTTGCGCTGCAGCTGCATGATGGAATCAACCTGAGGCAGCAACATAGATGCTTCAGGATTTTTTGATCCACGATGACAGGTATAACACATCACAGTGCGGAGTGTATCGGTGCGATCTGATTTTTCCGAATTGAAAAAAGTTTCATTAATGGTAGCGGTCATACGCAACATGTTGCGTGCAATATCCTTTTCAGGTTTGGCATCGCTGGCAAAATCAAAATGTCTTCCCTTACTCGTATCCGGATCCATGGCATGACAAAAGCCGCATTTCACACCCAATGCAATTTTAAAATGATCCATGATTGAATCCAGCTTTTCTTCGCTGATGTTTTTCGGCAATACTTTCAAATTGCTCCATTCTTCTTCCGGTTCTCCGGCAGGTGTGAAGGCAAAAGAAATTCCAAGAATACATAAGATAACCGAAGAGGTAAGTAGTGTGCGTATCATAACTTAAGGTAGAGTGTTTACGGTAAAAAAATGAGACTGACGTTTCCGCTACTAATATACCCAATAAACAACACCTACAGCAGCCGAAATTGTATCAGCTCAAAAAATGTTTCCAAATATCATTTCCAATCGTAAATACCATCAGTGACAACAGGATGATCATTCCTGCGATTTGAGCACGTTCAAGGAATTTATCGCTGAGTTTACGACGGGTAATCACTTCGATGGTGAGAAATAATACATGACCTCCATCCAGTGCTGGAATAGGGAGAATGTTCATGAAAGCAAGAATCATAGACAACAATCCCGTAATTGCCCAGAATCTTTTCCAATCCCAGATACCGCCATAAATTGTTGCGATACCAATTGGTCCCTGCAAAGAATCACTCGCTTTTTCTTTTCCCGCAAAAATTTGTTTCAATCCTTTGATGTTGGAAGTGATGGCCTCCATCGCGTCAGAGCTTCCGAATCCGATTGCAGAACCAAGAGTATAATCTGTCATCGGATAGGAACCAAAGTCGCTCCGGTAAGTAATGCCAATCATTCCGGAATCATTCACCACCGGTTGTATCATCAGTGTATCTGTTCCACGAAGCACTTTGAGTGTGATCGGCTTTGATTTATTCTCATTAATTATTTTACGGCAGCTCTCCATTGAGAAGGCACGAATTCCATTGACCGCGTAAATGTGATCACCCTGTTTAAGTCCTGCAACATCCGCAGGTTTTCCACTCACGATGCTGTCAACAAGCAGATTCGCCTGATAAGGAATAATGAAATTTCCTTTTCCTGCCTGCATGGTTTGTTTGTAGAAATTATCCGGAATACGAATATCATGTGTTCTTCCGTTTCTTTCTACTGTAAGTGTAGCACCAAACAATACACGTGAAGACAATAGTTCTTCGAAACGTACGAGTGGTTTGCCGTCAATTGCCACCACTTTATCACCGGATTCCAAACCGACTTTTTGTGCAAGTTCAAACGCGTAGATTCCATCGCTTACATTGCTGTTGCTGAGGTACTGTTTGTCGTACTTCATTAATACCATGGTATAGATCGCGACACCGAGAATCACATTCATCGTGACACCTGCGATCATTACAATGAGTCGTTGCCATGCCGGCTTGGATCTAAATTCCCATGGCTGTGCAGGAGCTTTCATCGCCTCTTTGTCCATGCTTTCATCAATCATTCCGGCGATTTTAACGTAACCTCCAAGTGGAAGCCAGCCAACTCCGTATTCTGTTTCACCGCGACGGAAAGAGAAGAACTTAAAACCCCAGGCATCAAAGAAGAGGTAGAATTTTTCTACACGTATTCCAAATGCACGGGCGGCAAGAAAATGCCCGAGTTCGTGAAGTGTTACCAGTATTGCAAGGCCCAGAATAAGTTGGGCAGCCATGATTAATCCAGCCATGTGTGTCTAAGTAGTGCAGAGTGTTGATTACCCATTTAGTGATTCAACAAGTTTAATGTTTAAGCTTCGTTGGGAATGGGCTAACGAATGAATAGAAAATTTGTTCTGAAATAATGTGCAAATATACAAAAAATACCCTGCTATCCTGAAGAGTGAATGGCCTGGAGGGTGTAGAGAAGATGAATTTCAAATTCAGTTGATCCGGGAAAGTGGATTTTTAAATAAAAACAAATGAGAAAAGAAAATCTGTTAAGCCGGAATCAGTTCCAAAGCCAGTTTCCTGGTTTCCGTATCGGTAGCCACGTATTCTTCATAACCGGGATGAGGAACAAATGAGATTTTATTTGTGCATTCTTCAATCATGTCACTCATTTCAAGAAAGCCGATCTGATCTTTTAAAAATGCGGCAACAGCAATTTCATTGGCAGCATTGATGATACACGGCATGTTGCCACCCTTCTTCATAGCATCGATTGCTATTCCAAGGTTTCGAAAGGTAGAAGGATCCGGTTTTTCAAAAGTTAGCGCAGCATATTGAGCGAAATCAAATCGCGGGAAATCCGATCTCAGTCTTTGTGGATAGCCAAGTGCATATTGAATGGGAAGTTTCATATCCGGCAATCCCATCTGCGCTTTCATCGATCCATCCTGAAACTGAACGATACTATGTATAATACTTTGCGGGTGTACAATTACATCGATTTGATCCGGATGCAGATTAAACAACCAGCGGGCTTCTATCATCTCAAGACCTTTGTTCATGAGTGACGCGGAATCAATGGTGATTTTTGCTCCCATATCCCAGTTGGGATGCTTCAGTGCCTGCTCTTTTTTTACAGTGGACAAAAATACTCTGTCTTTCCCCCGGAACGGACCACCGGATGCAGTGAGGTAAATTTTTTCAATCGGATTGTGCCATTCGCCAGCCATGCACTGAAAGATGGCAGAATGTTCCGAGTCGACCGGATAAATATTCACAGCTTTTTCCCTTGCGAGAGCTGTCACCAGTTCGCCGGCTACAACTAATGTTTCTTTGTTTGCAAGAGCGATGTGTTTTCCAGCTTTTATTGCCCGCAGTGTGGGTTTTAATCCGGCGTATCCAACAAGGGCGGTCAGCACCATGTCGATCTGATCCATTTCAACAATCTCTGCCAATGCTTCTTCTCCGGCGAATACTTTTACGTGAGCAGAAGACAGCGCGTTTCTGACATAATCCAGTTTGCTCACATCACCTATCACTACAGCATTCGGAGTGAATTCAATTGCTTGCTGAATGAGAAGATCGGCGTTGTTGTTGGATGTCAGAACTTCCACTTCAAAATGTTCGGACTGTTTTCGTACGACATCCAATGCCTGGGTGCCGATGGAACCTGTAGAGCCAAGTATGGCAATGTGTTTCTTGTCTGACATCAGCGCAAAGTTAAAAATTCCTGCTTGCTATTCAGTGTATGGGGACTTCATCTGTAACAATAAAAACAATAAAGTGTTTTCGGTATTGTATGCATAAATATTATTCGGATTCAGAATTGGCTGGAGCTTGAATGAATGTTCAGGAGAAATCCTGATATGAGTTCATTCCTTTCGTTCTTCGCAAAAGCAGTGTTCCTGAAATAAGAAGACCCGTAATCTATTCGGCAAAACGAACCAGTTCATCCGCGATTTTCCTGTCATTGGCCAGGCGAGGCACTTTGTTCTGCCCACCAAGTTTTCCCTGAGCACGCATATAATTGATAAATGAATCTTTCTTCAGCAATCGCAGTCTGAGTGATTGCAAAATATGTCCCTGGATTAAATCTCTGTAATAAATGTTTTGTCGTTGCAGACTTTCATCAATAGCCAGACGAAAACGTTCCAGATCATCCGGCATTTTGTGGAATTCGATAAACCACTCATGATAGGGCAGTCCTGCATCAGGAGTAACCATCGGAGCAACAGTAAACTCAACAATTTCCGCATGCTGTTGTTCAGCGGCTTGCTTCAATGCTTTTTCAACTTCTTCCGCAATGACGTGTTCACCGAATGCGCTTATATAGTGTTTCACACGACCAGTCACGATTATTTTGTACGGATCTTTGGAAACGAATTTTATGGTGTCGCCCAAACTATATCCCCACAAACCGGCATTGGTGTTGAGAATAATCGCGTAGTTTACTCCCAACTCGACATCTTTCAATGGAATTCGTGTTGGATTGGTGTTAAAATATTCGCTCACAGGAATGAACTCATAAAAGATTCCGGAATTCACCATAAGCAAGAGCGAATTGTCTTTCTGAGAATCCTGGTAAGCAATGAATCCTTCACTCGCCGGATACAATTCTATCGAATCAACTTTTCTTCCGATACTTTGCTCAAGTTTATTTCTGTAGGGTTCAAAATTCACTCCTCCATAAACAAACAAATTAAAATTCGGGAAAATGTCTTTGATTTTCTTCCCCGTCTTCTCATGCAGTTTGTCGAAATACATCTGCACCCAGGGAGGAATACCTGAAATGAACGTCATGTTTTCGTTCATAGTTTCATTGGCGATTGCATCCACTTTTGTTTCCCAGTCATCGATGCAATTGGTTGCATACGTAGGCATCTGATTTCTGCGCAGGTATGCCGGAACATGATGATTCACGATTCCGGATAAACGTCCGACCGGAATTCCACTCATCGTTTCCAATGCAGGGGAGCCGGAGATAAAAATGAGTTTGCCATCCAGGAATTGAGCCTTACCTGTTTCATGAACATAGCTCAACAATGCATTGCGCGTAGAGTTGATATGATTCGGAATGGAAGCCCGTGTAATCGGAATGTATTTTACGCCGGACGTAGTCCCTGAAGTTTTGGAGAGATACAATGGTTTCCCCGGCCACATGATATTTTCTTCGCCGGCTTTTATTTTCTCAATGTATTTTTTTAATCCTTCGTAATCTCTCACCGGAACCTGCTCACGGAACTGAACATGAGTTTTAACAGAGGTGAGCCAGTGGTCTTTTCCAAATAAAGTATCCTTTCCGCTGAACAGCAATTGCTGGAAGATTCGCTGTTGAAATAAAACAGCATTCCGGCTCCAGTAACGTGTTTCGCGGGCAGTCCAGGCAGCAAGCGGTCGACTTAAGACAGATAAAAAACCCATGGTAGAAATAGTAGGGAAAGGTAGACCTTTAAGCTCGAATTATATTTTATTTGAGGTTTTTTTTTCTGGCTACTGGTTTCTGGTTTTTGGTTCCGAGTTTCGCGTTGGTAACAGATGTGAGTTACAAATTCCCAATCCCCCCTCGTCCCTCGCCCCTCGTCCCTCGTCCCTCGTCCCTAATACCTAATACCTAATACATAATACCTAATACTTAATACCTACAACCATCACAAAATTAAAAAGCAATATACTTCTTCGGATCCAGAGCTGTTCCGTTAAACCAAAGTTCGAAATGTAAATGTGGTCCTTCACTGAGCTCTCCGGAATTTCCGATTACAGCGACAACATCTCCCGCTTTTACGAAATCACCCACTTTTTTCAGAAGCGCTGAATTGTGTTTGTAAAAAGAAAAAAGATTGTTGCTATGCTGTATCCCGATCACCCATCCTGTTTCAGATGTAAAGTTTGCCAGTACTACCGTACCATCCAATGTTGCTTTGATCGGTTCATTTGCATTGGAAACAATGTCTATTCCAAAATGTTTCGTAATGGGATCAAATCGATTGGTGAGAGTACCCTTGAGCGGAGGAAAAAATAAAAAACTACTGATACTGTTCGACAAAGAAGAATTGTCATTTACTGCCAGTGAGAACTGATCCTGCGATTCGATTTCCTGACGAAGAAGTGAATCTTCTACTGATTTGTGCAGTTTATGAATTGTGTCATAAGCCGACACAGGAGCACCCGACTTTAAATCAGGATTTTGTTTTGCAAATGTTCCGTCGATGACTTTTCGGATATTTTCAATGTATTCATCCCGCGAAGCCAATTGTGCTTCCATAGAATCTGTCTTCTGAACCAGGTAGAGAACGCGTCTCTGCGTTTTCAAATCTGCATATCCCGGGATGTATTCTCTCAACCCGGTAAATGCAATAATGAAAGAGGTCAAGATGATCAGTAAAATCGCTCCAAGACCAAAAGTGACAAACACGTTCAAAGGACGCAGTCGAAAAGAAGCCTTTTCTTCAAAGGTTTCTTCATTCATCACCACTAATCTGAACCGGCTTTTCAGTCTGCTCAGCAGGGTGCGTTTCTTTTTGTCATCTGCCATTTTTGTGAAAGGTGGGCAAAGCTATGAGAAAAAACGGGCAAAGGGAAATCGCTTCATTTTCATAGATTAAAAGACTATGCGATGCGGATTAATTAGTATATATTTGGTGCTGACAATGCCGGATGTGCAGGAAAGGATAGGGGGTTCTGCAATTTATCCTGTCTGGCATTACCACACCAAACTATTTATCATCAGCTAGCATGAAGAGATGTATCCTCCTCCTGATGTTCCTCGGAACAACAATTTTCAGTTTCTCTAAAGAAATAAAATACTCCAGGGCAAAGATCTGGTTCGATGGAAAACCTGTTTCTGAACTGGCTCAGTTGGGAGTTGATCTTCTTGAAGGAGAATATCGTCCGCCGATCTGGTTCATTTCGGATTTTAACCAAAAAGAACTTAATGTAATCCGTAACGCAGGATTTCGCGTTGATATTTTAATTGATGATGTAATTCGTTACTACAGGGAACGCAGTATCATCAGCCATCCCGGCAAACTGGCTTCCAATCCGGTGAATTGCAATGAAGCAACGTACGACTATCCTACTCCATCGCATTTTTATCTCGGAAGTATGGGAGGATTTTTTACCTACAATCAATTATTGGAGGTGCTTGATTCGATGCGGACTCTGTATCCGAGCCTGATCACAGTTCGACAAGCAATTGATGTAACACCTACCATAGAAGGCAGACCTATTTATTATGTAAAAATTTCCGACAATCCGGATGTGAATGAAACCGAACCAGAAGTATTGTACACCGCAGTACACCATGCGCGTGAACCGGAATCCATGTCGCAGTTGATTTATTACATGTGGTATCTCTTGGAAAATTATTCGGCAGACAGTACTGTCAGAAACCTTGTCAATACTACCGAAATGTATTTTGTTCCTTGTGTAAATCCGGACGGATACATTTACAATGAAAGCACCAATCCATTGGGCGGAGGAATGTGGAGGAAGAACAGACGCGATAATCTCGATGGTGAATTCGGTGTGGACCTGAACAGAAATTATGGTGAACAATGGGGACTTGACAATATAGGTTCTTCTCCTCTTACCTCAGATGGTACATACCGTGGAACTTCCGGTTTCAGTGAGCCGGAAACACAGGCCATGAAAAATTTTACCAATAATCATGAGTTCAAACTCGCCTTGAACTACCATACTTATGGTAACTTTCACATTGTACCATGGGGATATGGTACCAATTTCTATACTCCGGATTCCACTCAGTTCGATTTTTATGCTCAGTCGCTCACCAAGTACAATCACTTCCTGGTTGGTACACCGAACCAAACAGTGAACTACACCGTGAATGGAAATTCCGATGACTGGATGTACGGCGATCAGACTTTACGCGATAAAATTTTCGCGATGACTCCTGAGGTGGGAGAAAGCAGCGATGGTTTTTGGCCTGCGGCAAACAGAATTGTAGACCTTTGTAAAGGAAGTATGTATTCCAACATCACGCTTGCGCGCCTTGCAGGTGTATATGGAACCATACATCATCCGGAAGAACATTACATCACTTCTCTGAACTCAGAATTTTATTTCAATTTCCAAAGAGAAGGTCTCGACACCAGCGGATCCATCAGTGTTTCTCTTATTCCGCTTTCTGCAAATATTCTTTCCGTTGGTAATCCGGCAGTTTTTTCCGGCTTGTCCTTGCTCCAGATTGTTCCCGACTCAATTTCTATCACCTTAAATTCTTCCACTTCTCCGGGTGATGAAGTGCGCTTTGTTGTGGCTGTCGACAATGGACTTTTCCTTGAAACAGATACTGTAAGCCGTATTTACGGATCTCCTGTTGCGGTCTTAAATGATGATGCTTCCGATTTGTCAATGTGGAACACAAGCACCACCAACTGGGATATTACAACCGAAGATTTTGTTTCTCCCAACACATCCATCACAGATTCTCCGTTCAATACCTATGCTTCTGCCACCAGTAGTCCGCTTACACTGCTCAATCCGGTAAGTCTTAGCGGAGCTTTTGATGCTCTGCTTTCTTTCGATACGAAATGGAGTATTGAAGCCGGTTATGATTATGCTCAGGTGTTGGTTTCCAGTGACAATGGAATGAGCTGGACAGCCTTGTGTGGTAAGTACACAAAAAGCGGCAATGGAAATCAGGCATTGGGTGAGCCTTTATACGATGGTACACAATCCACATGGGTTCATGAGCAAATGAGTCTGAATGATTTTCTTGGACAGGATATTTTGATTCGATTCCAGATTGTCTCAGATCAGTTCCAGGAACAGGATGGATTTTATTTCGATAATTTACGTGTGGATTTAATTGCCAATTCTACGTTTGTAAATCAACATCCAAATGGAAATTCCATTTTATTATTTGCTGTACCAAATCCTGCATCAGGTGATGCGACTGTCAATTACCAATCGGTAATACCCGGAGCAGTATTTACTGTTTACAATGCGTTTGGAGAAAAAGTGATGGAGACCAAATTGAACGATGCATCCGGAAAAATTCAGATTCCATCCTCGGGATTTGCCAATGGAATGTATTCTTATTTCATTCTTCAGAAAGATGGTTCTGTTTCCGAAGTCAGGAAGTTGCTTGTGCAGAAATAAGAAGTCTGTATTTATATTTTGAAAAATATTTTATCCCGTATCGGAATAGACTGGTTTCTTCCCGCTCTTGCAGCCTCTATTCTGTTTGCGCGTTTTTTTTCTGAAGCGGGAATATATTCCGGTCCATTTTCTCTGCATACATTATCAGGTTATGGAATCACCGTTATCTTTTTTTTCTATGGTTTGCGACAGGATCCACGACGATTTATTCAAGGCCTGGAAAACTGGAAACTGCATGCGCTGATTCAATCCGCGACCTTTGTACTGTTTCCTGCGCTGGCATTTTTGCTTCTGCCATTTTTTTCGGAAGGAATGCATGATCCGATCTGGAAGGGAATTTATTTTCTGTGTGTACTTCCCTCTACAGTTTCAACTTCCGTAGTGATGGTATCTGTAGCCGGCGGAAATATTCCCGCTGCCATATTCAATGCAAGTCTGAGCGGGATCCTTGGAGTATTTATTACACCTTTATGGATGAGCATCTTGTTACAAAGCAGCAGCGGAGGGCCTGAATTGTCAGTAATTTTATCCAAACTCACTATTCAAATATTGTTACCTGTCGCGCTGGGATTTCTGTTACATTCCCGTTTAGCCGGCTTCGCGGAAAAAAACAGAAAGCGACTTCGTGTTTTTGATCAGCTGGTTATACTCTCCATTGTGTACATTTCTTTTGCACGATCATTTTCCAACAATGCATTTTCATCGGTAGAGTTGAAAGACTTGTTGTTTCTCTCTGCAGGAATGGCTTTGTTGTTTGCACTGGTATTCGGCCTGTTGAATTTTACGGGAACTTTTGCGGGATTTGACAGTGCTGACCGGAAAACATTGGTGTTTTGCGGATCGAAAAAATCTCTTGTACATGGAACCGTGATGTCTGCTGTTTTCTTTGCGCAAACATCAGGCGCAGGAGTAGTGCTACTTCCATTGATGTTGTATCATGCATTGCAAATTGTTTTTGCAAGTATACTTGCGAAGAGGATGAATCCTAATCGTTAGATATTTCGGATTTAGATCGAATATTCTTGATTGTTGATTTTTTATCTGAGGAAATATTAAATGTCGAAACCGACTTTTCATAAAATAAAAACAAAAACTATTTCCCCTTTTCTGTGTCCCTCTGTGTGTACTCTGCGTTCCTCTGTGGTTTAAAATGTTTTAGTAGAAAGCAATGAAATCATTTATTTGATCGTACTCAAAAGAGTCAAGCAATTTAGTTTTATAAGTAAGCTCGGAATTACTTTTCATGCGTCATTATTTTTATTGTTTATTCTTTTCAAGATCCCACCAATAATTTCACCCTTTCAGGATTTAAAAATACAACACGCAAAGAATTTTCCAATAGAGAAATTCAAAAGCTCCATTTTTTAATCAAGTCAGCTCTAAATTTTAGAAGGATTTTATTTAGAACGATTATACCAATGATTGAATATAATAATTTAACATTCCGCTGAATTTATTATTCTTGCAATTCAAGCATTTTTCGCAATCTGTTCATAACTATTTCTCGTTTCGTA
>CALMQM010000081.1 GCA_937871435.1 uncultured Bacteroidota bacterium | reverse complement strand
TGAACCCGGAGAAATCATTTTCACAAACGGAAGATCACGCTCGATGTGAATATTGTTCCTTCGTTGAAATTTGTAACAGATAAAAAAAGCGGAACTGTTGGTTCCGCTTTTTTTATTATTTCGATCAAAGGATTTATTGAACAAATATTTTCAAAACTTTTTGTTCATTTCCCGTTATCAGTGCTGCCATATAAATTCCTCTCGCATAGGCTGTCAAGTCCATGTCAATTCTGTTTTCACCTACTGAACTTTCAATGCTTCTGCTTTCAAGTATTCTGCCTGAAAGATCCATCATTCTGAATTCTGCCGAAGCTTCTGTAGCAGAACTGAAACTGAAAGAAATCTGGCTGCTTGCAGGATTTGGATACGCTGTAAAGTCAGTTGAACTCACAGATTCATCAGGATGAGAAAGTCGGGCAGAAACAACGTAAATCGTTGTTGTAAGTGAAGTACTATAACAACTGCCGGCATTGTAAGCACGAACTGAATAAGGTCCTGCTGTACTTACTGTGATAGACTTAGTAGTAGCGCCATTCGACCAGAGATATCCTCCGGCTGTACTTGATGTCAATGTCACTGTTTGTCCGCTTGTCAGAACATTTGAACCGGATAATGTAATGGTAGGAACCGCAGGTGGTGTACAACCATTGGCGTTCACAAGCAACGTGCTCGAAGTGGCAGCACATCCGTTTGATCCGGTAACAGTTACTCTGTAACTGCCTTGAGAATTAACAGTAATAGCTCTTGTTGTTTGTCCGCTTAACCACGAATAAGTTGTTCCGGTACTTGAAGTAAGTGTAATACTTGGATTGGATGTACTCAACGTCGTTGATCCACTTGGAGTGATAGTAGGTGTGGCAGGGGCAGAAAGGAGTGAAGTAACTTTACTAGCAGATTGGGCGAAGCAGTTAGGACCACCATATCCTTTTACCCAATAGGTTCCCGCTGATCCAACAACGATGGAACGGGTTGTAGCTCCGTTCGACCACAAATATCCACTGGCAGCGGATGATGTGAGTGTAATAGGGCGACCAGGACAAATATTTAAGGAACCACTTGCTGTGACAGTCGGAGTTGCAGCTGTAGTAGTAATGCTGACTGTAGTAGCGGTAGAAGTTGCAACACAACCGCCGGTTGTCGCACGTACAGTGTAATTTCCGGCAGTGCTGACAGTGATTGACTGAGTAGTTGCCTGATTTGACCAAAGATAGGCACCGGCAGTGCTCGAAGTCAATGTAACATTTCCACCGGTACAGAATGAAGTAGGACCGCTCGCTGTAATTGTAGGTGCAGTCATTGTGCTGCTGACAGTCACCGCTACGGCTGATGAAGTTGCATTCACTCCGCTGGAATTTGTTACACGTACTGTGTAGCTGCCACTTGTAGTAACGGTAATAGAACGGGTGGTTGCTCCGCCCGGACTCCACAAATATTGTGAACCTGAATTTGCTGTCAGAGTTACGCTGCCACCTGTACAGAATGAAGTAGGACCACTGGCAGTAATTGTTGCAATCGCTGCAGTAGTCGTGAGTGGCATAGTTGAATAGGTGAACCAGACATATCCCTGCAAATTAATATTCGATTTCCAGGTACCTGTTTCAGATGTGTAATATCCTGCATAGGTCTGATAAGGTTGTGTAATCGGATGTGTTGCTAACCACGGCCCCATGAAAGAAGTTTCGCTGGAAAAAATAGGGATGATCTTCGTCTGTGTAGAAAGTGAAGCTGCATCGATCAGACGATTTCTGGAATATTGATAAACATCCACATCGTTCGGACGGTAAGCATGCAACAAAATTCTGTCTGCACGTCCAGCTACCTGCTGCATTTGTCCTCTGTTTGGCCATCCCAGATAATATTCTGAAATCAAGCCGTTCGCCGCAGCAAGTGAATCGATTTTCTTAAACTCTTTCCAGGAGAATGCAAAAGCTCCTGCTGTATCACAGGAATATCCGTTTGGAGAAAGATATTTGCTGCAATACAAAGAACTGATACTGGATGATACCCAATATTCAAATTCAAAGTTCAAAACATTGAATTTTTCTGTCGCAACAGTTCTGCTATTATTGTATGGAATGATGTAATTGGAGAAAAAAGTGTAAATCTCACCGGATGCAGACATCTCAGTCATTCCGTATGTTGTTCTTGCTTTAGTAAGGAAGGCGGCAAGCTGATTTTTTTTCGTTGAGTTGCTCCAGTCAAAAGAACCTAGATCATAAAAAATAATGTAGGTGTAACCATTTCCCTGAGCATAATTCAGGATAGTATTTTCCTGTGTTGTGTTCCCCAACCAGGAGGGAACATCTTTCAGATAAAATCCACGGACGTTGTTGGATTGTGAAAAAGAAACTGTGCTCCATGAAATAAGGATCAGCAGAAGAATTTTTTGGATTGCTTTTTTAACCATCGCCTAAGTTTTATTGTTGTTGATGTCTCCGAAAAACGAATCAAAGTAAATTCCAAAATCAGTCTGAAAGATGGGATGCATCTTTTCGTGTTTCAATCCTGAAAATTCGGAACAGGTTCTGGTTTCCTGCAGAACCACTTTCGCTTCAATTTTTCCTCGAACGAGGGCGAAGATAATAGTTTATTAATTCCATGATTATCAGCTCATGGGAAGTTTTTAACAAGGCTTTTTGGGAGGCAATTCAAAGCCCGAAAATTTGGAATTTTTCTCCAAAAAATACCCCGAAATAGTCCCTAATCGGCGATACTTTGGAGCAAAAATGAATTCTTGACCAAAGATGAAGCTGATAACTTTTTAGCTGAAATTGCCTGAAAATAAAAACACCCAGCTGTTCACAGGGTGTTTCGGTCTAAGAGGAGTGCTTGTTGATCAGTGTTGGAGCAGAATCCGCTTGGTAAGCGCGATCCCGTCTGTCTTAACAGATGCAAAGTATATTCCCGGTTTGATGTCTTCTGTTTGGATACGAATCGTGTTGTCACCTTCTACCAGTTGAGTCGGAATCGTAAGTACTATTCTGCCTGAAAGATCCATCAAACTGATTTCACCATTTTGCTCGTTGTCTGCAAAAAAGTAAAATTGAATCGACTCATTTGCAGGAACAGGATA
Organism: uncultured Bacteroidota bacterium; assembly: GCA_937871435.1. Classification (GTDB taxonomy): domain Bacteria; phylum Bacteroidota; class Bacteroidia; order AKYH767-A; family 2013-40CM-41-45; genus JADKJP01. Next base: position 3,227 of record CALMQM010000081.1, on the reverse strand, counting down.
AGCGATAATTTCATCTTCGTCTGTTTGTGCATCCACTTCCTGTAAAATTGTTCTGTTGTTGCTGACTACAGCGGATGAAATATTACCGGTTTTAAATGTTCCTTTATTGGAATAAGAACTTGCTGTATTGCCACACATTGTTTTTACTCTCCAGGTATATCTTGCATTTGGAACAAGATTGGTAAGTAACACCGATTGTTGACCTGTATTTGGCATTCTTAAATAATAATAGGTGTTCGTACCATCTTGTTTGTAACGCACAATAATACTATCGGTTTGCATTACAGATGTCCAGCTTACCAAAACACTTGTTTGACTCAGGCAGGCTGAACCCAAACCGCTTGGTGTTGTCAGAATACATGTAGCAATCGGAATGGTAACAGATTGAGCTGCGGAAAGCTGACTGCATCCGTTGCTGTTTGTTACCATCAATGAGTAATTGCCATCTTGTGTTACTGAATAAGTGGATGATGTAGCTCCGCTGATTGAACTTCCGTCACGGTACCAGCGCATTGAAGAAATGGTTCCGCTTCCCGCTGTGGATGTAGAAATGAGAGGAACTCCGTTGCTTCCGGGAGCACCTACTGTAAATGAAGCCGTAGGCAATGCATTCACCACTACTGTGAGTGAATTAGATGTTTGTGTTGTACCGCTCTGGTTTACTTCACATGAATAAACTCCTGCAGCGCTCACTACTATCGAACGTGAAGTGGAACCGTTTGACCACAAATAACTTGCATTCGCAGGAGCAGTAAGTGTTACATTATCTCCTGCACAAAGCGCCAGTGATCCGGAAGCTGTAATAGTAGGAGTAGTCGTTGTTGTTGTTCCATTGTATGCCGGATGTGGCATGTACCCGTAATCAAACCAATGATAACCTTGTAAACGGATGTGTGATTTCCAGGTATTCACATCAGCATTAAAATCTGTTTGATATTTTGAATACGATTCACCATTCGCATGTGAATTCAGCCATGGGCCCATGAAAGCCGGCTCTGAAGAAAAGATCGGCATTACATCTACCGGCTGATTTAAAGAAGCAAGATAAGACAAGCGTGTTTTACTGTAGCCGAAAACTGATGAAGGATCAATTCTGTAAGCGTGTAAGAGAATGCGATCTGTGTTCGAAACAATCTGTTGTGCTTGTCCCTGGTTAAACCAACCTACATAAGTTTCTGAAATTGCTCCCTGAACACTGGCAAGTGAATCGATCTTGTGAAGTTGTGAAATATAATATTTGAATCCACCTGAAGAATCACAACCACAATTGTTCGGTTGTAAATATTGTGTACAGTAATATCCACCCGGATTCACGGAAGAAGTAGTCCAGAATTCAAATTCGAGGTTGAACACATTGAACTTCTCATTTGCATTCGTTCTTGAATTATTATAAGGCGCAATGTTGTTTTGAAATGTACTGTAGGATTCACCAACTGCGCCTATATTTGTAATTCCATATACTTCTCTTGCTTTCCGGATAAAATTCGCGAGTGTAGAAACACTTGACGAATTAGAGAAATTCACATTGTGAAGATCATATAAGGCAAGGTAGTTAAATGAACTGTCCTGTGCGTAATGAAGCAGACTGTCTTCTTTCACCGGATTCCCCAGAATCTGAGAAAACTTGTCTACATAGATTCCTCTGAAATTCGTTGATTGAGAAAATGCCGCTGTGGTGAGGAAGAAGCAAACAAGAAGCAGCCGTGAGTAAATTGATTTCATTCGATTGGTGTTTGAGGTGTGTTATTCTTAACCGTTGAAGGCAAAGTAGCTTCACTCATTCACCTCCGTTGAAAAGAGAACTTCAAATCACCGTTCATGTAAGGATTTACAACATGTCTTTGCAAGAATTGCGGAAAGTCTGTTAAAATCAGGAGGAAAATTGGAGCAATATCCAATTTCAATGCCTTTTTAATCAATTTTTCGCCCTTTTTCGGAGAATCTGGAGATGTAAGGAAAATTTGTCCCGGAAGATTTTAGTAATCATTTCTGATAAAAAATTGGCCGAAACAAAATCTTGTTACAGTTTAAACCTGCGGAATTGCGTTCTTTGTTCTGCGGTAAAAATTGATTTGTATGAATAAAATTGTATTGGCTATTCACGGAGGAGCGGGAACGATTCTTCGTTCTTCCTTAACAGAAGAAAAAGAAAAAGCCTATAGAAAAGGACTGAAAGATGCTCTGGATGCCGGTTACGCGGTATTAAATTCAGGAGGAATTGCACTCGATGCTGTGCAGACTGCAGTGATGAGTCTGGAAAATTGTCCGCTCTTCAATGCCGGCAAAGGTTCCGTTTTCACATTCGATAAAAAGCACGAAATGGATGCTTCTATTATGGATGGAAAATCATTGAAAGCAGGTGCGGTGTCCGGAATTCGCAACGTTAAAAATCCTGTAGAGCTTGCACGAGCTATCATGGATCAGACAGAGCACGTGTATTTGTGTGGGGATGGAGCAGAACAGTTTGCAAAGAAAGCCGGACTGTCTTTTGAACCGGATCAATATTTCTTTGATCAGTTTCGCTTTGATCAGCTAATGGAACTCAGCTCTACAGATAAAACCATCCTGGATCATTCTGAAAAAAAATTCGGTACAGTAGGTGCCGTTGCTTTGGATATCCACGGTGATATTGCTGCCGCCACATCAACAGGAGGAATGACGAACAAACGTTATGGTCGGGTCGGAGACAGTCCGATTATTGGTGCCGGAACTTATGCCAACAATTCTACATGTGCTGTTTCCTGTACTGGTCACGGTGAGTTTTTTATCCGCGCAGTGGTTGCATATGATATTTCCTGTCTCATAGAATACAAAGGATTATCGTTAAAAGAGGCTTGTCGTACAGTTGTGCTTGACAAACTGGTAAAAACAGGTGGTGAAGGTGGAATCATTGCCGTAAACAAAGCCGGAGAATACGAATTAGTATTCAATTCAGAAGGAATGTATCGAGCCTGCAAGGACAATAATGGTATGGAAATGCTGGCTATTTACAAAGATTAATTAGTACTTAAACGATTTGTAAATTCTCTGTCATTTCTCCATTCTTCGTGAATGTATTGCGCTGATTAGCCTGAATTTGTATCTTTGTTTATGACCCTCAGATGGTATTCAGTCTGTACTAAATTTTTTCTTCGGACCATCGGAGTTTGCTGCTTTATCCTGCTCGGATTTCATGACGTTTCAATCGCTACCCACATTGTTGGAGGTGAAATGAATTACCGTTACCT
>CALMQM010000080.1 GCA_937871435.1 uncultured Bacteroidota bacterium | reverse complement strand
CAATTATGATACCTACGATTACTCAAACTTCGATTGCAGCTGGCTAATTGATGCCTGTCCGTTTCATTTGAAAATGAAAATTAACAAGGTTGAATCCTTGAAGAAGAAAGTTGCAAGTGAACTTTCAAAGGATTATAATCCTGAATTAGGCGCTTTTTATATTAAATATCTCATGAATGATTCAAGTAAATAATTTAGATAGTTAATTACGATTATAAGAATTCCTATCTCTGCTCGGTAGGCTACTTATTAAAAACCTAAAGCTGTGCAAGATTTCCAAAATTCTGTGACATAAATGTGTGATATTCATGCACTGTTTGAAGCTTTTCAGTTAAAAACCTAGTAGTACTGAAGTATAATGCATATTCCGGAGTCTATGTATTTCCTTCTTTACAACCCAAGTTTCTTTGTAATAACAGTTGCGCAGAACATTTAAACTTGTTTAAAAAGGCATGGATTGACAAGATTTATATAATCCTTCAAAACAGAAAATTTACCTAAACATCCGTGTTACAATTTACATTAAATATTAAAACTGTAAGCGGCATTTCATATCTTAGTCCAACAGGATAATAAAAATGTATCCACCTATTTTTAAGCCAACAGTCGTTCAAATTTTTCACATTGAAGGCCAGACTTTTCAAATTCCAAAATGCAATGTCAAGTTCGAAAAATGGTCAGGCCCGCCTATCAACGAGACATTTGGCCGAAAGCCATTAGTTTGTGTCGACAATCATGCCATGTTTGCAGAACTGGCTATCAGGAAATATTTCGAAATCGATGGCTGGGACGCTCGTTGGGTAGAAACATATGGGAAGGTAAAGCCCATGTATATGTCAGAATGGAAAGACGATAAGTATAGAAATCAAATTCATCACCCATTTACAAACAACCATATTGATAACATCCTGGCCAATATTGCAATTGAAAACTCCAATTCTTACTCCGGCTGTTGGGACGTTGTGGCTTGTAAAGGCGATAGAATAATTTTTGCGGAATCAAAGCATGCAAATAAAGATAGAATAAGAACAACTCAGGTAAATTGGTTAGCCTCAGGAATTCGATATGGCTTAAAAACAGACAATTTTCTTGTTGTACAATGGGACATGTAAAGACGGGAAATAAATTAAACCTCTTAACAGGATCATATTTATTATTGCACTTATTTTTCGACAGTATATCGATAACTGGCGGATGCAAGTTGATAATTTTTTATATATTTAGTTTTTGTAAGTACGACTGTTAGTCTTCCTGCTTAAGTTCTGTGATAATAGCTAAATCGCCAAATATGAAAACTACATTAACTATTCTTATTTTACTTCAATTTAATATTTTACATGCTCAAATAAAAAAACAATCTACTCCTGTTAAGGAAAACTCGGTAATAAGCAAATCTGAAATTGACCGGCTTTACGAAAAATATAAAAAATCCGAAAACAATGAAATTACATTGTTTACACCATTCGGTGAATTAAAAGGAAATGTAAATATCAATTATAATGCTGATGAGAAACCCGAATCGATAACTATTTCTGGAAGTAGTTATAACAAAGAAGCGATTGCTCAATTCATTGCAGATTGTATTATACAAAAGTTAAAGAATAATTACAAAGACCCAAATTCTTCATTCAATAGTCAATGGGAATTTGAATCTATCAAATTCAGCTTAGGCACTCCCAAAGCAGCTGAAATGTATCCTCAATTCTATTTTACTAAAGGAAAAATGTATACCAAAATTAAAGCACAATGCACTAATTGTGGAGGTTTTGATTCTAGTGAAATTTATGAATTTGAAATCGAAACAGGTGATCGATCAAGATTTGGCGGAAAAACGGCTGAAAAATTTGATTTTTAGAACCCCTTTCGCCATTACTCAGCTGCGCATGATTTCCAAAATCCTGTCCACTCAAACATTATAATATTCACGTACAGATAAAAGATCTTCCTTTATAAATCAAGGAGTTTGAGATCTCAATAAACAGCATAGAGTTGGCTTTTAGAATTTATTAATCCCCTTACCAAACTTTACTTATGTTGCCCTAGATTTCTACCCTCAAGCCCACGCAGCATCATGCTCAATTACTTTTACAAGGACACAATTCAATCCTTTTTACAGAAAAACACCGATGAAATAATCGGCACGATTACGCGTGCGAATCAATTTGATTCTACGCAGAATCAAAATAAATCTTGGGTAGAGCAAATTCCGATTTTGAAAAATGCGCTTAAGGATTATAATGGAACGATATTCTTTGAGTTTTCCATTCCAAGAATGGGGAAAAGGGTGGATGTCATTGTAATCATAGAGGATGTCGTTTTTGTTATTGAATTTAAAGTTGGTCAACACAAGTTTCTTCAATACGAAATTGAACAAGTATGGGATTATGCACTCGATTTGAAAAACTTTCATAAGCCAAGTCATACTGCAGTTCTTGTTCCAATACTAATTGCAACTGAAGCTAAACACTCTGATATTATAATTGACACAACATCTCACAACGACAATCTTTTAATCCCTATCAAAATTGGCAAAGACCGCTTAGAAGAAGTATTTCAACGTTGTTTAGCATATAATAAAAATCGCACTCCAATTTCAGGAGATGTTTTTGAAACAGGCGTTTACTCGCCTACTCCAACAATTGTTGAAGCCGCAGTTTCAATGTATAATAATCACACTGTTGAAGAAATTACGAGAAGCGATGCCGAAGCTAAGAACCTCACCGATACTACTTCTGCTATTTCAAAAATAATTGAAGACGCGAAAAAGCATCATCAGAAAATAATTTGCTTTGTCACTGGAGTACCTGGCGCAGGCAAAACACTTGTAGGATTGAAGGTAGCAACAGAACATTTGGATCAAGGAAAAGGAAATACAAGTGTGTACCTTTCCGGAAATGCTCCACTAGTTGCCATTTTACAAGAAGCATTAACCAGAGACAAAGTAAAAAGAGAAAAAGAAGCTCAAAAAAAGATTACTAAAAAAGAAGCTAAACAGGCAGTAAAATCCTTCATCCAAATTATCCACCACTACCGAGATGCTTATTTAGTAAGTAAAGAAGCACCTTACGACCATGTTGCAATTTTTGATGAAGCGCAAAGGGCATGGAATAAAGAGCAAACAGTAAAATTCATGCGGCAGAAAAAGAATCAACATGATTTCAAATTTTCTGAACCAGAGTTTTTAATCTCTTGTCTGAACAGACACAAAGATTGGGCGGTCATCGTATGCTTAGTAGGCGGTGGCCAAGAAATAAATACCGGTGAAGCAGGCATTTCTGAATGGCTGAACGCTATCAAAAACACATTTTCCGATTGGAAGGTATTCATTTCTCCAAACCTAACCGATTCAGAATACTCTGCAGTTGAAGCTATCAAGCAATTAGAAGAAACAAGCACTGTAAACTTCAATAAAGATTTACACCTTGGAGTCTCCATGCGTTCGTTTCGAGCTGAAAATCTTTCGTTATTTGTTAAGAACATTTTAGATATTAAAAAGGACGATGCAAGACGCACCCTTGACAAGATCAGAGACAATTATCCAATCGTTCTGACACGAGATTTAACAAAAGCAAAACACTGGCTCAAAGAAAAAGCAAGAGGAAGTGAACGATATGGTATTGTAGTTTCATCACAAGCACAACGTTTGAAACCTTTTGCCATTGATGTCCGCTCCCCTATGAGTCCAGTGAATTGGTTCTTGGACGGAAAGGACGATGTTCGATCTTCATTTTATCTTGAAGATGTAGCCACTGAATTTCATGTCCAAGGCCTTGAGTTAGATTATTCCTGTGTTACCTGGGATGGAGATTTGAGATTTTCAAATGAAGGTTGGAAAACGTTTGCCTTCAAAGGCAATAAATGGCAAAACATCCATAACGAAGATCGAAAAAAATATCTCATCAATGCATATCGCGTTCTTCTCACCAGAGCGCGGCAAGGTATGGTTATAGTTATCCCGGAAGGAAATCCCGAGGATCATACCAGAAAGTCGGAGTTCTACGATTCTACGTATAATTATTTGAAGGGGATTGGGGTCAGTGTATTATAGTTTCAGATTGGTCGATTTTAACAACCACTTGCGAAAACTCCAACCTGTCCTGCGGAATTTTATGTGAATGCAAGTGCGAGACGTAATTCCGCCTCCGGAGGCCGGGAGCTTTAATTCACGACTGCACATTTATAAAAGGCGGCGCTATGAGCCATCACACAATCTGCCCCACAACATTCCTCCCGGCAACTACAATTGTTTGGATTCCATTTTAAAACAGCGGTGTATTATCAAAACCATTTTCCATTTATTTTTTCTAGAATTCTTTCACTCCTCCGGAGTTTTACTCCGTGGATTGAACATGGAAATGTGAAGCTTTTGTAACAATTTTAAACCGGCTGGATAATCCGAAGCTGTTTGTAATTTGTTATGTAAATGAATGAAGGCGTAATTTTGGTTCGCGCAAAGGCGCAAAGAACGCAAAGGTGCAGAGAATGCAAAGGCGCAGAGAATGCAAAGGTGCAGAGAATGCAAAGGTGCAGTGAATGCAAAGGCGCAGAGAGCGCAGAGAGGCAAAGAACGCAGAGAACATAAAGGCACAAAGAACATGGTGAACACAGAGATTGCAAAGTACGCAGAGTATGTAAACAAAGAACTTTGCGTCTTTGCGAGATCTTGAGATTGGGTTTTATTTCACGCGAAGACGCAAAGAGCGCAAAGAGGCATTCTTATATATCTACGATTTTTCGGAACTTAGCGGAGGATAGTAGAAAAGAATGGATCCTGCACTAATAGAAAATCAAATTCAAACCGTTTCGGATTTTCGGGAACTGGTGGAGACGCCGTTTCGGGAAACAACGAATGCCA
>CALMQM010000079.1 GCA_937871435.1 uncultured Bacteroidota bacterium | reverse complement strand
ATGACGTTTCAATCGCTACCCACATTGTTGGAGGTGAAATGAATTACCGTTACCTGGGCGGAAATCTTTATGAAATAAAACTCACCGTGTATAGGGATTGTTACAATGGAGTGGCACCGTTTGATAATCCGGCATCCATCGGGATTTTCAATTCGAGCAATGTACTTGTTGCCAGAATTGACGCTACAATTAATGATCAGCAACAAGTATCAAATGCCATTAATACTCCGTGTCTGATCCCACCTTCGGATGTATGTTATGAAGTAGCGCACTACATATTCACTACATCATTACCACCTGTCCCAGGCGGATATTCAATCGTGTATCAGCGTTGCTGTAGAAACTCTACAATTATTAATCTGGCTAACGTCAATTCAACCGGAGCTACCTATCTTGCTACAATTCCGGATCCCTCTTTGGCAGCATACAATAGCAATCCTGTTTTCAATAGTTCACCTCCGACATTTATTTGTCAGAATGCTCCATTTACTTATGATCAATCAGCAACCGATCCGGATGGTGATTCCCTGGCATATGAACTTTGCACACCTTACGATGGTGCGGATCAATTCAATCCCCAGCCTCAACCACCCAATCCACCGCCATATAATTCTGTAACTTATTTACCACCGTATTCTTTGTCCAATATTCTGGGAGGTACACCTCTTACCATAGATCCGGAGAGTGGAATATTAAAAGCGACACCTTCTTCTAATGGCCAATATGTTTACGGAGTGCGTGTAAAAGAATACAGAAATGGTCAGTTCATTAGTGAGTCCACGCGCGACTTCCAGGTAAACGTGGTACCATGTCCGCAAATTACTGTTGCCTCTATTTTTTCCCCAACGATTGTATGCGGTAGTTTACGTGCGGATTTCACTAACAACAGTTATAATGCAGCAACCTATTCATGGAACTTTGGGGATATAACCACACAAGCTGACACTTCCAATTTGCAAAGTCCTTCCTGGTTGTATCCGGATACGGGTATTTATACAACTACATTAATTGCATATTCAGGAATAAACCCGGATTGTAACGATACTGCAGTAGGAATTGTAAAAGTGTATCCTGTATTCAATGCATTGTTTAATTTCAGTAATCTTCGCTGTGATCCTGATTTCCAATTTGAAGATTTATCTTATGGAATAGGAGGTACGGCATCTTTCTGGGATTGGTCATTCGGCGATGGACAAACTTCAGATCTGCAAAATCCGGTTCATACTTATTCGACTCCCGGATTGTACGATGTCCAGTTGATCACATCTACTGATTCTGCTTGCCTTGACACAATGAAACAAACGATTTCCGTTTTGCAGGTTCCTACAGCGTCGTTTACTACCAGTCTGGATACATGCAAACAGCAAGTCAGTATTGTAAATACTTCTCAATTTGCTTCAACCTTTCAGTGGGATTTTGGCGATGCATTTGTGGATGCCAATGAATCACCGGTTCATCAGTATTCAGGACCGGGTTCTTATGTCTTGCAAGGAACAGTAGTTTCTGATTCAGGTTGTACTGATGTCAGTGAATTCCTGACTATCGATATCCCACCACTTCCAAGTTCACTATTTACTGAAGCTGTCTCATCCTGCGATTCCCTGGTTTCATTTACGAACCTTTCCCAGGATGCAATAGCGTATAGATGGAATTTTGGAGATGGCGACAGCAGCAGTGAAATTTCCCCGTCGCATATTTATGCACTGGCCGGTACTATCCCTGTTCAACTAACTTCAATTTCTTCTTTTGGTTGTGAAAGCACATTTGAGAAGTCGGTGTATTTTGTAAGCTTCAAAGAGGCAAGATTTTCCACCGGAGTGGATTCATGCAGTGGACTTGTTTCATTTGATCAGGTAACTGAAAATGCGGTATACTATCATTGGGATTTTGGAGATGGTGATACAAGCAGTGCGCGTTTGCCCGTGCATGTGTATTCAACGGATGGGAAATACACAATCACCCTGAAGGTGAATAATGAAACTTCCTGCCTTGATTCCATTCAGCATGATTTGAAATACGAGTTACCTTTAGGCGAAAGAGTCTTTATCCCTACTGCATTTACTCCAAACGGAGATAATGTGAATGATCGTTTCAAAATTGACATTCTCCGTCCTTGTGATATCTATTCTCTGGATGTATTCAATCGCTGGGGAGAATTGGTATACTCTTCGCCGGATATCGCTCAAACGGATTGGGACGGCACAACAAACGGTGTCCGATTACCGGATGGAGTGTATATCTTTGTAGTAAAGGGTTCAACTTTCCAGAAGCGGGGAGTTATTAATTTAATAAGATAAAATGTTAACTTTATTCCTAATTCAATAAAATCTTTAATCACATGAAAAAATATTTGTTAATCGCTTGTTTATTTATTACCCATTCAGTACACTCTCAATTAAGTTGGATTAAAAAGGCTGATTTTCCAGGAAATGGCAAAACCGGAGTCTCGTCATTTTCTATTAATAATAAAGGATACATGGGACTGGGTTTGGATTCTTTAAGTAATGGTAGCACAGATTGGTATGAATATGATGAAATATCGAATTCTTGGACTCAAATGTCGAGCTTACCTGGAATAGGAAGGTGGACTTGTACCTCATTCGTAATTAACGGTAAAGGCTACATTGTCTGCGGCGCTACAAATTTTTCTAATGTATCCGAAACATGGGAGTTTGACCCTATTGCCAATTCATGGATCCAAAAATCACATTTCCCTGGTATTGAAAGACAAAATGCCGCCGGGTTTTCTATTAACGGAAAAGGTTATGTAGGTACTGGTTATAATGGGGGAGTTAGTTTTGATGATTTTTATGAATTTGATCCGGTCCTAAATACATGGACTCAAAAGTCTGACTTTGCCGGAAGTGAAAGAAATACTGCCGCAGGATTTAGCGTAGGGGGATTTGGATACATAGGGATGGGATGTGCCACAAATTCGCTACCAAATTATAATGATCTATATGAATATGATCCAATTGCAAATTCATGGACAAGAAAGGCAGATTTCCCATTGCCTTCATTAGATGCACCTACTTGTTGCGTGTCTAACACTGATGCTTATGTTTTATGTGGATATTATTATCAATACCAGGATATAGAACATAACCCGATGAATTTAGTGTATCAATACAATCCTCAGAATGATAATTGGAGATTACTGGGAACTTTTCCGGGATTACCTAGAGGATATGCCGGAGGATTTGCTCTTTCGAATGATATTTATATTGGAGGCGGTGGTAACAACAATTTTACCATTAATACATCAACACAAATTTCTGATTTTTGGAAATTGGCAGACGGACTTACGCTTCGAATAGGTTCAGTGAAAAATCCTGTTCTGTCAATATTACCCAATCCTGCTCAGGATTTCATTAATATAGAATGTGATTCCCGTATAAAACAGTTATCCTTTGCAAGAGTTTACAATAGTTCCGGTACATTGATTAAATTATATGAATTGGGAAGTCAAACAAAGTTGGATATTTCAAGACTAAAAAATGGATTTTACTTCATAGAAGTTGTCACCAAGGATGGTGAAATTATAGATGGTAATTTTCTGAAAGTAAAGTAAGAATGAATAAAATTTATAAATCAATATCGAAATTAAATATGATTGAGAATAATTATTCTTGATGAATTGAATTTCTATTATCGATCTGAATTTCAGTCTTAGGTTAATTTAAACATTTTTTCACTTCTTTTTCAATTTATTCAAGAGATTGAGTAGACTGTTCTTTCTTTTTTCGAGAGAATACAAATTCAAAATCCTGTTTCTCGCTTTTCGACCTGAATCAATATTAATCTCTGCAGGAAGCGAACGGAGCATGTTATATAGTAATACACTATCTCTTCTACTCAATATAAAGCCCGTGTTTCCAATTATTTCAGGAATTGAAAAAACGTTTGCCCCAATAGGAATACATTCACAGATCATAGCTTCGCATAAAGAATTAGGAAAACCCTCTGCCATACTTAATTGTAGATAGTACTCTGAAATTGACATTAAGTGAGTTAATTCGGAAAGAGATAAAGGTGGATGTAATACAACATTCTTAGAAGGTGATTTGATGCCTGTGTGTTTCCCGGCCCCAACAATATGAAAAGTATAGTCTGGCAATTTAGGAGCAACATCAAGAATTAAATCAATGCCTTTGAGTTTGCGCTGATACTCAAACTGAAGTAACCCGGCTGCTGTCACAAATGTTTTTTTTATTTTTTTTGGATCTGTCGGAGTAGCTGCACTTTCAAATCCATTTGTGATGACAGTAAATTTATCTTTCAGGTTCGGAATGAAAGATTTAATTCCTTGCTTTTTGTATAGTACATTGTCATAAGTGTAGTCCGATTCCCAAAGTGTCTGATGTTTTGGTGAAATATGAGTGCATAAAACAAATGAACATTTTGTAAAAAATGAAAGTATCTTTTTCTGAAAATTACCATAATGAATTTCAGGAAATGAATGACAATCCGTTCCTGCTGCAATAATAATAGAGGGCACATTTGCCAGTTTTCCAATCAAAGCAGGGAAAAAAGCGTGATATCCGGATAATTGGCAGACAATAATTTTTGTCCTTCTGATTTCAATTAAGATAAAAAAAAGCTGGTGAAGCATCTGAAAGGGAGTTTTCCATTTCCTTTCAAATTTGAAATCGTAGCATTTTACATCAAAATTAGATGTAAAAATTTCTATGTCTTTTTTAACAAAAGTTGATTTTCCAATATAAAAAAAAAGTAGTTTTTCTTTAGCCAAAACAAATCAGTTTTTGATTGCAGCAGTCATGATGCCTCCTGAAAACAATTTTTTTGCAGGAAGCGGATGAATAGATCGTTCGATTAACCAAATTAGTTTTGAAATCGTTCGGATAATAATTAGTATAAATTTTTTAATTCTGAAGCCGGGGATTTTTTTTCCGTCGATTCCTTCCAAAGTTACAGCAAAACTTATCGGAAGAAAGTACGTACTAAAAGTAAGGAGAAGTCCTGCTCTTGAGATCGCATCATTTAATTGCGTTTTGTCCATGGGGACATGGATATCATATACTGGTTTATTAAAATATTTTTGAAGGATTCCTGTGACACCTGCAAGATTTGGTATGGATGTGATCAATATTCCACCAGGTTTTAAGAATTTAGAAAAGGCATATATTGTCTCACTCGTATTTTCAAAATGTTCAACCACACCAAAACTACATACCACATCGAATTTACCTAATAACTCTGCGGGTGGAGCAAATGCATCTGCCTGAACAATGGTTCCAATTAACCCATCTCTTATTAAAATCTTTCGCGTTTGTTCGCAGCCAACAGCTGAATAATCTATGCCATAAACTTCGTATCCATAATTTTTTGAGAAGTAACTTAGAAAGACTGAGTTACCACAACCTATTTCTAATAATTTAATATTGGAGCCTTTTTTATCTTTTAAAATTGTTTCAAACAAGTTGTGAAAAAGTGCATTAGGATAGTGGTTGATATTCTTGCTTGTAAAATCGAATGAATCGGGCATAGGAGTTTCTTCCCAAACCTTTGTCCAATATTTTTCTCCTGCTTTATCTTCAGTTTGCATGTTTACAATTATTTTTCGCCCCTGGCTTCCACACCGTTTCCACCTATGTTCACCCAGATATTTTTCGCATGCAACTTTTCCAATTTCGCACGAATCTGTGCAGGTGTGCGAAGGTGCTTGTAATAGTCAGTCAATGAATCATAAGAATCGAGACGACTCCATTCGTAGTGAAACTGATAATCTTTCTCCGGAAATTCATGGATATATTCTATTAATGGAGATACACGATGTACCAGCCACCACAATGGTTTCATATTCCTGAATCTCCAGTGTAAAGGGAAGAAGAAACCAACCAATCTGTCATTTATTTTTTTCGAACGTTCCGGTTTCATCTTTCTCATGAATTGCCGGTACAAAGGTTTTAGTGTGGAATAATAAGCGAGCCTCCAGCGATAATGATCTATCACCAGCAGACCTCCGGGTTTTACTTTGGCCCACAATGATTCAATCGTCTTTTCAGAATCCGGAGTATGCTGGATCACTCCCAGACATACAACTACATCAAAAGAATTGTCAGGAAATGGGAGGTCATATACACTTGCCTGTGCAATGGAGTAGTTGGGCGCGTTCCCGATATTTGCTTTGTTTACTTCAACAGCCTGACTCAAATCGACCGAATGCACCAATGCTCCGGATTGAACGAAAAGCTCTGTGAACCTGCCTGCACCGCATCCGACTTCCAGCAAAGTTTTCGATTTTAACTCACTCAGAGGAAAACCAAGACATCGCTCCAGTCTTTCTTTCGTGATGGATAAACCACTGTAACTGTCGAGTTGTGTTTTGGAAAAAATTTTCCATTGCAGACCAAAGGCCGACGCGTAATTGTCCTGCGGAACAAATCGCGGAATATCACCAACTACGGGAAATGCATCACCTTTCGATGAAACCAGAGAATTGCCGGAGAGAGTCAAAGGTTCACCGGTTGAAGGAGAAATGAAGTTGATCATGGATTCTTGAGGGCGTGAAATTAACCAATTATCAAGAATATGGAACAGCCAATTCCCAATCATTTTTGGTTAGATTTGCAATCCAAACTATGTGTGGAATCACCGGTTTTGTCGATTTTTCAAAGAAAAGCACCCTGGAACAGCTGGTGCAAATGACCCGTGTAATCGTTCATCGGGGACCGGATGATGTTGGTACTGAGTTGTTTGAAACAAACACTTGCAAACTGGGTCTTGGTTTCCGCCGACTGGCGATTATTGATCTGAGTCCATCAGGTCATCAGCCCATGCAAAATCCGGATACGAAAAGCTGGATTGTATTCAACGGGGAGATCTACAATTTTCAGGAAATAAAAAGAGAGCTTGAAAGTTTGCAGCACCGGTTTGTTTCTCATTCGGATACTGAAGTAATTCTTAAGGCGTATCAACAATGGGGATTGTCATGTGTAGATAAGTTCATAGGCATGTTTGCCATTGCTTTATATGATCAGCAAAAGGAAAAACTTATTCTGATCAGAGACAGGGCAGGAGTAAAGCCTTTGTACTATTATTGGGATGATACCAGACTGTTGTTTGCTTCTGAATTAAAGTGCTTTCATGAACATGGTGATTTCAAAAAGGAAATAGATCCGGAAGCTTTATCGGCATTTTTCCAGTTTGGCTATGTGCCGGCTCCTCTATCGATATTTAAAAATGCAAGCAAATTATTACCCGGACACATTCTGGAAATTGATTTAAAATCAAAACAGATTCAACGCAGAAAATATTGGGATGCCGCGAATGCATATCTGCAACCAAAATTGGAAATCAGTTTTAATGAAGCTGTTAAAAGCACTGAGGACTTGTTGCTTTCCGCATTTCAGTACAGAATGATAGCCGATGTTCCGGTTGGTGTGTTTTTATCCGGAGGTTACGATAGTTCATGTGTGACCGCCATTCTGCAAAAAAACAGTACATCGAAAATCAAAACCTTCACAATTGGTTTTGAAGATGAGAAGTACAATGAAGCGACACATGCACGCAAAGTAGCAGACTACCTTGGAACCGACCATCACGAGCACATCTGCACTTTCAAAGAGGCGATGGAAATTGTGCCTCAGCTTCCTGAAATTTATGATGAGCCGTTTGGGGATTCTTCTGCTGTTCCTACAACGTTAGTAAGCCGGGCTGCCCGGAAACATGTAACTGTAGCTCTTAGTGCGGATGGTGGAGATGAACTTTTCGCAGGCTATCCCCGGCATTTAAAAAGTTTAAGTTACTTATCCAAAAGAAATACAATACCATCATCTCTTTCTTCGTTGCTCGGAATTTTGATTCCAAATCGAAATCCATCATTTACAAAAGGTGATCAACAATCTAAGTTGAAAGAAATGTTTTTGCAAAATGATACTGCGAAACAATTTAAAATCATCAATCATACTTTTAGTTCTAACGAAATAAAACATTTGTTGGCATTGTCTTCTGAAGTTGGGATTCGGAATGAAATTGAGGATGACATGTCGAAACATAAAATGGAATTGTTATCCAGAATTCTACTAGCTGAATACAAAACTTATTTATGTGATGATATTCTTCAAAAGGTGGACCGGGCAACAATGTCAACAAGCCTTGAGGGAAGAGAACCCTTTCTGGATCATCGTATTTTGGAGCTGATTGCGAAAATGCCTTCCGAATATAAATTAAAAGGAACGAATCAAAAAATTTTGCTTAAAGCAATTGTACATAAATATATTCCTGAATCAATAATGGATCGCCCGAAAATGGGATTTGGTATTCCATTGAAAGATTGGATGAATAATACCTTAAAAGATCTTTTCATGAGTAGTATGAATGATCAGGCATTAGCTCAATCGGGTTTGATTCATATTAATTCAGCAAAAAAAATCAGGGATGCGTATCTGAATGGTGAACAAATAAATTTCGAAAAAGTATGGTTCCTGTTTATTTTTCAACAATGGTATCAAAGGTGGATTGCAAATAATTAATTTGTTGTTAAACACATCCAAATGGGCGTAATTAAACGTCAGGGAATTAAAAATACTATTACCGGTTACCTGGGGATTTTCATCGGTTTCGTCAACCTGATTTTAATTCAGCCTCATTTCCTGACCAAAGAAGAACTCGGACTAACCCGAATTCTTTATTCATTTTCTCTCCTCGTCGCTATGTTCGTTCCTCTCGGGATTGGCAATGCGACAGTGAAATTTTTTCCGTTGTTTAAAGATGGGGAGAAAAGACATCATGGATTTTTTGCTTTCATGAATCTTTTTCCGCTGATTGGTTTCCTGTTTTCAGCCGCGATCTTGTGGATATTCAAAGATTTTTTTCTGAATCAATACAGAAAAGAGTCGCCCCTGTTTGTGGAATATTTTGACTGGGTATTCCCGCTTATCTTTTTTAATTCTTTTATTGCTGTATTGTCGGTTTACTGCAACGCCAATTATAAGTCAACCATACCGGCTTTTTTAAATGATGTTGTTGTCAGATTGCTCACCATTGGCGTGGTTTCAATTTACTTTTTGAAATGGGTAGATCTCAATACATTTATCTTGCTATTTGTAGGAGTCTATGCAATCCAATTGATCGGAATCATTGCATACATCTTTAGTTTTGAGAAGCCCGGATTTAAAATCGACTGGAAAATTTTCAGAGAAAAGAAAATGTTTGAGATGATCCGGTTTGGCATGCTGCTTTGGTTTGCAAGTGTTGCTTCTATAGGTTTGAAATATTTTGATTCTATTATGATCGGGAAATATATGCCTTTATCGTTTGTCGGCATCTATACCATAGCAGCTTTCATTCCTACAGTCATCGAAGCGCCTCTCAATGCCTTTGATAAAATTGCCGCCGCGAAAATTTCTTTTGCCTGGTCGGAAAATGATCATAAACAAATCCATGAAATCTATCACAAATCTTCTCTCTACATGTTTTTATTAGGAGGTTTTTTGTTTTTAAATATCAACATCAACATTCATTCGCTGTTACTTTTCCTGCCGGAAGGTTACCAGGAAGGAGAGTGGGTTGTATGGATCATCAGTGTTGGCACATTGTTCAATATGGCGACCGGACTCAATGGATCGATTCTTTTCAATTCCGAAAAATACCGCTATGGTGCAGTCTTTTTGATCATTCTCGCAATCCTTGTATTGGCTCTTCAAATGATTCTCATTCCATCTCAGGGACTTATAGGCGCTGCAATGGCGACAAGTTTGGCTTCTTTGGTTTACAATTCCATGTTGTTCTTTACTGTAAACAAATTTTTCAAGTTGCAACCCTTCGATGCGAAAAACCTGAAAGTACTTTTGATTTTGACGGTCGCAATTCTTGTCGGACTTCTGATCCCGCATATCGAAAATAAAATTGCAGATATTGCCATTCATTCTGCAATAGTCTCATTCATTTATTTTATCGGAGTGTATTCCCTGAAGATTGTTCCTGAATTTCATCAGTATATTCCCTGGATAAAAAAGCAATAGCCTATTCTGTCTTTTTCAATAATTGTTGAGCTTTGCTGCGTGTATCCTTATCGTCATCATCTTTTACAGGCATTTCCAAAACTTTTTTACACCAGACTGTACATAAAATGTCATCACCTTTTTGGTCACGTTCAGAGTAGGTGAGGGCGAGTTCATATTTATGCAACATTACATCCGGCTCAAGCAATATCGCTTTTGAAAAACAGTCAATGGAAGCTTCGTAAGAACCTCCTTCAGGAACACCGCCAAATAATGTATTGATCATTGCTTTCTCAGCGAAATTAAAACCGGCAATTGTCCTGTGCCATCTTCCCAGAATGTGGAAAGCTCCTGCAAGTTTGGGATCCAGACGCACTGCATCATCGCATTCTTTCTTAATCAATTTTGCATTTGCAATCTTCTGCTTGCTTCCTGCATTTTCATTGATCCTGCCGAGTGCCAGCGCATAATTGTAATGCGCCTGAGCGCTGTTGCCATTTAAAGCAACCGCTTTCTTTGCCAGATATTCCGCTTTTTTAAAATATTCTTGTCTGTTTGATTCCACCGTTTCACGGTTTCCCATTTTACACAGTAAATAACTGGTATTGGTTAAATAATCAACATTTCCTGAGTCGCTTTTGAGTAAAGTCTCAAAAATATTCAGAGATGCTTCCCATTTGTTTTGTGCTTTAAGTTGCAATCCTTCCTTGTATTTCAAATCCTGATTCTGTGCTTTACAAACTGAATTTACACAGAACAATGATACAATCAACACTAACGCGTTCTGATGTGCTTTGTATCCAAATTTTAGTCTGGCAGTCATGGATTTTAATTATTTATATATAGGAATTAGGTGTTGAGGGACTGGGGACGAGGGGCGGTAGGGGCTTTAGACTATAGAACCAACTTTTAGGTATTAGGTACTAGGTACTAGGTACTAGGTATTAGGTATTAGGTATTAGGTATTAGGTATTAGGTATTAGGTATTAGGTA
>CALMQM010000078.1 GCA_937871435.1 uncultured Bacteroidota bacterium | reverse complement strand
CTATAATTTCCACCGGACTAAAACTGAAAACGAAACGAATTGAATAGGTGGTAGGATGATACTCGGGGACGGGTATGATGAGGTTTTTATTTTTCCCGCCAAGGCGCAAAATATAACACCAGCTAATATCAAACTGTTGCGAAGGCTGCTACCTCTTCTAAAGATCTCCAAGTTCCTGTGCCATTAAACTGTCTGAACAGTGATTTTGGTGATTTATGTGATTTCACAGATGCGAATCCGTGCTATTATTTAGGATTGAAAGAATTGATTCTTGTTCAACTTTCCTAAAGAAATTTAATCAGCTATAATTTCCCTTCAACTGTGTGATTTAAATCCACCTTTAATCACTCAACGTGTCAACATATATCCAAATTGATTTCAAACTTTCCACCAAACAAGTCGCTTGAACAAAGATTCAACCGACATGTGTTATAGCCAAATTTTCCCTGAAAAACTCTTCTGCTTCCTTATCACAAAAATAAACATAACAACCTTTCATGCCTCTTGTCATAAGGGTACGATAGGTATTAAGGATTATTCCTTTTAATAGTTTCTTTGCATTTACAGGGTCATTGTCTATCAATCGTTTGTATCCTTTGATGGAAGCATCGGATTTGGCTCTCTTGCCGGGATCAACTTTTATTTCACCCTTGCGAACCAAAAGATCTGGTCCTACAATCACACCGATATAATCAAGTTCCAGTCCCTGGCAGGTGTGGATACAACCAATTTCATTCACAGAATCCGGACTCATAATCCACAAACTACCATCCTTTGTCAGGTTCCAGGTCATTTCAAAATTGAATTCCGGAATGATTACATCTTTCAATTTTGAATTTTTTTTGCTCTTCCATTCCCAGCAATAACCTGCCACCATTCGGGCTTTGTTTCCGGGCTTGTTTTTCTTTTCTATTTCCTTTCGCAGAGAATTGGGGTCTGAAAATATTTTAAAATCATAATTTATACCTTCCAGAGTAGGGTTTGCAGTTCGTCGAATTTGCAGTGTGTGATCAAGCCAGGATAAATATCCATCCGAACCATTACATCGAAACTGTGATTCCAGTTTCAACTCCTCAATTTCAGCTCCCGATCGTTCTGCCCATTTCTGAATTTCTTCCTTGCTCCCGATGTCTTTCAATGTCACACGCTGATCCTCATCTACAAAAAATACAGAAGTCATCGATGCCTTTATTATCTCCTTCACCTGATTTTCTCCAAGATTACCATACAACCCCGATTTATCATTCAAACGATGAGCTTCATCTACAACCAACACATCAAATGTATTAGGCTTGGTATTGATGTACGCACCGGAACTTTTGAACATATTTTCGTACTCGGTTTTTTTGATTGTACCGGTTAGTTTGCTGGCGTAAACTGCTCTTGGGGCTGCATTCTTGGTAACATATTGCACATTCTTTTCTTTGCCGGTTAGATTCACAAGCAGGTTTATTGCTACAACGGATTTCCCTGTTCCAGGTCCTCCTTCAACAATTATTACATGCTTTTTACCTTTACGGTCAGACTTTGCTGCAGCATTCATGACCTTTTCGTAAACCAATTTTTGCTCATCTATCATCACGAACTCTCGGTTACCAACTAGCATTTTTGCCAGACTGTCTGCAAGTGATTTTGATGGTCTGATTCTTCCATTCTCAATCTTGTACAAAATTTTATTCCTGTCACCATAACGAACAAACTGACGAATGAAATCCTGCAATTGTCGGATTTCCGTTTTCAGAAATACAGGTGCTTTGTCAAGATGTTCCTTATAGAATGGATGACGGATAACATCATCCATTTTATAGTTATGAAGGAACGCACAAGGATTGAGGTTTATGTCGCCGTTATAGATCGCTTCATTGTAGCCTTCAAGAAGAGCTGCGTAAGACCAGGCCTGATAACTGGGATGGTTCACATCAGCGAAACCGTGTTCAAAGCGGGTTCTCACAACTGCGTCCATTTCAGTCAGAACTGCTGAAGACCATTGTTTGAGTTCAATAATAACAACATGATCCTTCTTTTCCTTATCCTGCCCAGTGATGATAAAGTCAATTCGTTTAGAGGTCTGAGGAATTTTTGTTTCAATACTGATTCCCGCATCTTCCGGAATCTCCCGGTCCTGCAAAACAGTGTTCATGTAATGCAGAGAGTTCTTCCATGACTGAACCTCGTTTTTAGCGACGCGCTGATGTAAAATTTTTCTAAATCTCTCCTGGATAACTTCCTCAATGTTTCCGGCAAGAAAATCATCATTAAAGCCGGCTTTATCAGATTGGTAGACAATCATAAATTTTAGAGCATGGTATATTTTGTTGCAGAACCTTTGGATTTCTCTACAGGATATTTCTCCGCATTCTTCTTCACCTTATCGAGAATAATTTCCTTCACATCGAATTTATACTTTTCAGCCAATAAAAAAGCGAAAGCAAATACATCAGCCAACTCCTCCTTCACCCTCTCAGAATCTACAGAATCGATTTGTGTATCTTTTTTCCAAAGAAAAAGCTCATTGAGCTCCGCAGCCTCAATGCTTAAAGCCAAAGCCAGATTCCTTGCATCATGAAACTGTTCCCAATCGCGTTCATTTCTGAATTTCAGCAGGGCGGCGGTGATGTCATTCATGGGATTTTTTTGGGAAAGGTACGAATCCAATTGGATTTTTTAATGCAGTGAAAAATGATTTTAAAGCAATTGATAAAATGAAAATAAAATGGGGGCAGCGCCCCCATAAGTTTATCCCCTTCTATTAAAAATCTCTAGAGTTATCTTTAGTATGGCAGAAATTAGTACAAGAATGAGAACGTGAGATAATAAATCATCAACTATACCCCACCAATGACTATCCGGTATGATCACACCAAATGCCATTAAAAAGATAAGTGATAACAAGGTTAAGTAAATTATCACCAATTCCCAGTTTGCAGAATTCTTTCTCTTCATGGTTATAGATTTTAGCACTATTTTGGAATAAGGATAGGAACATTTTTGTGTCTTTGGTTAAACTAATTCTGAGTTTCATAGGATTTACATTTAATATTTGGATAAAAGAAAAATAGCAATTCGTCACCGATTTGAAAATCTACGGCCACTTTCGAAATGTTATTACTTTAAATATTTTCAATCCAAGTTTCATACTATCAAATATACCAATCTGAAATTCATGAATTTCCACTGTAATTACCACATTAAATCCAAGACAAAAGCAAGTTTGTTCCAAAAACCTTCCAAATTTGGAAGTATCCAATCCTTTTTATTTATTGCAGCATGGAACCTAAGGAAGAATTTAAAGAAATTTTACAAGCTCTTGCATTACATGTAAGTCAGAGGGATATTCACCAGTACCTCAAAAAAACTTTTCCTAATATTGAATATACATCATCAGGCTGGATATCGGATTTCAAAACTAGAAATCGATTCCCTAAACAATATGAAGTTATTCTTCCCAATATTATTTCTGCTCTCAGAAATGAATTTGGAATTAAAACAAAATATAAAAAAAGAATTCCATTTAAAAATAAATACAGAATTTTCTATAGCAATACTGCAGTTTCGGATCGAACAATTAATTTTTCGAACCATTATATCATGCAAGCAGAGTCAGATCAGATAAAAATTATAAATTTAAAAAATGATACTATTGAATTAAAAGGCGGAATAGTTAAAGATTCATCCTCGAACTTCTATGTTGAGCTTACACACTTAAGTACATCTGAAAAAGTATATTGGATCCTAAAAGATGCATACGATTACAATGTGCTTTCCGGCCTATTTTTAACGATTGATTCACACAAAAATCAAGTAAGCGGCCCTGTATTATTAATGGAAGATGATTATTATCAAGACCCCCAAAACAAATATTTCAACGAGAATTTTTTTGCATATTTTTATTTAAATCAAAATAGCATATTAAAGGGCATTTCTTTTAAAGACCATGAGGGTTCGCTAATTCAAGAGTCAGGGTTAACTATTAAACGCTTTCGTCAACTAAGTGGAACTTGGAAAATCATACGATGGAATGAAGCCGAATCAAAATATAGTATTTACAAAATGATAATAGATAAAGATTTAAAGATTACTTGTATTACTTCGACAAATACTTTTTCAATGAGCATTTATAAAATTGGGAGAGATAGAATAAAAATAACCGGATTCAATGAAACAAAAGATATAATGATGTCATTCTACGGGCAATTAAACTCAGCAGATCGGTGGGAAGAAATTGATGGAATAAATGCTTGTTATTGTAGAATCAGTCCATTGCATATGAGATATGGTGATGCTGTATTTCGAAGAAGTGGAAGAAACGAAAAAATTACACCAAGTCATAGTGACCCAAAGGATATAAAAAATGAAAAGGACATTACTATTTTAAAACAATTAGGCAGTAATTCTTATACAAGCGGTGGATATTATAATAATAATTCAGATAGTGCTAATAAAATATTCAAAAGAAAAATATCAAACAAAATAAAACGTAAAAGTTAATTTTGATTTAAAATTCTGTATTAGCTTACCCCGCCGCACAAGAAATGCACATATTCCTGCTCCGAAGGATCTCCAGGATCCTTTGCCCTTAAACTGTGTGATATTCATCCACTGATCAGGGATTTTCTGGTAAGAAATAAGTAGGACAGTATTGAACAATGCGTATTTGTTGTCATGGTTCAAAACCAATCTCCAGCGTTGCAGGTCTTCTCCCATCCACCGGAACAAACCCCAAAAACCCTTTACTTTGAACACATATGATTTCTGATCCACGATTATTGTTTTTCGGGTAAGCTAAAGAATGCAAATTTTCCGATGCGCTCAGATCAGAGAAGCATAATCCATTGTATTGAAATTTTATCCCGGTCAATAATTTTTACCATGTAAATTCCACGCTGCCATTCTGAAACATCTACTGTGTTCTTTTCTTTCGGGGAAAATTGTCTGTTCAGGATTGGCTGACCGAGTATATTATAAAACATGCAGCTGACTGCAGGCGAGGAGGAGTTTCTGATTTCGATATGTAATTCGTTTTGTACTGGATTCGGAAATACCTCTACACCAAGGTCTGTCGTTGATTCGAAAATTCCGGGGTTTATACAAAATGGATCAGTGATCGGTAATACAGTAATGCAATATTGACGTATCTGAGAAGCGGTATAAGGACAATGACTGTCGTGAACGCTTGCTGTAATACAATGAGGAGTAGTACTCACGTCAGCCAGAGTAGGGGTCCAGCTGAAAAAAGCAGTATCATAGTTGGAATTCGTGGAAGTATTATTTGTCCAGATGGCATTCGTGATTCCGTGATCCCAGTTCATGGTTAAATCTTCCTGAGCATTTGCATCATACGCCGCAATAAAAAAGTTTACCGGCGAACCGGGACATGCATTCTGACTAAAGCTGTTGCCCCCATCAAAACCGGACAAGGTTGGAATATTGTTGGGGACTGGATCCGGTTGCAATCGTAGCTGAATATCCCGTTCAACCTGACCAATGAGTACGCCGTTCCGGTATTCCGATATGACAAGCGCCCACACTGAGTTCTCTATTTGTACTGGAGTAAAACACAAATCGCCGGTTGCATTATCAAAGCTGAGAGCCGATTGTGAATGTATCGGATTGCTTGAATTGTATCCGCTGAGATACTGAACCGTATCACCTGCAGCAGGACCTGTGCGCGGCGGTGTCATTTGAAAAGCGAGTGAATCACCATCAGGATCGTATACACCCTGCGTATAACAGGTAGCATACCCGAGATAAAAAATTCCGGCGGCTATATTTGCGAAGACAGGTGAGTTGTTGCAGATTGAATTGGTATTGTTGATTTGTGTGTAGATGTACAAACTGTCATTTCCTGCTCCCGCTGTGGTGGTAATTGAGTTGTTACGATCGGCTAATGTGTGTCCCAATGTCCAGTCGCTGCAGGCACCTGTCAAGGTTACAGTGCCTTCATAAGTATAGCGTTCCATCCCAAATTCTATTCCTCCATTGCATGTGGTAAGTCCTGTGTAACAGACGGAAGAAATCACATCCGGATTTCCAACCTGGTTTACAGTGAGTGTCGGGCTTGTCAGACCACAGGAATTTGTGATCACAATTGTTCTGGAAGAAGTCATCGGAATACCCGAACAATCTCTGATGAGAATCAATTTAACATGGTACTGATTTGCTCCCAGGCATTCATAAGTGATTTCTCCGCCCATGGCATGACTGGAAAAAGCGGAAATGTTTATTAAAAGAAAACCAAGGAGAAGCAGATAGCGGAGCTTATTCATGATAGCGGATTTACGTTTTCAAATGTATGTTTATTCCCGGTTTCATCGTCAGGACTAAATTCCAAATGCAGAAATTAATTGTTAAAATTTGATTTGGTCCCTCGCTCGGCGAAATGTTGTGTGAAAGCCCGTGCGAGAGGTCATTCCGTCGCGGAGGTGGGTGGCGATACTTTCATTGAACTAGCTCTCGAAGTGCCATGGCGGAATGAGCCATCGCACAATCCCGCCCACAACATTCCGCCAAGCAACTAAGGTCTGAGCATTCACAAAGCAATTTGCGATCGCTCACCACTCCGGAGTTTGGAAGGATTAAAATTCTAAATCAACTTGTTTTTTGAATTGTACCTGTATTCTGCATAATAATCTTAGTTCCGGAATTTTTTCAATCGGAGTGATGACATTTTTCTTGTCAACCGGAGGCGCAATTGTTTCTCATGGTTTTTTATCTTTGATGTAATTTTATCTGGGAAAAAAATTCCTTGATTCAATGAAGTTCAGACTCTCCATTTTAATAATTCTCTTGTTTTCGTTTTCAAATTCAACTGATTTGCTTGCGCAGATTACGGGGAGGATTTATTCAACATCTCAATTACAGTCCGACTTCAGAGTTTTTAGAAGGAGATATGAAAACAATCTGGTGAATTGTTATCTCTATGCTTCAAAAAAGGAAGTGGACAATTTCTTTGACAGCTTGTATTTCAATTTAAAACCTATGACAGAAATGGAGTTCTATCGCTACATCACTCCGGTTTCTTCACTTATCAAAGACGGACACTCAAATATTTATTTAAGCAAACAATCTTCCAGTCAATTCAATGAGCAATCAAAATATTTTCCTTTCAGAATCTACTGGACGGGAAGTTCTCTCTATGTCACCCGGAATTTATCAGGCAACACTGATATTCATCCCGGAGATGAAATAGTAAGTATTAACGGAAAGAATTCAAAAGATGTAATGAACTATTTACTCTGCCGCCAGGTGAGAGACGGGAACAATGAAAATTATGCTTTGTGGATTCTCAATAACTACTTCAGAGAATATTACAGCTTTCATTTCGGACATCCCGATTCATTTAAGCTCATCATCAAATCGTCTGACAGCAGGGAGAAAATATTAAATGTTGCCGCAATTTCAAGACAGGAGGAGTTGTCGTTGAATGCGGGAAATAAAAATGAAATTACAACGGAACCATCCTCTTTCTTTCGGATTGACAGCGCTACCAATGCCGCCATCTTCAGAATAAAATCCTGGGATGACAAAAAATTAAAGAAGGAGATTGACTTTGTTCTCTTGCAGCTTCAACAAAAAAACCTTGAACACTTAATTCTCGATCTGCGCGACAATCAAGGCGGGGACTTCTCACCGGCTGTATATCTGCTTTCCGGCTTACTCGATCAGCCGTTTCAGTATTTTACAGAAATCAAATCTGTATCCCATGTAAACGATTCATCCCGGGAATTGAAAAATATAACGGGGAAAATGTTGGGAATACATCAGCCAATGAAAAATTCATTCAAAGGAAAAGTGTATGTGCTTATTAACGGTGGATGTTTTTCAAACACCGGTGCCTTTTGTTCCCGACTGGAATACTACAAAAGAGCGGTTTTTATTGGAGAAGAAACAGGTGGAAACAAAGTTGTTTTCAGCGGAGTCTTTGGTCTGAAAGGCCAGACCGTTTTGCCCAACACAAAATTGCTTTGCGACAACTCAAACTACAGATTGACAGTTACAGATGTTCGCGAAAACACCGGATACGGAGTGATGCCAACATATACAGTGCTTCCATCTATCGCTGATATTTTACAACAAAATGATGTAGTCCTCTCCAAAACGCTGGACTTGATAAAAAGCGGACGTTGAATAAAACTTTTGTGGGATCCGCTTGCAGACCTTGATCGGGTAATGTTATTATGATTCATAGTTTCAATCCGGAGCTTATCTTATCTGAAATTTTAAGTGAATCGTTCTTCGTTTTTCGGTTTGTTGGATTCTTCTTCTCTTTTTTATTCTCGTTTTGTAAATGAGCTCTGCTCGCAGCATTTAAAAAGGATTTTTGGAAACCTCTCTGTAAATATTTTCCGGATGTTTTGTACATTTATATCAGGAGTCATGCCTGAGCGAAGCCACAAGTAAGAGCGGACCTGGTGAAAAATGAGTATTCAGTCTAATTTCAAATTTTTAATGAGTCGGGAATTCAGTACTTCGAAATCCGCTTCCATGCAAAGTCTCAGATGCGATGTATCCTGCTTCGATGAAACAATAAACCAAATCATTTCAATCAAGAATAAACTAAATAGAATCTCTAAATAGGTGAAAACATGAAGGTAAATATAGAACGTGAAATTCCCTGGTTCGGAGGGAACTCATTCCACCCGGTTTATTTTGACGAAAGTGTTTTTCGAATTGAAGCAAAACTTGCTGCAGGAAAATCCGCGCCACCTCATTACCACAAACATTTTGACGAGCACTGGACTATAAAGCAAGGGCGTCCGACTTTTGTGGTCGGCAAAGAAAGAACTACGTTAAAAGAAGGCGATACATTTTTCTGTCCCAGACTTGTTGAGCATGAATTAAGGAACGACACTACTGAAGATGTAATCTTAATTACTGAAATGAGACCGGCCGCGGATATGGCAAAAATGATGTCGGTAATTGCAGGTCTGCAGGATGACAAAGAGAAAGCATGGATGTTCAAATATTTTTATGTTGAGAAACGAGCCGGGCTGAAAGAATTTTCCAATCCGACCGGAATGGGAATACGAATAATGACATCGATACTAATGCCCATCACTATGCTGATTGGGAGACTTTCAGGATGGGATAAATTCCTTGATAAATATTTTTAAACGAAAGAATTCTTTATTACAAGGGAATTTTTGCAGGAAAGAAAAGCAGGAAATTCGTTGCGTCCTGATGGAATATTATAAAGGAAGGATCTGATCCGGTATTCAGTCTTTGAAACTTTTCAGAGAATCGCAATGGCAAGCGGAAAGATTCTGCGGGAAAATAGACGGAATAAAACTAAAATGGGTACCTTGACCATCATATATGAGAAAAACCGTAAGCACATTCATACTATTCTTCTTCGCCACTCTTTTAAGAAGTCAGCCTGTACCGGACAGTACATTGCTTAAATACCATTCGGCTAAAACAAATGATGAAAAGAGTAAATGTCTGAGTGATTACTTTACGAATCTGAAAAGTACTAATACAACAGGATTTAATGAAGCACTCGCGATTTCAACTTTTTTTAAAAAACAAAATGATGAGCTGGGGGCGGATTATGCCGACGTATATCTTTCTTATTTTTTAGTACAGAAAGGAGACTTCACCGCGGCTTTAAATTTATGTTTTCCTGTTTTAGAAAAGTTTGAAAAACGCCATGACATCAAAGGCATGATCTCGGCAAACCGTGCAATTACCAATGCTTATTTTCTGGCTAAGGAATATGATCAGGCCGCGGCTTATTCCAAAAAAGTCCTTACACTCATTCCTGATTCAGACGCTGAAAGCATTTCAAAACTGTATAATGGTATTGGTTGCATTTATGGGGAAGCGGGGATGGCTGATTCAGGTATGGTGTACGCTCAAAAAGCGGTGAACATGGATACAGAGATGAAAAATTATCAGCGGCTCGCTCTTTCCATCAGTACTTTAGCCGAAAATTACATTGCCGCCAAAGAATATGATATTGCGCTGGCATTTTTACGAAAATCACTGGACTATTATACTACCGGAAAAGCGAAGGTTAATAAATATCTTTATGCTTATCTGATGAATGATTTTGCACAGGTGTTTCTCCAAAAGCAACTTTACGATAGTTCGATTTATTATTCTGCTCAGGCAATTGATTACGCAGTGCCTTCAAATTACCAGGACCAAAGTATGCGCGCGTATGAATACCTGTATAAAAGTTATGAGTCAAAAAGCAACCGAGACAGCGTAAATAAATATTTTAGATTGGCGATGACTACAAAAGATTCCTTGTTTAATCTGGAAAAAATGAAAAGTATTCAGGCCCTGAGTTTTCGTGAAGAGATGCGTCAGCTGGAAAGGGAGACCGAAAAAGTACTGGCAGAAAAAGAACGCAATCAAAACATTCAATACGCTGTAATCGCCCTGGGCATTATATGCTTTATCATTTTATTTTTCCTGCTCAGTCACAGCGTTATTGTTACCGAAAAATGGATTTCATTTTTTGGAATACTGGGCTTACTGATTGTTTTTGAATTTATCAATCTTCTTATCCATCCTTTTTTGGAAAACGCTACGCATCACTCACCATTGCTCATGCTGCTGGCATTGGTCGTGCTTGCATCATTGCTGATTCCCCTGCATCACCGTCTGGAAAAACTGATCAAGGGAAAAATGATAAAGAAAAATAAAAAGATACGTTTAGAGAACGCGAAGAAAACGATTGAGAAGTTGGAAGAAATTGAATGATGTCGACGGAAAATTGTAATTCTTTAGCAGATTTAAAGAGAAAACGCACTTGAAGCAGAGCTATACACAAAGAAGAATGCCTCTGATACCCTGAGCCGGCTTTCGGAATACAAAGATTCTTCTTCCCGTTTTTAAATCTTCATTATTTTCTTCCGCTTTGTAAAGAAGGATTCGGAAGACATACAAGGCATATTCGATTTGACTTAAAACAGATATTCATTTACAGGCGATGACAACAATTATAATAATAACATTTTGTGTGCTTTTGCTCGTGGCCTATGTGTTTGATCTGACCGCATCCAAAACAAAAATTCCGTCCGTCATTTTGCTTTTATTGTTGGGATGGTCAGTCAGACAGTTTACATTCTTAGTTGGCATTCATCTTCCTGACTTTTCTCCTATACTTCCTGTTTTAGGGACTGTCGGTCTGATACTTATTGTGCTTGAAGGCTCTTTAGAACTGGAACTTAATATTTCAAAAGTTGGACTCATCAGAAAATCTTTTTTAGGTGCATTAGTTCCAATGATCGCTTTGGCTTTTTTGCTTGCCTTTGCATTCAGGTATTACGGGAGCTTTGGATTAAAGGACAGTTTGTTGAATGCGGTTCCGTTTTGTGTAATAAGCAGCGCTATAGCTATTCCCAGTGTGAGAAATCTTTCCTCACACAACAAAGAGTTCGTGATCTACGAAAGCAGTTTGTCTGATATCATAGGTGTTCTTCTTTTCAATTTTCTTGCACTGAATGAAATAATTGATGGGTTTTCATTCGGACACTTTGGTTTACAACTTCTCATTATTATTGTTGTTTCATTTATTGCAACCATTGGTCTTTCATTTCTGTTGAGCAAAATTGAGCACCATATAAAGTTTGTTCCGATCGTTCTTCTAGTAGTTTTGATTTATGCTGTTTCAAAAATCTATCATCTGCCGGGATTGATTTTTATTCTGATATTCGGTTTATCAATCGGTAATCTGGACGAGTTGAAAAAGTTTAAATGGATGGAGAGATTCAAGCCGGAAGAGTTAGACACCGAAGTCACCAAATTTAAAGAGTTGACCGTTGAAGGAGCATTTTTGATCAGAGCTTTGTTCTTTTTGCTGTTCGGCTACTTAATTGAAACCAATGAAGTGTTGAATGCTGACACATTTATCTGGGCCTGCGCTATTGTATTTTTTATACTGCTTTTCCGGGCCATACAACTTACACTCTCAAAATTACCATTACTGCCCTTATTGTTCATAGCTCCACGGGGGCTTATTACAATCTTGTTATTCCTTTCCATTGAATCTACACATGCTATTTCACTCGTGAATAAGTCGCTCATTATCCAGGTCATCATTCTGACCGCGTTGCTAATGATGTTTGGATTAATGGCTGATAAATCTCAGAGCAAATGATAGATGATTTGAAACAAAACATCAATGAACATAGGTATTATCGGAGGAATCGAATGATTGAAATACTTTTGGGTTTTTGCGAAGACTAAATCAAGACATCAGGTTTAGATTCTCTCCGTCGGAAATTCATGAATTTAGAAAAAGTCGGGGTTTAAAATTCCGAATTCTTGTTCAATTGAATTCTCAAATAGATTGTAAGGTTTAATTTGAGATGCCCTGAGTTTAATAAAAAGACGAAGTGAATCATAAGGTAAGAAACATCACATTTATTGCTGTTGTACTGATCAATACAACTTGCTACACCGGAATTATCCCCACGCGCTTCGACGGATATTTATCCGTTGTTTTTTAGCGGTGTGATTTAAATCCACATTGAATGGCTCTACGTTTAAACTTTCTTCTATGTTGTGTAAAAATTTCTAAGGAACCCTGTTGGGCCAGGTCTTTTACGCACGCCCGTGCGCCAGGGAACTTGACCAATCTACATTCAATTAATTGCGTATATCCAACCAAATTCAATGTATATACGCAATATGTTGCGTATATTGGGATGTTATGTGCCATTTTAAAAGACCAACAACAGCGTGACAAATGACAATCTCATAGTAATAAAAGGCGGAGTATACAACGACATAAAGAAAGCGTTGCGACTGTGGATTGACCTTTATTCAAAAGACCTTCAAGACGGCTTGACTTTTCAACTTTTTAAGAACGGACGTGGAAGTCATATAATACAAGCAGACGAGCGACTCGACAACGAAAGGTTTTATTATCTCATAAACTATCTGAACTATCCAGAAGGAATTCAATATAAAATTGACATTGAAGGTTTCACGACAGGAAAAGTAGATGACAAACTCAAAAACAAGAATTTGTTAGTTTACATATCCCCGACTGACAAAGACTACGATAATGTTTTCGTGACCACTTCTGAAAACGAAACTTTCAAAATTGACTTTGGCGGTAGAATAACAGAAACAAGTGAAAAGAAAATTTACAGACTGCCAAACGACTTGACGTTTGATGCTCCTGAAACTATTGTCATTGAGAAAGAACAAAATCTTGAGAAAGTAACCGAACAAAGAACTGACAGATTAACTAGGCGTTTCAAAATTATCACCGCTATTGTTATTTTAGCCTATGTTTTGACTTTTCTGATTTTAAAACCAGGTGAACACTTCATGAGAGCAAACTACATAATTGCATTTGCTGTTTGGGGTTGGCTTGCATTTGACTATAAAATCCTTCAGGTTGACAGACTATATTTTGGCTCAGTAGCACTTGGATTAATAATATTTCTCTATGGTTATTTTTTAGACCATGCGTTTGCACATCAAGACAAATCAGTCCTTGTTTCAATAGGGACATCAATGCCTATTTTCTTTCTCGTTCTTCAAAGACTATTGAGACTTGCATTTAAAGGAATAATGAAAAGAGAACCTGTCGCTGAAAGACCAGCACCCTCGTTTGCAGACTTTGTATATATCTTCATACTTTGAACGGCGACACTATTAATACCTGCATTTTACTACACGAAATGAAAAGAAAAAAAGCACATAACAAGGGGTTTGCGATAGCGGGGGTTCCGTGCTTTGCAGACACATTTGTGCAAAGTGAAAGTTCAGTTCTCCGAATGAAGTTTAGTGCTAAAACACCTCGCCATCGCAAACCCCCAACTCGTTAGTCGCCATGCAATTAATCTCAAAAGAAAATCTAAATGCGAAAAAATATCTTTCAGCTTTAAACATTTTAGATTTGAAAAATAATGAATAAATACCTTGTCAATTTATTTTGGTTACTATTGATCGCTTTAATTGGGACAGAGTTGTAAAAAGGAAGAGGCCAAAAACACAAGTTGTGCTTATATTGAGGTAGCTCCACCACGTTATATGTTTGAGCCTGACTCAGTAAGGACAGATTCGATAATTTCTATTTTGGTATATTATGATAATCAGAAACATTGACAACATTTCAATTCATTAAGTTCGATTCTTATTGATAGCACAATGACGATTGCATTTGAAACCAAAATTGACAGTTGTAATTGCACTGACGATTTTGATTTGCAATCACCTGTATTTCATTATAAAGCTCCGGGTGTTCCCGGTCATTCAATTATTTCAATTCACGTATCTGACACATTGTATTACAAAGACACTATTGTTATCTGTTAAATTTTAAACACATCCGGTGAATCATAAATTAAGGAACATTACTTTTATTTTCATTATTCTGATAAGTACCACACTACATTTTAATCATTTCACAAAAGATTTAATGAGTATTCATGTCTGGAGACAAGCTCAGACTCAATCCACCATCAATAATTTTTATGAGGAGGATATGAATATTTTTAAACCTCGTCGTAATGCCAGGGGCAATTCAGATGGAGTTTTTCGAATGGAGTTTCCAATTATGCAATGGTTCATTGCTTGTTTGTATAAGATCTTTGGAAATCATCTGTTGATTACCAGACTCTTTATGTTTGTGACAGGCTTGGTTACTGTTATCGGAATTTACCGCCTGTTGGATGAGTTGTTCAATCAACCGGTTCTATCAGCGATAGGAGCGTGGGCATTCAACTTCAGTCCCGGATTTTATTACTATACGATTAATCCTCTACCTGATAATTTCGCTTTGTGCTTTTCTGTTTGGGGATTGGTCTTCTTTTTTATGTGGTATAAGCAGAATAAATTATTCCGGTTACTGATCAGTAGTTTGCTTCTAAGTATTGGAACACTAAGTAAGCTTCCTTTTATCATCTACTATATTGTTCCTGTTACATACTTCATAGATAAAATGATTAGAAATGGCGTGCATCGCAAGGACATTCTTTCACTTTGCGCTGCGATTAGTTTTTCTCTTCTGCCAATTACGTGGTATTTAATGGTAATTCCACAATGGAACGGAAATGTAATAGTACATGGAATGCTCAATAATCAGGATTCAGTTGCGAAACTATTCGATTATTATCAGCATAATTTGATTTCAACCCTACCTGAAATCCTGATCGGTTACGGATCGGTGATTTTCTTTCTGGCTGGATTTTACTTTTTAGTAAAAAACAAGGCGTATCAAAACCCGAAGTTCTTACCACTCGCAGCCTTAGGAGTAATGGCGATTGTTTATTATCTTTTTGAAGCAAATGCGATTGCAAGAGTTCACGATTATTATCTTTTCCCTTTTTATCCTATCTTATTTATTCTCGTAGCCTATGGAGCTTTTCAATTTTATACCGGTACTTCAAAATTCAAACGTTACCTTACTTACTTATTATTATTGGCCATACCTGTTTCATGTTATTTAAGAATGCAGGGGAGATGGAATAATGATTCACCCGGATTTAATAAGGACTTATTAACCTATAAGACTGAACTACAAAATGCAGTTCCAAAAGATGCACTGGTAATTGCAGGAAACGATGATTCGCAATTTGTGATGTTTTACTATATCGATAAAAAAGGTTGGGGATTTGACAACGATCAGCTTACACCGGAAATGCTCCGAACAATGATTGATCAAGGTGCGCAATATTTGTATTCAGATTCCGAAAAGATCAATAACAACCTGGAATTATCCCCATATTTTGACGCACTGGTCTTGCAAAAGGGATCCTTCAGGATATACAGTTTGAAAAAGACGATCTGATCACATGTGCTTTTTATCTGATAAAAAGTTTGTATTACCCGGATAAAAGAAATTGTAAGTGACAGACTATTACCCGATAGGTAATAGCCATTGAAATGAAAATACTTTGACTTTTTGGAATTTAAGAGAGGTTTGAATATTTCATCTTAATCACTTGTTCTTGTACCGCCATATAAATTTCGCGCAATTTTTAAATTTCTGTGGTCCTGGTACATAAAATGGGCCTATTCTGATTAGTTATAAGAAATTAAAATAAAACGATAAAAAATAGTTGTTTAGATTAAAAATGTTATTAGCTTTGCATGGTCAAACGATAAAATCTTTTATAAAATGAACAACTCAAAAAAAATCAATCTATTGCTGGTTCAGTCAGTATTGTGGGGCGCTATCTTTTTTTCATCACTGGCTTTAGTGTATCACATCCGATGGTTCATACCGTTTTTGATGGACAATTCAAGTGGAGTGGTTCCGGGCCAACAAATGCCTTTCATTTGGTTTGTTGTCCAAATTTGTAACAACATTATTTTTGTATTTGTTTCGGCACTACTGATCAGACTTGTTAGAAAATATCAGGAGACCGGATTTTTTGACAGCGATAGTTTGCAGGCCTTTGATGGCGTCATCATTTCCTGTATGCTATTGGCCTTATTGAGCACAGTACAGATAATTGCCAACAACTATTACGAAGTACATTCTGATCAATGGAATTCAATCATAGGTATTTCAAACTTATTGTTTCGTTCATTCACAAAACTTTTAATTTTTCAGCAACCCCAAACAATGTATTTCCTGTTGGCTGTAATTTTATGGGCCGTCAAACAATTTGTGACAAAAGCGCTTGTTATTAAAAGTGAAAATGAATCATTCGTTTAAGTTATGGCAATCATAATTAATCTGGACGTCATGATGGCAAAGCGAAAAATGACGCTAAACGAGCTCTCGCAAAAAGTGGGACTGACTACTGTCAATCTTTCGATTTTAAAAACTGGAAAAGCAAAAGGAGTGAGGTTTAATACACTCGAATCAATTTGCAAAGCTCTTGATTGCCAGCCTGGCGATATTCTGGAATATAGAAAGTGATTTTTTTCAAACAAAGAATTTCTGGTACTCAGGAAAAAATTGCATGCGCATCAGAGAAGCGAAAATCGGAGACATCAAACAGATACAATTCGTCAGAAATTCTGTGAGAGAGAATACTTTGTCTGACCCTAAGCTCGTAACAGATCTGGATTGCGAAGAGTTTATTTCCAAAAGAGGAAAAGGCTGGGTATGTGAAATCGATAATAGGGTGGTAGGCTTTGCCATTGCTGACTTGCAGGAGAATAACATTTGGGCCTTATTCATACATCCGGATTTTGAGAAGAGAGGAATAGGACAAAAGCTTCATCAAATTATGATGGACTGGTATTTTACACAAACAAGAAAAACGGTTTGGTTAGGGACAGCTTTCCATACAAGAGCGGAAAAGTTCTACAAAGTCGCAGGATGGAAAGAAGTTGGTATGCACGGAACCAAAGAAATCAAATTCGAAATGACATACGAAACCTGGCAACAGGTCCGAAATTCAGCAAGTCGTATTCAGGAATAAATCCGGTTACTGCAATCAGACTCTTGAATTGACGCCGGCTATAATTTCTCCTGTTGATTTTCACCCTTGATATCTGTATGAAAGGCTACATACCGCAGGAATCATCTTTAGAAAGACCTGAAAACAGATAAAATCCTGATTTTTAGAATTTTTGTAAAACGGTAAATATATATTGATAAACAATAAATATTTATTATGTTTGCTGCAGATTCTAAACGCAATTCAAACATGAAAAGGACTGCAACAAAATTTCTCCAGGCATTCATTGTGCTGATCAGCATAGTGGCGCTCGTTGTTCTGATTCGTATGCCGCTTTCTGAAGGCAGAGCGGTCAACCTGGATTTATTCAGTATCTATTCTGACCCTTTGATCCTGTATGTTTACGCTTCTTCTGTTTTATTTTTTGTCGCTTTATACAACGTATTCAGATTGCTCGGCCACATTGGAAGAAACAAAATCTTTTCGCCCGAATCTGTAAGTACAGTAAAGAGAATAAAGTACTGTGCAATTATATTGAGTGTTTTGATTGTGCTTGCCGGAGTTTATATCCGTATCTTTCATGCTGAAGAAGATGATCCGGCCGGATTTATTGCGTTGTGTTTGATGACTACTTTGCTTTCCGTCGTTGTAGCAGTTACGGCGGCTGTTGGAGAAAACATCCTGCAGAAGGCAATTGATTTGAAATCTGAAAATGACCTAACCATCTGAGCTATGCCAATAATTGTAAACCTGGATGTGATGATGGCTAAAAGAAAAATGTCTCTGAACGAACTTTCGGAGAAAGTGGATCTGACATTGTCCAACCTTTCCATCCTGAAAACCGGAAAGGCAAGAGCCATTCGATTTAGTACTCTGGAAGCGATATGCAAAGCTCTGGATTGTCAGCCCGGAGATATTCTGGAATTTGATACTGGCAAAAAGAAAACAGCAAATCGCTAAGTGATCTTCTGACTATTTGTAGAAAATATTTCTAAGCAATTAAATCTTCGCTGCTATATTTGTGTCTGACATTAAGAGGAGCACCATGAACCAAACAATGAAGAAATGGACAATGCGTTTATCAGTCACCATCGTGTTGATCACAGGACTATTAGTCATCATCGTTTTAAATCCGATCCTGACTTATGCGAACAAAACGCAGCATGAACTCTTCACGATTTATTCTCAGTCAATACCCGATCCATTAATCTCCACCTATCTTGATCAGGCGAATGACTTGTTGAAAAAAAGTGAGTTGTATAATCCAAATCTCCGACTTGACATTTGTTTAAACGACGGCTCG
Organism: uncultured Bacteroidota bacterium; assembly: GCA_937871435.1. Lineage (GTDB taxonomy): Bacteria > Bacteroidota > Bacteroidia > AKYH767-A > 2013-40CM-41-45 > JADKJP01. The sequence goes on along the minus strand of CALMQM010000078.1, from coordinate 30,470 downwards.
GATTATCCGGATATCATACGGGGAATTATCGGACAAGCATTCGCGATGGGGTTTTATAATAAAGTGGTCTTACAGGGAAATTTGAACACGGAGATAAATGTTGTCGAATTGAACGGCTACAAATGGAACTTCACTCAGCTTCTCGCGCATGAAATGATACATTGCCTGCAATTTGACAAACTGGGATTATGGAAATCAAAACCAATCGCAGACATTGACAATTGGAAATGGGAAGGTTATGCGGAATACATTTCAAGGCAAAGGCCCGGACAATGCGACTTATACAGCAATCTGAAATATTTGCAAAAACAAAATACAGGTTCATGGGAGATAGTTCTTGAGGACAGCACCATTTCTCCACGCGAATATTTTCAATCCTGGACATTGGTTCAATATTGTATGGATGTGCGGAAAATGACTTTTACGGAATTACTTCAGGATACAACCGGTGAGATATTGCTCAGACAGGAAATGAAAATGTGGTTTGAAAAAATGAAAATCTGAAAGCAGTTGTCCTTCCTGATGAGAATATTTTTGTAAAACTACATGTGTATCTTTACCCGACATGTCATTGAATGATGACAAAGTAAATTCAACATCACTATATTCCAAACATGATCATTGCGGAACAGGAGAATAAAAGATGACAACTCAAATAATTATTGTTCTCATCCTGACTTTTGTAATCAACCTGATTACAACTTTGTCCTATTCTGTCAGAATTGTAGGTATTCGTACCGGAAGGATTGCTATTTCATTCGCGTTGTTTAATATTCTGGTGCTTGTATCCCGAACAGCCAACGGCTTCCAGGCACCGCTTTTGGCAAAAACTGTCGAGAACGATCTTAAAGCGGGAATCTTCGACAACGTCTGGACCTTTCGACTCATCATTTTATCCTGCACTGTGGCTACAATCATTGGTGCTTTTCTCATTCCGACTTTTCAGCGGGTATTATCAAGAGCTGTAACTAATTTCAGTGTACATAAATCTATGGGGAAGCTGTTACTTCATGGCTTTTCGAAAGCGGGAATACTTTATTTTAGAGACAACCTGACTGTTCCCCACAAAGACAACATCGCTCAGATAAAATTTGACAAAGAATTTCCCTGGAGAATATTTATTCTGAATGTTTTTGCGGTAGCTATTCTTACGATTGGTGTTCTTTCAGCGGTGTATGCATCGTATTACAATCCGGAATACCGGACAACAGCGAGTAATTTATCTGCTTTCATCAATGGCTTTGCCACTATTTTGATGTTTGCATTTATCGACCCGCATTTATCCGCGATGACAGACGATGTAGCTCTTGGCAAATGCCCGGAAACGACATTCAGAAAATACATTGTGTACATGACCATTGCACGATTGATCGGAACCATTATTGCCCAACTATTATTATTACCGGGAGCTCAGCTTCTTGCATGGACAGCTACACATTTGTAATATCAATATTATTTTTGCATTGCTAAAGATAAAGTGTCAAAAACAATAGAATGATCAGATTGTTTAATGACCCGGAACTTGTTGCCATTCATAAAACCATAAACTAAATAATACTATGAAAAAAATTGTATGTTCATTCGCCTTTATCTTGTTGAGTTTAACCGGCAGGTCTCAGGTTTGTACTGTAATCATCTCGCATGTGATTAATGGGAATCAGGTTCAGTATTATGGTAACAGTCCTGATAACCCAAGCGGCTGGAGTTGGTTTTTCAATGGAGGAAATCCATTGACATCTTCAATCCAAAATCCCATGGTTACCTATGCGGCTTCCGGGCAGTACATATCCGCCCTCTCTGTTTATGGTGGTCCGAATAGTTGCAGTTCCTCCATTTCCAATGCTACTGATACCGTTGTGATTGTTTCCACTTCTGTGCAGAATGAAGTTCCCGGTAAATTCAGCATGAATTTTATTTCTTCTCCTGCTCCTCAGTTTGAAATCCTCAATGACAAAACACAAAATGTAAAGATTGAACTGTGGGATTTGAACGGGAAAAAAATTGAAACAGTCTTTGAAGGTACATTGAACGAAGGAAAAAATTCATTGTTCATGAAAACATACAATATTCCTTCAGCTATATATATTCTCAAACTAACCAAAGAAGACGGGACACTTTCACAAAGATTTTTTCTGGAGTAAAGAGCAAATCACAAGTGAACAGGTGTCATCGAAGCGAGAATCATAAAGCTTCCTCTGGAAATCCGGACACTCAGAATTTCTTTAAGATTCTGTAAGTGTATTGTTGACAGGCTAATTCGGATGAGCCAATGCTGAATACGAATAAAGTATGGGGCATCCGGATTCTCCTTATTTATCTGTGAAAAAACGCATAAGCCATTAAACCTGATCCTGAAATTTGAATCAAAGACGGGGAATATCAGGAATTATAAAAATTTTATGCAGAATAAACGTTCTCTCTCTGGTCACTACATATTGACTCTCCTTTTTCTCTTCCATTTTCTTTCTTCATTTGCACAAACACATTCCATCATTTTAGGGCGGCCTACCGATGTTTCCATAACGGCAAGTATTCAGTTTGATTATGACGTTGATTGTTACCTGGAGTATGGAACCAATTCAGGTGTTTATACCAATACAATTCCGGTTTTCAATAACACAGCAAATATTCCTGACGAAAAAGATCTGCAAAACCTGATGCCCGATACAAAATACTATTACCGTATGCAATATCGGGCTGTTGGAGCAGTCGCATATACTCCAACTGCTGAATATTCATTTCATACGCAGCGAGCCCAGGGCAGTACATATACTTTTACGATTGAAGCGGATGAGCATTTGTATGATAAAAAAGGTGTGGACAATATGTATCGAATTACACTGGAAAATGAAGCGGCTGATAATCCTGATTTTATGATCACACTTGGTGATATTTTTGGAGATGATCATACACCTTCCACTACGACATTGGCTGATATGGATACTTTGCACAACGCGTACCGTCCATTTCTGTCGAACATTTGCCATTCGGTTCCTTTCTATGTGTGTCTTGGTAATCACGAAGGTGAGAATGATTATTATCTGGATTCAATGCCACCCAATAACATAGGTGTATCCGGTACATTGACACGTAAAAAATATTATCCGAATCCTTTTCCGAATGGATTTTATTCCGGAAATACTGTTCAGGAAAATTTTGGAATGGACCTTCCTGAAAATTATTATGCCTGGACCTGGGGAGATGCGCTGTTTATTGTTCTGGATGTGTATAGAACAGAATGTCATGATACCCTTGTTGCAAAACCGCAAGGCTGGAACTGGACTTTAGGCCAGTCACAATACAACTGGTTACTGAATACCTTACAAAGCAGTACAGCGCGTTACAAATTTGTCTTCGCGCATCATTTGCGTGGTCAGGGTCGTGGTGCAGTTTTGGAAGCACCATTATATGAATGGGGAGGTTATCAAAATACCGGTGGCAGCTATACTTTTGCAACGCATCGTCCGGGCTGGCCAATGTCCATCCATGAATTGTTTGTGCAGTATGGTGTCAATATTTTTTTTCAGGGACATGATCACTTGTTTGCTCACGAAGTTCTCGATAGTGTAACTTACCAGGAAGTGCCGATGGCAGCTGATTCTACCTATGAAATCGGAATGCTTGCAAACGCGGACGCGTATACGGCGGATACTCTTGATGGAACAGGTCACCTTCGTGTCACAGTCGCGCCTTCCTGTGTCACTGTCGATTTTGTTCGTGCCTATTTACCTGCTGATACAGTCAGCGGAGTACATCAAAACCGGGAAGTAGCTTTCTCGTATACAATTGGAAATTGTACTTCCGGTCTTTCTCAAATTAATTCTGATGAAGTCATTAAAATTTTTCCCAATCCGGCGAATTCTGTCTTATCAGTTAAATTGCCCGAAGGTGTTTTTAAGTACAAAGTAGAATTGGTAAATACACTCGGCGAATCGTTACTCCACTCTGCTTCAAACGTAATGGACATCAGTGGAATTCCTGATGGAATATATCTTGTCAGGGTTCATACTGATACGTCGGAATTTAATCGCAAAATGATCATCTGTCACTGAGTGTCGATTGAATCATTTTCCTTTTTTTCTACGAGTTGATTATAAAGGTAAAGTTGTATGCCTTCCAGATTAGCCTTCCTCCTTGTATATCATTAGTACTTTTTACTATCTTGAACCCTTGAGTTCACAGGTCAGAATACTGACCGCCTGACTAATCGAATGCTTGTAGGAGAGCGGTTTATTGGCGAACTCTATATTATTTTTTCACTATTAGAATAACAATGACAGACACTCCGGAAGAAGGAACTATGGATAATTCAGTCAAGCCTGAACAGGAGCCTGGTGCATTGGAGGTCGGACCTCAACCTGAAGCAGAGAGTATTCACGCAAATCAACAATCAGAGATGGAAGTACATCACCATACGCATAGCGGACATGAAAAGAAATCATGGAAGGATTATTTCTGGGAATTTCTCATGTTGTTTCTTGCTGTATTCTGCGGATTTCTTGCCGAATACCAACTGGAACACAAATTGGAAAGAGATCGGGCAAAAGAACTGGCGAAGAGTTTTTATCATGAACTGAAAAATGATTCCGCGACAGCGGTCAGTAAAGTTCAAAACAGAATCAAGCAGGAAAATGCTTTATACGGTGTGGTAAAATATTTGGAAGACAGCGACCTTGCACATACATCCAAATCATTTGCAATTAATTTTACTTATGGTGTTAGCTTTCGCACTCCTTCTATTTTCGAACCCAAGACAGCAATTCTGGAACAATTAAAAAATTCGGGCTCACTTCGTTATTTTAAAAGTGATGAATTGCAAAATTTGATTGGCGATCTGACCGTCGCGATAAAAAACATCTACGATCGTCAGGAATTGGAAAGCCAGGTGCGTATGCAATTTGTCAACCCAATACTCATTCGGCTGTATGATTTTGATTTTGATGAGCACCTGAAGGAGAATGGAAAGAATGTTTTCGAAGGAATCAAACAGTATGAAGCGGACACTGATACATTTCCTTTTCACCTTGACCTTTCGGAAAATTTTGATAAGAAAAATGCAATAAAAGTGTTGAAATTCTACCGGGCAAATGTTGTGAATTCTACACGTGTAATTCCGATCAGGAAATACATGGAAATCAATGCGCAATTGCTGCAGTTATTGCGTAAGGAATACGAGTTGGAATAAAGTAGTTTTCTGTTTTTAAAGAATGCATTAAAATTTGGTGATCGAATCAAAACCTTTTCTGATGATCGCTTTATAATTTTACTCTTCTCTTTGTAAATATTTCCTTTTTGAAACACAGAGGTACGCGGAGGTATTCACAGAGGAACACAGAGTACGTTGTTGAAGAATAGTCAAAAAAATCTGTGATACTCTGTGTGGCACTCTGTGATACTCTGTGGTTTAAAAGCATATTGCACCGGCTCCATTTGAAAGCTGCAGGCACTTAAAATAGCTCATTTATTAATCACAAAGAGAGTCGTTTTATTTTTATATCTTTGAGCCATGTCGTTGCGACTGAAGAAATATCTCTCAGTTTTTTTTCTGCTGCTGTTTTTATTCCCAACAGCAACAGAGATTGTTCACCAGTATGAACATTGCAATGATTTTCATTGTACAGAAAAAAGCAATGTTCACTTACACCAACTGGAGCACCATTGCTTCATTTGCGATTTAGTTCCTGTTACTGCGGATCAATCCATTCTTCTGACTTTTGATTCTTTCGTTCCGTTCTTTACTGACGAATATTTTGATTTTTATAAGGCTTCTTCTTTTGAACAAACCCTGTTCAACTTTTCATTAAGAGGTCCGCCGTCTATTTCCTGAAGATTTGTAGAATATTAAACAGCCTTCCCACAGGCTGAATTTGCGCATGATTTGTTCTCATGTTCGCTGAAGTTTCTATTCAATTAATGATTCTATTCTTAAATAATATCAGGAATGAAAAAACATCTGATGATCCTTGTTGCTATTGCGGCGACAATTACCAATACTTATGCGTCCGTACAGACAACATTGAGCGGGCGTATCACGGACAGTGTAACCGGTGAAGCGCTTCCCGGTGTTTCTGTTTATTTTCCGGATCTAAAAACTGGTACGAATTCCGGAATTGATGGTACTTATAAAATTGAAAATCTCCCGCAAATCAAAGTATTGGTTCAGGTAAGTTTTGTAGGCTATAAATTAATTGCGGAACAAATTGATTTGTCAACGATCACGACAAGGGACTTTAAAATGGTTGAATCAGTTGCTGAACTGAATGAAATTGTTGTTACGGGTTTATCAAAATCAGCGGAGAAAAACAGAACGCCAACTCCTATATCCACAATTTCTCCTATTCAGCTCAAGCAACTTTCCACCACCAATATTATTGATGCGATTGCTACTCAACCCGGTGTTTCGCAGGTTACAACAGGTTCGGGTATTTCAAAACCCGTCATACGCGGACTTGGATACAACCGTGTTGTAGTGGTGAACGATGGAATTCGCCAGGAAGGCCAGCAATGGGGCGATGAACACGGAATTGAAATCGATGAGTATAGTGTGAACCGTGTGGAAATTCTGAAAGGCCCTGCAAGTTTATCCTATGGAAGCGATGCAATGGCAGGTGTAATCAATATGTTGCCGGCGCCGACTTTACCTGAAGGAACTATCCAGGGAAATGTTCTGGCGAATTATCAATCGAACAATGGATTACTTGGCGGCTCACTGAATTTTGCCGGCAATCAGAAGGGATTTATCTGGGATGTTCGATATTCAAATAAAATGGCGCATGCTTATCAGAATAAATACGATGGATATGTTTTTAATTCAGGATATAAGGAAAATACTTTCGGAGGAATCATCGGCTTGAATAAATCCTGGGGCTACTCTCATTTGCATTTTAGTGTGTATGATCTGACACCGGGGATTGTTGAAGGTGAACGCGACAGTGCTTCAGGTCAATTTTTAAAACCGGTAGCAGTGAACGATTCTGTCGAAGGATCTGCCATCGCTACGAACAGTGACTTCAAAAGCTACACACCTTTGACACCATTTCAGAAAATTCATCATTACAAAGCTGTATTGAATAACAGTTTTATCATCGGATCCGGAAATCTGAAAGCGATAGTAGGATGGCAACAGAATCAACGACAGGAGTACGCGGATATCCTTGAAGAGGGGAAATACGGGCTTTACTTTTTTATGAATACCATGAATTATGATGTGCGTTATATTCTGCCTGAGAATAATAACCTGGATATTTCTTTTGGAGTAAATGGGATGTATCAGAATTCTCAGAATAAAGGAACGGAGTTTCTTATCCCGGATTATAACCTGTTTGATATCGGACTCTTTGCGATCGCGAAGAAATCATGGAATAAGTTGGACATAAGTGGTGGATTGCGTTACGATTCACGAACTGAAAACGGAAAAGATTTGTGGCTCGATGAAAACGGATCAAAGACTACAGTTCCTGATGCTAATTCACTGCATCAATTCACACAGTTTAATGCTGACTTCGGGGGAATATCAGGCAGTATCGGAGCTACATATCAGTTTAGTGAGGAGGTTTTTACCAAATTGAATATTTCCAGAGGATTCCGGTCGCCAAACATTGCTGAGATTTCTGCAAATGGAGTACACGAAGGAACTATCAACTACATCATCGGTGCACCTACATTGAAAGCTGAGAATAGTCTGCAGCTGGATTATGCCTTGGGATTGAATACCCAGCATGTTACAGCGGAGGCTGATCTGTTTTACAACGATATCGCGAACTACATCTACCTTCAAAAACTTCAGGGGCTGGATGGCACTGATTCATTGACTGATGGTTTCAGTACATTTAAATACACATCCGGAAATGCTCATTTGTTAGGAGGAGAAATTTCAATTGACATTCATCCTCACCCTTTGGATTGGTTGCACTTTGAAAATAGTTTTGCCTATGTGCAATCAATTCAGGCAAACCAGCCTGATTCAATGAAATATCTCCCGTTTACTCCGGCGCCAAAATTTTCTTCTGAATTAAGAGCGGATAAGAAAAAACTAGGAAGAGTTTTGGCCAATGCGTATGTAAAAATAGAACTTGATCATTATTTTGATCAGAATCATTTCTATTCAGCATTCGGAACAGAAACGGCAACTCCCGGCTATTCACTTATCGATGTCGGTATCGGCTCGGATATAGTTTCAAAATCCAAAACTTTGTTTTCTTTGTATATCGCGGCAAATAATCTGGGCGATGTTGCATACCAAAGTCACCTGAGCAGACTAAAATATGGCGAGGAAAATTACACAACAAGAAGAACCGGAGTGTACAACATGGGAAGAAACATTTCCTTTAAAGTAATTATTCCATTGTCTTTTAAGAAATAACTTATCTTGTAATGGCAGTATCACATCTCCGGAAAATAGTTTAACCTGAATATAAATCTTTTTTCCGGAGATGTGAGTATCATTGAAATTAGTGATGACAAGCGGATATTCACAGGTAAATGGTTTGCAGATGTACTATGAGATACATGGTGATGGCAAGCCATTAGTTTTGATTCACGGAGGCGGTTCTACCATTGATACCACTTTTGGAAGAGTAATTCCGTTGCTCGCGAAAACGAGAAAAGTGATTGCATTGGAGTTACAGGCTCATGGAAGAACAAGTGACCGCGACACAGACACAACTTTTGAGCAGGATGCTGATGATGTAATTGCTCTGCTTCAGAATCTGCACATTTACAAAGCGGATTTTTTTGGCTTCAGCAATGGAGCAACAACGCTGATGCAGATTGTGATTCGTCAGCCCGCATTTGCAAATAAAATTATTCTCGCTTCCCCGCTCGCAAAAAGAAACGGAGTTCCTTCCTGGTTTTGGGATTTCATGTCAAAGGCAAGTCTGGATACTATGCCGGTCTTGTTGCAGGAAGAATATAAAAAAGTTGCAACAGATCCGAAAGGATTGCAAATTATGCATGACAGGGATGCTAAGAGAATGGTTAATTTCCGGGATATTCCGGATGAACAAATTACTTCGATTAAGGCACCGACTTTAATTCTCATTGGCGATAAAGACATTATTACCCCTGAACATGCTCTTGAACTTCGGAAGTTGATAGTTCAGGCGGAACTGGCCATAATTCCGGGTGGCCATGGTGAATACATTGGTGAAATAACCACGCTCACACCTGACTTCAAAGAGAGCGACATGATTGTTCCATTGATTGAAAAATTTCTTGAGAAATAAACAGAATATTTTATACTGATGCATAATTCTCTTAACCGGGAATGAATCAGGAGCATCACTTATAATCTGTTTTTTTCCTATTCGCTGAAAATATTTTGCACTATGCGGGAGGAGCATACTTAACCTGTTTTAAGGCTGACAGACAGGGATTCAGTAAATAAAGTTCAGGCATTGAAAGCTTCTGAATGAAACTACGAACTATATTTACAGCACCGGGATCAGGTTTTTAATAGGCCCTAAAATTTGTCCAACCATTTTGTTCTCAAAAAATGACAATGTGTATTTTATAAGATTGAATAACATCAATGATAAACGCTCAATTTAATTATGGATGCTAAAAATACAAGTCTGAAAGGTGTAGAAGATTACATTTCTATATTTCCAAAAGATGTTCAAAAAACATTGCTCAGGATCAGAGCCACAATTAAGAAAGCTGCACCTAAATCTGACGAACGATTAAGCTATAGTATGCCATTCTATGAATATGGAGGCAAGGGAGTTCGTGGCCGACTTATTTATTTCGCGGCTTTTAAAAAACACATCAGTTTATTTATCATCCCTCGGGATGCAGATCTGATCCCGAAAGAAATTAGAAAATATCATGTATCGAAAGCTACGTATCAGTTTCCATTAGATCAACCATTTCCTTTTGACCTCTTGGAAAAAACAATTCGTGCACTTGTCAAAGCGAGAGATGAAAGTAGTGCACAATCTAAACCTGCATCGAAAGAAAAATCCACTGTAGGAAAAGATATTTTGGCCTATCTGAAGAAACTTTCTTCGAAGGACATGCCAGTTTGTGAATTACTAACCACTATTATTAATGAGAACCTGAAGAAAGCGGAAAGTAAGGTCTGGCATGCGCATCCTGTTTGGTTTATTGACGGAAATCCAATTGTAGGATTCAGCAAACAGAAAGATGGAATTCGGCTGATGTTTTGGAGCGGCGCTGATTTTGGAGAAGCAGCATTGAATAAGAGAGGGGAAAAATTCAAGGACGCTTCCATTTTCTACAATGAAATTTCTGAAGTGAAAAAATCGGATTTGAAAAGATGGTTGAAGAAGTCGGAGAAGATACAATGGGACTACAAGAATATTGTGAAACGAAAAGGAAAACTGGTTCGTCTGGTCTGAAGTCAATGTTTTTATCAATAAAAAAATTTATCAAAATAAATAACGCATGCTTTCCGGAATTCACCTGATTATTTATTCGAAGAATACAGAGGCCGACAAAGCCTTCTTCAAAAACATCTTAAAACTGACGCATGTTGACGTTGGCGACGGATGGCTGATTTTCGGTCTCCCGCCTTCAGAACTTGCAGTCCATCCTTCTTCTGAAAATGACAAACATGAAATTTATCTCATGTGCGAGGATATTAAGAAGTTTGTCAGTGAAATGAGTAAACAAAAAATTTCATGCGGTAAAATTCAGCAACAAGGTTGGGGGCAATTGGTTCAACTTACTTTACCGGGTGGTGGCAAACTTGGAGTATATCAACCGCGACATGCCAGCCCCAAAGCGATGAAACCGGCAGCAAAAAAAATAGTTAAGAAAAAAGCTTTGAAAAAAAGAGAGTCCGGAAAAACAAGATAATCAGCATTCACACCAGAGTAAACACCAGAGTTTTTTGAGGAATTTCCTGTAAGTATCGCGGGTTTTTGGAGCCTTCGAGACATCGAATAAACCATTGATATACAAATTAATACAGCTTTTCAAATCTGTATACATTTTCCTTCATCCGGCAACCATGTTCCTTTGGGTAATTGGAGCAATTTCCTGTATACGCAGGGTTATGGAGCAAGTTGACAGAGCTGATTCCTGATGAAATGAACTTTGTCCTGTAAACAGATTAATTTACAGGGAAAACATTGAATACACCTGATTTGGTATATCTTCATATAAAGATTATTGAATGAGAATGATTTTTTCCTCACAATTTTAACATCACTCAAAATGAAAAAGACTTACATATTCGTGTTGATGATTTGTATTCAGAGTCTCAACATCGTATCTGCGCAAACAACTCTTCATTTATCTCTCAATGCAAACGGTGAAGACGCCGCGATTGACAATTATAATCCGGGGAATAATTATCCCAATGAAATAGAATACAACATGGCCGGTTGGAGTATTTCCGGAACTCCTGTCATCTGGCGTAATCTTTTCAAATTTGATCTGAGTCAGATTCCTGCCGGTGCTCAGGTTCTTGATGCAAAACTTTCTCTGCATTACGCTGTGACGAACAGTTATACAAATGCGCCACAGCAATCCTTAACACATTCCAATGCAAGCATTGTTCAACGGGTGACTTCTCATTGGACAGAATCCACCGCAACCTGGAACAACCAGCCAACAGTCACCAACCTGGATGCATTGACGCTTCCACAGAGTACTTCAGCAAATCAGGATTACCTGAATATGGATGTAACCGCTATGGTTAGTCAGATGGTTCAAAATGGTAATAATGGTTTTCTCATCAGTATGTTGGATGAATCTCCATACGCCCGGATGATCTTTGCTTCCGGGGATCATCCCGACACATTGCTACATCCCACGCTGGATGTCACTTATACGGATTGCATTACTCTTGTGCTTTCTCCGAACAGCGAAGATGTGGCGATTGATAATTACAATCCATCCAATAATTATGGCAATGAGATTGAATACAACATGGCAGGATGGACAATTAATGGTACTCCGGTTATATGGAGAAATCTTTTCAAGTTTGATTTGTCAGCCATACCAGGCACAGCGGTTGTGAGCAGTGCTTCTCTTTCGTTGTTTTATGCGGCAATCAATAATTACACGAATGCTCCACATGAATCCCTGACGCATTCCAATGAATCGGTTGTCCAGCGGGTCACTGGTCCATGGAGTGAATCAACGACAACGTGGAACAATCAGCCGGCAGCGACAGCACAGGATGAAGTGAGACTTTTGCAAAGTACATCCGGAACACAGGATTATACGAATCTCGATGTAACAGCGATGGTTCAACAAATGGTGAGCGGATCCAATAATGGATTTCTGATAAAGATGGTAGATGAAACACCTTATGCCCGGATGATCTTTGCTTCCGGAGATAATCCGGATTCAAGTAGACGTCCTGCTCTCGAAGTTTGTTTTTCAACGAATGCCGCTGTTCCGGAATTTCAGAAGGATGTATTCATTAATGCATTCCCGAATCCGGCTACGGACTTTGTTACCATTGAAACATCGAGCCCGTTGAAAAAACTGGAAGTATGTAACCTGTTGGGAGAAATTATTTTCAGCGAAAAGCCGGATGCTCCTGATAAACAAACGATCCTCAACATGTCCGGTTTTTGTTCCGGTGTATACATTCTTCACGTCACCACTGCTGCAGGATCCGGGAATAAAAAAATAATACTCGGACATTCCTGATAGGTATGAACTCTTGGTGGATTCATACTTGAGTTATATCAAGCATACTTCAGTGGACGAAATAAATGAACCAGGATCGAGGTGGGATCTCCCATTCTTTATTCGTATTTATATCCAGGATTGGTATATCTTCAGGTGTATTGTCGGTTATTTTTTAGAAAATTCTACTTTTACATCCTATGTATCATTTTTCATATTTCAAAGAAAAGGACAAGCAGACTATTCTGAATTTCCTTGAGGAGTTTCCGTTTGCATTTTTAACCGGTAGTTTTCTTTCGGGGAAACAAATAGCAACACAAATTCCTGTGTTGGTGGAAGAACGAAATGGTGAATTGTATTTTCAGGGGCATATTATGCGGAATACGGATCATCACAAAGCCTTCATGGAAAACGAGCATGCATTGTTGGTCTTCACCGGTCCTTCCGCGTATGTGAGCGCATCCTGGTACAGTAATCCGCACATTGGGAGCACCTGGAATTACATGAGTGTTCATGCAATCGGAGAAATCCGGTTTATGTCAGATAGTGAATTGATCGAATTCATGAAGAAACTTACCTTAAAATTTGAAAAGGGTAATACAGCATCTCTTACTTTCTACGACAATCTGCCGGATACCTTCCTGAGTAAAATGATGCCCGCCATAGTCGGATTCGAAATCAAAGCGGAGAAGCTGGACAATGTATTCAAGCTGAGTCAAAACAGAGATGAGCAAAGTTATGAGAACATCATTGCTAAACTGGAAGAGCAGGGTGGAAGCAGCGCTCTTATAGCAACAGAAATGAAAAAGCGGAAGCAAGAATTATTTCCTGCCGGTCAGATCTGGGATGCTTCGAAATTTGATTCTTGAAGTGTTTTTGTAAAAGAGATTTGCGAGGAAAATATAAATCGGTTTATTCTTTTATTATTTTCTTCACTGCTCTTCCCTGATCAGTTTGTACTTCCACGAAATAAATTCCGGAAGGCCAGGTAACAGAGTTGAATGTATATTTCTCCTGATCCGTTAGCAGAGTAATAGAGGCAACTGTTATCCCTAGTAGATTTTTAACGAGAATAACATGTGCTTTTGTGGGATTATCAGGGACTTTGATAGTTAAATACTGCATGCAAGGATTTGGGAAAAAAATATACTCTTCCTGATCTAAAGGATTTATTCCTATCAACGAGCTGCAGGTATCAACAATTGAGCCTCCTGTCCATTTTGAAATGTAATTCATAGTATCGCCATCAATAGTAGTAAATCCACCGCAGATGATAAAAGTTGAATCAATGACTTCAATACTTAATAAGGTATTGTTGAAATGAGATCCTAAACCACACCAAATTTGCCCATCGTACATTGCAATTCTCTCAGCCGGCACACCTCCTGCCAATTCAAAACTTCCAACAGCGATCAGGTGATTTTTTAGAACAATAAGAGCATTAACTTGTGAAAAAACGCCATTGCTAAAAAGACCATTTCCGGGTTCTGACCAGGATACTCCATTCCATTTTTGAATGTGATCTCCTGTGTTACCTTCTTGTTTTGTGAATAATCCTGAAACATAAAGTTCTCCGTTGAACTCTGCCATACAAGTTACATATGCAAATGTACCAACGACACCATTGTGCAATGGCTTCCATGTACCTGAGTCGAGATATGCTATACTTGATAGTCCGTCTACTCCATGGAAATTCCCGGCGATATATATTTTATCCTGGAATTTAATTACATCTGTTATAGTATTTACTTCTCCGAATTCTGTTGTGTCAAATCTTGGAAGGTTGCCGACATTTGAAAACTGTGAGCCATTCCATTTTATCAGGCCATTGCAAACAATATTTCCTACAGTGTCGAATGTACCACAGATATATAGTTCGTTGTCAATGATTCGAAATCGGAATGGTGTACTATTGAATCTGGATGACAGACTATCCCATTGTAACCCGTCCCATTTAGCAATGTAATCAGTGTATATCGTTCCTGCCTGATTAAATCCTCCACAAGCATAGATGTCGTTGCCATACCTGAGAATAGATTGAACATGGTTAGGAAATCCTGAGGAATGTTGTGCATCCATACCTAATCCCAATGACTGCCACTCGTTGCCATCCCAGAAAGCTATTCCCATTACTGTGCTGTCAGCCGCTTTTCCAAAATCTCCTCCGGCATAGATTAATCCGGATAGTGAATCATGATAAACACATCGGACAAAACTATTAAAACCCTTGTCAAGTGGCACCCAATTTTGAGAATAGGACACAATTGGAATAAAAAAGTATAATATAAAGAATTTGTTTTTAATCATCTGTTCGTAGATTCAACTTTCCAGAGCAACATAAAAATAGATAAAATCTAAATCTACGAATAAAAAAACCTTCTGAATTAATTACCTGAAAAATCAACTCAAAACAAAGCAACTAATAAAATTCAATTTAGCAAGAACATTAACAAAAAAATTAGAAAATAATAATAACGAACCAAAAAAATTGCTAATTTCTTCTGTAGTGACACGTTTGATTAACCTATAACATCCTCTTTCCTTACTCAACTCTAACAAATTAATAGATTCCTCGAAGGAAGAATTTCAGTGGGTTCTGGTCATTGAGTAAAATGCTGAAAAATGATTAATCCAACCCCGGGCGCAGCGATCCCGCTTTTCGCGGGTGAGCGGAGCACGGGAAAGGCGGAAGTAAATTGCTTTACAAGATCGTTCCAAAAAATTCACATCGATTTTATTCTCAATAAATATTGGAATGTAGAAATAAAGGGAAAAAAATAAATCAGTTTTTCAGACAGCGCACGCTGAGTCCGTATGCTTCATAATTAAAAGTAATTCTTGCGAGTTCATTGTTATAGTAAAGTGAGCAGTAATATGCGGCTGTTCCCGGATTGTATTCTACCGAGCTCCACCAGTATCCGTAATCGTACATGTTCATGCTGCTTCCCGTATTCAAACGATAACCGCCGGGTAATCCTGTAAAGCCACCGCTATTGTCGGCATTGACATTTGGATTGGTCCAGTGTACAAATCCGGCTTCTTTCATTTTACCTCCGGCAACACTCGCGCCTCCTAAATACAGGAGCAAAGTATTCCATTCATCATCACTCGGAATATGCCATCCGGATGGACAAACATTTCGTGAATCGACAACAGTAAACCAGTTGTACAGTTTTCCGTATGGGTGTTCAAATTGCGGATCGTTATTGTAATACGCCCATGCGCCGGTTGTCCTCGTAGCCCATTGGTTATTGTCTGTCACATTCGGAATACTATCGCCATTGGAATAACGTGATGTGTTTAAATTTTCTGACATCCATTCCTGAGTGCCTGCAACAATACTCCCATAATTATTTCCATCGATATCCGTTACTCCAGATCCCGATGTAAAAAGAGGTCCTTGCTCAAGGGTATAAGTAATGCTGTCTATTTCCGTGATTGGAATTTGCTGCACGGAACCATCGCTTTTGTAAATGTTCATCGTGGATTGTCCGAATGCTATCATAACCGGCAATAAAAACGATAATAGGATAAATGTTTTCATCGGAAGAATTAATTGACGATGATTTTTTTTGTGATTGTCACTATAGCTCCGGTTATTTTGCAAAAATAAATTCCGGATTTAACCGGGTTTCCTGCTGCATCAGTTCCATCCCATGGAATTATATTGGTGCCGGGATAGACGTGAATATTTTTCAGGATAAGCATTTTCTATCCACTCAGATCAGACAATTCAAAAAGTAGCTCCTCATTTGTTTGCAGGTGAATTTCTATATTGAATGTACCGCTACCCGGATTTGGGTATACAAGTACAGAGATTGACTGTGTTGATTGAAATTCCGGAATGTCGTACAGGAGACCTTTGTAATTGTAATTGCCGATGAAAGATTCCGCAAAATTCAACCTGCTACCATCCGTTTTAAAAATCCGCATCGAATCGCCCTGAAAAGTAATTTTCAGGATGTCTGTCAAAGCCATTTGTTGATGACTTCCATCTTTGAAATTGATGTAAATATTTTGGTTAAAAGCCGGATGAGGATGAAACAATACAGTTAGAAATAATATCATCATGGCTGTAAAATTCATACGGGAAAAGCCGGAGTAAACTACTGCGGATGGAAGTAGTTTTCGATATACCGATTTGTTTTTAAGCATTGGCTCTCTGCATGAATAAATCAATTTATCAAAAATCTACAGCCATGCGAATTAACAAAGAAATCCTGTAGTGATCCTGTAGAAGAAACTGCTTTGCGTCCTTTGCGGCTTTGCGAGAAAAAAAATCGCGCAAAGGCGCAAAGGATTTATTGGATGATAAATCGGGCTTTGCTTCTCATGGATGGAGAAACCAACAATACTTCATAAATTCCTTTTGCCCATGCAGAAACGTCAATTGATTTTTGCGTTGCTTCCGGAAGTAATTCTGAAAAGACAATTTTTCCTTCATTTGAATAAACATTGAGTTTACCAGAATGTGTTGGTTTAAAATTTATTTTACCTGAAGCAGGATTTGGAAATAAATCGAGCAACGTTTCTTTGGGAATAGATTGCACTGCGGCAAGCTGGCATTGGGCATTCGAGGAAGGGAGTACAGTGATGCAAAAATTCTGAATTGTAAATCCGATATATGGACAAGCATCATCATGAACATATACACTAAAACAATAGGGAGTAATGCTCACATTTGCGGTTGTTGGTGTCCAACTGAAAAAACCTGTGTCGCGATGTCCGCCGACGGCGTAAAAAGACATTCCTGGAACGGAATTATCCCATGTTATTTGCGTGGTATTGGCTGCATCACCATCTCTGGATGCAGTAAAGAAATTCAATGGTACATTTGGACAAGCGGTGGTAGAAGTAGATGGTGAACCGTTGAATCCGCTTAGGTATGGAAGATAATTGGCACAATTCATTATTGTGAGTTGTACATCTCTTTCCGATTGACCAATGAGTATTCCGTTTCTGTATTCACTTACCAGAACCGCGAAGACAGTCACATCAGGTTGAGTCGGAAGCATACACAAATCACCGGTCTGTGAACTAAATGTCACCGCTGGATTTGAAATCATGGGTTGACTGCGTGTATACGGCGACAAATACTCAACCGTATCAACCGAATCCACCATTGGTGTTATAAGTTGATAGCTGAGTGAATCTCCCTCTGAATCATAGGCAGAATTAGAATAGCAAAATTGTTGTCCCAAGCAAGTGAATGGAACCGGTCTGTTGTTAAAAATGGGAGAGCTGTTGCAAATGCCATTCGTATTATTGATGATCGCATAAACGTATTGAGGGTCTACACCCGCACCTGCAATAGTTGTGATAGCCGCGTTTCTCGCATTTTCTGAGTGACTGATTCTCCAGTCGGCACAGGGTCCCGGCAATGTTATTATTCCTTCATAAATCCACTCTTCGATTCCTGTAAAAGCGCCTCCGTCACAGGTAGTAAGTGCAGTGGGGCAGACCTGAGTTATCTGCTGTGGACTGCCGGCTGTTGAATTGAAAAAAAAACTCTGGAATGGATAACAGGAAGAGAAGAGGTCAATTTCAGCCGGATCCGGAGCAGGAATTCCGACACAATCGCGATAAAATTTAAAAGTCACCTGATACTGATTTCCACCCAGACATGTATAAGTAAGTTCCGCTCCCATTGCATGGCTGGCGAAACTTTCAACAGGTGTTTGGATGTACAGGGAAAGAGTAATTGTCAGGAGGCGTAGAAGTTTGTTCATGGCTTTCGGGAATACTCACCAAGATACAACTCTTCGCGGTCTTTGCGCCTTTGCGCGAAACAATTTCACGCAAAGGGCACAAAGAAAAAACCCTCCCGGCAGTCATCATCCGGAAGGGCTATACTATAGCAAGCGTTAATTTTATCAGCTACCGCAGGCCTCGCAGGCTTCCGGGTTATCCAGACTGCAAGCCATTTGTTCGAAGGCTTCTTCTTTGCTCACGTTTAAAAGATTTGCCGAATCAGTTGCTTCCTGATTTTGTTTGATGAAGCTCTGATCAACTGTAAACTTAATGGCATCAGCCGCAGATTTAGAACGCAGGTAATACATTCCTGTTTTCAAACCTTTTTTCCATGCGTAGAAGTGCATTGATGTGAGCTTCGCGAAATTTGCATCCTGGATAAACAGGTTCAGACTCTGACTTTGGCAAATGTAGGCTCCGCGATCAGCGGCCATATCAATCAATGAACGTTGTTTGATTTCCCACACTGTACGGTAAATTTCTTTCAGTTCATCAGGAATTTCAGTGATATTCTGGATAGAACCGTTTGCCGCGATGATTTTATTTTTCATCGTCTCGTTCCAGAGATTCAGCTTCACAAGATCTTTCAGCAGGTGTTTATTGACGATCGGGAATTCTCCGCTCAATACACGACGTGTGTAAATGTTGGAAGTGTATGGTTCGAAACATTCATTGTTTCCAAGTATCTGTGAAGTACTTGCTGTAGGCATTGGAGCCAGGAGCAGCGAATTTCGTACACCGTATTTCTTTACTTCATCTTTCAGGACATCCCATTCCCAGCGTGAAGAAGGAGTAACATTCCACATGTCATACTGGAAAATTCCCTGAGAAACAGGAGAACCTTCATACGTTTCATATGGACCTTCTACTTTCGAGAGATCTTTGGAAGCTGTCATTGCAGCATAGTAGATGGTCTCGTGAATTTCTTTGTTGAGTTCTCTTGCTTCGTCACTGTCGAACGGCATACGAAGCAGGATAAACGCGTCAGCAAGTCCCTGCACACCGATACCAATCGGACGATGGCGCAGATTGCTGCGACGTGCTGCTTCAACCGGATAATAATTTACATCGATCACTTTGTTCAGGTTTTTTGTAATCACATAGGTGATTTCAAACAAACGCTGATGGTCGAATTTGCCATTGATCACAAAGCGAGGCAATGCGATGGAAGCAAGGTTGCAAACCGCGATTTCGTCAGGAGAAGTGTATTCAAGAATTTCAGTACAGAGATTTGAACTCTTGATCGTTCCCAGATTTTTCTGATTGCTCTTTTCATTACATGCATCTTTGTAAAGCATGTATGGTGTTCCTGTTTCGATTTGTGATTCAAGAATTGCGAACCAGAGTTCCTGCGCAGGAACAGTTTTGCGTGCACGACCTTCCTGTTCGTAACGAGTATACAGTTCGCGGAATTTTTCTCCGTAACATTCGTCGAGACCGGGCGCTTCATTCGGACAGAACAGGCTCCATTCTCCATTTGCTTCTACGCGCTCCATGAACAGATCAGAAATCCACAAAGCATAGAACAGATCACGTGCGCGGAGTTCTTCCTTTCCGTGGTTTTTCTTCAATTCAAGAAAATCAAAAATATCGGCATGCCATGGTTCAAGATAAATCGCGAAAGAACCTTTGCGTTTACCACCACCCTGATCTACGTAACGTGCTGTATCGTTGAATACACGCAGCATCGGTACGATACCATTGGATGTTCCGTTTGTTCCACGGATGTAAGAGCCTGTAGCGCGGATGTTATGCATGCTCAGTCCTATACCTCCTGCAGATTGAGAAATTTTAGCGCAGTTTTTCAGGGTGTTGTAAATTCCATCGATGCTGTCTTCTTCCATCTGGAGAAGGAAGCAGGAACTCAATTGAGGTTTAGGAGTACCGGCGTTAAAAAGAGTAGGCGTTGCATGTGTAAACCAACGTTCGCTCATCAGGTTGTAGGTCTCTACTACTGATTCCAAATCGTTCTTGTGAATTCCTACAGCCACACGCATGATCATGTGTTGCGGACGTTCTGCGACTTTACCGTACAATTTGAGGAGATAAGATTTTTCCAGTGTTTTGAAACCGAAATAATCATATCCGAAATCGCGGTCATAGATGATGGTGGAATCCAGCAAGTCGCGGTTTTTCCAGATGATTTCAAAAACATCGTCAGCCAGCAGCGGAGCTTTTTTTCCTGTATGCGGGTCGATATATTCATGCAAATCCTTCATGGTATCGCTGAAGGACTTCTTGGTATTTTTATGCAGGTTGCTCACTGCGATACGTGCAGCAAGTGTAGCGTAGTCGGGATGACGAACGGTCATCGACGCTGCAATTTCAGCGGCGAGATTATCCAGTTGGGTGGTAGTTACACCGTCATAGATTCCTTCAATGACTTTCTGGGCAACAGAGAATGTGTCGACATGCTCTGATAAACCATAAGCCAGTTTCTGGATACGTGCAGTTACTTTGTCAAATTTTACGGCCTCTTTACGGCCGTCGCGTTTCATAACGAACATGGGTGGTGGTTGGGTTGTTTAGGTGTTCTTCGGAAAAGTATTGAGGTAATATTTCTTTGCGTTCTCTGCGTCTTTGCGCGAAACAATTTCACGCAAAGACGCAGAGAACGCGAAGGGATTAAAAATCTTCGTCCAGTTTGAATACGTTTTCTTCCTTCTGTGTTCCGACGGAAGCTTTTTTGTATTCACTCACACGTTTTTCAAAGAAATTAGTTTTACCCTGGAGGGAAATCATTTCCATGAAGTCGAATGGATTGGTGCTGTTGTAGACTTTGCTGCAGCCGAGAGATACAAGCAAACGGTCGGCAACAAATTCGATATACTGACACATCATCTTCGCATTCATTCCAATCAATGAAACCGGAAGCGCGTCGGTAACGAATTCATGTTCCAGACTTACGGCATCCGTAATGATACGGGTAACGTGTTCTTTTGTCAGTTTATTTTCAAGCATGTCGTAAAGAAGGCAGGCGAAATCACAATGCATTCCTTCGTCACGGGAAATAAATTCGTTGCTGGTACTCAGACCGGGCATAAGACCACGTTTCTTCAACCAGAAAATCGAACAAAAAGAACCGGAAAAGAATATTCCTTCAACAGCTGCAAAAGCGATCAGTCGTTCAGCGAATGAACCGTTGCCAATCCATCGCAATGCCCATTCTGCTTTCTTTGTTACACAAGGAATGGTGTCGATTGCTTTAAGCAATCTGTTTTTTTCTGTAGTGTCCTTAATATATGTATCGATCAACAGTGAATACATTTCACTGTGGATATTCTCCATCATGATCTGAAAGCCATAAAAGCAGCGGGCTTCAGGAAGTTGTACTTCTTTCATGAAATTCACCGCGAGGTTTTCATTCACGATACCATCGCTGGCAGCGAAAAATGCCAATACATGTTTAATGAAATGACGCTCGCCGTCGTTCAAACGCTCCCAGTCTTTCAGGTCGGCATGCAGGTCAATTTCTTCAGCTGTCCAAAAGCTTTGTTCAGCTTTTTTATACATCTCCCAAATTTTTGGGTATTTAATAGGGAACAGAACAAATCTGTCTTTATTTTCTTCTAAAAGAATTTCTTTCTTCATATGGAATTATTGATAAAATAATGAACTCTGGTTTTGAATAGAGGTGACGATGCCTTGGCTCTCCGGAACGGCAAAATTAATTTTGACCTACCCAAAGAGAATCATTGCTACGATTCCTTAAATGCTTGCTGAATTCTAAGGTTGATACTCTTCCTTAGTGCTGAACAAAAATTCTTTTTTCTTACCGCATGTGCAATAGAGAACAGTTTTTTTTTTCGACAATTATGCACCGGACTTTGTTTAAAAAACACGCTTGCACGTCGAAAGCCTTGCCAGTCAAGGGCTGCAGGGGTTTTGAACAAACTTTGTTTAAAACTAGAACTTGCAAAATCGATGCATTGCAATATTCGGCATGAGCATATTTTGCCATGCAATTTTTTTTAAGTTGA
This sequence comes from uncultured Bacteroidota bacterium, assembly GCA_937871435.1. Lineage (GTDB taxonomy): Bacteria > Bacteroidota > Bacteroidia > AKYH767-A > 2013-40CM-41-45 > JADKJP01. Next base: position 8,133 of record CALMQM010000078.1, on the reverse strand, counting down.
AAATCAAGTGATGATGAATTGACAGGAGTTTGATTGCAGGAATTTAACACCCAATTCACTCCTTTTTCTGTTTGTCACACAATCAAACATGACAGAAACCACTGCTGAAAACTCTCTGAAATTGTTAATAAGCAGCTAATCTCCTGCCTTTCAGGATATTGATATATTTAATTGAAAATAAACAAGTTATTATGTAAGCTCTGGAATCAAAAAAACGAATGTCATCATCCAACGATATGCATAAAGAAAAAATACAATCAGGGATGATCTTCTGATCAGTTAAACTGATGAAAATCCGGACATCATTTTTGTCTTGCTTCCCATTCCTTGGCTGCGAACTCTAATTCTGCATACCATTTCTTCCCGTATTTACGGGTGAGTGATTCTTTCAAAAATTTAAATACAGGGACCTTCAGCTGATCGCCCAGTTTACATGCGGCTTTGCAAATGCTCCACCGGTCATAATTCAATGCTTCAATTCCTGTCTTTTTATTTTTTGTAATTCGGATAGGGTAGAGGTGACAGGAAATTGGTTTTTTCCATTTGATTTTTCCGTCGTAATAGGCCTTCTCAATTCCACATTTGGCAACACCATCTTCAAAAACTGTATAGGCGCATTCTTTTCCTTTCACCAGAGGAGTTACCCATTCTTTCTTTTCATAAAGCAGGTATTTGCCTTGCTTTTCAATAGCAGTAATTCCTGTCTCAGGCAAATAAGGCTTCACCTTTTCATACACTTCATCCAGCTTGTCCAACTCATCATCCTCGAGCGGCGCACCATAATCTCCTTTTACACAACATGCTCCTTTACAAGCATTCAGGTCACAAACAAAGTGCTTTTCCAGGAGTTCCTCAGAGATGAGTGTATTGCCGATAGCGAGCATGGATGTCGTTTAAATTGAGACTGCTAAAGTAAGTAATTAGCGGGTTGTGATTGATGAAAATATTAGTCGTAATAACTCTTGTTAGAGGGACAAGGGACAAGGGGCGGGGGACGGTTTGTTGGTGACGAGAGGCGATGATTGAAGCACTGCGTTCATTAAAATTAAACCACACTTCCACGTCCCACATCCCCAATAATCGTCCCTCGCCCCTTGTCCCTTGTCACTTGTCTATCGTCCCTCGCCCCTCGCCCCTCGTCACCAATAACCGTCTCTCGTGAATGCCTTATGCCTTTCTTACCGGAATTCACTATTTTCGCCCCATGGCAAGTACTAACAGTGAAGATCTCTTCAAAAACATTATTTCCCATGCAAAAGAGTATGGGTTTATTTTTCCTTCCAGTGAAATCTATGACGGACTGAGTGCTGTTTATGATTACGGACAGAATGGAGCCGAGTTGAAAAAGAACATTCGTGAATTCTGGTGGAAGGCAATGGTTCAGATGAATGAAAATATCGTTGGTATTGACGCCGCGATTTTTATGCATCCCACAACATGGAAAGCATCCGGTCACGTAGATGCTTTCAATGATCCTCTGGTCGATAACAAGGATTCGAAAAAAAGATACCGTGCCGATGTGCTCATTGAAGATCATGTGGCAAAAATTGAAGCAAAGATTTTTAAAGAAGTTGAAAAGGCCCGCGGACGTTTTGGTGATGCATTCAATGAAGATCAATTCCGCAGCACGAATCCGAGGGTTCTCGAGAACCAACAAAAGATTGATGCGATCAATGCACGATTCAAATCAGCGCTCGAGGCGAATAACCTGGAGGAAGTAAGACAAATTATTCTGGATCTCGAAATTGTTTGTCCGATAAGCGGCACACGCAACTGGACAGATGTGCGACAATTCAACCTGATGTTTTCGACTCAGGTAGGTTCTGTGAGTGAGGAAGCCAGTACGATTTATCTTCGCCCTGAAACAGCGCAGGGTATATTTGTGAATTTCCTCAACGTACAGAAAACCGGAAGGATGAAAATTCCTTTTGGTATCGCGCAGACCGGAAAAGCGTTTCGCAATGAAATTGTCGCCCGACAATTTATTTTCCGCATGCGGGAATTTGAACAGATGGAAATGCAGTTTTTCATCAAGCCGGGAACTGAAATGGAATGGTATTCTTACTGGAAAGAAACGCGCATGAAATGGCATCGTTCTCTTGGTTTTCCGGAAAGCAAACAACGTTTTCATGATCATCTCAAACTCGCGCATTATGCCAATGCAGCGTGTGATATTGAATTTGAATTTCCATTTGGTTTCAAGGAACTGGAAGGAATTCACTCACGAACGGATTTTGACCTTGGCAATCACGAAAAATTTTCCGGTAAAAAATTGCAGTACTTCGATCCTGAATTGAATCAGAACTACGTTCCTTATGTGGTGGAAACTTCCATTGGTCTGGACAGGATGTTCCTCGCAATTCTTTCACAAAGTTACGCGGAAGAAAAACTTGAAGATGGCACAGAGCGAGTAGTACTACGAATTCCTCCTTTTCTTGCGCCGATTAAATGCGCCATTATGCCACTGGTGAAAAAGGACGGTCTTCCGGAAAAAGCCCGCGAGATCATGGATCAGCTGAAGTACGATCACTTGTGTTTCTACGAAGAGAAAGACAATATCGGGAAACGTTACCGTCGACAGGATGCTATTGGTACACCGTTTTGCATCACTGTCGATCACGATACACTGAACGACAACAAAGTCACCATTCGTGACAGGGATACAATGGCTCAGGAGCGAGTATCCATTTCAGAAGTCGCGAAAATTCTGAATGAGAAAGTAGATATCCGGGCCGCATTGAAAAGATTGAACTGATTCGGTCTTTTCATTCCGATCCTTTGTTCCTGTGAGAATTCAACTATTTAGGAACACGCTTAGTGTTGATTCCTGCATTGCTATATAACACATTTTAGAGAGTGAACAGAATTCTACTCAAGCTGAATGATATTCGTTGAAATGAAAATGTATCTTGCTTTGGATTAAATTTTATTCCTATGTCATCTGACCGGCGCGAGTTTTTAAAAACAGGATGCAAACTTTGTATCGGAGCGGTTTCCGCGGGTTTGATTTTTTCTTCCTCTGCCTGTAAAACTTCCGGCGGACTCTATGCCGGTAAAACAAAAAACGGATTTCTGGTTGTACCTCTCAAAGCATTCTCCGACTCCAAAATGCTCATAGTACAAACGATTAATTTCAGGGAGCCATTGTTGTTGGTTCGCGAAGGCGATGGAAAAGCGCATGCTTTGTTGATGCGCTGCACACACCGGAACACTCAACTGGAATTAACAGGTGATCAGTTGATTTGTCCTGCCCACGGTAGCATCTTTGATATGAATGGAAAAGTGCTTCAAAGTCCGGCATCGGATGCATTGACTTCTTTTTCCGGAATAGAAAGTGAAAAAGACATTCAGATTAAAATTGAATAAATCCAGGACTACATATTCCTAAACACACAAAGGGCGCAAAGAAATGAATCTTTGCGCCCTTTGCGTTTTTTCATGAAAATGAAAATTATTTCTTGAGTACAACTCTCTGAGTCTTCTCACCAAATTCGTTGCGAACATTTACCATGTACACTCCATCTTCAAGATCGTTGAGGTCCACTTCGTAGTTTGCAGAAATTGTATTCATCACAACTTGTTTCACTACTTTTCCAAGGATGTTGGATACGGTCACACTCAGGCTCTTGCTGTAATGTGCCATTTCAACATTAATTTTTCCCTGAGTAGGATTTGGGTAGATCGATGCATCGAGAACAGAATGTTCAGCAATGCCGCTGAAGCTTCCCGCGAATACATACACGTCATCGAAACCGACATTGTATCCCAGAGAATCCTTGTAATAATTGAATTTGAGATTTGTGTATGAATCAGCAACAGGTAAAGTAACAATTGTCGCCGATCCTGAAACGTTGTTGAACTCCTGAATCAGAGTCCAGTTCGTTGTATCCGGACCACCATATACCTGGAAACGATTTGCCTGGAATGTTCCATTGCCTTTCATGTAGAAGCGCACGCTGTCAGCATGTGCAAAAGCAGGAGTGATAACATAGATCGAATCCCAGCCGAATTTGTAAGCCGGACAAGCGATACCGCAGGTAGATGAACCGGTATAAAAAGATTTATGGCTTGCTGCAGTGTCATTCCAGTAAATGAACCAGCCCGGAGGAACTCCGGTTGACAAACCGTTGTAAGATGCGAAGTCAGTTTGCACCAGAATCTGGGCAAATGTTGGAAGTGTGAATACTGATAAGATCAGGATAGTAAAGATTCTTTTCATCGATTTTGCTTTAGTAAAATAAACAGCGTAAAGGTAACAAAAATACCCCAAAAACCAATTTTAGGGTGTTTGTGCTGAAACACAATCCATTCATTTCTATAGTCAAAAGCCTTATTTATTGTTAAAATCAGACATTGTGCGATCTACACCGATGCTGACGAAGCTTTTGACGATCTGAATGCACTTTTCAATTCTTTCCACAAGTGCTTTGGCTTCATCTTCAGACCAGCGTTGTAAAACAAATTCAACCTGACGGCCTTTTTGAAAATTGTTGCCAATGCCGAAACGCAGCCGGGCAAAATTGCTGGTATTCAAAGTTTCAATAATATCGGTAAGACCATTGTGTCCGCCATCGCTGCCTTTTTTCTTCAGTCGTAATGTTCCGAAAGGAAGAGCAAGATCATCGGTGATAACGAAAATATTTTCAAGAGGAATTTTTTCAGCCTGCATCCAGTAATTCACAGCCTTTCCACTCAGGTTCATATAGGTGGTAGGCTTTAAAATAATGAGTTGTTTTCCTTTGAATTTTGATTCACATACATGAGCCAGACGATCTGAGCGGAACAGTTTGCCCGGAGACAATGTTTCTTCCTTCGCCAGATCAGCCGCAAGTGCGTCTGCTACTTCAAAGCCAATGTTGTGTCGGGTAAATGAATATTCTTCACCAATATTTCCGAGACCGACAATCAAAAATTTACTCATGCCGCGAAGATATTGATGTTCTGATAAACCACGTAATTAAAGATCTTGATTCGGGTTTAACTTCCGATTATTTATGGTAAATTAAATACTCGCCATTCGCTTTTTTAAAGACGAGATTTCCTTCGTGAAAAAAGTGTTTGAGCATAGGTGAGAAGGTGTTTGAATCATCTGTTTTTACGTGGATGATTCCGTTTTTTATTGTCCATGTACCTTGTTCCACAAGTGTTCTGCCGTTGGATGAAGCGGACCAACCATCGCCTCCACCGGCGGAAGCTGTTTCTTGTTTGTAGGTTCCGTCAGGATTGTAAGTATAATAACGGACAGAAGTAAATCCTGCGTATTCCGAACCACTCCCTGAGTTTACAATTGATTCATGCATCCAGGTTCCGAACAATTGTGGGTCGAGGCTAAGATCTTTTTTGTTTTCAGAATTCTCAGAAGTCGTTGATTTGATTGCCGGCGTTGAGCTTCCGGATGCAACTTTATTGTTTGCAAGAGTAAATATTGCTTCAGTAGAAATGAAACCGAGAACTGAGAATTGAGCATTCAGCTGATTTCCGTTGAGTAGAAATTGAAAAGTAGACAATGCTTGTCCGCTGCCGGGATCCAGCATTTCGCCGGCCGCAGCATTGTTTTGGACTGTTCCCTGCAAAGTGAGGATGTCTTGTCCTTCTTTATACTCTCCGCTTAGTTGCCCATTACTTTCCTGAAGGTGCAAGACAGCATTTACTTCATTCACTACACCATTGAATGTTCCGGTAAAAGTAGTTTGGGCAAATAATAGATCGTGTCCAATGAAAAAGAAAACCAGTAACAAGAGAAAATTTTTCATGCGAAGAATGTTAAAGAGTATGATCAAATATACACTTTCTTTTTATGCGGAAATGTTTGATCGACTCTTTCGCATGAGAGAAATTGTCCGGCAAAAAGCGGAAATAAAAAAACCTTTCTCCGAAAGGAGAAAGGTTTTAATAACAGGTAAAGAGATAAAATTATTTTTTCTTGTCTGCAGGAGCAGCGGCTTTTGCAGGCGCAGCTGCAGCGGCAGGAGCGGCAGCGGCCGGAGTAGCGGCAGCAGCGGCAGGTGTTTCAGCGACAACGGCACGTGTAGTACGTACAGCAGTGATTACATTCGAAGGGCTGTCGAAGAATTCAACGCCTTCGAGTTTCATGTCGCGCACGCGGATATTGTCACCGATTTCAAGACTGCCAATGTTCACTTCCACGAAATCAGGAAGGTGTTTAGGCAATGCGGAAATTTTGAGGCGACGGAGTTTGTTGATGAGCTGTCCGCCCGCACGTACTCCCGGTGCTGTTCCTGTTACTTTCACAGGCACATCGATCACCACTTTTTTATCATCGTTCATTTCCATGAAGTCGATGTGGAGGATAGCATCGGATACTGCATGAAACTGGATTTCTTTCATGATGGCTTTGTGATGCGTTCCATCGATATTTAAATCAACGGTGTAAACGTCCGGTGTGTACACCAGGCCTTTCAGATTCATGGCCGGTGTGCTGAAGTGGTATTGTTCATTTCCACCGTACAGTACACACGGAACCATACCCTCTGCCCGCAGTTTTTTTGTTTCCTGCTTTGTCTGAGCTGCTCTCTTTGTTCCGATAATTTCAATTGATTTCATTTTGTTTTTTTGTTATTGGTTGTTGTTATTAGGTATTAAGTATTAGGTATTAGGTATTAGGTATTAGGTATTAGGTATTAGGTAGGTTGGCATCGTCCTTCGTCCTCTGTCCCTCGTCCCTTATTTTAGGTAGGTTGGCATCGTCCTTCGTCCTCTGTCCCTCGTCCCTTATTTTAGGTAGGTTGGCATCGTCCCTTGTCCTCTGTCCCTCGTCCCTTATTTTAGGTAGTATGGCATCGTCCCTCGTCCCCTGTCCCTCGTCCCCTATACAAGGAATAGCTGACTTATAGACTCATACACATACACTCTTCGGATAATTCTTGAGAAGAGTTCCGCTGTGGAGATAACTTTTATCTTATCGCATTCTTCACGCAGTGGAATGGTGTCTGTAACTACGAGTTCTGTAAGTCGGGAATTTTTGATGCGTTCGTATGCTTTGCCACTCAGTACAGGATGTGTACAAAATGCGCGGACACTGCTGGCACCTTTGTCGAACAGCATCTCGGCTGCTTTGGTAAGTGTACCGGCAGTATCGCAGATATCATCGACAAGAATTATATCACGACCTTCTACATCACCAATGACTGTCATGGTATCAATTTCATTCGCTTTTTTACGGTGCTTATCGCAGATCACCATTTCCGCGTTGAAATATTTCGCGTAGCCCCGTGCTCTGTTCACTCCGCCCATATCCGGAGCGGCGATAGTGAGGTTAGGCAATTGCAGTGACTCGATATAGGGAACGAATAGAGAAGATGGTTCGAGGTGATCTACCGGGATGTCAAAGAATCCCTGGATTTGCGGAGCATGAAGATCCATGGTAATCACACGCGTAACACCGGCAGCGGTGAGCATATTCGCAACCAGTTTGGAAGCGATTGAAACCCGTGGTTTGTCTTTGCGATCAGATCTGGCAAATCCGAAATAAGGAATTACCGCTGTGATATAATGTGCGGAAGCTCTCTTTGCCGCGTCGATCAGTAACAAAAGTTCCATCAGGTTATCTGATGGAGCGAAAGTCGACTGGATAATAAACACATCGCAGCCGCGAACGGATTCATCGAAGGAAGGAGAGAATTCGCCATCGCTGAAGCGGGCAACATTCACTTCGCCGAGAGGTAATCCATAGCCAAGGGCTATGCGTTCTGCAAGATAATGGGTAGCTGTACCCGAAAACAGCTTCACGTTGCGCTCCATAGGTCTGATTCCTGAATTTTCAGGGGCTGCAAAGAAACGAAAATTGAGCGTAACAGACAAGCGGAATACCCTCTTTTTCAGCAAAAAAGCCCCTTGTTTTTAGCTAAAATTCGATCTTTTTGTCTGTCAATAGAATTATTACGTATTTTCGCAGCCTATCAATAAATAGTTTTCGAGTTTCGGGTTCCGAGTTTTGGGTTTTAGGTGCTGGTTTGATTGACATTTAGATTTCACTGAAGTCAATAAATCATATTTATTAAATCAAAACCCGGAATCTGAACCCCGAAACAGTATTAAGACGCCCGGGTGGCGGAATTGGTAGACGCAGCAGACTCAAAATCTGCCGAGGGCAACCTCGTGGGGGTTCGATTC
>CALMQM010000077.1 GCA_937871435.1 uncultured Bacteroidota bacterium | reverse complement strand
AATGTAAAATAAATTCCTCACGATTCCAGATTCCGGACTTATTGGCTATAGATATGTGACCCTTGCATGGTCAGAAATTCGGTGCGTCTTTTTCAGACGACACATATGTGACCCTTCCAGGGTCAGAGTTGGCGGCGGGAGATATTTTGCTATAGATATGTGACCCTTACAGGATCGGGGGTTCTGTGTGATTTAGATTCCTAATGGTTCCGGACTAATGGCCGTGTAAAATTTTCATCGCTTTTAAGCTAACCCCGGGCGGCGCGATCCCGCATTTCGCGGGAGAGCAGAGCACGGGAAAGGCGTGAGTGAATCGCAGGACGGTTCGTTCCAAAAATTTTAATGTATTCTGATTCGGATCAGAGATGATTCCAGATTACTGCGCCCATAAAAATCCAAAGCAGGAGTTCGGCGAACCACATCCTTTTTTTAGCGGAGACAAAATAATAGGCGTAAAACATCGCGATTGGAATAGCGAGCGCCGCGAAATGTATCCACTCTATTTTGTGGATGAGCAACACTGCCGCTCCGTTGATCAGGAGGCACAAAAAAACAATTTGCTGATATGTGCGTGTACGGATAATGTTTTTGTAATAATTGCCGCGCAGTTTCACGAGTGACAAAACAAGCAGACCACTCATCACTAGCATCAGTATTTTTTCTGACAACGTGAATTGCATGTTCAGTTGCGGCCAGAGATGTTTGAACTTCCCGATATATTCTTTCCAGAAAATCAACAGCTCCTGTTCCCAGAAAAAATAAACGCTGATAAAAAAGTAAGGAAGGAAAAACGCGCTGAGCATCACCAACCATTCTCTCCAGCTGAAGGGACGTAATAAACTTACAGCAATCAGGAACAAGAGATACATAGGCAATGCAGGCAAATAGAGGAGCGCGGCAATGCCGAGTAAAAATCCGCTGTCGAACAGCGCGCGCACCGGCGATTCATTTTTAAACAAGGAAAAAATTTTGTCGAACACTCGCAGAAAAATCAGATTCACCAGATGCACAGGATGTACCAACAACAAACTGGATGAAAGCGAAGCCAGCAACACGAAACACAATGAAGGCAGGTAGGAATTTTTGTACAACACTTCATGCCTGTTCAGCAGGAGATTGAAATAGATCGCTTCCAGACTGATGATTCCGGCAAAGATCAGGTAGCGGATAAATGCCGGTAACGCTTCCAGGATTCCGGCAAGCAGTGTCCACAAAGGCATGGACGTTTCATCCCGAACCACCTGGATATTCAGGGCCTGCTGTCCCCATAATATCAAGACGATGAATGGGATAACGATGAGGGCGGCCGGCTGTGGCGATTTGAAAAAGCGAATCATTGGTGTTAAAAGTAGAGAATTTTAGGTGTTGAAAATCCGGAAATCATCCTATATTTGCCTACAGAAATTAACATAAGAACATGGACGGATTCTGGCACTTTCTCGGCAACTTCTTTGAAGGAATTTTTAAAGCGGTCCCTTTTATGGGCCTCTGGTTTAACAAGTTCCTGATTGTCATTGGCTTCATCGCGTTTTTCGCATGGTTGAATTACATGCGTAAAAACAAAGAAGTGGAAAAGTTCGATTAAAAATCTTCAGGCCTTGCCTGTGAAAATCCTGTTTCCTTGTGGAGACGGGATTTTTTTATGCCTATACATATATATATAGTATCCATCCCTCCAATCTGCCTTGCGGGATCTGCGGTATAGAGTTCATGTCTCAAGAAATTGACCGCGAAATTTTTCAGAGCAGGTCCAGACCGATATCTTTCCTGTAGTAAGCTCCATCAAAAGAAATCAGACTCAGATTTCTGTAAGATTTTTCCCGCGCTTCGGAAATATTCGCGCCAAATGAAGTGACCGCAAGTACTCGTCCTCCGGAAGAAACAACATCGTGATCTTTCTTCGCTGTGCCTGCATGAAAAACCAGACTGTCCTGTACATTTTCTATTCCGGTAATTTTTTTCCCTTTTTGATAATCTCCCGGATATCCTCCGCTCACCATCATCACTGTCGTTGCTGTGCGGGAATCAATTTTTAAATCTACATCAGAAAGTTTTCCTTTTCCCGTCGCCATGAAAAGTTCAACCAGATCATTTTGGATCCTGGGGATCACGACTTCTGTTTCCGGATCTCCCATGCGTACGTTGTATTCTATCACAAAGGGATCGCCGCCTACATTCATCAATCCGATGAAAATAAATCCGACATAATGTATTCCATCCGCAGCAAGTCCGCGTACTGTTGGCACAACAATTCCCTCCTCTACTTTCTTGATAAATTCTTGATCCGCGAATGGCACTGGTGATACTGCTCCCATTCCACCGGTGTTCAATCCTGTGTCTCCATCACCGATTCGTTTGTAATCTTTTGCAGAAGGCAAAAGCTTATAGGATTTTCCATCAGTGAGCACAAACACGGAAAGTTCGATGCCTTTCAGAAATTCTTCAATCACCACTTGCTCGCTGGCCGCGCCAAACTTCGATTGCCCCAGCATTTCATCAAGTTCTTTTTCCGCTTCTTCGAGTGTGAATGGTATCACTACTCCTTTTCCGGCGGCGAGTCCGTCAGCTTTCAATACATAGGGTGGAGAAAGTGTGCGCAGAAATTTCTTCGCATCCCGAATTTGTGTTTTGTCAAACGTTTGATAAGCAGCCGTTGGAATGTTGTGTCGCTTCATAAAAGCTTTCGCGAAATCTTTACTTCCTTCCAGCTCCGCACCTGCTTTCACCGGACCGATAACAGGAATTCTTTGCAGCGAAGGATCATCGAGAAAAAAATCATGAATGCCTTTCACCAGTGGTTCTTCGGGGCCTACCACAACCAGGTGTATGTCTTCTTCCAGCACCAGCTTACGGATTCCCTGAAAATCGCTCACTGCAATATTTACGTTCACACCACATTGATCCGTACCGGCATTCCCGGGAGCGATGAATAAATGTTCGCAATGTTTGCTTTGTTTCATTTGCCAGGCAAGAGCATGTTCTCTGCCACCGGATCCAAGAAGAAGAATATTCATGTTGAGGTAATTCTGATGAATACAGAACAACAATGCACTTCTGAAAAGAGAATGCACCACTCTGTTATCTGGCTTCAAAAGTAGGGATAAAAATCCTTTTGTTTCCTCTTGTTCATTCTTAAACAAAGTCTGACAAAGCAATTGATTTCGAGATCACAATTTAACCATCATCACAAGGGGAAAAGAAAAAAACCTGCTCTTCCGGGCAGGTTTCGTGTTGTTCAATCGTACAAATCAGCCTAATGAATAAACCGAAAACTCAAAGCGACCAAAACCACAATACCGAACAAGGTCCAGGCAAAACGACGATTTTGCTTTTTCACCGTTGTCCGCAGTGATTTTACTTCTTTACGTATGGATAACACACCCTGAAGGTTTGTCATCACTTTATCGAGATTGTCGAAGGCCATGTCGTCTTTCAACACGTAATCGTAAGCTCCTATTTTTAGCAGGTCCACTACCTGTTTCACATCTTCCATCGAACTCAGCATCACAACAGCTTGTTCGGGATTTTTTTCTTTGATAATTTTCAGATAATCAAAACCGGTCTTTGCAGTCTCATCATCCACATTGAGATGAAAATCCAGCAATACTACATCCGGCTTTTGATCGAAAGCGAGAAGGCAATCTTCTCCATTGTAAAACAAGGATATTTCACAATCGGGATATTGCATCAGATGATTCTCTATCATGGAAGCATACATCCTGTTGTCTTCTACAACAAATATTTTTTTGCTCTTGGTACTCATGGCATTCATGCGTTCAAAATATGTTTAACAAATTGATTGTGTTTCCTGTAATCTTCAATGTTCACAGCCGCTTTCTCCAGTTTTTTCCGCGAACGGATAACGTGGGCCACCGTGAGTGTTTCCGCCATGGCAACAGCGAAGGCGAAAAGTAAAATCACGGTGAGTGTGGTATTCAACGGCTGGAAGATCCAGGACAACACAATAAAAAGTATGGTGGTGGAATACATTGTGATGCAGATACCCACTGACTTCAATGAGTTTTTTTGCAACAAATGGTGCAGGTGACGACGATCGGCACGAAACGGCGAATATCCTTTTGCCATGCGGATACTGAAAACCCGGATGGTATCAAAGACAGGCAGGAACAAAAGTCCGACGAGAATACTGAATGGATTGCTGATGTGCATCCCTTGCATCGTATGTTCGGGTATCGCGAGTAAGCGAATTCCAAAAACGGCGAGCAGAAAACCGAGCATCAGAGAGCCGGTGTCGCCCATGAATATTTTCGCTGGATTAAAATTGAATTGCAGAAATCCGATCAGTGATGCGGTGAGAATAACCGAGAGTGCGCAAAAGAATGTGTCATGCGCGAAGTAAAATAACACGGCGAATACTGCGCTTACAATACACGCGATCCCGCCGGCGAGTCCATCCACACCGTCGATCAGGTTGTAAGCATTGATCACCGCGGTAACAAACAGAAGTGTGACGAAGTATTGCATGGCTTCCGGCAAAGCATGCATGCCGAACAAACCATGAAGATCAGTTACCCGAAATCCTCCGACAGAAATAAGGATGACCGCGATCATCTGAAACAAATATTTTTTACCCGCAGTCATGGCATGAATGTCGTCCCACAAACCGGTGGCAAACAAAATTAACATGGCAGGGAAAAAATATTTTACATCTTCGAGTGACCCTGAACCGATCCAGAAAAATCCGACACCGGCGAAAGCGGCGAAGATGGCGATGCCTCCCAGAGCGGGAATTGCTTCTTTGTGTTGTTTTCTTCCATCCGGACGATCCAGCAGATTTTTCTCCTTCGCTGTTCGAATCACAAATGGAATGAACAACTGGGTGATGAAATAACTGCTGAAAAAAGAGAGTACGAGATAAGTAGATGTGTTCATGCGCGGATCACCTTTCTGTCTTCAAAAAAATTTGCTTGCTGTAAGTGACGAAATCCAAGACGGATGGCAGTATGAACCGGTATCGCGTGTACTTTGGATTCAACGGATCGTTTTTCGAATGAAGTATTGATCACGAAACGATAACGATTGGCAATCGCCGACCAGGTGTACCGTTTGGTGGCAATACTTTCCATGGCAGCTGCCAGGACTTTCAGTTCTTCTTCCGAAACCAGTTGAAGAAGCGAAAGCAATTCTGATTCACTGCGGAAGAAGCGGGCTTTGTTTTCTGTTGTAGCTCTGTTGAAGTTTACATCAAATGCAAAAACAGGTAAGCCTAAAAACATCGCTTCCACCAGCGAAGGATTAGTTCCGCCGGCACTGTGTCCATGTATATACACAGTACAATTGGAACGAAGGATATTCAATTCACGTTGATCGTAAATAGGATCCAGAAGGATGAGGTTGGAATGTTTTGAATATTTTTTTCTCAGCTCACGACTGTATTCACTGTTGTCCCAGTTTCCTACCAGTACCAGCGGGAAAGTTTTGAAGTTGGCGAATGCTTCCAGAACAAGATGAATGTTGTTCTCAGGTTCTATTCTGCATACTTTAAATGCATAACGATTTTTCAGGAATTCATATTTACCATAACTGGTGAGAGATATTTTTTCTCTCGAACAATGATCGGCTCCATACGCGATCATGTGACTCAGCGTTTTGTATTGAATGGAAGTGTACCGCTGGATTGCCGCATTGTCGGTAATATCCGCGTCTGAAAATTTCACCGCGCAGTATTCCGACAGCTTCAAAAACTTACGAACGGCCCAATTCCATTTTTCTCTCCTCCACTCCATTCCGTCGATATTCACGATAATTTTCTTTCGTGTAAATAATTTGATAAACGGAAGAAGAATGCATCCGCTCACGCCGAGGATCAGCAATGTATCCGCGTAACGCAAGGCATGGAAAATGGAAATGAAATCGTAGAAGATGCTCTGCAGTCCGTTCGCATTGAGCGGTACATACACGAGTTTCGCTCCGTTGAATTCCTTCACACGTTCATCGCGGTGATAGTATGAAGCACTGCAATATACCGTGAGGTCGTAATCAGCATGCATCTGATCCACCAGGTGATGTGCCAGTGTTTCGAATCCACCGTAACGGGCAGGGACTCCCGCCGTACCGATGATGGCGACTTTTGTCTTTATCATAGTACGGTGGATTATTTGTATTGATTAAAAAAGAAATCGATCAGCTGACACAATTCCGTAGAAGGAGTTTTTGAACTTCCGTTCATATACTCCTGGATCACACGTTTCATTTCCTGTGTAGTGATGATCTGATTATTATCCGTGTCGAAATTTTTAAATGCTTCCGGCAAAGGACGAGAGCCTTGCATTCTGAAAGTTGAAGGCAGTGCTTCTACTGGATGATCAATACTTTTGGAAAAATCACGGATGGCTTCCAGTGAATTGGTTCTGAATTTTGAAGCGAACGCGGACTTGTTATCCGGTGTCGAATCAGCAGCTGTCAGTTGAATGGATATTGAGAGTCCGGTGATGACCAGACCAAGTGTGTGCGCAAATTTCATGTGTGTGAGTTTTGAAATGAATGATCAGGGAAGCGTAATTAATTTCTCCTGGTAAAATTGTCCGTCAGCCATCACGGTAAGAACATACATTCCGTTGCAGCTTAGATCAAGACCGTTGAGATGCAGGTTGCCATCGAATCGCCGGCCGTTAATTTCTTCACGGTACACCAATGCTCCATCCGATCGTTTGAGACTGACTTCTATATGATCCGAATGAATTTCATTGAGCTGAATATTGAGCTCCTGTCCGCTTACCGGATTCGGAGAAACTGAAATACCGGGCTTGCGACCGAATTCTATTTTCACGGGATCTGAGTACGTGAATACTCCGTCATAATCCGTTTGCTTGAGTCGGTAATAGGAAACGCCGGACAATGGATCTTTATCAAAAGTGTTGTAGTTAATAATAGATGTGCTGTTTCCCGCACCGCGAATAATTTCAAGTGGAACATATTCGTTATTATCTGCCGAACGTTCTACTGTAAAATAATCATTGTTGATTTCTGCTGCGGTGGTCCAGTCGAGGCGCACGTCTTTGTCATATTTCTGTGCGGAAAATCCGAGCAGTTCTATCGGCAATGCGTTTGATCCTCCTGTTGCATTGGCAAGCGTGAACACACTTCCCCAGGCATTAAAGGAAGAAGAAGTAATCGATCCTGTTCCATTTGCTGTTCCTGTTCCACCTCTGTTGAACCAGTTGGTTCCGATTCCTTCTGCTACACGCAGGTTCAGCCTGTCTGTTACTCCGTCATCCGTACCGTAGTACAATTGAATGGTTGCATTGTTAAATATACTCGATTTGGTATTTGTGATCAGCCAGTAACGGATATTGGAAACAGCAGACAATGTCGGAGGCAAAGTATAGCCCAACGAACTCGCGGCTGTTTCAATCATTTCTCCGATATAGTTCACACTGTCATTGGTACTATGCGAAGGAGTAAGCACCATCGGGCGCCAGTTGTTGCCTTTTCCGAGAGGAAAATATCCGGAAGCTGCGCTGGTCTGACGGTAAATCTGATTCATCGGTCCGATGATATAGGAACTTGAGTTTCCAACATTGGCATTCGCAGATGCGCCGATATTAACAAGGTTGGTGTAGGAAGAAGTAATTTTTCCTACCGTCATACTGAGATAATTGTAAATGTAAATCGGAGTCGACAATGTACTTCCTGCAGAATTGTTCATCGTCAGGTTGTAAAATACAGGCATCGTACTTCCGGAAATATCCTGTTGCGTTGTTCCTTCCAGTGTTACGGTACTGGAACGACAAATAAATGTACCGTCAGAAATGAATGCATTGATCCCATCCACTGTTCCGCGCAAACTCATACTCTTGGTGTTACCAGCTGCCCCTGAAATGGAACGAATGTCGAAGGATGTTCCGGCTTCTATTTCCAATCCAAGCAAACGGAAGTTGGACGTAGATCCGTTGGACGGCATTAATTTATTATTACTTCCACTTGCACCCGATACTCTGAAAGCAGGATAGGTTGCATTGGGAAATGGTTTGAAGTTAAAGGAACTGTTGTTTGCCGTTGAAGCATCACCAAACTGTACTACTCCACCGGTTACATTCACTGTACCTGTGTTTCCACAGAAAAAGAAATCCATGATAGATGCTCCGGTGGTATTGTTTTGCTCGATGGTAATTGTTCCTCCACTCATCGTGAAAGAGCTCGCTGCGAGGTCGGTAATATAAAATACTTCAGTACTTACTCCGGTACTCCCGCAATTGACAAGGATATCTCCACCTGTCTGACGGAAACCAAAGGGTTCAGCAAACGATCCGACTTTAAAACTGATACTACCATATACACGCAGTAATCCTGAACTTACTTCGAGGTAAGGAACAATACCCGCGATTTGCTGGTCACTTCGTATTCCTCCTGTTCCGGTTGTTGCACCAACATTGACAGTTCCGCCCGATACATACAATCCTCCCTGTAAATTCAGGTAAGTAGATGTAGGAGCGAAATTCAATGTTCCGTCACGCGCATCAATGTTGATGTTCGCGACGAGAGTATAGTCGGCCGCTGAACCAAAAACATAGGTACCGGAATTGTTATGAATAAATGTTCCGTAAGTCAGGTTGAGTGTACGTATCGCTGATTCAAAATTAAAATCCTGAACTTCGAGATAATTCGTTTTCGTAACTGTTTTCACCATTGAAACAGCATTCAAATCCCAGGCACCCACCCCGGAAACAACACTGTTTGTATTTCCCTGGAAAGTCAGATTTACAAGGTCGTTGGAATCGTAATAAAAATCTACTTCACCGTTATTGATAAGATTTCCGTTCAGATACACCTGATGTGTACGACTGCTGTTGAAATTGTACCTGAATTTCGCACCGTTGTAAATGGTTATATCTCCTGTTACCGTCAACCAATAAACCGCGAGGTTATAAAATTGCAATTCACCGGAGCTACCCTGTCCAACAAAAATATTTCCAACAGTTAAATTGGTGTTGAAGTAGATGATGTAACCATCACCTATATATGCGTTGTCACCGGCTTGTGGATATGTTCCTGTGTTGGTAGCGTTACCATACGTAACCGTCGACCAGGATGCGGCACTTGTCCAGAGTCCGCCATTTACCCGACTGTAATAATTGGTTGCTTTGGCAGGAGTAAGCGTCAATAAAAAAAATGCAATGCCCAACAGGCAAATACCGAACTTCCTTAAAAACTTGTTCATACGGGAGGGTTTCATTTGGCGCTGCCATTTGCCATTGCCATGCCATTAGAAAAAAGGCAGCTTTTCAGCTCAAAAAGCAAGAAATCAATTTGAGAATTTTCCTATTGTGGGAATCATTTCTTTATTCAGGACAGAAATACCTTAGTCTGAGTCTTCTGTAAGAATTATAAATTTCTATGAAGAAAAATCTATCCCCAGAACCTGATTTTTAATTTAAAAACGGCTTCTTTAAAAATTGATCTAAACAGAATTCAAGATTTCCCAAATCAGGAATCAGAATCAAAATGAAACGAAAAAACCCCGGGATTTTCCGGGGTTTTGTTTTGTTACAGGTGATTCAAAGATCAATTTTGAAGGGTATGTCTTTGTCTTTTTGTAAAATAATTTTCGATTTAGTTTGAAATCACCGCGTCCAATCCTGCATGCATAGAAGCAATCGAAAATGCTTCCGCTTTCTTTCTCGCCTGCATCGACAAACGCAAGCATTCTCCGCGATTGGAAGATAAAAATCGTATCGTCTCTTCTATTTTATCGAGATCATGCACATCAATCCGGTATCCATTCAAGCCATGCTCAACAATTTCAACAGGTCCTCCGACTGTCGGAACCAATTCCGGAATACCATAACTCATTCCTTCCAGGATAGTCATCCCGAAGGTCTCTATCCATTTATCCGGATGCGATAAATTCAAAACCAGATGCGCGCGTTCGTAGAAAGGATGAACATTTTTTTGTTTCGGAAAAATAATCAGGTTATGCGGCAACTCCTGTGCAAGAAAATATTTTTCAATTTCTTCTTTGGAAGAATTCAGTACAAGTTCAAAACGAACAAGGTGTAATCTTCTTGCCAGTGTTACAAACTCATTTACTCCTTTGTATTCCTTCAACGAACACAACATAAGCACTGTGAATTTTTTCTTATCCGAGATTTCATACTGATGAACACGACCACGCGAACGAAACTCTTCACTCAGGGCATTATACACCACATGTGCATTAGGTCCCTGTACCGGTTCTTTCTCCTGTAAGAAGCGTGAAACATATACAACATGTGATGCAGTCAACTTTACCACCTTCTTTAAAAACCATTTCAGCACCGGAGGGTTCATTGATGTTTCATGTAAATGATAAATTACACGCACCCCACGGATACGCGCAGCTAATGCGGCTCCGAATGGCAACAGTGTGTTCACATAAACCGTATCCGTTTTCTTCAAACGAAACAAGAGTAATCCGAATAAATGGATCTGACTACTTGTTAAAGCGATCAAACGTTTCCATTTATTTTCCTGAAAGCGATACCAGAATGAATTCTCCTTTACATTGAGTCCGCTCAGGAATCCTTCCTTGGTTGCTGAAGAACAATACAATTCAACAGGGCGGCCTTTTTGAATAAAACCTTTGATCGCGTTCGCAAGAACCAACGGACTCCCGCTGTAATCATTCAGCAGATGAACACACACGATGCGTTCTTTCAACGGTAATTCTGCGTATAGTGATTTGAGAATGCTTCCTTTAACCGACCACTCATATTTTTCGTTGAAACATGTACGCGCGTG
This sequence comes from uncultured Bacteroidota bacterium, assembly GCA_937871435.1. GTDB lineage: Bacteria > Bacteroidota > Bacteroidia > AKYH767-A > 2013-40CM-41-45 > JADKJP01. The sequence goes on along the minus strand of CALMQM010000077.1, from coordinate 20,113 downwards.
CAGCAACATGCTGCTCAACAATTCCTTATCTGTATGTAACGTGTGCAGGTGTTTTGCAAATTCCTGAACCGATTCATCGTAGCTGCTGTATCCGACTTTCATTCCGCTTCCGATATTTACAAACTCACCCGGACCGCAATTGTCGAAACACAAAACCGGCAACCCATATGACATTGCTTCCGCCACAACCATACCGGCGCCTTCATGCGACGGAAACAGGAACACATCCGATTCTCGGTACAAGGCGCTCAATTCCGAACGTTTGATCCAATGAATAAACGTCACCGCTTCGGCTACGCCAAGTGATTTCGCCAAATCTTCGAGCTGTTTTCTTGCCGGACCATCACCCACAATAGTAAGTGTAACCTTCTCTCTTTGTTCAGAAGGTACTGCATGATAAAACTTCGCGAAAGAACGAATCGTGATATCGAATCCTTTTAACCACACAAATCTGCCTACAGACAATACACGCAATCCATCTTGCTTCGGTTTAACTTCCGGAATAATTCTTTCTGAAGCTACCGAAGAGCAAATCACCATTTTTCCTTTATCAAACGACAAATGATTTTGCACGGCAGAATTCATGCAGATAATTTTCTCCGCTTTTTTTGCCGAGATGCGCAGGAATGGATCGAAATGCCAGAAAGCCTGTTTCAATACCCAACGAAAACGATCAGCTATGTATGATTTCCATCCATACACCGGAAGCAAATATGCTTTTGGTACTTTCGGATGATGTCCTACCGGTCCCCAGACAAGTGGCTTTTTCAATCTCCAGAGAAAAGTTGGAGTCCAGTCGTTGTGAAAGTTCAGATTGTGCGCGATGTCGAAATCCACATTCTGCTTTTTCACAAAACGAGGAAGAAACAGTTGCCACATATAATAATAAATCATCGACAACAAGGGTCCTTTTTTCCAAAAGCGTGTCCAGGCAGGCAGATCATAATACAAAAAGCGAATATTCTTCGCTTCGGGAATAGTATTTTCCTGTAAATATTTTTCAATCGCCGGTCGGTTGTTTTCGCGGGTAACAGCGATCACATTATTGAATCGTGCGATCTGACAAATGAAATTCCAACCCATTCCGTCTTCGGAACCTTTGGTCGGATTCACTGCATATGCTGTGGCAAGTATGATCTTTTTCATGGAGGGAAATTCTTTAACTAAGATGCCAGCACTTTCAGTGTGCTTTCCGTTTCATCAATTCTTGATTTTAAAACTCGTGCCGGAACTCCACCAATGACAGAGTTCGCTGGCATAGATCTGTTCACCACTGCTCCTGCGGCAATTACACAATTGTCACCAATTGTGACTCCGTCAAGCACAGTAACTTTAGAACCAATCCAGCAATTTTTTCCGATGCGGATTCCTTTGCGTGTCACTCCTTGCTGGCGAATCAACACTTCCGGATCATCATACAAATGATTTTCCGGATGACAGGAAAAATATTGTCCGACGATGCAATCATCGCCGATGTCAAGTCCGCCGCCACCACCGAGATAGGCATATTCACCGATTCCGACATTTTCACCGATATGAATATGACTTCCCAAATGATTGAAGGAAGTGGAAATTATAACTCTGCTAAACGCACCAATGCCACTGCCCTTACCTATCTCCAGGCAACCTTTGCCGGTAGCATTGAGCGTAGTGAACTCACCGATCTTTACAAATCTTCCCAAACGCATGTTGGAAACATAAAAGAATCGTACACCTCTGCCCAAAGCTATGCCTTTCGCGTAGCGGTTGTAGAGAACCAATTTCAATCCACGCAACAATTGCACGGAGTATGAAAGAAAAAACGAAAACAACAATCCGCCGCGGACTTCTCTGTCAAAAGAAAAGCCGGGGTTGCGCAGGCGGATTAGTTGTTCGATCGTGTGCTTCATTTAGGGGGAATATTATGCTGCACGGACAATAGCTTCTTCTATTACCCGCAGCGTGTTGTCTTTATCTGTATTTTCAATTGGCACATACATCGCTTCCGATGAGTGAATGCTGAGTTTTTCAAAAAGATGACGGTATCCGTTCGTGAGATCACGAATGGCTTCCGCGTTGAGTTCCTGCTTGCGACGAAGAATATCATCTACCGGAGCAAAGAGTAAAATGTTCACCTTTGGTTTGATCAATAAACGATACAAAGAGCGAGTCACTTTTTCATTCAGGTGGATATTCGATCTGCGGCCATCGACAATGAAATCGAAATAGTACCGATCATACAATACTGTATAGCCGCGCAAATTGTATCGGAAATAAATATAGAATTGACCGAACAGGTAATCTGTATAGTAATATGCGAAACGAAACACAGAAGATACTGTGCTGCGGTTGGTTCCGGTACGCGGGAGATTACTCACAGAAATCTGCTCCGCTTTTTCCTTGCCATGTTTCCATGCACTCAGAATCGGGAACAAAGATGGACGGTGACGAACCACCACCACTTTCTTGCGGAACTTCTCCTGCAACAATTGCTGCAATTCGGCTATAATAGTTGATTTTCCCGCCCCATCAACGCCGGTAAGTGTGATCATAATTCCTTTACGGGAAATAGTATCACGGAAGGTATCCGCCGCATACATCAGCAGCTTGCTGAATTTGTTCAGAACAGAATTTCCGGATACTCTGTTTAATGACTGCAAAACGGAAGTATGATGTTTTGACTTGTAAGCAAACAATTGCTCCAATCCGTCACAACGCACACCGAAAGAAGAATGAAAATGATTCAGGATCTGTCCGCGCGCGACATGTTCCAGTTGCGAATAATACAGCACATAACGCTGAGGCATTGACGCCCCGTTCAGTGTATAGAATAACCACGTGTATTCGAAACAAAATCTTTTTTCCGGAACACGAATGCCTTCGGAAGTTGTCTGCGCACTGCGCAAAATCTTTTTCGGCTCCAGGTAATCGATGCTTTTACGACGGAACGCATGAATCAGGTCCAATGATACATAAGACTGATCTTCAAAATAAAGTTCCACTGTTGTCATGTATGACTTCGGGTAAACTTTTGTCTTGAGTAAACCTTTCTGTCTGTTGAGAATATTCAGATACGAAGGCAAATCTTCTTTCATCACAAGGATATCGAGGTCAGAATATTCAGGAATATCCTCCACGCTTGCATGAATAAACTTCAGCATCGCGTATTTGCGATCTTTGATTTGTTTGAAGAAATTGCGGATAAAGACACGTCGTTGGGATACCGATTCATTCACCGGCAATGCTCCGTTCAGCGCTTCATCCCATGTTTCCAACAACCACATTGCCTGCGGATGTAATTTATCCTGCATCAGATACACATTCAGATAATAACTGATGGTAGACAGTAAATACAAACGGTAATGAAGTTCAGGTTGAATATTGAATATTTTAATCAATTCCCTGAAAGCCTGATGATCCAATGCCTTTCGGATCTCCGCTTCAATTTTTTCGAAAGATGATTTTTTCAGCATCACTTCACGCTGAAAAATAAAATGAAAGACATCAAACAGCAGTGGAGAATCTCTTCGTGCCAGCTCCCAGTCATACACATGCAATTTGTTTTCGCTGGAATACATATTCCACGGAGTGAAATCTCCATGCGACATGCCGAGATGTATTGTGGTACTAATATCAATGCTTTTCTGCAAAGCCTGCAGCTTGTCAAGCAGTTGTTGCATGATCGGCATCGGCTTTTTAGAAAGATTCCGTTTTGCCAGGTAAATATTCTGGAGGATACGCTCCATAAATTCCGCGGAACGGATTTTTTCCGCTGTAAGATTCTTCAGGTACAATTCCGTAAGCGCGTTGGCATGAACAGATGTAAATTCTGTTCCTCTCACAATTTTTCCGGGTTTAATATTTTCCACCACTTCCGCATCCATCTCCTCCACCTGCAACACGCGCGGTGTTGTCATACTTTTAAATCCGGAATTCTTCATCGCGTTCAGCATTTGCTTTTCGTTTCGGATCAACAAACCGGAATGACTGTTCATCGGGATTTTGATGAAATGACTGGTTCTTCCCTGTGTATTGACTTCAACAATACATTTTCTGTTGATACCAATCGTTCCTGTAAAAATGCTGTATTGCTCGTGGGCGATTTGTTGTAAAATATTCCGGAGCGTAGTACTGCTGCGACTGTAAATGCTGAAGGACATTGAAGATGGAAGCGAACGCAATCCAATCGCGAATGATAGCTTCACAAGTTTTTCGTACAGTCTGCCTTTCCAGGTTCCGGCATTGTATAAATTCAAAAATGTCGGACGACGAAGATCCGTAGGATAAATCCAACGCAAGGTCTGATCCGGATTGCAAATTCCGCGGAACGAATGCTGATGAAAACCATCCAGTCGGTTTGCTGTCGATGAAAACAAAATTATCTGATCGAATTTCACCGCATGTCCGAAACGACGGATGAATGAACTATCCGAAACCAGCCACACAGCATGATCTGCTGCGGGAATGGAATCTGTTTCGTGAAATACGTGAATAGGAAAATTACCACTGCGGTCGATTCCACGGTCCTCCGCAAAAACAAAAACCTTTCTTCCTTCAACGGAAAAAAGACGAAGCAGAATAGACAGGTCTGAAGTTTGGAATTTGGTCATGACGAGATTTAATGTCGCGCGTCATAACCGTAAATCATGCCACCGGAATTTGTGGTCTTTTTTGAATTAAAAAGGATGGTTCTGAAATAAGTGTGTCGTAAAATGGGAAGCAAATCCCAAAAATGGAATTCTCAATTCGCGATTTTTGGAGCAAATCGTGTCCTTATTCCCGGATTCTGAAGCGCCTTTTCCCGCCTCGACAAATGTTCATTGATATGCATTACGCCGTAAAAAATGAGCAGCTGATAAAACAAAATACCATAATTTGTTTCACCGAAAATACCGAACTCGGTAAATGAATTGATGAGAATAGGAATAAACAAAGCGACAAAAAAAGTTTTCTTCGACAAATCTTTTGTCAGCATGAAGCCACGGATCGTGAGGAAAAGCTGAACCAATACAAGCAGCAAACCAACGATACCCAGATTCATCAACACCTGAATAAATGTATTGTGTGTCATCTGTCCGGCATACGTATGTACACTCTGGAAATAATCTTTGTAAGCAATACGCATGTAACCGAATCCAAACAAAGGTTCTTTCGGTAAACCCTCTGTCAGCAATGCTTTCCAGAAGGGAAGTCTTCCTGTCATGCTGAGTACTTCCTCCACATTTCCCTGCTTGAAAATAATTGTGGTGATCACAAATGGCATCGCCACAATCAATCCGATCAACACACCGGCTTTTAATTTTTTGCTCTCACTTTTTCCTGTGAAATACAACATGATCAACAGGAAACCAATGAGTGATGAACGCGAGCCCGTCAGCAACAACACTGTCAATGCGATCAGCATCATGAACACGAGCAGAATTTTATTTCTGTCTTCCTTCATTTCCATCGCCACCATGGATGCCCCGATTACAGAAAGCATTCCCAGCTCATTCGGATTCATCAGGTACCCGCCCAAACGTGATTCTTCTCCTCCATGAGTCAGACGATAGAAAATATCAGGGGCTACAATCACGCCGACAACAAAAATCAGCAGAATGAAAAATACAGCGTTCCCCACTAAATAACTCAAACGAATATTTACTTCCGGAGCATGTTTGCGGATAAGCAGATATACAGCGATAAAATAATAGGCGAAGAGAAAACTCTCCAGGTTCATCAACAGCTGCAGCGCTGAATATCCTATGTCGCTGCTCCAGAAAAAGGAAAGGAAACCTAACGTGAGATAGGCTCCGTAAAATACAGGGATCAGTGAGTTGGTCCATGACCAGCTCGCCAACCAGCCTTTGCTTTTTAAAGAAGTGTAGACAGCAAAAATCGCGACAGTCATTCCCGTTCTGAAAAATATTTTCAGCATACGGGTAACAACCACATTTTCTGAAATGGTAAAATATCCCGTGATCTTGATCAGCAAGATCAGGATGAGGATATTCAGAATTTTTTGACTGCTGCTTTTACTTTCCATGGTACTCAGGCCGCATAGACCCTGATCAGCTTTTCGGCAATACGGTGCCAGTCGAATGCTGATTGTACCATCTTACGTGCCTGAATGCGTTTCTGTTCCCATTTTTTCTCGGAAATTTCTATCACCGCGGTCTTCATCGCACGGTAAATATCCCAGGGAGTGTTCGCGGGCAAGGCGATTCCTGCATCATACTCACGGATATAGGAAGCCATGTTCGTTTCTTCGCTCACAATACATGGAACTTTCAATGCCGAAGCTTCCAGCACTGACATCGGCAAACCTTCATTGCGTGAAGGATGCAGAAACACATCCATGTTCGCGATCAGATTCAGTTTTTCTTCTCCAAAGCAGGCTCCGAAAAAGGTTACCCTTTCATGAATATTTAATTCTCTTGCTCGCTGTTCCAACAAGGCACGATCTTCACCGTCTCCGATCAACCACAATTCTCCCTCTAATCCATCATGATGAACAAATCGGGAAAATGCCTCGAGCATAAGATCCAGTCCCTTGGTATAGGCTGTAAGTCGTCCGCAAAAACCAAAGACAGTTCCTTTTGTTTTTGGCAAAGGGGAATAAATGAATTTCAATTCATTCATATCCTGTCCGTTTGGAATAAGTACTTTGTTCGTACCTGGAAGCAGATCATCCATCGCTTCATATTCTGTTTTTCCGAGAAAATGCACCAGCTTTGCAGCACTTACCACTGACTTCTCAATCAATGGGAAGTACACGCTTTTCACCAGATGATTTTTCTGCATCGCGATGGCATTGTAACTGCCGTGAGGAGTGAAAACAAATTCATGCCCTGTAGCTGTAAGCAGTCGTACTGCATGATAAAATTCCGGGATAAATCCTCCATGTAAATGAAAGACCGTTTCCTTCGGACATTCGCGAATGGCTTTCGACAAATGCTGATCAATGCGGAATTTATTTTTCAACGACTGAAACAAACGTGTGTCATAATTGCGATCCGGATATTCTCCTTCCGGTGAGGGTGTAATTCCCCATACCTGTACATAATGTCCAAGCAGCGACTGATGTGTAGCCAGCTGATGAACTACTTTATTCACACCATTCATCCGTTGAGGATTCGCTTTTCCGAGAATAAGATGAATTATTTCCATACTACAACAAGTTCTGATTTTAAAGAATAGAGATACCAAAGTTGAACAATCACCTGTGTGAGAATCAAACCGGCAAACACTCCGCTCATTCCGAATGTACTCACCATAGGAGCCGCCAGTAAGAGGCTGAATCCTGCACTCAGTGCATAGGAAATGAAGATGTCGCGGTTTTTCTCCACGGTGCGAATGAAAAATCGCAGCAACAAACCTGTAAATACAAACAAGTAAAGCAATGCAAATCCAAACAAAACATGTTCATACTTCACGTAATCGTGACCATAAAGCACATCGATAATTTGTCTGGAAAAAATAACAATGCAAAGAATGAGCATGAAGGTGATCGCTCCGGCAACCATCATTACCTGCCGCAGGTAAGCGTACAGATTCTTCAGTCCTTTATCATGATAAATTTTCGCAGCGTTGGAAGGAATGAAATTCTCCATCGCCAGAAAAAGTATATTCAGCACTCCGATAATATTCTGCGCCATCCGAATTGCTCCCACTGCTACCGGACCGAGAATTCCTCCCGCTGTAACAATGAAGAAATTTCCGGAAAACCATTGCAACAGCGAGGTACCGATCAGCCAGCCGGAATAATTCCAGGTTTCCTTCAGGTGCGCGCCGAATGCCGTGAAATGAAACTCGATACGTTTCACTTTCAGAATTCCGTATGTCGATGAAATACTGTTCGACAAGGCGATAATAATAATTGCCCGCTGAAGGTTGAGCTGGTGGAGATAGGCGACTCCAACCAGTCCAACAATCTGCGTGCTGTAGGAAATAATGTCTAATACTAATGCGGTGATATTTCTCCCCTGAACGAAAAACATTTTGCGGAAAAATTCATTCATCACAAATGTCAATACCGCGAGCGGCATGATGATTTCCACCGAACGTAATTCGAGCGAATCGAAAAACATCAGCGAGGAGAAGCGACAAAATAAAAATGTGACAGCCGCTACCACCAACGCGAAAATCAACTGCTGCAGAAACATCATGTTCATGAACGCGTCGCGCTCATGCTCTTGTTTCTTCGGGAGCAATGTCTGCAAGGGCGCGATCAGGAAGGCCTGTTGAATGCTGCCAAAAAACAACACCACCAGCCACGACATCGCGAAGACGCCGTAACTGCTCAGTCCGAGAAATCTTGCCAGCAAAACGCCTGTCACAAATCCCGCGCCGCTCACCACACCCTGATCTATCAGGGCGATCGGAGCCTGCCGGTTATTATGATATATATGTTTTAATTTTTTCACTTCCAGTAATGATTGGCATAATGTGCCGCACGCGCTCTCCAGCCTTTGGCTTTGTATTGATAAGAATATTTCGTTCCTGTTAAATCTCCGTTGAAATTGGTCGCTTTGTGCAGACCATTCAACACTATGTGCATATTTTCTATATGATAATCCTGCTTCAGCATTTCCGCGTAAGTAAGCAGATGCGATGAAGTATACTCCGCTCTGACTACATACAAATTCAGATCCGACAACTTCATCAGCGCAAGCGCGTCGATAGCATTGGCTGTTGCCGCTGTGTCCAGAATTACTATGTCGCCATAAGCGAAAAGTGCCTGGATCTTTTCTTTCAACTCAGGCTGACTGAAGAGCAAAGTGCTGTCGTTTTTATTTTGTCCGGCACCGATAAGAGATAAAGTGGATACAGAGGAAGGATGAACAAGTTTATCCAGCGCGCATTCTCCGCGGAGGTAATCACTCATTCCCGGAACAAGCGCGATTTTCTCGTCGGCATGAACTATGGAATGATGTAGATTCATATCCGTCAGAATCACTTTCCAACCGCTGCGTGCGAGAGCAAGAGCTAAATTTTTCGCGACAAATGATTTTCCTTCGCCCTGTACGGAAGAAGTCACTGTGATAATTTTTTTTCCTCCGATCAATCCATGCAGAATAAGATTCGTAGCGAGATCGGCGAAAGGGGAAATCGCTTCCGATGATTCTTCAACAGACAGTTCACGAATCACTCCCGCTACCGGCGAAGTCGTCATCTTTTCCACCATCTCTTTGTCTTCCACTTTTCCGCGCGCGTAACGTCGCAGATACACGAAGAGCACACCACACAATAATCCGGTGACCCCCGCGAGGATCAATAAGAATCCTCGCCTGGGGTAGACCGGTGTCGTGGGAACCGACGCGTATTGTATAATCCTGTGAAATGAAATTGTTGCCGCTTCCGCGATGGAAGCTTCTGTTCTTTTCTCGAGGAGAAACTGATATACTTTTTGATTCAGCTGGAAATTTCTTTCCAGGATGATCATATTTTTTTCCTTGGTAGGCAGGTTATCGAATTCATGATCCGCTGCTTCCACAGCGGAGTCCATCTCCGCGCGTTTCACTTTGATGGAGAGCTTCGCGTTGCGGATCGCTTCACGACTGTAGTTTACTACATCGTCAATTTTTCCGTCGATCAGTTTTACTTTTTCATGATCCGCGGTGAAGCGGGTCAGCAATTCACGGCGTTCCTGCTGGTACGATTTCAGGTTCTTGATCATCTCCGTGAACAAAGGATCTGTGATCGCGTCGAAAGCCGGACCGGCATCGTTGAAATCTTTTCTGTTGTCGACATAATCCTGTAGCTGATCGAGCGCGGCGGATTGCATGTCCAGGTTAGTCTGTTCCACTTTCAACTGGGAAAGTTTACGCAGACCCGTTTCCGTTTCCTGGCTTGTATTGATGATTTTATTTTTCAGCCGGTATTCTTCCAGTTTCAGTTCAGATTGTTTCAGGTCACGGCCGATCTGGTCGAGACGATCGTCGATAAACTGTACTGTTTTCGCCGCGGCTTCCGATTTGCTTTCGATGTAATCCGTGATGTAAGCAGCAGCGAGCGCGTTGGCAAAGTCGGCGGATTTCTGAGGAACTTCGCAGGCATAAGAAATGCGCAGGATCGGAATATCGCGATCCATCGCTTTTACATCGAGCTTGTCGCCGATAACAGAATTCACGATGGCATCGTCGGAATGAATCACAAATTCATAATTGTCGACCAATGCATAGGAAGGAGTATTCTGAATAAGAGAATCGTTGCGTTCAATTTTGAAAGCGGCGGGTTCGGTGAACAGCATGTGTCCGAACTGACCGGTAGTATCAATTTGTTTTTTTCCGCAGGTGACTGAGATGTGAAAAGAAGAATCGTCTTTCACCGTGAGTTGGATCATTTTGTCGAGAAGGGAACTGTCTTTGAGAATGTAATGAATCCGGAAAGGAGAAGCGGTATACAATTCCCGTTTTCGGATATCGCCTATACGGTAGACAGAAACACGGAAGTCGAGATTCCGCATCGCCTTTTTGATGAGCACCTGACTTTGAATTACTTTTTCTTCCGTAGCAATTTTTCCTGTGGAAGAGAAAACGTCAAAATCTTTGTACAGATTATTTTCGGAGACGCCGTTGTTTTTCTCGTCCAGTTTCAGAAGGGCTGTACTCTCGTATTTTGGTGTCGCGTAGTAGAGGACACGCGAAGCGAAGAGTATCGCGACAACAAAAAACAGCGCGATGACCGGGATTCCTTTGATGGCCGGGAGTAGAAATTTTTTGAGTTGCTGTTTATCGCTCATCTTATTTCACGAGAGTTAAAAACACAGCAAGGCTCGACAAAATTGCCGCGACAGGAAGGAGGGTACCGGCTTCCTTTTGCAATGATTTACGTTTGAAGGGAGGGAGATAAACGATATCTCCGGATTGTAGCCAGATATTTTCTCTCTCGATAGTAGAGAGCCTGGTCAGATCAAGTGTATATTCTTTTTTCTGTTCGTCTCTTCCGCGAATAATTTTCAGGATGCGTGCATCCGCGTAGTATTCGGGTCCGCCCACTTTTCCCAGTACTTCTACAAGGCTGGTATATTCTTTTTCCAGTTGTAGTGTACCCGGTGATTTAACTTCTCCCAATACCGTCACCTCACGATTCAGTACTTTGAGAACAATCACCGGGTTCACGATCAACCGGGAATAGAGGGTAGTTAATGTGTCTGTAGCCTGTTGTATGGTGAGGCCGCCGAGGGTGACAGCTCCGATTTTGGGAAGCATCACTTTGCCTTCGCTGTTTACCAGCACCCATTTACCATACACTTCATTGGAATTGTAGACTCCGAAGAGAGAGCCGATGCTCAGTTCTTCATGATCCCAGATGCTCAGGGTAATTTTATCGTCGGGCTGAATCAGCTGAGCTTGTTTGGCAAACACCTCACTGACTGACGCGTTATTTTGCGCGTCGCCCGTAAACAAGCGTTGCGTATGACAGGAGCTCAGAATGAAGAGGCCTGTGATGCAGCAAAGCTGTTGAATGAACTTGAATATTTTTGATCCGTTGGTTCCCACACCTTTTTGGATTAATGACCGGAAGTAAAGAGCGATGTCAGCGCACCCGGCAGCATCGCGTTTAGTCCGATCTTATTAATGAATTTTCGTTTCTTACTTCGTCGGCTCACGTTTTCAATTTCTTTATCTACCACGCTGAGTTTTTCTACAAGAGAAAGAAGTCGTCCGAATGAGTCCTGATTTTTTTCCACATAATCGAACGCGCCGTATTTTAATGTACTTACCGCGTTTCCGATATATTCTTGTCCGGAGAGCATGATGACATGGATGTCCGGGTTAAGAGTTTTTATTTCGCGCAGGACATCGAGTCCTGTGGTGTCATCAAACTGAAAGTCGAGGATAACGAGGTAGGGTTCGTGTTCGAGGCTGCTGAGAAAATCCTGGGGTTCGTTGTAGGTCTTGACATTAGTAAAGCCGTTCATCTCCAGTTCGTATTCAACCAGTGAAGCGAAGTGTCGATCATCATCGACGATTACAATTGAGTTGGCTTTGTTAGACATGACCATTTTGATTTTCGCGGTCCGGCTTGCCAAATCCATTCCAGTAAAATAAAAGTGGATTTAAATGAAAAAATCAAAGAATACCAAAAACCAATTTTCCATTTTTGGGACAAACTTCCTTTGTTGGGAGTGGTTGTTGGAGAAAATTCGGAAGGTTGCTGGTGGGATTATAGATGAAAAAGAGTTTTGCTGGCCTTCATAGAATTGGAACTGTTCACTCCTACTGTTTCTGATTCTGTTTCTTTTTTCACTGTTCACTCAGACTGTTTCTGATTCTGTTTCTTTTTTACTGTTCACTCGGACTGTTTCTGATTCTGTTTCTTTTTTCACTGCTCACTCAGACTGTTTCTGATTCTGTTTCTTTTTTCACTGCTCACTCAGACTGTTTCTGATTCTGTTTCTTTTTTACTGTTCACTCAAACTGTTTCTGATTCTGTTTATTTTTTCACTGCTCACTCAGACTGTTTCTGATTCTGTCTCTTTTTTACTGTTCACTCAAACTGTTTCTGATTCTGTTTCTTTTTTCACTGTTCACTCAGACTGTTTCTGATTCTGTTTCTAAAACCATTAATTCCCGACTCACTAAAAACGTCCCTCGTCCCCAGTCCCATGCTCCCAATTTTGTTCTTTTCGCAGGATTTATCTTCTTTTAGAAGCTCACTGCTGCGAAGTAATTAACCGCTGTGAAGAATTTCTTTTAAATCTTTTGACCTTAAATTTTGTGCTCTTCCTTTGTCTGAATTGAGATTCTGAGGATCATTGAAATCATTGAAAGGGAAATCCACCACAGATTTTCTGAAAGCAAATTCGATTTTAATAAACAATGAATTTCCTGGTCATTATTCCTCTGTCAGTTAATGCACGAACCACATACATCCCGGGTACATAATGAGATGCTGAAAAATGTTGCGTTAGAATTTCGTCGTTCACTTTACTTTCTGAGGTGGTAATCAATTGACCGGATGAAGTGTAAATAGAAATAAATAAATTCCTTGTTTCATTTCCAGAAATCTTCACCACAAACTCTTTGGAAGTCTGAATAAAAACGATTTCAACAGCATTATCCCATAGAGTCTCCTGCAAGTCTGTCGTGGTTACACAATAATTGAATGAAGCTCCTGCGCTTCTGTACACCCACATGCTCCGATCATTTACAGAATCGTTCAACAAAGCTGTGGTGAACATCTGATACGAAACAGGAATAAGCGCTTCCGTATTCCAGCCGAACGCCATTTGAGGAATTACACATTGTGTGTGGTCATTGAGATCCAGTTCTGCTGTTAAGGGGCGAACAATGAATGAAACATGAGAAGTATGATCCTCCATGAAAGTATAAACACTATCTGATTTCCGAACGAATTTTTTTATAAAATCACTGTATTGAGCGGAAGTATTGATCTCTCCGAAAATTCTGGCATTGAGAAATTGTCCCTGCTGATTAAGTTTCAGCAATACGCTTTCGTAAATATTAGCTGGAAAACCAATTACAAAATTACTGTCGCTCAACTGAAACATATCAAAGTAAACATTCTCCTGTGTTAAATCTGTAAAATAAAAATCAGGACTGAAATCTGATTTGTAAGAAAATGTAATCGTTCCGGAAGTATCGGTGCGAAATAGAAAAGTACTTTTCAATCCGGATGAATCGACAAAACCGGCAAAAGCATACCCGCCGTCCAGCGTAGAAATCGCTTTTAGTATAGTTCTGTTTGGGACCTGGTAGGACCACAGTGGATTGCACAAAGAATCACACTTTGCAAAAATGTCTTGTCCTGCATTCACAAAACCATTTGTTGATGTAGCGAGAAGGCATTGAGAGGGATAATTGTTTCTTCGCCTCCAAAGAATTGTACCGTTACCGTCCGTTTTGAGATTTCCATTGAAGGATAAATTTCCGTCAGTGGTCTTTACTACAGAGTTAATTTTGCTTGTACCTAAACTATCATGGATGACCTTATACCACTCAATATTTAACGCTGAATCTGTTTTCACCAAAGTCATATCAAATGAACTGGAATAAAATCCGGCAAAGCCTCCGGCAAGCAAATATCCGCCATCATCGGTGTGTACAACACGTGTAAGATCCAATGGAAGTGCTCCCCATAAAGAATCTCGCAGCACGATATGTTCTACCTGGTTTTGGGCTGAATCAATTAATGTGAGCGCTGTATAGTATGTAGATCCGTTATTAACCGTAGATGTGATAAGATATCCTTTTTCATTTGTCACGATGATGTCTTTGTTCCCATCGGTGGAAGGTGTAGTCGAATAAGATTTTGTAGACAATTGTGCGCTTGTGTTTAAGCAGAAAAAGAAAAAAAGAAATAATGAAAGGGTAAATTGTTTCATAAATTGATAAATTATGAATTCAATGATTCCTGAAAATAATAGCGAATTGAAATTTAAAGAAACAAATCGCTTCAAAGGAATTCAAAGTTACTAAGTCTGCAGAATATGAAAACGAAATTTAAAAATAGTATGCAGACAATTGGCCAATGTTCACTAAACATGGGCGATTAGTGTATAAATGATGGTTTCTATTAAATCACAGGAATCACAAAAATTAACATTTTCCCGCTGCGCAGGATATAACCTCTTTTAAAAACTCATCACTGCGAAGGACTAAACCGCTGCAACAATTTTCTTCTAAATCCTTTGCCCTTAAACTGTGTGATAGTCATCCACGGAACATTGCTTTTCAGCTTAGTATCCTGAGGATGGTTTCGGAACGCATCACACTCCAGACGTACCGGATTTATCACCACCGTATGCTTCAACGGAAATTCATCTAAGCAACGGAAAGAAATCCCCTCCTGTGCTAAGTCCTTAACGCTGCTAGTGCACAAGCGTACTTACTCTATGATTAGCTCCAAACCACATATCATCCACTTCCCTCTTAGAAACTTGCGTTCATAACTATTTTTTAAGAGTTTTACTGATTCATAACACATATTAAATCCCACTTCAGTCAATTCTGCAAGCATATCACCTCTCAATATTCGATAGAATGAAAAACGTAAAACGGATTTTGAGGTGGGTTCTAATTTTATCATTCATTTTCCTTTTATATCTGCTTTTCTGGCCACGGCATTACAAGGCGCAAATAAGAGAGAAAGATCTTACGAACCAGGTTTGGAAACTTAGCACCGGATCCTCAATAGGGTTTACTTACATACCTTCCGGGTTACAAGAACATC
Source organism: uncultured Bacteroidota bacterium (assembly GCA_937871435.1). Taxonomy (GTDB): domain Bacteria; phylum Bacteroidota; class Bacteroidia; order AKYH767-A; family 2013-40CM-41-45; genus JADKJP01. The sequence goes on along the minus strand of CALMQM010000077.1, from coordinate 4,954 downwards.
AGCCCTATCCAATAATTTATCTGCATGGCGGTCCGGGTGGTGCTATTTCTAAACGGGTAGTTGATGATCTGAAACGGCTGAGTAATTATGGTTTCGACCTGTATTTTTATGATCAGGCTGGAAGCGGGAATTCAACGCGACTCATCAACATCTCAGACTATACAGTGCAAAGGCACATTGACGACCTGTTTGAAATAATCAAAAATATTCATTCGGAAAAAGTCATACTCATCGGACAGTCGTGGGGAGCCATATTAGCAGCAGCTTATCTATCCCAGCATCCTGAAACTATTGATAAAATTATATTCACGAGCCCCGGTCCTGTTTACCCTATCAACAATGCGGAAATAAATATCCCGGCTCCGGATAGTCTTAAAATCAGAAAACCACTTTACACAAATAAAGAAGCAAATACTTCCGCGGGTAATATCCGTATGAGTACAATTAAATTTATCGCAACCCGCTTTGGCAAAAAAATAGCTTCCGACGAAGAAGTTGACCAATTTGCCGACTTTCTGGATACCAAATCATATAAGTCTGCCTTGTGCGATACTTCTGTGGTTTTACAGAATCGGGGTGGCAATGGATATTACGCCGGCATCATGACTTACAATGATCTTTTTAAAATGAAAGATTTCAGAGCGAATATCAGAGGAATGAACATTCCCGTTTTAATCCTGAAAGGAGAATGCGACAATCAACCCTGGGGAGCCACTCAGGAATATTTGAGTCTTTTCCCTAATCACAAATTTATCCTCGTTCCAAATGCAGGACACTTTATCAATGTCGAGCAGCCTGAAATCTATATCCGGGAAATTAAGAATTTTCTGGTTCAGTAATGCATGCATAAAACAGGTGTATGCATACTTCGACGGATATCCTTCGAAGCATCTTAGAAAAATCCGATGCAGCTGCATATTAACCAAAATGTTCTCTGCGAGATGACGCGTGGGGCATCTAAATGTATCGTCCAATTCCCGCCACAAAAATGTTGGCAATAAGAAACTAAATTTGGTTGGCGGGAATTGGACGATACTAATTTGAAAGCGCACCCGTCATCTCGAAGAGAACTTTTAGGTTACTGGAAAATATCCCATTTGAAAAAATGAATCCACCACCACAAAACACACAACGCGCAGAGAACGTTCAGGTCAAAAGAAAATATCGATTTTAAAATTATACAACAATACTTCATACCAGAACTACAAAATATAAAATTGCAATTTGGGGTTTTTACTTTTAATCAACTTAAACTTATTTTCCCTGCTCAGCTTTTTTATTTCCTTTTCTCTTCGAATTGCATCGTAAGGACGATCAAATGTTTCATAATAGATTAATTTATTACAATAATATCTTCCGGCAAAAGTTTTTGGAGACCCTCGATTAACCTCGTGTTCTCTTAAGCGTCGTACCAGGTTATTTGTTACACCAATATATAGAACACTTTTACCGGGATTTGTTAAGATATATACGTACATCATTCCAAAATTCCGGTAAGAATTAAAATGGCACAACCTATTTTAAGAGGGATTTTAAAACAAGTGCTAATTTTCCAAAGGAACCTCGATCCGACCTATCTCCATCCCATGTCCTTAAATTGCGTGATTTAAATTCACCATGATTCGCTCAACTTCTTGGCACACATCTCAATTCATTTAGATCATTCTCTCATTTCAAGTAAACAGTCCATTTTCTCCCAATTCCATGTTCGAACCCCCTAAGACAAAAAACAAACCCTCTCCCAATCCACCTAAAAGCTCTCTGCGAGATCACGTCTGCGCGCCAAAATAAGTTTCGTCCAATTCCCGCCAAACAAAACTGTTTTTTGTTCCTCTCTTTTTATAGGCGGGGATTGGACGATACACTTAGATACCACAAGCCCATCATCTCGCAAAGAACTTTTAGGTTACTAGAAAATATCCCATTTTGAAAAAAAATGAATTCAACACTACAAGACACACAGTTCTCACGCTCCGACGGATATCCATCCCTAGTTTTCTAATTGTGCGAATCTAATCCACTATGAAAGACTCAACGTGTCGGCATACTTTTAAATTAATTAAAAACTTACTCAAACTTCAAAAGCAAACATCCCGTCACCTTCTAATATTCTCCGATATTATTAAAAAAAGAAACAACCTTTCTCCCTATCATCCTAAAAGTTCTCTTCGAGATGACGGCAACTTTGGCATCTAAATGTATCGTCCAATTCCCGCCACAAAAATGTTGGCAATAAGAAACAAGATTTGTTAGGCGGGAATTGGACGATACTAATTTGAAAGCGCACCCGTCATCTCGAAGAGAACTTTTAGGATGATGGTGAGTATGTAAGTTTCTTCTTTTATTACATCGCGGAATGTTCGAAAATGGTTGGCTGTTATCTTTTGAAAATTGAATAATTTTAAATTGATTGGGAAGCGTACCGCCACGCTGAGTGATTCAAGGCGGATTGAAATCCAACAGTTAAAGGACAAGGGATGAATATCTGTCGAAGTATGAGGGCCTGAATCCGGCACTGATTGAGCTCGCAAAAAGACGTATATCTTCTGTGTAATAATTCATGCAATTTTAGTTTGTATTGGAAAGTAATTGAATATTTCCTACATTTCTACACCTTTTTACAACCCACAGATATCTGTCTTATTGCTAATTCGTAAAATTAAATTGGCAATCAAACCGAATTAAATTAAAACTAAAACACCATGAACATTTTTCTTCGAATGAAACACTGGCAACTTTTCCTTTTGATGGTAGGTATTCCCATTATTATCGAATTCATTGGCCTCGGGATCATGTTCACTACACGTGATCCGAAATCCATGTTCTTTGTTTTTCCACTCATCATGTTTTTTTCCATTTTAATTAACCTCGGATGGCTTAATGCACTTGGAATTAATCTGACCAAAAAGCTTCCCGAAACCGTGAAAATGAAACTTAACAAATTCAAATGGTTCTTGTATTTTCCAATGATATATATGTTAATTCTCAGTGTATTTATTTTGGGGATACTCAATGGCCTTTCGTTCGGACTCATACCTACTCCGCTACTTTTTCTGATAATATTACCAATACATCTCTTTTCAATGTTCTGCTTGTTTTACTGCCTGTATTACATTTCAAAAACTCTAAAAGCCGTCGAATTGCAAAGACCCGTCATCTTCAACGATTATGCAGGAGAGTTTTTTCTGCTATGGTTTTTCCCAATTGGTCTCTGGATCATTCAGCCCAGAATAAATAAACTTTTCGCAGAAAGCTCTACCGCTTCAGTACTTTCACTTTGATTTTTTCACTTAAGAATAAAAAATCCTAAATGTCTTTTGGGATGATTTTTAATTGGCTTCACCACAAGACCATCTCAAATTTGCTCTAAAATGACATTTTTTCGTCTTGAGAATTAATTTTCAAAAAACTTTGCGCAATCATATAGTTGCATATATTTGCAACCATATTATTGCACATTAACTTTAATTTCTCCCGGCTATGCACAACAACATCTCATTTGACTTTACAGTAGACAAAGAAACCAAAACAGTATTTATCACCCGGGCATTTGATGCGGGATTATCCCTGGTGTGGGAAGCCTTTACAAAACCGGAATTATTGGACCAATGGGGAGCGCCTGAACCATGGAAAACGGAAACGCTTCGCATGGACTTCAAAGTAGGTGGCAGAAGATTTTACAAAATGATAAGTCCGGATGGTCAGGAGTTTTATTCTGTCCAGGATTTCACTTCCATTACTCCCAAAACAAACTACAAATACATTTCCGGTCTGAGCGATAAAGAAGAAAACCTCCATCCTGATTTTTATGGATCAGAAAATGATCTTACTTTTAATGAATCGAATGGTATTACGAATTTCCGAATGACCATCAAATATAAAGACCTCAACACACTTGAAATGATGGCCAATGAAATGTTCAAACAAGGAATGAAGCTTGCGTTGGACATTGTAGAAAAATTACTGGCCGCGAAGTGAAATTCTCATGATTAGAAAAAACCGAATAGCGTTAATACATGGAATGCTGGGATTTCTCCTGACTTTCCTGGTTTTAATCTCCATCTTATCAGGACAATTTATCGAAAAATATAGTGTCGATCTCTTCGGAAAAAATCTGGATACAGTAGTGATCATTAAATTCACTGCACTCGTAGTGGTTGATTTTGTTAATATAGTAATGCCAATCAGTATTTTTGTTATGGCGGCACTTTATCACAGACAACTATTTCGCTCTGGTAAAACAACAATCAAGTATAAAAGCGCTTTGCTGGTTACAACGATCATCTCAATAACCAGTTTCTTCTTTGCAGCATTTGTGATGCCAGGCAATAAAACCCGTTTGATAGGCCTGCTCTACGATATACAAATGAACGATGGGAAAAGTCAGCTTGAAAGAACTGATTTGAAAGTGTTCCAAAATAGTCCAATGTGTAAAAATTATTCTCAATTAGGAGAAGCAATTGATTCTCTTTCAAACAACTTAGCACTCATGGATGAAAGTGATTCAAAAATGCAACAGGAAATAACTTCCCGAATGTTACGCAAAACAATGCTGATCAGGTCTCAGATCACGGGATTCCCGTTTTTAATATTTATACTTTATTATGCAGGGATGTTTGTGGGAATTCTCAACCGAAGGAATAAACTTGTGTTATTTCTACCCGGGATCTATTTTATCATTTTCCCTGGGATATATTATTTGTCATACTATTTTGAAAATCGTGTAAAATTGAATTTGCTTTCTGCAGCGAACGCACAATTATATTACCTCTCCATTTTAACTGTACTGACGATAATATTGTATAGACTTACTAAAAAGCAACAGTATAGCCCCGATCAAACTGAAACCAATGAGATCGAAAAGATGAATAAGAATAATTTTTAAGCATTTTTATAATTGGCAGATTCAACTTTCTAGTGCAACATAAAAATAATATTATGTTGCATTATGGCA
>CALMQM010000076.1 GCA_937871435.1 uncultured Bacteroidota bacterium | reverse complement strand
TAATATGGATGAACATCTGTGAAATCATATAAATCATCAAAATCACAGTTCAGACGATTTATACCACACAGTTTAAGGGCAAAGGATTTTTGCAAATCCTTCGCAGCGGATGCATCCTTCGCAGCTGTTAGCTTTTAACTGGGGGCAGATCCTTCGCAGCGGGCAAAGGATTTTGGAAATCCTTCGCAGCGGTACCATCCTTCGCAGCTGTTAGCTTTTAACTGGGGTCATATCCTGCGCAGCTGGGGCGGGGTCCTTCTTATCGGTAGCATATCCTGCGCAGCAGTTAGCGGGGGCATATCCTGCACAGCGAGAGATCTTGGAAATCTTTCGCAGCTATGACATATCCTGCGCAGCAGGGATCTTTCGCAGCGGTTGCATCCTTCGCAGTGGTGATCTTTTAGCTAGGCACATATCCTGCACAACTGGGGGTTTTATTTAATTCCCTTCAAAACTTTATTTGGAATTCTTGGCAAACCAAATCTTCCTACATATGCAGAGTATTGTTGCTGAACATTGTTTATGTATGGAGGAATCAGTCGTGTGAGTAATTTGTTTTTTACAGATGCATATTGATGAATGAACATCTCCTTAAAATTGAACCTGATAAAATCCTTTCCGTCAATACCGTAAATTAAAATGTGGTCGTGTTTTAAATTCAATCCATGCTTTGGGTTGTAATAAGTTTTCCGAAATTGATTTGAAGTAACCTTAGAACCTTCAATAAGATAAACATTTCCATCAAACAACTGATTGCCAGCCTTGTCTTTTCTTCCAAAAATTGTATCGCATTCTGGTCTGATATTCATGAAGTATTTTCCTTTACTACCCGCATAAATATCACCTGGTCTGATTTCGTTTTCAGGAATATGCTTTTTGTCAATGAACATCATTCCTTGAATCACATCTTTAATCTCATCGTGATTGAGTGGGTGTTTCCTACGATTAACTTTTTTTGAATCTAACTTTGAAAGTGAAGAACGGGATTTTATTAGTCGATAAATTACCTCATTCATGTTTGATTCTGGTTCAACAGAATCATCCATAAAACTCTCCCACATTACTTTGGGCCAAATTGGGCTTTTGGAAAACAGATGCCAAAAGGTATCTGTTTTTGCCTGCGTAAACGAATTCTCCCAACTCTTTAAAGTATAGTTTGTGGGATTTTCTGTTATCCATTTATTAATTACAGAAAAAAGTTTTTTGCCTTTGACCAAATCTTTTTTTGATTGCACATGAATGAAATTCTTTTTGTCATCGTCAAAGAAAAGAGGAGGGTTATGTGCCTTCAAAGAATCTTGAATATCGCCAACTCCGGCATTGCTAAAAATGAAAATTGGGCAAAAGCAAATCTTCTTAAATTCGGTAATAAATTTAATCACCCTATTTGCTTGGCTTGGCTTAATAATTTCATCAGCATATTCATCGTCCAACTGCCCTTGCATATCCCAGTCAATGATTAAAAAGCTCACTGAATGAAGATTTTGAATTGCTTTTTGTGCCTCTGATAGATCGGTATAAATACAGAGAGGAATATCACCAGCTTTTATTTTCTGAATAATCTTTACAATCTCTTCCTTCGCTTCGTTTGGTTTCGGCAGTGCTTTGTCGTCAATGACAACAGCTATTCCTTTGCATAATTCTAAGCTCATTGAGTAATTAGTTTTGTTTTGAAAAATCAATCAGGAAGTTTGCGCCTACTAAAATTTGTTTTTTCTTGTCAGAGATATAGGAAATTTCAAAATCGTATCTTCCCAAAAGTTGTGTTGCGATATAAAGCCCAAGCCCTCTGCCTTGCATTCCTTTGGTTGAAAAGAACGGTTCAAAAATATAAGGTTGGTCATCCAGTTTAATGCCGGGTCCATTGTCGGCAAAAATCACTTGTGATTTTTGTTTGTCAAGCTTAATTGCAATTTCCTTATTGGTTTTGTCAACTGTTTTTAACCAGTAAACAGAGTTGTCTAAAAGGTTGATGAATGTTTGAAGTAAAACTGCTTCGGTGCAATTGACAATAAGGTTCTTCCCACCAACTTCCTCAACAACAAAGTTGATATTGTTTTCTTCAATTACTCCATCGTAATATCGTTTTACATCAGTAAGAACAGAAGTGATTTTCAAATCTTTGCTTTGCCTTTTTGAAGACCTGAAAATTGGTTGTATGCCTTCAATCTGACTTTCTATGTATGTAATTTGACCGTGAAGTTTTTTGAGATTTGTATTGAGAACTTTCGGGTCATAATTTTTGGATTCAGTCAGTTCAATGACAGAACTCAAAGTTGTATTAGCTCTTTGCATCATCATCATCAAATCGTGTGATGCTGCTTCAACTGCAATTCCAACAGCAGCCAAATCTTCTGAAATCTCTGCGCGGTCCTTAAGGTATTTTTTCTCGTTGATGTAATTCTTATAAATCACATCAAGCACTTTTGCTCCTTTAGAATCTTTCCGCTCATCTAAATATTGTTTGAAGCTTTCAAATTGATTTTGTGTAACAGATTCTTTTACTAATGCAATTTTGTTTTTTGCATCAACCGAAAAGCGATACTTCTTATACTCATTTAATAGTATTCCAAGTATTCCCTGAATGGTGGCTTTGAAATCTTGATAAGCATTTCCAATTTCCAAAAGCCCTTCTCTATTCGTCTTGTCTTTTAAGTCAGGATTATTTTTGGCAGAAATATTTATGAACCCAACTGTTTGGTCATTACTCAAGTAATCTCCAGCACGACCTGTTCCTCTGTTCATGTCTATTTCCAGCCAATCATCAATCACATCTCCATAAGGAAGAACTCTTATTCCATCTCTGTATAGGTAAATACGATTGTCGCGGATAATTTTCTTTTCGTCAGGTAGCAATTTATATTTAAGCGGAGCTTTTCCCGTTCTGTCGTAAACATGAAATTGAAAAGTAAAAGCACCACACTCAGGAAGTCGCTTCATGCACTTTCTATCTGATGCTGCAAATCGGTTTCGGAATTCAGTAATAGCCAACAATCTTTCAAGTGAGAGTTCTATTTCAGAACCATTTAATTTATACTTAATGGTATTCTTACCGTCATATTTTCCATCAGTAATTTTAATCGGTGCTTTTGATTGAAGTATTTTTAAATCTTCAGTATAATCCTTGTCATCAATAAACTGAGACTCACCATTGACTAAAATTTCACAAACAAATGAATCGCTTTTCTTGGTGGTTACTGGATTATTGAGTTTAGCAATATCCGAAAGGATTGATTCGATTTTTTCAAAGTCCCACTCGCCTCTAATATTTGTAACTCTGATTATTGTTCCATTGGGTTCTCGCATATCTAATTTTCCTTTTATTAAAATACTTTTACTTACAAAGTCAATTGGTTTGTCTCGCTTCTCGTATAAGTATTCAATCTGGTCAAGATATTTTGGTGTCTCTTGCTTTTTATCATCGTTGAGTAACTCGTCATCAAATTCTGAAAGGTCATTGATTAAAAGAATTTCCTTTTCACTTTTAATAACTGATTTTGTTACAACTTCAATTGTAGTCCCCAATTTATAAACGGCAAAGCGACCAATCCCCTTTTCACCTTGAATAATTCTTTTCTTCTTAGTGAGATTTCCTCCGCCCTGCTTTTGAATAAATTTATTTGGTGTTGCCGGATTCAGCCAAACATTTTTAATTGTGTCAAATGTCATTCCGCTTCCATCATCTTCGATCTCAATGCAGGAATTTTCGTTTTTGATTAATGTATTTTCGTCTTTGTCAATCGTAAAATTTTTGAACCGTATTTGCACCCAATTAGCATCAGCATCATAAGAATTTTTAATCAACTCCATCAAAGCGACTTTTTCATTTTTAATGAGTTGGTCGCCTATCATGGTCAGAAGCCGGGCATAAGCTCTTGGTTTTAATATCCCTTTGTTGTTTGACATTATTTTTTGCTTGCGATTAAAATGTATTCTTCGGGGTAAACAAGTTTGCTATCTTTATTTTTCAACTTAGAAAACTTACCAGTCTTTTTATCTCTGATTGTAGGAATGAGTTTGTTTGGGATGCTCCGCTTAATTACTCGCACTAAGTCAAACCCTAATGATTGGAGAATTTCAGCAAACACTTCTGCTGATTTCACTTTTACTCCAACAAATGTTGTATTGCCAATTACTAAACAAGCATGTCCACCTGTTCGCAAAACACGATGCATTTCTGCTGCCACCTCTTGCATATCTTTGAAATAATTGGCTACTTCCTTTGCTTTTCGTTTGTTCCGTTTTAAAAGTTTATTTACGATTTGTTGTCCTAATACAGAATCAACAGTGGTTTCCTGATTTAATGAATGAAAAGTTCCGATAAAATATTTTCTGAAGCTAATCAAATCAGTGATGTACTCATACCAATATGCTGTGAGTTGATGTATGTCCGCATACTCGTATGAAGTAACATACGGTGGTGATGTAATGATTGCTCCAACCGAACCTGATTGCAAAGTTGTTTTTCGTGCATCTTCCAAACGAATTTCGCAAGCTGTATTTAAAAAATTTGATTTAGAAAGTTCATCATAATATGTTTTGTTTCGCTTTATCATCTGCTTTGTGTGCATCTTGAAAGCTATGAAAGGGTCAGTTGGTTTTTTGTTGGGGTCAATTTGCGGTTTGGTGCTTGATTGCAACCACTTGGAACAATTCTTTAAGATGTGTGATAACGAAACAAGAAAAAAATCTCTTATTGTTTTATCATGATGCGATAAAATCTTTTCGTAGAGAAAAGCAATTTTGTATTTGTGTCGTGGAGAAAACCAATAATCAATTCTATCATGCAGATTGATTTCGGAGTAATCTTTTGGGCTATAGTCATCAAACTTCTTAATGAGATTTTGAAACTTAGTTTCAAGTTTCTTCGGGTCAATCGGGTTTATCTTTGCGTTAGTAATTAGTTCTGCAACAGGATTGATGTCAACACCAATTGATTGTCTTCCGTGAACTTTCGCTTCTACCAAAGTAGTTCCGCAGCCCGCAAAGAAATCCGCAACCATGTCTGTTGGCTGCGTGTAGTCTTCAATTAGCTTCTTTACAAGATTAGGTAAAAATTTTGCCGGATACCGGTGATAGCCGTGTGTCCATTGTTCAACTGAACGAACGTTTTTAAAACACCATTCCGGACTTACTGGTATTTTTTCAAACGGCTGATTGTGTAATTGAGTTAGCATAGCCGTTATTTTTTTATTGGGTGTAATAAGTCCTTAATATCAATAACTAAAAGTTTTGCAATCGCTGCTTTGTTCTCAACCGATGGTTGAGTTTTGTTAGAGCGTCAAAGTGATGTTGTCGTTACACTTTTTTCAGTTGTGCAGCAAGCCAGTTGTTTGTTTTGCAGTGTTCAGCCAGGGTCGCTTTTAAGCTGTTGAATGGCTTTTTACGTATAACTTTTGGCGTTTAGTGCAAATATATTGACTTTATGTGCACTGTCAAGAATTATTTTTGGCTTTTTTTAGGGTGGAGAAAATACTCTTTGATTATATCTGCGATTAGGTTTTCGAGGGTGGCAAAAAAGGAAAGTGTGTTTTGTGAGATGGTGTTGCAGGACTTTTTTTAAAAATTTATTTCTGAGGCGTTGGCATTAGCAGGAGTATCGTTTGTTGGTCAAGTCCGATTTATTTTATTCTGGACCCAAACTTTCAGGTTCGCACAAGGCTCAATCAGTGCGGTTAGCGGTTGTGTATAACGGTTGCGGTCTTTGCGTTCGGCCCGCAATCTTTTTGCCCTACCGCCTCGCCAACGGAGGAAATTAAATTGTCTTGGTGGGTTGACGCAAAACTCGTGTTAAGCCCAGTTTATTTTATTGTGTAGCCATCATCGGTCTTTACAATCTTTTCAAGATTTTCAAGCCAGCGTAGTCTAAAATTCACCTGCGCAAAAGTGGTCCACTCTATGTTAAAATTTTCTTTTAAATAACTCAAAACTTCCTCCTCGCTTATTGGTGTAGCTGATGTTTTAATGTACTCATATACGTCATCGAAAGCTAGAATATTCTTAGCAATTATTTCATACAAAAGTTCTTTGTCCTTTTTCTTTATGTAGTTTTCTCCGTCAACAGTTAAAGAGAAAATTCCATTAGAAAATTGGGTTAGCCCCATGTTTTTAGGAACATTGATGTAACCCTGAGTGGTTCCTTCGCTGGTCACATTTTCAAAATTGTCTAGATACCATTTGCTTAGTCCATTTCTACTGTTATTTCCCTTCGCTATCTGAGTAAGAAAAAGATCCAATGTTTCAACATACCTGTCAATTCCTCCAGGAAGAGGCCAAATTGATCTACTCTTTTCGGAATCTGTGGCACGCATTTCCTCAGTCGAAAAGTTCTGGAAGTATGAATCATCAATTGATAGCATAAGCAAGTCTTGCTTCTTTACCCCAACTCCATATTTTATCAATAGTTGGACAAGCTTGTCACCATTAACAAGTGAAACCGGCATTTTATTTGGAGCCTGGGCTTCTTCAACACCGTCTTTGGTGAAATCAGACGTTGTAATAATAAGACCTCGTTGATCTGTTTCCGCACTGCCTCTTAATTGAGCGATTTCTGCTCCGCTCACCTTTTTATTACCCCAACGCTTAACTTGAACAACCGTCTTGACGTTTGTGATACCTCCAACGGTCAGATTAGCAACTATGTCTATCCCTTTGTCTCCACTACGTTTTGTTACAACTACGTTTTCATATCCAATTTTTTGTAAAAGATCAGCTGATAAATATTCAAATTGAAAAGGATCCATTGAATGGAGCAACTTGCGTAGGCTCTCTTTTGTCAGTTCGTTTTGATTTTCTATAATTAATTGCGGAGAATTTAAAACTTCGGATTTCTTTTTTAATGTAAAAAGTCCTCTGCCCACTTTTCGAAAAGGTGAATTCTTATCTTTGATGTCAACATAGATTTGCGCAGCCATTGTAGCCTCAGGTGTTTCGCCAGTGCTGTCAATGAAATTTTCTTCTAATGCGATTTTAGTTATTTCAGCAGGGGTCATCGGCTTGTCCGTCCGCTCAAGTATTTTGACGGCTGCTTTTTTAAAAGATGTTTTTTTGTCACTCATTGTCCGTCTTTTTAAATTGGGCATAACATGCAGATTATTAATGAAGTTTAAAAAGAGGTGGGTAAAGAGCTGTACTCTTTCAACTTCAAACATTGTATATAGATAGCACGGCACTTTTAAACGCAATCAAAGCCCCCTTTTTTTTAAAAATTTCATTTAATAATAATGTTGTCGGAATACCCCTCTTTCTCGTCGTAGGTTGTTATAGCTTATCGAAGCTGATTTTGTAATTATATCTCTCTGGGAAAGCTACAAATATTGGCACTTTCGGAAAATTGCGGCTTGCTACATCTCTAATTTCTTCTATTGTTTGTCTAGAGGCATTGCATCCTATTAATATTTCTGCAACGCACCCTCTATCAAAATCAATTACTCTATCAGCCGCCTCAAATTTAGACAATCTATATTCTTGCTCATATTCCCACACTTTGGATTTCAAATAAACCTGTTTTATCATTTGCTGCATATGTTCTTCTTCGGGATCAATCAATGGATACTTCTCGTGATATTGAACTTTGCCTCCCGATCCAAAATGATCTGGATTATTGAATAACTCCGTCGATCGAAACCCAATACAATAACCTTGTTGGCTATTGGCATAATGTGCCCACATGAGTACATTGTCTTTAACCGGCGTCAATGAAACAATACCATACTTATTATTAAGCTGCTTTAAAAAATCTTCATCAGCCCATTTTAACCATGCGTGATCGGTGAACCTGCCTTCCATTATTAGTCTTTGCACTTCCAATATCTTTTCCTCATCACTTAGATGCGCTTTATGGTTGTTTACTATTCGAGTAAAATATCTTTGTTGTTTTTCCTTGTCGTGTTCGAGAAGAAAATAGGCAACAGGTATTTTGCAGTCGTATGGATCATTGAATCTGGATGGAGAAGATTGAAAAAGTTCAAAATCTGTTAAGGTTCTTCTATCGTACTGATTTGACCAGTTACGATATTTATACATTACCTCAGGAACGTCTCCAGATTTTAAAAACGGGTCAAAATCTTTATTAGGCATGTCTTCAGTAATCGTTTTTGAACTTTTTAAAGTTGCTGTCATCTTTCCAAAAAGCATAACACTCTTTCATCTTCTCAACCTCAACGTTTTTGTCTTCTTTTAATTCTTGCCACGGCTTGCCGTAAAGCTCTTCACAAAGTTTATAGAATCCATCTCCTTGTTCCCTATCCTCTTGATGGATTATTAATGCACTGAAAAGCGGTCTGCCTTTTTTAAATTCGTGAGTGGAAATTTCTCCGAGCCACTCACCGATTAAGTCCCTATTGTAACCATTTTTAAAATTCAAATATAGTTGCAACTGGTCATTGAGTGTAGAGTAACTCCAAGGTGTTTTTAGGCGTGCTAACTCAATTAGCTTTTCTCTTATTTCCTTTTTCATACTAACGGTTTTTGTAAGCGCAGTACGATGGTTCTATGCGCAATCGGGTTTCCGACAAAGTTTCGGTTTACGAAACCAGTTGCGTATATAGACTGAAATTGGTTGGGTTTACGCAATTGATTGCGGATATATTTGAAATTGTGTGTAGCTCGAAATTCAATATTTGGATGGGATTTCGTGTGAATAGGAACAGAGTAAGTTTGGTTCATTGAAAGAAATAAAATATCCGGTTAAACTGAAATTATTTATTTTATCGAATACAATTATCAAATTGAATAAAATAATGAAAAAATATGCTGACTAAGATACGTTTTTCAAATTGGATTCAAATAGTGGGAGGAATATTTATGAAGGTCATCTGAGAGGGACGAGGGGCGAGGGACGGGGGACGGGGTTTGTCGGTGTATGTCTGGCTTTGTCGGATGGTAATCGTGAGTTTGATTGGAAATGGGACGGGGTGATTGGTGTGAGCGTTTTTAGTTAAAGAGTTATTCTAATTGAAAATATAAGTGGTAGTGAAAGTGGAAGTGTATGTGGAAGTTTTAAGTTTTTTGAGGTTTGAAGTTGGAGAGGGGGGAGGAAAATTGTGAAAGGGGGGAAAGAATTATTTGATGCGGGGAATGATCGCATATTTAGATTACGGTGCAGCCGGCAATCTAACCGCGGGCGAAGCGAGGGACGAGCGGAGCACGGGAAAGGAGGGAGTAGATGAATCGTAAGTTTGCGTTCCAAAACTTTACGTTCTTTGCGCCTCCCGTTGAAGGACGAGACAAGTTTTGCGAGAACATTTTTTCGCGCAAAGACGCAGAGGGCGCAGAGGGGATTTTGCAACTTGCACAGAATTAACAATTTATAACTTTTTGTCAATAAGTTTTTCTTCCTTAAGAAGGGGAAAAAATTACCTTTGCGGACGAAAAAGAAGGCTTTTACGCAATTAATCCCGTTCTCCGACAAATGCCACGTGATCTCTCTATTAAATCCGTTCTCATCATAGGTTCGGGTCCGATTATTATCGGACAGGCTTGTGAATTCGATTATTCAGGTTCGCAGGCTTCGCGCTCGCTGAAAGAAGAGGGAATTGAAGTGACGCTCATCAATTCCAATCCTGCGACTATCATGACGGATCATGTGACGGCGGATAATATTTATCTGAAACCGCTCACGAAAAAATCTATCATTGAAATTCTTGAGAAACATAAAATCGACGCGGTGCTGCCGACGATGGGCGGACAAACTGCTTTGAACCTCGCGATTGAATGTCAGAAGTCGGGAATCTGGGATCGTTATGGAGTGAAAATTATCGGTGTCGATATCGATGCCATCAACATGACGGAAGACCGGGAGAAATTCCGCTTACGCATGCTGGAACTTGGAGCAGGTGTGTGCAAAGGAAGAACAGCGACGTCTTTCCTCGAAGGAAAAGAAATCGCCCAGGAGATTGGTTTTCCGCTGGTGATTCGTCCATCGTTCACGCTCGGCGGAACGGGCGGTGGTTTTGTACATACCAAAGAAGAGTTCGACAGTTTTCTGAACCGCGGTCTGCATGCATCTCCGGTACACGAAGTATTGATCGAACAGTCCATCATGGGCTGGAAGGAATTCGAGCTGGAACTATTGCGTGATGCGGCGGGAAACGTCATCATCATTTGCTCCATCGAGAATTTTGATCCGATGGGAATTCATACGGGTGATTCCATCACCGTTGCTCCGGCCATGACTTTGTCGGATGTGACGTACCAGAGAATGCGTGATCTCGCCATTCGCTGTATGAACGGCATCGGAAATTTCGCGGGTGGTTGTAATATTCAGTTTTCGGTGAATCCGGATAATGAAGAAGAAATTATTGTCATCGAAATCAATCCGCGTGTGTCGCGTTCTTCGGCGCTGGCTTCAAAAGCTACTGGTTATCCTATCGCGAAAATCGCTGCCAAGCTGGCCATCGGGTATCATCTCGATGAATTAAAAAATCAGATTACAAAAAGTACTTCCGCGTTTTTTGAACCAACTCTCGATTACGTAATCGTGAAAGTTCCACGCTGGAATTTTGATAAGTTCAAAGGCACCGATCGTCACCTTGGTTTGCAGATGAAATCTGTGGGCGAGGCGATGGGTATCGGTCGTTGTTTCCAGGAGGCTTTGCAAAAGGCTTGTCAGTCGCTCGAGATCAAACGTAACGGTCTGGGTGCCGACGGCCGCGAGATCCGCGACCAGGAAGAAATCCTTGACAGTCTGGAACGTCCGAGATGGAATCGTTTGTTCCATATCTACGACGCGTTTAAACTGGGCATCTCTTTCAATACGATACAAAAACTTACAAAGATCGATCCCTGGTTCCTTCGCCAGATCGAAGAGCTGATCGAACTTGAAAAGGAAATCGAAAAATATACAGTCGATACAATTCCGAACGCTTTGCTGATGGAAGCAAAGAAAAAAGGATACGCGGATCGTCAGGTTGCGCATCTCTTGCGTTGTCTGGAGAGCCAGGTGTTTAAAAAGCGCGGGGAGCTGGGCATTCGCAGAGTGTGGAAGCTGGTCGACACCTGTGCCGCGGAGTTTGAAGCGAAGACGCCTTATTTCTATTCCACATTTGATGAGGAAAATGAAAGTGTCTCGACCAACAAAAAGAAAATTGTGATTCTTGGTTCCGGTCCGAACAGGATCGGGCAGGGAATAGAATTTGATTACAGTTGTGTGCATGGTGTTCTCGCGGCGAAAGAAGCCGGTTACGAAACGATCATGATCAATTGCAATCCGGAAACGGTCTCCACGGATTTTGATATCGCTGACAAACTCTATTTCGAACCGGTTTTCTGGGAACATATCTACGAGATCATCGAGCACGAAAAACCGGAAGGTGTGATCGTGCAGCTGGGTGGACAAACCGCGCTGAAGCTCGCTGAGAAATTAAATAAATACGGAATTAAAATAATAGGTACCAGTTTCGAGTCACTGGATCTGGCGGAAGATCGTGGTCAGTTTTCCACGCTGCTTCGCGATCTGAATATTCCGTATCCGAAATTCGGGGTAGTGGAGAATTCGGATCAGCTGGTGGGACTTTCCAAAGATCTTGGTTTCCCCTTGCTGGTGCGTCCGAGTTATGTGCTGGGCGGACAAAGCATGAAGATCGTGATCAATGTGGAAGAGCTGGAAACGCATGTGATTAAAATTCTGCAGGATATTCCGGATAATAAAATCCTGCTCGATCATTTCCTTGAAAAAGCGATCGAAGCGGAAGCCGACGCGATTTGTGACGGGGAAGATGTATACATCATCGGGATGATGGAGCATATTGAACCGGCGGGAATCCACAGCGGCGACAGCAACGCGGTGCTGCCTCCGTTTGATCTGAGTGATAATGTGATCAAACAGATGGAAGCCATCACGCGCAAGATCGCGCTGGCGATGCAGGTGAAAGGTTTGATCAATATTCAGTTCGCCATTAAGAATGAAACGGTGTATGTAATCGAAGCGAATCCAAGAGCTTCGCGTACGGTGCCGTTTATCGCCAAGGCTTACGATGAGCCTTATGTTAATTATGCGACGAAGGTGATGCTGGGTGTAAACAAACTGAAGGATTTCAAATTTTCTCCAAAGAAAAATGGTTACGCGATCAAGGTTCCTGTTTTCTCTTTCGAAAAATTCCTGGATGTAAATAAAGAGCTGGGTCCTGAGATGAAATCAACCGGCGAAGCGATTTATTTCATCGATGACCTGGAGGATGATTTCTTCCAGAAGGTTTATTCTGAACGTAATCTCTATCTCTCACGATAAAAACTTCGCGCCCTTTGCGGCCTTTGCACGGGAAAAATTTTCGCGCAAAGGCTCAAAGGGCGCAAAGAAGAAAACATATGCAGGAATTTCTCATTGTCGCCATCATACTTATTCTCTTCTTCAGTACGATCAGGAGATTTGTGTTCTTTAGTTCGTACAATGCTTTCAACAAAGCAGCGGATCAGTTTATGAAGCGCCAGGAGATGGAAGAAAGAAAACGCAAAGAGGAAGGAAGAGTGTATGTTGATCAGACGAAAAAGCAATCCAGGAAGTTGAAAGATGAGGGGGAGTATGTCGATTACGAGGAGCTGCCGTGAGTTGTTGGTTGTTGGTTGATGGTTGTTGGTGTGTTATTGGGTAATAAATGGAGGACATCTACCTTACTCTTAAAAATGATATATAATGAACATTTAAAAATATAATTATTAATCAATTTGTTTTTATTCAAGACGCAAGTTTGCTAAGAATAGCATTCAACATAAAACAAAAAGCCAGGAATCCGAAACCAATAACCAACAACCAATAACCAACAACCAATTCCCAACAACCAACAACCAACAACCATCAGTCAACCAATCCATATGAAGAAATTTCTTCCACACATTATTGCCATTGTCGCTTTCTTAGTAATCACATTTATTTACTTTTTTCCATTGCTGGAAGGGAAGGAGTTGAAGCAGAGTGATATCAACAACTGGAAGGGGATGGCGCAGGAGATTATCAGTACGCAGGAGAAGACGGGTGACAATGTGTACTGGACGAATTCTATGTTTGGCGGGATGCCGGGCTATCAGATCTCGGCGATCTACGGAGCGAACCTGGTGCAGTATATCGACAAAGCGATTATGTTTCTTCCGGCTCCGGCGAATTTGTTTTTTCTCTACCTGCTCGGATTTTATTTTTTGCTGATGACACTGAAAGTAGATTCACGTGTCGCGATAATCGGAAGTCTCGCGTTTGCATTTAGTTCATACATGATTCTGTTTCTTGTCACGGGTCACAATTCCAAAGCGCATGCGATCGGCTACATGGCGCCTGTGATCGCGGGGATCATAATGACCTACCGGGGACGAATGTTGCTCGGGGCCGCACTCACCGGATTGTTTCTCGCGCTCGAGTTAAACGCGAATCACCTGCAGATTACTTATTACCTGATGATCGTAGTGGTCTTACTTGGACTTACAGAATTGTATACTGCTTTCAGAGAAAAACGTCTCGGACAATTTGCGAAAGCCACAGCATTACTTGGTTTGATGGCTGTGCTGGCTGTCGCGACGAATATCACCAATTTATGGGCGACACAGGAGTACGGAAAATACTCTACCCGTGGTCCTTCGGAGCTGACGGAAAATCAGTCGAACAAAACAAGTGGTCTGGATCGCGATTACATTACCGACTGGAGTTATGGTATAGGAGAGAGCTGGACATTTTTGGTTCCGGATTTCAAAGGAGGAGCGACAGAAGGTATCGCGAAGAACAACAAAGATGTGTTGAAGAAGGTCGATGATAATTTCCGTCAGAATATCGCGCAGTTCAGTGCTTACTTCGGAGACCAGCCTTTCACAGGCGGACCTTTGTATTTAGGCGCGATCGTGTGTATGTTGTTTGTGATCGGATTGTTTGTAGTCAAAGGTCCGATGAAATGGTGGCTGTTAATTTCCACAGTTCTGTTCCTCATGTTAGGATGGGGAAAAAACCTGATGTGGTTCACTAATTTATTCCTTGACTATGTACCGGGTTACGATAAATTCCGTGCCGTAACAACTACACTGATCGTGCTGGAGTTTACAGTTCCGTTCCTGGCAATTCTTGCTGTCGATAAGATGGTGAAGGAGCCTGACTTTTTCAGCAAATACAAAAAGCAGATCAATTATTCTCTCATCGCTGTGTTGGGAATTATCGGATTGATGTGTGTGGCACCGGGAGTGTTTACTTCATTCTATACTCCTTCAGAATACGATCAGGTATCAGCATCTGTGAAAGGACAAAATATCAGTCAGGATGTGCTGGATGGATTCTTCAACAACCTCAGTGAAGCGAGAAAACAGATAGTTGTAAGCGACGCGGTGCGGAGTTTTATGTTTCTACTCCTTGCCGCAGCCTTGATCTGGACTTATCTGCGTTACCGTTATTCGAAAGATATATTTGTGTACGGATTGATGTTCCTGGTGGTCTTTGATCTGGCGACAGTCGGTAAGAGGTATCTGCTGACGGAAGATTTTGTGAAGAAGTCGGCGAATGCGGTTCCATTCCCGATGTCACAGGCGGATCAGATCATCAAGCAGGATACTACGCAGAGTTACCGGGTGTTGAACCTCGCGGCGAATGTTTTCAATGATGCGAGCACATCGTATTATCATCAATCGATCGGTGGTTATCATGGAGCGAAACTGAAACGTTACAAAGAGCTGATTGATTACAGTCTGACTCCTGAGTTGGCAGCTTTGAAAGGTGGCATGCAAAAAGCGGATTCTACTTTTCCTGCTTTGCTGCGTTCGCAGCCGGCCTTGAATATGCTCAACACGAAATACATTATCTACAATCCGGATGCAGCTCCATTGCTGAATCCGGGAGCGTTGGGCAATGCATGGTTTGTACAAAACCTGAAGGAAGTAGCGAATGCTGATTCTGAAATCGCGGCGGTGAGTAATTTCAATCCTGCAGCGACAGCGGTGATTGATGTGCGCTTCAAAGATCAGTTAAACGGATTCCAGTCATCGGCAGATTCTTCCGCATCCATTGTGTTGACGAAATATTCACCGGAGCATCTGGTGTATTCATCCAAATCGTCGTCAGAACAGTTCGCTGTCTTTTCTGAAATATATTACGACAAAGGATGGAATGTATATGTTGACGGAAAGCAGATGCCTTATGCGCGGGTAGACTATGTATTGCGAGGCATGAGAATTCCTGCAGGTACTCACACGGTTGAATGGAAATTCGAACCGGAAGTGATCCGAACCGGAGAGAAAGTCGCGCTGGCAAGTTCCGCTCTTTTAATTCTGTTGGTCGGCGGACTCGGCTGGATGGAATGGAAGAAAAGCAGAGGAGCGAATGCTGCCTGAATTGTTTTGTTTGACAATCCATCCTGAGGAATGAAAAAAATTCTGTACATCACGTACTATTGGCCACCCAGTGGGGGAGCAGGTGTACAGAGATCGCTGAAATTTATCAAGTACCTTCCTGAATTCGGTATTGAACCGATAGTACTGACGGTGAATGCTGAGAAGGCAAGTTATCCATTACTGGATCCTACTCTGGAGAAGGAAGTCTCTTCAAATCTTCAGGTGATAAGAACGTATTCATTCGAAGCCTTGCAGGTGATGTCGATGATGGGAAAAAAGCAGCAGATTCCATATGGAGGATTTGCCAATCCCGGAAAAGAGAAATTTTCTCAGAAAGTACTTCGCTTCATCAGGGGAAATTTTTTCATTCCGGATGCAAGAAAAGGATGGGTAGACTATGCGGTGAAAGCCGCGCAAAGTATCATTGCAGAACAGGGAATTGATACGATTGTTATTTCCAGTCCGCCTCACAGTTCACAATTGATCGGATTAAAATTAAAGAAGAAACTTCCTTCTCTTCGTTGGATAGCTGATCTGCGCGATCCATGGACGGATATTTATTATTACAAAGACATGCTGCATACTTTTCCCGCGAAAAGAAAAGATGCACGATATGAAAGAGAAGTACTCGAACAATGTTCCGCGGCTGTTGTAGTGAGTGATGAAATCAAATTGTTGTTTGAGAAGAAGTCGGCGAAGATCAGCAAAGAGAATATTCACGTGATACCGAATGGTTACGATGAAAGCGATTTTCAGACTTTGCAAAAGCTTTCACGTGAAACCTTTCTGATTACCTATGTGGGAACAATCGCGGACAGTTACAATCCGCAGGTTTTCTTTTCTGTATTTCATGATTTGTTGAAAGACTATCCTTTCATGCGGATCCGCTTTGTTGGCAGTGTGTCGGGACAGGTGATGCAATGTATAGAACAGTATGGATTGAAAGAGAATGTGGAGTTGATCGGACATGTTTCTCATGAGGTGGCGATACAACACATGCAAAACTCGGCTGTTTTGTTACTGGTTATTCCGGAAGTGAAAAATGACAAAGGAATTTTGACCGGAAAATTATTTGAATACCTTGGAAGCAAGCGTCCGGTGTTGGGAATTGGTCCGGAAGATGGTGACGCGGCAAAAATATTGAATGCAAGCAAGGCAGGGAAAATGTTTTCGAGGGAACAGAAGAGTGAGATGGAGAAATGGTTGAAAGATGCTGTAGGAAAATGGAAAGCGGATGCTACTTTCGGTGTGGAGCATGTGAATGTTGAGCAATACTCTCGACGAGAGCTGAGCAGGAAATTGGCTGCGGTTATTTTGAATGAGATATAATTATTTTGCGCGAGATTTTGACTGAAGCCTTGGCAGCTATCATAACAGATGCATTTTAATTGTTGGTTGTTGGTTGTTAGTTGTTGGTTTCTTTTTGGGAATAATTATTAAT
Organism: uncultured Bacteroidota bacterium; assembly: GCA_937871435.1. GTDB lineage: Bacteria > Bacteroidota > Bacteroidia > AKYH767-A > 2013-40CM-41-45 > JADKJP01. Next base: position 14,038 of record CALMQM010000076.1, on the reverse strand, counting down.
AAAAATTACTTGAAAGTGATATTTAACCATTCTCAAACCTATTACCTTCGCCAATCATTAAATACCAACATTTTGTTCATTTGCCAGCTACTAATTATCAACAACGACTAACAACCAATTACCAAAAACTAACAACCAACAACTAATCTTTGTGTGTGGCATTGCAGGTTTTATTGATCCAAAAATAAGTGCACAGGATGCTCCGGCATTGCTGGAACGCATGTTAAGTGCAATCGCGCACCGTGGTCCGGATGCGAGAGGTACTTATTTTCACGAGGCGATCGGGCTTGGTCAGAACCGGCTTAGCATCATTGATCTGAGTGCCGATGGCAATCAGCCGATGCATTATTTCAATGCAAGTATTGTGTACAATGGTGAAATCTATAATTACAAAGAGCTTCGCGACAGCTTAAGTCAAAAAGGTTACCGTTTCAAAACTGCTTCCGATACAGAAGTGATTCTTGCCAGTTTCAGGGAGTACGGAGAAAATTGTGTTCAGCATTTTGTTGGTATGTGGGCCTTTGCATTATGGGATCATGAATCGAAATCACTTTTTTGTTCCCGTGATCGCTTTGGGATCAAGCCTTTTTTCTATTTGAAGCAGGGAGATCGTTTCTATTTTGGATCTGAATACAAAGCCTTGAAACCATCACCCTTATTCAGCAATGAAATCAACTGGACACAGGTGAGCAGAGGATTGCAACTGGGCTGGAATGCATATCACAACGAAACATATTTTTCTCAGATTCATTCGTTGCCGGCTGCATCCAATCTCGTTTTAAATAACGGAATACTGAAAGTGTATTCGTATTGGGATATTCCGCAGGGAATTTCTTTCCATGGAAGCAGAGAAGAGAAAGAAGCAAAATTCAGAGAGTTGTTTCTTGACAGTATCCGATTGCACATGCGCAGTGATGTGGAAGTTGGCGGATGCCTGAGCGGTGGTCTGGACAGCTCAGCCATTGCATCCGCTGTCGCGATAGAATTTCCGAATTCAGATTTTCAGACTTTCACAGTCTATTACGACGGAGAGAATGAAGTAGATGAACGTCCATGGGCGAATGAAGTAGTGAATGCGTATCCTGTATTGAAACCGCATTTTATGAAACCGGGTGCGGAACAAATTGCTTCGTCCTTTGAGCGCGCTTTGTATCATGCGGATGTTCCGGTAGCAGGATCTTCGCCGATATCACAATACTTCGTGATGGAGTTAGCGGCAAAACACAAAATCAAAGTGTTGCTTGACGGACAGGGAAGTGATGAGTTTCTGGGCGGATATATGCATTCTTTTTACAGGAAAATTGGTGGATTGTTTGCGTCGATGCAGCCGGGGAAAGCAATGACGGAATGGAATGCACATGCAAATATGCAGCAGATGAAAGGTTCCAGGAAGCGCGATGTGTTGATGAAGAGTTTGCTTACAACGATGCTGTCTGAACAGAAGGCTTATTCGTTGGAATACAAAAATTATTTTCCCTACTTAGGCCCGTCACAAAGGGCTCCTTTTCATTTGCAAAAAAGAAACGAGAGCAGGTTGAAACAGTTTTTGTATCACCTGTTGTTTACTACATCCCTGCCTACGTTACTGCAGTTTGAAGACCGGAACAGTATGGCATTTAGTATTGAGTCACGCGTTCCGTTCCTGGATCACAGACTTGTGGAGTTTGCTTTTTCTTTGAATGACGAAGATCTGATTCATTATGGAGAGACGAAGAGCATTCTCCGTACATCATTGAAAGGAATTCTCCCGAAGGCGATCTCTGAGCGCAAGGACAAAAAAGGTTTTGTGACACCCGGTGAAGTGAAATGGTTGCGTGGTCCGTTGAAGTTTTTATTAGACGCTGATTTTAAATACTGTGATCAACTGGATCAGCAGGTATTGAAGAAAGTGCTGACTGATTTTAAATCCGGGGAAAATAAACATGCCAATCTTGTTTGGCGTGTAGCTGTTCTGAATTACTGGCTTTCGAGACAGTGATTTGATAGTATAGAAAAAAATATCTGTTTGATTTATTTTTGAATTTCAGATTTTATTTTCTCTGAAAATTTCTTCAATTGCTCCGGCGAGGTACTGCATTTGTTCTGGTGAATTGTATGCCTGAGCGGAAATCCGGATCCATACTTTGGTGTCTTTTTCAGGCCACATGTGAATGGGAATTTGAATTCCATACTTAGAGTAAAGCAATGTTCCGACAGGATGGGTGTAATTGAAAGAATATTCCGGTTGTTCGTATGGTATTGGAAGTTGAATCGTAGAAAGGCTGCCGATCATAGAATCCGGAGAAGGAGCGAAAGCATTCAATTTTTGCAAGACAAGATTTCTTCCGAGAAGGACAAGGTTCCTGTTGTACTCACGAAGTTTTTCCCAGCTTCCCATCAGAGAGCCCATAAAATCTATTGCCTCAGGAATGCACAGCCATGGAGTATAGTCGGAAGTTCCTGTCCACATGAACTGCCCTGACCAGCGTTTGCTTCCAACCGGTTTATCGTAAGTATGACTGATAATCAGAGGATGAATATTTTTTTGCATATCCTCTCTGACATAGAGAAATGCGGAGCCTTTTGGTGTGCAAATCCATTTGTGACAATTTCCTCCGAAGTATTCCGCGCCGGTTTCCTTGATATTCAGCTCAACCATTCCCGGAGCGTGCGCACCGTCAATCATAACCTGAACTCCTTTTTCCTGCAAGGCGCGGGTGAGTTTGTTTACAGGGAAAATAATTCCTGTTGCGGAAGTAATGTGATCGATGAGAGCAAACTTTGTTTTTGGTGTAACACAATTGAGAAATGCGCGGATAATTTCTTCTTCATTATTCAAGGGAAAAGGAATATCACAGATCACGAGCCTGGCCTTACTTGCTACCGCTTTCACTTTGAGAGTATTCAGACAAGCTCCATAAATATGATTGTGAGTTAGAATTTCATCCCCGGGCTGAAACACCAGACTTTGCATCACAAAGTTCACAGAACTTGTTGCATTACTTGTAAAGACAATGTTCTCCGCTTTGCACCCGGTAAATTTTGCAAGAGAATTTTTTGATTCCCACATGAGATCTTCGAGTTTATTGACCATAAATTTCACAGGGTCTTCTTCCATTTGTAAACGGAGCGACTGTTGTTTATCCAGGATAGGAGTGGGGCATGCACCGAAAGATCCGTGATTGAGAAAAGTTGTTTGTCTGTTGAGTTTCCAGTGTGAAGCAAGTGGAGAATAGGGAGGAATGTTCATGTTGTAAATGAACAAAAATTTCCATGGATCAGGTTGTAGTCTGCATGTTAAAAATGCACATAGAATAACGGATAAAATCAGAATCTATATTGATTCTTTTCGGTATCGGATAAAAAAAATAGCAGAAAAAATCCGGAATAATTGATGAATCGTTTGTATTAATAAACCGGACAATGATGCTCTGAAACTCTTATTTGACGGGCGTTTCGGGAGGTTGACAAATTCATTTTATCTACTAAATCTGAATTTTCAGAAGATCATCCCATACGAAAATACGCTGTGGAAACTGGATTTAGAATGACGATCCCGAATCGGGGATTTATTTCCCCATGACAGGTTCTATCACCTTTGATTTTAGTGTAAAAAATTTGGGCACGTTATTTTCTTAACACATATTGAAAAGCACGGATTCCTTTTTTCTTTCTGCGACGGAGCCGGGATTGTTAAACACAAAAAAAAGCAAGATGAAACAAGCAATTACCAGGGGGTTACCAGCGGTGATGATCATCATCATGGTAATGTTATCAATGAAACTGAATGGTCAAACAACAACAAGCATTGTTCCGGCAAATGCTGTATTTAAGTATTACGATGCAGGTGCTGATCCGGGTACAGGTTGGAAACTTGCATCTTTCAATGATGCTTCCTGGGCGCAGGGAGCTGCGGAACTGGGATTCGGTGACAATCCGGTAACCAAATTGAAAACCGGAAAGATGACTTATTATTTCAGACGGACTGTAAACATTGCTACTCCGTCGCAGTATTCGTCTTTTATTATGAAAGTAAGAAGGGACGATGGGATTATCGTTTATGTAAACGGAACAGAAGTGTACCGTAACAACATGCCATCCGGAACCGTTGCTTACAACACCAAAGCTTCCAGCACCTGTTCCGATGATGGAGCAAGTGTACTCACAACAACTCTTTCGAATACATTGTTCATCGCGGGCAATAACGTGATTGCAGCGGAAGTGCATAACCGTTCTACCGGTTCAAGTGACATTACATTTGAATTGCAATTATCGGGTAACAGTTCAGGAACAGGAACAGGCACATGTGGTGTTCCGAATGTATCTTTATTCGGAACCAGCAATAAAACATCGACATCCGCTCAGCCATATTGGGCAGCAGTTTCAGGTGCGACGAGTTACAATGTAGAATACCGAATCCGGAATAGTGGTGCCGGATATTCAGCGCCAATAAGTACAACGAACACATCAGTTGTGTTGGCAGGTTTACAGCCTTCCACCAATTATGAATTCATTGTACAAACTGTTTGTGTATCCGGAAGCAGCGCGTTTTCCAGCAGTGGGTGGTTTACGACACTTGCAGCAACAACGGCTTGTGAAATACCCGCGGGTTTGGGAGTGAGTTCGGTAACTACAACTTCCGCGACATTGAACTGGAACAGCGTGAGCGGAGCAATTTCTTATACTGCTCAATACAGGAAGTCCGGAACTACTGCATGGACCACTGTGAATGCAACGAGTAATGCAGTAGCGGTAACCGGACTTGTTGCTTCAACTGCATATGAATTTCAGGTGCAAACAGTTTGTAGTTCGGGTAACAGCGGTTATAGCAGTGCTTCCGCGTTTACCACGAATGGAACTGCAGGAACAACAGTTCCCGGCTTTGCACACATTGTAGTTGTGATCGGGGAAAATACCAATGCGAGTTCAGTGAATGGAAGCAGTGCAGCGCCCTATATTAATTCTCTCGCAAATGCGGGTGCAAAATTTTCCAACAGCTATGCTATTACGCATCCAAGTCAGCCTAATTATCTGCAATTGTTTTCAGGTTCCAACCAGGGTGTGACAAATGACAATACACCTGCCGCTCATTTCACAACTCCGAATCTTGCACGCGAACTGGTGAATGCAGGGAAAACGTTTATCAATTATTCTGAAGGATTGCCAAGTGTGGGATACGATGGAAGTTCATCCGGTCTTTATGTACGTAAACACAATGCTGTAGCGAACTGGATGGGAACAGGCACGAATCAGGTGTCTACAACTTTGAACCAGCCATTCACAAGTTTCCCGACAAATTTCAATTCACTTCCGAGTGTAAGTTTTGTAATTCCGGATTTGTGTAATGATGGTCATGATGTGTGTGCTCCAATCAGTAACAGGACAACACAATTTGATCGTTGGGTGCAGAATAATCTGGATGCATACAAACAGTATTGTTCAGTTCCCGCCAATAACAGTCTGCTTATTGTTACTTATGATGAAGATGACTTTACGACTACAAATAAGATCTTCACGGTCTTTTATGGCGCGCACATTCTGGTTGGAACGTATTCACAGACCATCAATCACTACAATGTACTTCGAACGATTGAAGAAGCAATGGGTCTGACTGTTCACGCGGGAGCTGCGGCGAGCAGTACATCCATCAATTATTGCTGGAGTGCAACAGGAAGATTGGGAACAGAAGTTAGTCCGGATGCTGTTGCAAGCAAATATCAGTTACAGGTTTATCCAAATCCTGCAACAGATGTGCTGAACATTGATTTCATTACTGAAAATGCTGCGACTGTTTCTTTGTACATGTACGCAATTACAGGGCAGGAAGTGGTGCGTAGAAATTTAACCTCTAATGGCGGACAAAATAATTTAGGAATCGATCTGAACCAATTGAATCTGAATAAGGGTTTGTATATTTTGAAATTAGAAATAGATGGAGAAAAGTATTTTCAACGTGTGGTAGTTGATTAAATTCGCATCGCAGCGAATGATGTCCTCCTGTCCGTTTAATAAAAAGGGCAGGAGGATTTTTTTATTTGATTTCTGCCAATAAAAAAAGCGGCGGCGCCGCTTTGAAAAGTTGGTGTAGAAGGTGAATTATCTGTTCACCATTGCTTCCGAATAAAATTTTCTTTCTTTCAAATCGAAATGATTTCCTTTTGCCATGACATGCACAATCAGATTTTCGATTGAAATAGGAGAGCCTTCTTTCAGATCAGCGATGTTTGTATAACGAATGTTGTGACCATCAATGATGATGATGAGTCCGGAGCCGACAGCTTCCATGTATCTTCCTTCTGTAACAAGCACTCCGGTATCTTCTCCCAGACCGATTCCGATGCAGGAAGGATTAGCGGCAACAGCCTGTGTAAGTCGACCGAATCGTCCGCGTTTCACGAAGTGTGAATCGATGATTACATCTTTCATGAAGCCTAGTCCGGTGGTGATTTTTACTTCACCTTTCAACAATGCTTCAGAACTACTTCCCTGGTAAATCATGGTGTTGGACATCGCCATAGCGCCGGCACTTGTTCCTGCGATAACGAATCCATTTTCGTGCATATAGCGATCGGAAAGTATTTCAAGAAATTTTGTTCCACCGAAGATGGAAGAGAGTCGTAATTGATTACCGCCGCTGAGCAATACGCTGTCGCAATTTCTTATGCGTTCAATGAACTCTGGTTTTTGCGCATCTTCACGGTTACGGATATCCATCACCCGGATTTTTTTACATCCGAGCTTACCAAAAGCATCGAGGTAATTTTGTCCGACTTCTTCCGGAATGGAAGAAGCACTTGTGATGACTTCTATGTATGCATCGTGTCCGCCTGCTTCATGCATGATGCGGCTGAGAATCTGCAATTCAAAAAAGTTGAGATTATTTTTCTGAGTATAATTTGGCTCGGGTTCTGTGCCTTTGTCCTCATTTCCACCGATGGAAATAAGTTTTCCTTTTGGAACTTCCATATTCAATTAAAATGTTCGGGCGCAAAGATAAAATTCCAGATTGATTGCAGACCCGTTCTGTCAAGTGTTTTCAACGGTTTTGAGGGATGAAAGGTTCATAAAATGACAATATTTCACCGTTTTTTTGACTTTTAGCAAAATTGCGCTACTTTGAACGTCTATTCTTGTGTAAACTGATACCCTGACATATGAAAATACTTGAAATACGAGCCATGAAAGGCCCGAATTACTGGTCTATCCGCCGTCACAAACTGATCGTGATGAAGCTGGATATTGAAGAATTAGAAGATTTACCTACCAACAAAATTCAGGGATTTGCTGAAAGGCTGGAAAAGTTTTTCCCTTCTCTCTATGAACATGAATGCTCTGAGGGTTGTGCAGGTGGTTTTTTCAAACGTGTGCGTGAAGGCACATGGATGGGACATGTAATCGAACATCTCGCTCTCGAATTGCAGACTCTGGCCGGCATGGATACCGGATTCGGAAGAACACGCAGTACTGGCCAGCATGGTGTGTACAATGTTGTGTTTAGTTACATGGAAGAAAAAGTTGGGATCTTCGCAGCAAAAGCTGCTGTAAGAATCTGCGGTGAAATGGTGCAGGGAGATCCAAAGGAAGTTCAGGAAGATATTCAGCGCATGCGTGAGCTGCGTGAAGATGAACGACTCGGACCTTCTACCGGATCTATTGTGGAAGAAGCGATCAAGAGAAAGATTCCATGGATTCGACTCAATCGACATTCATTGGTGCAGTTGGGTTATGGAAAAAATCAGAGACGCATTCAGGCCACTGTTGCGAGTACGACAAGCAGTATTGCTGTGGAAGTCGCGTGTGATAAAGAAGAAACAAAAAATTTACTCGAAGCTGCATCGGTACCTGTTCCACGTGGAAGAGTTGTGTATGATGAAGAAGATCTTGAATCAGCGATTCGCAGAATCGGATATCCTGTTGTAGTGAAACCTGTAGGAGGAAATCACGGACGTGGAGCGACTATCAACGTGACAACCTGGGACGATGCAGTGACCGCACTTGCCGCGGCGAAAAGAATTTCCAGAGGAGTTATTGTGGAGAAATTCATTACCGGATATGATCACCGTTTGCTGGTGATCGATTACAAATTTGTTGCAGGTGCAAAACGTACACCGGCAATGGTTACCGGTGATGGAAAGCATTCTGTAAAAGAGTTGGTTGAAATTGTCAACAAAGATCCGCGCAGAGGTTATGGTCATGAAAAAGTATTGACATCTATTAAAATTGATGACACAACATTGGCTATTCTTCAGGAGAAAGGAATGACACTGGAGACAGTTTTGCCGAAAGGAGAGGAATTGCATCTCAAACGCACTGCAAATCTGAGTACCGGTGGTACATCAACGGATGTGACAGATGTTGTGCATCCATACAATGTTTTCATGGCTGAACGTATCGCTCGTATCATTGGACTGGATATTTGTGGAATCGATATCATGACTCCTGACATCAGTATTCCGATGCATGAAAATGGTGGCGCTGTTCTGGAAGTGAATGCCGGTCCCGGTTTCCGTATGCACATTGCGCCGGCTGAAGGATTGCCAAGAAATGTCGCGGAACCTGTGATTGATATGTTGTATCCTCCGGGTGTAAGTTCACGCATTCCGATTATTGCGATTACCGGAACTAATGGTAAAACTACAACGACACGTCTCATCGCGCATATGGTAAAAACGATGGGTCACAAAGTCGGATTCACTACGACGGATGGTATTTATATACAAAACCAAATGGTGGAAGCCGGCGATTGTACCGGTCCGATCAGTGCGGAATTTGTATTGAAAGATCCTACAGTTGATTTTGCCGTCCTGGAATGTGCTCGTGGCGGAATCCTGAAAGCAGGTCTTGGTTTTCACAATTGTGACATCGGAATCGTAACCAATGTAGCTGCGGATCATCTTGGTTTAAAAGACATCAACACCATAGAAGAGATGGCGCGTGTAAAAGGTGTTGTTGCAGAAAGTGTATTGCCTGATGGGTATGCGATTTTGAATGCGGATGATGATCTTGTTTATGAAATGAGAAAATCAGTGAGCAGCAATGTAGCGTTGTTCAGTCTGGATGAACACAATCCGAGGATTCTCAAGCATTGTGAAAATGGCGGAATCGCCGCGATTGTCGAGAATGGGTATGTAACCATCTGCAAAGGCACATGGAAAATTCGTGTACACAAAGTGGTGAATATCCCTCTTACATTTTCCGGAAAAGCGATCTTCATGATTGCGAATATTCTTCCAGCGGTAATTGCCGGGTTTGTGAGTGGATTCAAAGTAGATGATATGCGACTGGCTCTGGAGACATTTATTCCTTCACCTTCATTGACTCCTGGACGAATGAATATGTTTAAGTTCAAGAATTTTGAAGTGATGGTGGACTACGCGCACAATCCTGCAGGCTTCCAGGCAATCGCACGATTCCTTGATCGTATTGATGCGAAACCGAAAGTGGGAATTATTGCCGGAGTAGGAGACAGAAGAGATGAAGACATTGTATCACTCGGAACACTGGCATCACAAATGTTTGACGAAATAATTATTCGTCAGGATAAAAATTTGCGCGGTCGGTCGGAACAGGAAATCATTGATTTGATGATGAAAGGAATTCAAAATGATGATCCGAAGAAAAAAGTTTCGGTGATGCCTAAAGAATCTGAAGCCATCGACTATGCATTGAAGAATGCGAAGAAAGGAAGCTTTATTACTATTTGCAGTGATGTGGTTCCGGATGCATTAGGACAGATAATGAAATACAAAGAGGAAGAAGACCATTTTGAAATTCACAAAGAAGATATTCCGAATCCTGTTATTATCTGATGTGTTAAATCTTCTGGAATAAAGTCTAAGTAATTCATTTTCAATACGAATTAACATTTTGTGATCCCCGGTTCATCGTTTGAATCGGGGATTTTTCTTACACAATTGTTAAAGTCGTTTTTATAATAATTTAATCTTGAAGGTCAAGATTTTATTCAATTTTGGAACTTTTAAATACTAAATCAAGTAAAAGTCAGGACTTTCTTACGCTTAATCGACAGATATTTATCTGAAGATTTTTTTTATTTTGATAAATTTTGTGAAATAAACATACGATCATGAAGCAAATCTTGCGCAGGTTAATCTTACTGATTTCATTAGCCTCAACGGCTGGAATTTTTCCTCAGAAAGTGATGGCGACTCACCTGGTAGGTTCCGACATTTCTTATACTTGCCTTGGAGGCAATGTGTACAGAGTGGAGCTGACCTTCTACCGTGATTGCAAAGGATCCCTTCCGCCTTTGGGTGTAGGTATCGCGTTTCGATCCGCCAGTTGTAACCAGTTTTTTACCGATACACTTTTGATGGTAGCCGGAACAGGAGGCGAGATCACTTATCCATGTCCAACAGTGATTACTTCCTGTGAAGATCCGAATTCAACAATTCCGGGAATCCAACAATATCGTTACAGTGGAATAATCACATTGCCTATGCAATGTGCCGACTGGGTAATCTCCTGGTCGTATTGCTGCCGTAACTGTGACATTACCACTCTGAATCTTCCTCAACCCTGCGTAGTTGGATCGAACCCGGGTATGTATATAGAAACAACTCTTGACAATCTGAACTTTAGTTGCAATTCATCACCTCAGTTTAGTAATGTTCCAGTTGCATTCTTATGTGTCGGACAAAATTTTACATATAACCATGGCGTTACAGATCCTGATGGTGATTCACTTGTGTATTCACTTGTCAATCCATTACAGGATTCTCTTGGTAATGTTATCTCGGTTCCATTTCTTCCCGGTTATTCAGGAACTCAACCAATTTCTTCCGCACCGGCTATCACCATTGATCCTCATACTGGAGATCTTGTGATGACTCCAACTCAAATTGAAATTGGCGTATTGTCTGTATTAGTTCAGGAATACAGAAATGGTCAGCTCATCGGAAGTGTGATTCGTGACATGGAATTTTATGTACGCAATTGCAACAACAATCTGCCTACTGCCAGTGGAATTAACGGAACATCTGTCCGTGACACCACAATTTGTCCCGGACAGCCATTGTGTTTTGACGTTTTTTCCGATGATATTGATGCAGGTCAGATTGTAACCATGTCATGGAACCAGGGTATTTCCGGAGCAACATTTACGAGTTCAGGTTTCCCTCATCCAACCGGACATTTTTGCTGGACACCTCCGGTAGGTAGTATAAGTCCGAACCCATATACATTTACCGTTACTGTTCTTGACGACAATTGTCCAAACGGTGGATTTCAGACGTATTCATTTAACATCTATGTGAATTCTCCTTTGTCGGCAGTGAATGTCACGGATATTTCCTGTCATGGTCTTACAGATGGAAGTGCAACGGCAGTGCCAAGTTCTTCGACGGGAACGTATACTTATTTATGGATTCCGGGAAATTTCAATACTGCAACGATCACAAATTTAAGCGCGGGGACATATACGGTTACTGCAACAGAATCAGCTACTGGATGTGTGGCAACACAAACAGTTACAGTGGTTGATCCACCGCAGTTGACAACATCGACATCTGTAAATGTTTCTCCATGTAGCGGTACCAATACAGGAGTTGCCATTGTAGTAGCATCGGGTGGAACACCGGGATATAGTTATTCATGGGATACAAATCCTGTTACACTTGAAGATACCGCTTCAGGCTTAGCTGCAGGTACATATCATATCACAGTAACGGACAGCAGAGGATGTGTGACTACCGACTCAGTAGTCGTTTCACCTTCATCTGCCGCGTTGGTAGTTTCCGTTGATTCCGTTTCTGCTCCATTGAATTGTTATGGTGATACGGATGGATATGCTTCCGTAAGTGTCAGTGGCGGAACACCGGGATATACTTATTTATGGAATACAAATCCTGTTCAGGTTGGAGCAACCGCTACGAATCTCGGAGCAGGAACATATGTTGTGACGATTACTGATACTCTCGGATGTACAGGAATAGATAGTGTTACAATAACGTCAGCTCCTCAGTTGGTTCTTGTTGGTTCATCCACCAATTCTTCCTGTGGTGTTGCAAATGGAAGTGCATCAGTTAGTGTAAGTGGCGGAACTGCTAATTATACTTATGCCTGGGATACGCTTGGAGCAACAACATCTTCTATCACAGGAGTTCCGCATGGAATATACAATGTTGTGGTAACAGACGCCCACGGATGTACAAGTTCAGTTGATGTTCCGGTATCTGACAATATTCCGGTTCCATTTGCATACACAATTGACGATGTTTCCTGTAATGGTTATTCAGATGGTTTGGCAGTAGTTGTACCAGATTCATCACTCACTGCTCCGTTCACTTATGTCTGGAATACTATTCCTCCACAGTTTACAGATACAGCTTTCAGTTTATCAGCCGGTATATATATTGCGGGAGTTCAGGATGCGAATGGCTGCTTGTCCTATGATACAGTGCTCATTCGTGAACCTGCGGCACTTGTTGTTACCGTGTTGTCTTCCGATGCCACATGTTATGGTGACAGCAGCGGTATAGCGTCAGCTCAATTGGTGAGTGGAGGTACTTCACCTTATACTTATTCCTGGTTGCCATATGGCGGAAATAATTCCACAGCCACTAATCTTGTAGCAGGTGCATACAGTTTATATGTCATCGATGCCGCTGCCTGTTCGACCTTTGTAAATGTTCAAATTGATTCTCCACCACAGATTGCGGTGACAGTAAATTCAACAATACAACCGACTTGTTACGGAGGGAATAATGGATCGATAGATATAAGTGTTGCCGGTGGAGTAGGTACATATAATTATGCATGGAATCCGGGCGGAGCCACTTCGCAGGATCTCAGCAATGTTGACGCGGGAATTTACGTAGTTACCATTTCCGACCAGAACAATTGTTCTACAACACAATCGGTGAATCTGAATCAACCGTCTCCTGTAAATGTTGATGCAGGAGCAGATACGGCAATGTGTTCAGGTACATCTATTCAGATGACCGCAAACTTGCTTAGTGGTCAATCCGGAGTTTGGAGTTCTTCCACCGGAATTACATTCGCCAATATTTCAGATCCGAATACAATGGCGAGTAATTTATCTCCGGGATTCAATCAGTTGACATGGACTGTTACAGACGGAAACGGATGTACTGCTTCCGCCAATGTAACAGTGTTCAATTATACTACATTCATAGCTGATGCCGGAAATGATACTGCATTCTGCGGACTCGCACAAATTCAACTTGATGCAACTTCGTATGCCGGATTTACCGGTATCTGGTCTTCAAGCGGTAATTCTGCATTCAATGATCCGACTTTGCCAAATGCTCTGGCTGACTTGCTGGATTATGGTTCAGACACACTCACATGGCTTATCACTAACGGAGCGTGTACAGGAATAGCAAATAAAATTGTAAGAGCGGATCAGCCGGTTTCTTCCGATGCAGGTGCTTATCAGGAATTGTGTACTGATCATGGACAATTGCTTGCAATCGGGCTGACAATCGGACAAGGATCATGGAGCATTCAGGCTCCCGGACAAGGAACTATTGTGAGTCCGGCGAATGATACGACCGATATCAGAGGATTACAACCGGGACATACTGTTTTTGTATGGCAGGTAACGAATGGAACATGTAATTCTTCCGATACTGTTTCTGTTGATTACGACAATCAGTGCGACCTGGAATTGCCTTCCGGTTTCTCTCCAAATGATGACACATACAATGACGGGTATGAAATTCGCGGTATCGAAGGTTATCCATACAATACTTTCCGTGTCTTCAATCGTTGGGGAAATGAAGTGTATACAAAAGAAGATTATGTAAACACAGACTGGAGAGGTCAGAATAACAGCGGAGAGGAGCTTCCTGAGGGAACTTACTTTGTAGTGCTCACCATAAAAAATTCCGACATCAAGAAAAATACCTATGTGGATTTAAGAAGATACATAGCTAAATAATGTGTTGAACCGGAATGAAAATGAATTCATCAATCCAAATTTAACCGGTACATCATTGTTCATTTAACAGAAAAATTATTCAATCCGATGAAAAGAATACTAACTATATTATTTCTGTCGATGAGTCTGTACAGT
>CALMQM010000075.1 GCA_937871435.1 uncultured Bacteroidota bacterium | reverse complement strand
TATGCTTTCCTGTTATGTATTACGTTTATATCATTTACAGCACTTCTCATGATGTGTACTACAAAGGAAGTTCGGAAGATCCTTTGCGGCGTTTGTTCGAAGAAACATCGCAAATGATAAAAGCATAAAGTGGTGATGGTCCGCATCGTTCGGGAGATGTCAGATATATTCTATCGAAAAATGTTAATCAGTCTGCTCCTGCACGATTCAAATTAACTGAGAGAGGAATCATTTATAGTCCTGAGCATGGTGAAAAGCATTTATTGTTCCGCTGGTTGATAAATTCATGTGAAGGATTACCCCGTGAAAGGATTGGAAGATCAACTGATTTAAGGTCTCTTTGTATTGATTAATCCGACTTTTGATACACAATCCGGTGCATTTACGACATTGCGCTTTATGAACCTTAAATTCACATTGAAGAGGACGACATTTCTACACTTTTCCAAATCTTCAAATATTCATTGCGCCATCTCAAAATTGATTCCTCAACAATTAATGTTGAAGCTCCAACTGATCTATATAATTTGAAGCGGTTTTCATTCTATATTTGCGATCTATCTACCTCTAAGGAATAACCACTTTTTCAATATTTTTGGCTATAATGATGACAGTCAATACCAGGTTTAGAAAACTCTTTCCGTTTGCTTTACTTCTCGTTTTAGGTGTGTTCATTTCATGGATTGCATACTACAATGAAATATGGGAAGGAGGAGGTGACAATCCCTGGCATTATTATTTCTCCAGGTACGCACCGACTTATCCAAAATATTTTCTTCATCATTGGGGAAAACCTGTATTCATTCTATTCAGTACTTGTTTCTCTCAATTCGGATTCTACGGATTGAATATATTCAATATCCTTTGCGGGCTGGGTAGTGCTTATGTTACTTACAAATATTGCCGGTTATTAAATTATACTCCATCCTGGTTTGCCATCCTGCTTGTTCTTTTTGGTCCCGTTTATTTTTTGGTATTACAAACAGGTTTAACCGAACCACTTTTCAGTTTGCTGCTTATCAGTACATCTTACCTCCTATTCAAAGAAAAATATATTGCCGCAACGATTATCGGATCCATGTTGATGTATTCAAGGACAGAAGGAATTTTCATTATTCTACTATTCGCTTTTTATTTACTGATCACTAGTAAATGGAAATACATTCCTTTATTAGGCTTTTCATTTATCATTTATTCGCTTATCGGGAAACTCGCAGGCAAAGATTTTTTATGGTTTTTTACGGAAAACCCATACAAAGCAGCAAGTGTTTACGGTCATGGACCCTGGAATTATTTTTTCAAACGCTATGACTATATTTTTGGCTTACCACATCTGATTCTAATGCTTTCCGGAATTGCATTATTAATTTTTGCAATCTTCAAAAACAAGGAAGTTTACAGGGCAAACACTGAAAAAAAACATTTGAAAATATTCTTTCTGGTATTCATCCCTGCCTTCTGCTTTTTCTTTTTTCACGTGTACGCCTGGGCAATGGGGAAATTTGCTTCAGCAGGACTGGAGAGAGTCATGGCCGGTATTATTCCCCTGACTACTATATTGTGTATGCATACTATTCATTACCTCTACAATTTCTCAAAAAACAGATATTTGCAAGGCGCTGTATGGCTGGTCATCGGTTACTTCATTATTTCTGCAACCTTTAAAAATTATTCTTATCCGCTAAAGACTTTTGGTTCAGAAGCTGTAGAAAGAAAAGCTTCTGAGTGGTTCAAACAATACAGAAAACCAAACAGTATCATTTATTATGCGCATGTAAGTATTGTTTTTTATTGCGATTATGATCCATTTTCAGAGGAAAACAAAGAGTGTTTTAGTTTTCCCAGTGACTGGAATTTACCCAAAGACAAAACCATATATTATGTCTGGGACTCAGGGTTCACTGTTCAGTCCTGCAATATGAAACTTGAAGATTTAGCGAGACATCCGGAATTTAAGCAGATAAAGGAATTCGGCGATAAGGAATTTAACATCAAATTTTTCGAATTGAATCCTTCCTCCACAGCATCACCTGTTCAATAACAAAAAAAAAACAATTGGACATTGCTAAATTCAGGAAAAGCAAATCACTCTTCAGTCAATTCAAGCAAGCGAATTTCATGATCGGATAAACTGATAAGCTGGTCTTTGTACAGTCCGCCGATTGCTTTTTTGAAATTCTTCTTACTCATTTGCAATTGTCTGTAGATTTCTTCAGGACTGCTTTTGTCGCCAAGCGCCAATACACCGCCGTTTTGCCTCAAATAACTAAGCACTTGTGATTTCGCATCATTCATTGCCTCTACTCCTTCCTGTTGTAAACGCAAATCTACTTTGCCATCCTCCCGAACCAGTCGTACAAAGCCTTTGATTTTATCACCTGATTGAATCGGAGTGAAAATCTCATTTTCGTAGAGAAGTCCTTCGCATTCGTTATTGATAATTGCTTTAAATCCCAATGGAGTTTTTTCTGCAATCAACAATTGAACTTCCTGTCCTTCCTGCAGATTCGATGCATCATGAAGGTATTTACTCCATTTTGCGGTTGCAGCAATTCTTCCGGAAAATTCATCAATCAACAAATAAACGAGGTAGCGTTCTCCGGTTTCCATTTCTACTCTCTGTTCTGCGTAAGGAACAAATACATCCTTGGCGATACCCCAATCCAAAAAAGCTCCATGTTCATTTACTTGCTTTACAGACAGAAACGCGAAATCACCCACACAAGCATAGGGCTTCAGAGTAGTAGCAACCGGACGGTTTTCATTGTCAAGATATACAAACACATCCAGGAGATCACCAACGGATGTGTTTTCCGGGATGTACTTCGTAGGAAGCAACACATCTTCTTCTCCATTTGTCAGGTAAAGACCGACAGTGGCCGAACTTTTCACTCGTAATCTGTTGTATTTTCCTATTTCCAGCATTGGGTAAAAATAGATGTTTTTTTCCGGTTTGAAGTATAGATATATTTCCAACCGGAAAAACTGAGTTAAGCCTGCTCTGTAAAATTTCGAGCGTAATGTGTATCTTGAGCTATTGATTTTAGATAAGATCAGATCCAATGAAAAAAATTCTTCTATCCGTTTTCTTTGCCTTCAGTTGCATTTGCGCATTCAGCTGGGGTACTGATCAGTTTGTCCACACTGAGCCCGTTGGCAGAAGTTCTGTTATCGCGACTTCAGCAGGAATCCTTTATTGCAGCGTTCCTTCAGGCACCACAGGACAAAGAGGAATTGATATTATGATGTCGACTGATTTCGGCGCAAGCTGGAACCTTGTTACCAATCTGAGTAATGGACAACTTGTAGCCAAATCTAAAATGCTGGTTACAGGGACAGATTCCGTGTACTGCGCTTACCTGACAGGTGGCAATTTATATTTTTACAATTTACAATCACACACGCGTCATAGTTATACCTTTCATACAGTGGCAGATTTTGATGTTGTTGCTTCGCCAAACGCAAATGTGTTATATGTTTTTGTGGATGAAGCCGGAACTGATTATTTGTTTTACAGAACTACATTGGATGGCGGAACAACCTGGACAGGAATTCATGGAACCGTGAGTGTAAGTGCCGCATCACCCAGAGCGACGATGGACGGAACCCGTTTACTTCTTTCCTATTATGGTCCGGTATTATCATCTCTCAGTACCTCTGAAATAGTTTCCTCTGTGTGGGAAGAGACAAGTCCTGGTCAGATTATTTCTCATAGCTTTTCCCATATCCTGAATTCAGGGGTAAATCGTCCGCAGTTTGGGGTGGTTCTTACAAACATGACTGCATGGCTCTTTTACTCTGTGAGTGATACTCTACAGGAAATAAGATATATGATCAGTACAGACGGTGGAAACAATTTTAGCACTGAAACGGTATTCACTGGCAACGCGACCACATTTGCAGGATGTTTTGATTATACACAGGTCAAATTACCGGGTGATAGTGGAATTGGATTGGTATGGTATTCAGAAGTCGGATTTGGACCCGGACAGATGAATTATACATTTGCTTCTTCCTCTGACCCTTCAAATTTTTCTACCACTGAAATCTTTCATGATTTTTCACCTGCATGTACAGATGACGACACGTATCCATCGATATGCCAGATTTTATCGGATGTAGCTGTGACATTCTTTGAAGAAGATGCATCAGTTTCATCCTTGTATTTTGATATGCGTAGTATGACTGCAGGATTGCCAGACGACAAGATGGGTGCAGTATTCAGAATATATCCAAATCCTGTTCTGAATGAGCTGCATATTGAAACAACAATAGCGGCTTCAGAAAAAGTTTATTCCATCAAAGACATTTGCGGAAAAGAAATTCAACGTGTGGTATTGAATGGCACACATAATTCTGTAGAGCTCAACGATCTTAGCTCAGGAATTTATCTGTTGGACAATGGTTCCGGCAAAACGGAGCGATTTATCAAGTTGTAATTGATAAAACTTACCTGATTCGTTTCACTTCAATAACCCAATCCCACGGGTAAGGATCACGAAGCCATTTTGGTGCCGCGACGATTTCTGTATCCCAGCTGTATTCAAGTCGGTCGATGTTTTGCACTTCGAAATTTCCCGCGTTGAAAAATGAAAACAACTCTGCAAATAAATAATGTTTGGTCGGATGTCCATCGATGTGCAGAATACCTTTTGAAATCAGTTGCTGATGGTCAGGAGTAAGGTGATCAAATTCTTCTTCTGGTATTTTATTCAACTGAACTCCTTCTTTCTCATAAACTTTAATCATTTGCCAGGAAGAGAAAGAAGCTGATTCGAGTGAAGGAACTACGATGACAGCAGTACCTCCTTTTTTTAGGGACTTTAGTACGTTCGAAAGGATTGAAAAATTTCGTTTGTTATCGTCACCGATGGCTACGTTGCAACAAAATGCAAAATCAGCCTGAGGAATTGAATTTTTCTTTGCAGCAAGATCAACACGATCAAATTCGACATTAGGATAACCAGCAGTTTTAGCTATATCGATACATTTCTGTGAAATGTCTACGGCAAGGATTTTATAAAACTGAGGCGAAAGCATGGGAAGTGCTTTTCCTGTTCCGCATCCGAAATCAACCGCGAATTTTCCTTTGCCGGCATATTTCCGGACAATGCTTTGTAGCTTACCTTTTTTGTTGGATTTAAAAACATCAAAAATTTCATCTTCGTATGTCTTTGCGATGTGATCCCAATGAATTGCTTCAGTCATATTGCTTTATATTTAGCACAATGAACTCATTCAATTTCAAAATAAAAAGTAAAAAATATGAACAGCTGTGAATAGCGATTCAAAATGCATCAGTAGATATAGAAGTACCGTGTTGCTTTTATTTTCAGACCCTTGAAAATCCGCCACCAGTCCGCATTTCCGGACCACTTATCCTGAATAACTTCCGTTTGTAAATTATGATTGGCAATCAGATCATTTCTGATGTTTCTTTGAATCATCAAATCCAAAGGCCCCGGCACCTCCTGAAAAAAAACGCCCCTACTCATTCAATCTTTTCTCTTAGCATGAAACACATGAACGCCGGCAGAAATGCCGGCGTTTCTGGTTATAAGAATATGGATTAACAGAAAGAGAAAGAAAATTATTTTTTTCTTCTGATAGAAAGATAATCGAGATAATACAGAATTTTAATAGAGATACTATTCGACTGAGGTTCACGTATTGTCTTTTTAAAATCATCAAACAAACCGGAGGTTACCTGATCGGTTTGTGTTTCAATTGCATTTTTGTATACTATTGAAAGATTACTTCCCGGAGCAAATTGCCAGCTGTATACGAAATCGACATTGAACACATTGTAATTAAAATCATTGTTTAGTGAATAGTCAGGGCTATCTAAAAAGTCGCCTTCCGGGGTGAGATAAACATATTTGCGATATCTTCCTGTTGTCCAGTAATGACGTGCATTTAATGTGAGAGCCATGTCATTTTTAAAGATGTATTTTCCTGACAACACATTTTCATACGTATTCATGATGCGCAAACCATAAATGATAGAATCCGGATTTGAGTAATCCGCTACACCGAGATTATATGGATCGTAATTGTAGCTGTTGATCAGTTTCAAAGTAAATTTGTCACTGAATCTGTATCGTATTGTCGCGGAAATTCCACATCCCTCACCAACAAATTTCCCAATGAAGTTACTCGGATTAAAATTAAAATCGACAGCAAGTTTCTTGCGGTAATCTGTGCTGAACCCGACATATGCATACCAGATTTTGATGGTCTTGTTGAATCTGCCGGGCACACGGGGTTCATTGTAATCATATCCGGAGGTTGGTGTATAACCTCCACCGAAGTAATAAGAATTGTAACCTATTCTGTTTCCATAGGCATCTATGCCGAGTTGAAACAAAGTTTGTTTTCCATTCTGTGGATTCTGAGAATAATCAACAGTGAAATTGAAATTTCCCTCCAGCCATTTTTTCCATGGCTTGAACCACAGAAATGTGAAATATCCCCGGGTATTCTGGTAATTCGGTAAAGTGTAGTAGCCAAGATCCAACTGATTGTATGTATCACCGGTGAACGTGCGGCTGACTCCATACTGAAATTTCCCACTGATTTTTCTTACACCGAAGAAGTATTTATGTCCGAATAAATCCGTAAATAAATTGGGATCATTGGTACTTTTTTCCAACTGCTGGCTCAGAGCAAAACTTCCATCGACAGCATATCGGTTATTTTTATCTGCGAAGGTGAAACCGGTCCCGGATACATTGGCATCGTTATATTTTTTATCCCGGGTAACATTTGTATTGATAAAATAAAAATTAGAATAGTCGTTGATCTGCTGATCCAACACTAATACATTGTAATTAGTCAGTGGTTCTGTAAGCACTCTTCTTTTGCTGCCATCCGCTGCCTGTAATTCAGCATACATAGAATTGGTCAAGGCATTAAATAAACCAAAACCAAGACCTGAATTACTTCTTCCGGAAATTTTAAATGAGTTGATCAATTTTACCTGAGAAGGATTGTCTTCGATTGTCTCTCCTTCTTTCAATGAATCCATAACACTGTAAAAGAAGGTGGGAGTTTTACCGATACGACGGGAATAGAACAGACTGTTCTTTGAAAACAATTCAGTTCCTTCTTTGAAAAAAGATCTGTTTTCATTGTAATTAATTTCCCTGTAACTCAGATTTTTTACTTTGTTGTCAGACTGTGTTTGTCCAAAATCAGGAAGCAGAGTCATGTCTAATGTAAAACGATCATCGATACCGTATTTCAGGTCAGCACCGATATTGTAGGAAACAGAATTTGAGTAATGGTACTCTGTTTCCGAAGCATAATCCGGTGAACGCTCAAAATATCCTGATGCATAAGGAGTGATGGACAAACGTGGCGGAGACTGTATATCCTGAATTCCCCTGATGACTCCCCAATATACCTGGGAATTTGCGGCTGTGGATGGAGTAAGCGACCATTGATCAAACTCCTGGTTTCTTTTAATACTCCTCGTTGTCTGAAAGGCCCATTCCTGAATTGGTTTTTTAGGAAAACGAATAGCGGAATATGGAATTTTCATTTCTACACTCCAACCTTGTGATTGTATTTTCACGGCGCTCTCCCACACTGCATTAAAAGTCGGGTCAGTAAATTTTGAATCCGCTTGTACGCCGGAAGCATAGACTCCGAAATCGAATGCGTCCTGTCTGAGGTTATACGGATCGATCACAAAACGGAAGAAGTCTGCATTCAATCCGTCATCTCGATTGCCAAGTTCGTGCAGGATACTATCGGGATGCGTATCAAAAAGCATTGCAGCAACATAAATTGCTTTGTTGTCGTATGCGATTTTTACTTCTGTTTTTTGAGTAGGAGTTCCTCCTTCCAGTGGCCGGTTCATAATAAAATCAGAGACAGCGGAGATATTTGCCCAGCATGGTTCATTCAAAACTCCATCAATTTTAGGAGCTTCTGTAATTCTGCTTGCGACACTCACCTTAGTTGTATCATTTCCAAAGGCAAGAAAAGACCATAACAGCAAAGAGGCCAGGATATATTTTATCATACAAAGGAGAGAAGTAATCTAAAGTTTGGGGTGGATTTATTTGTAATTCCGATAACAGTAACGGAGAGACCCTTAGAAATCTTTTAACATCCGTTAATATTTTATTTCATACAATTGGATCACAGGATTTCTTTTCGTTACAAATTACCATCACAACTATAAAATTAAGAAAAGCCTTACAATACTTTGAATGTTCTGACAGTTAATCTTTGTTATTTATCAACGATCCCTCTCTTAATAAGGAGAATTGATTTATCTGTATAAAAGAATGGATAGTATTCAATTAAAAATCCCGTATCCTGTTTTTGGTTCAGGATACGGGATTATCACACAATGAAAACAAACAAGGATCAATTCACATCCCACCACACTTTGTCGGTAATGACATGTTGTGGAGGTGTATTCGGGTTGAGGGTTTGTTCTGAATTCGGATAGAAAATGATGCTTGGGAAGTTGTTTCCGATTTGAGAAGTTGCGGATACCACAAAGAAATCCGGATAGCCTGTTCTTCTCCACTCATTCCACGCTTCAGCACACTCAGATCCGCACATGGAAATCCACTTTTGTGTTATCACAGATTTGATTTTGTCGGCTTGTGTGCCGGCATCAGGGAAAGCTATTGCAGGCTGAGCGATGTATGTAGCAGCTTCGGCCGGATCCAATCCCCAATAAGTAAAGGAAGCGGTAACACCACTTTCATACAGAGCTTTCGCGTCTCCCGGCATCCAGCCGCGGATGACAGCTTCTGACTGGAGGAAATAACTTTCCGCCGCGCTCAGGAAGATAACCGGTGATTCAGGGCCGGCGACAGTAAAGCTTGGTTTTGAGAACCAGCCTGAAACGACATCTTGTCCTCCATATCCTGGTAATTTTCCTTCACCCTGATTGATACCATTGTGAGTTCCGGCACTGTCACCGGAAGTTGCATGACGGTAAAACACATCCACGCGGGGATCATTGTTATTTCTCAGGAAGTTCAATGCAGTATTGCTGGCGAGAATATTAAATGATCCCAGTGAAACAATCTGCATGTAAAGAGGATTCTGATTAAAGTTTGCATCGTAGAACAACATGGCAGCATCTTCCCCGTCGCTGATAAACTGATCTCCATTGGCCACCATAGCCTGAATGCCGGCTTGCGCCACATTCGGACGAATCTCAGACTGGCGCATGTAAATGCGAAGCTTTAATGTGTTCGCAAAACGAATCCACAAATCCATATCACCTCCGTATATGAAGTCATCTTCCTGTGGATAGATGTCATCACCGGCATACGAATTGATGGCGGCAATACCTCTGTCGAGAAGAGGAATCAGTCCATCGTAAATACTTTGCTGTGAATCGTAATGCGGAGCATACACACCAGACTCTGCTTTCAATGCTTCCGAGAACGGAACACTACCATGTAAATCCGTAAGCACCTGGTAAATATAGGCCTGCATGATGCAGGATATTCCTTCATACTTGCTGTTCGTACCACTGCTCAAACGAATGATGTCCTGAAAATCAGTAAGTGGTGAGGAGTACAAATCAGACCATGGCCGATCCAATGTTGTATTTGAAATCAGATATTGATCATACACATTGTATTGATTTCCTGTTGGACCCTGAGTCCAGTACTGAGCCCAATAACCACCGATAACCTGGTACTCATTTCCCATCACATACGCGGTATGACCTATTGCAGCCGGCAAGATTTGTTTAGGAACAAGCACATGCGGATGATTGGGATCTTTGTTCACATCGAGATAATTCTTCTCACAGGAGACAAATGCCATCAGGCATGATCCGAGAACAATTGATTTTATGATTGATAATTTCATTTCTGGTTAAGATTTAGAATGTTAAACGAACATTAGCGCCAATACTTTTTACTGAAGGAAGGGAACCATATTCGAATCCCTGAGCGTTGCCATTACCAAAAGAGCTGGCTTCCGGATCTATGTAGTGATTGTCTTTATCTGTTTTAATCCAAAGATTTCTTCCACTCACACTTACAACGATTGAGCTGAAAGGTGATTTGCTGATCAGTTTAGAAGGAACAGAATAAGACAAGCTAAATTCACGTAATTTGATATATGATGCATCGATCAGACATTCACCACCGGTTGAACTCACAAAGTTAGCCCAGTATGTAAGAACATCCTGAACCGGAGTGGTGTTAGCACTGTAAGAACCATCCGCATTCTGAACAACACTTCCCGGGATCACGAATGGTTCGCGATCACCATAGGTAGTGATAGGATCTGTACCGGCAAAGATCATTGTACTCTTTGTACGAGAATACATCATTCCACCTTTACGCACATCAAATGTGAATCCCAAAGAGAAATTTTTGTAATCCAGTTTGTTTGTCATTCCTGCGATGTAATCGGGCTGAATACTTCCACGAATCTGATCATCTGTTGCAATGATTGGATAACCAGTGTTCGGATCTACAACAATGTTTCCATTCGGATCACGTTCAAAACTGGTCATGAGCAATGAACCATAAGGTTCACCTTTTTGAAGAACGATGGCACCACCTGTGAATGAGTTACCCGGATTCGCACTGAAAGGAGCCTGACCAACATTCAACGAAATCTGATCCAATCCCGGATAGATCTCTTTTACAAGGCTTGTGTTTTTTGTATAGGTGAAGGAGATATCCCACCGCAAACCTTTCTTGGTATCAACAGGAGTCAGTCGCAATAAAGCTTCCAGACCTTTGTTTTCAAAAATACCCGCGTTAATTACTTTTCCGAGATAGCCGGAAGAAGCCGGGAATGGCGCAGTGAAGATCTGACCGTCACTCACGTTGTTGTAATAATCGGCGGTGATACCGATCCGGTCATTGAAGAATGCGAGATCAACACCAACCTCAAATGCTTTGGTAAATTCCGGTTTCAAATCCGGATTGGAAACAACATCACCCAATGTGTAACCGGCAACACCATTCACAGGAAAATTGAGCAATGAATTCGCATGACCATCTGTGATATCAGGAGCCTGATAAGTATTCTCCAGAACATAAGGTGCAGCAGCTTTACCTACTTTGGCATAGCTTGCCATTATTTTTCCGAAGTTGAACGTATTGCTGCTGATTTTAAACGCATCCGTGAAAACGAAAGAAGCGTTTACACTTGGATAGAAAAATGAATTGTTCGCGATGGGCAAAGTAGAGGACTTATCATTTCTGCCGGTAATACCGAGGAAAAGATAATTATCATAGGAGAAATCCAGACTACCGTAGAATCCATACAGTCTGTCGAGAATGAGAGTATTACCAACAGTTGGTGCTCCTTGTGCATTCGCAAGGTTATAGAAATTTGGAACTACAAGCGCATTGGCAGTAGCGATTAAACCGGTGGTACGTTTCTCACGCACATTCTGTCCCAACAAAACATTCATGTAGAGTTTATCAGTAAGTTTTCTTTTTGCAGTGAGCATGAGATCAGAATTGATTTCACGGCTGGTGAAGTTTGTCACCTCATATCTTCCGGGGTAAGTGGCAGCTCCCTGCACATCGCTCGGAGAACCAGGAGTGAAAGCGATAACGGCGTTGATTTCCTCGCGGTTATCATCATAAAAATCAGTTCCGATGCGATAACTTACATCCAGCCAATCGGTAGCCTTATACCCTACCATGATATTCCCAATCACGTGATCTACGTTGTTCTTGTATGAATTTTCATGCAAGGCGAAATAAGGATTGGTTGTATACGGACTATAGAAATTATCGAGGTTATTGTATGGATTGTTATAATCTTTCAGGTCCTGTAAATTGATATCACGTGGAGTTTGAATGATATCTTCCCATGCTGATAAGCCTGTTTGCTGTCCCTGAATTGATAAATCTCCTTTTGATTTAATATAGTATACAGAAGCAGTGCTGTTGAACTTGTTTGACAGTTGAGTAGTACCGGAAACTTTGAATGAAGTTCTGTTGTATTGAGTTCCGGGCATGATCCCATATTGTTTATTATTTCCGATAGACATATAATATGTTGTCTTCTCACCACCACCTGACAATGATAAATCATTGGTATAGGTTCTTCCGAGATCAAAGAAATCTTTTACGTTGTCTTTCTGAGCTGAATAAGGTTTTGTTAACTGAACACCATTCACAGTATTTCCCCATGGCAATACTTCACCGTTTAAAGGAGCTCCCCAACTTGTATTCTCGCGCAGGTCCGGCTGTTTGAACAAACCTTGTCCATATGTATTTTGGAATTCAGGTAATTTGAGTGGAGACTCAAATGAAATACCACTGGTGAAAGCCATCTCCATATTTTTGCCTGAACCTTTTTTCATGTTCTTACCGGTCTTCGTGGTGATCATCACCGCACCGTTAGAAGCCCGTGATCCGTACAGTGCAGCTGCTGCGGGTCCTTTCAACACTGTAACTGATTCGATGTCTTCCGGATTGATGTCATTCGCACGAGAACCTGCATCAACCTGACGATTCAGGTTATCGCCGGTTTCGTAGGAAGCATTATCGATAGGAATACCATCTACAACATAGAGCGGCTGGTTATTCCCAAGGAACGAAGTACCACCGCGGATAACAACCCGAGTAGAACTTCCAACACTTCCTGAACCATTGGAGATTTGAACACCTGCAACTTTTCCCTGGAGAGAATTGAGTACGCTCCGGTCTCTTCCTTTGGTGAGGTCTTCATTACCAACAGAAGTAACTGCATAACCTAAACTTCTTTTCTCCCGCTGAATAGCATTTGCAGTCACTACTACTTCATCCAATTTCAAAACGTCAGATTCCATAACCAGATCAAGGGTAGAACCGGTTGGAACTGCAACTTCTTTTGTTTTCATTCCGAGAGAAGAAAAAGTGAGCATCTTGGCAGATGCCGGAACTTCAATGGTGTAAGCACCATTGATATCCGTTACTGTTCCAATGAGGGTTCCTTTCACCACCACGGAAACTCCGGGAATGGTTTGACCATCTTCCTTGGAAGTAATTTTCCCGGTGATGGTTCGGGATTGAGCCCATACGGATCCCGATGAAATCAGGCAGAATAAAATCAGCCAGGTAAAGATTCTTTTCATAATGGTTTAGTTTGGTTTGACAGTTTATTTTACATTTTATTCACCTGGTCGGGTAAGTCACTGTGAAGGATCAATACAATCATGTTTACAGGACATCTATTTTCAGGAAACGCCAGTAACCAAAATCAAAATTGAAAAACACTTTACTCATTACTCTTGTGTATAATGATTGTGACTTACCCGTCCAGCTGAAATCATGTTAAGGCAGGACATTACCCTCCAAATTTGCGATTCCTTTCTTCACGAAACAGCAAATGAATTTTTCCATTAACACTATATAACAGTCGAGTGTTAAATGAAGAATATTTGTTAAATTCAATTCCACGATGGATGAAAGAACAAATTATACTGAATTAAATAATTGAAAAATACATTTTTATCAATCCGACTATCAATGAGCCTATCGGACTTTTAAATCTTCGTAGTCATTCAGAATTTAAAAACTAATTATCTCTGTATGTTCTTTGTTAATTTTTAACTAAAAGTTTAACGGTAGCATCAAACAATTACATGAATTTTAACTAAGACCCTTAAAAACCAAAGCAACAAATGACATAAAATTGATACTTAGACTATCATAAAAATGCTAAAATATTTGGCATTCAACATTTAAAAACTATTTAAAAACAGGTGAAGATTTCTTAAGATATAATCAAATCACTTTTTCTATTAACATGAAAAAAAAACAGTGATTGAATAGTAGTTTGAAAAAAGTATGAATGACGGTGAAATCAGGATCCGGCGCCGATGCTCAGTTTTTCAAAGGAAATATTATTTTCCTGAAATTTTCATTCCGAATGAATCAACTTCATTCAGATATGAAAACGCTTGCGATAAAGGCTTCAAATTATTTTCAAAAGTGCTATTCAACGATAAATTTTGCATCCATTTTAAAAAAGGTGATATCAGAATAGAAGAGTTTAGCTGATACTGATACTTCCGGGGGAGATTCAATAATTTTTAACTCTGCCTGAATTTCAGGATTTGTTCCAGGATCCAGAATATGTAAAAATTTAAGATTGGTAGATTTTTTCAATCGTGTATGTTTTCCGATTACTTCTTCCATCAGCTCCTTTACCATCTCCATCATGCATACTCCCGGAACAACCGGCATACCGGGAAAGTGTCCCTTAAATATTTCATGTTGAGATTGCAAGACAAGTGTAGTAGTCAATTTTTCACCGGCGACGACACTTGAATGATGCGAATAAAAAGATGGAGACAACATTACTGCTCAATTTTTTTTAATGAAATGATAAATTTAAATTTTTCATGATGAATGTTTACTGAATCCGGAACATTAGACGGAGTATTCATTGTTAAAGTCACTTTTGATTTACGCGAAGTTGCACTCATTATTTTTTTTAATTGTACACAATCGGAATCAGTAACTATATAGATAATCTCATCCCCCTTGAGTATTTTGTTGAATAATCCGGTTGAATCAGATAACGTTTCAACATTACTCAAATCCATATTTTTCATCAGCATCAATTCAAAATCCTTCCGCAGGGTATTAATCACAGCCTTCTTGTTCATCTGTTTGATTACATTGATAACTTCAAAATGATTATCGTTGGACCAGACAAAATCGAAATAAGTCAGTCCCATTTCACTTTGGAATAAAGTATGCACACTGTTGTCATCCATTGTTTTGATGACTAACAAACCGCTAAGGTGTTTATTCAACACATCTACACTTGCCTGATATATCGCGAATGGAACAACAGGTTTGAATTTTTCAACCGGACAAGAGACCGCCTCCACCTTTTTCAATGAGGCGAATTCCGATTTGCATCCAACGAAAATCAGCAACAGATTAATGTAAATAAAAATCCGTATCCGGAACATTCGTATTCAGTTGTTTGTTGGTGAAATGCATCACAGTAACATCGCCGGATAACTCTATCAGTTCAACACGGTTAACACCATAATCGGATTTGTCGGCAATGACATGAATTTTACTAAAGAAGTCTTTGATGCCTTTCGACACCGGTATCATTTCGATCAGGTAATCTGTTTTGTTCTCAAATATTTTAATTTTAAAATCCGGATTGGTAAGCATAGAGCCGCTTACACAATCGAGCATAATTCCGGATACTTGTTTGAATATTTTATTGCTGCTCGTGCTAAGTGTATTCTCTTTCTGCCCGTCCCGTATATAGACTTTCGAGCCATTGATGATCATCAGGTACTTGAATGGGGATAAATATTCCATTCTCACCTTATCTTCTTTTTTATACTCGAATTTTCCTTTGGAAACCAGTTTTTCAGAGAGCATACTCATATTCTTCTCCTGTGTAAAATCACTTTTTATCGAAGAAGTTTTATTTGCAGCTTCAGTAAACTTTTTTTTAAACACCTCCAGATTACCAATTTCACTATAGCCAGGGATCTGACTTAGTGCTAATTCTGAAATCAGCGCGAAAATAACTATGAGAAAGAACTTACGCATATGCTTCAATTTGAAATAAACGATCCACAGAAACGAACCTGAATCCCTTTTGTTGTCCGGCTAAAATAACTTCTTCCAGACTTTGTAAAGTTATGGAAGATGTATCATGAAAAAGCAGGACTGCTCCGGGTTCAAAGGAACGGAATATTTTGTCCAGGAATTTACTTTTCTCTTTTGCCACAGTATCCATTGAACGTACACTCCAACCAACCGGAAAATAATTCCCCCGGAGGATAACATCGCGTACTGCCGGGTTTGTTACACCATATGGCGGGCGAAATAATTTAGGCCGTTTGCCAAGAATCTGAACAACCAAATTATCCATCTGTTCAAGATCCTTCTGCATTTTCCTTTTAGAAAACAGATCAAACAGGAATGCATGTGAATAACTATGATTTCCTATTGTATGTCCTTCCATGTGTATTCTTTTCAAGACGGATTCGTTCCCGGGAATATTGTGTCCGATACAAAAGAATGTTGCAGTTGATTCCGTTTTTTTCAGGATATCGAGTATCATGGAAGTATTCCTTTCGTCCGGACCATCATCAAAAGTAAGCGCCATCAGTTTTTCCCGCGTTTCCTCTTTGCATTTTATCCTGATGAAAAATCCGGAATGAATAAAATAACAACCATAAAATACGAGTATTGACCAGCCTGAAAAAGGCAGAAGAAAATATGCACGTGAAAATGGGGAATGGTTATATAGCACACCCATCAGCATGAGAACAAAAAGAAGAATCAGGTTGGCAATTCTAAAATTCAGCATGAGGATAGAAGGAATGCAGAATTATGTCCGTGTATATCTGAAGAGAGCAACAGTATTTTTTTCTTCTCATCCTGGAGATTAAAAGGTTGATTGTACAATGGCAATGTGCCTGTGCGAATGGTTTCTGTTGCCATCCACATAGCGAAGGAAGTTGATGTCGGATATTCTCCGCAGAAATTTTTGTAGGTAAAACAATTTGCGAGAGGAGAGAATACAGATTCCAATTCGGGATACAGCTGATCGTGAGAACTATCACCATTTCTTCCAACTAAAATTAAGCCAATGTCTTCCCTCCTGCTATCATTTTCATCCAGGAAAGTATTCAACCAGTATTTCCTGTCTTCAATTTTGCCGGGATCATAAAGCATACTCATTCCGTCAAGTCTGGCAATTGCTCCCGAATGATTTTGATTACTCAACAGAAAAAATGCAGCGCCTTCGCCGGCCATGGTTCCAGCTGCCGGAGATTCACACATTTTGGATGAAACAACATTTTCTCTGTATTTATTGAAACGCGAAATAATCGCATGACTGGTTTCGGTTAACTCATCCACAGCGCCGGTAAGAATGACACAATTTTCCATTTCCCGCGACAATAAGACGGCATCCGTCAATGCTGCCTCGAACGAAAAAGATTTCTGCACAAATGTATTGTTATACGCATTGCATTTAAGAAGCAATGCAATTTGTGCAGCGACGGTATTGTGTGTAGACTGAATGAATGCTGTTGGAGTAAGCATCTCCTCCTTATTCCCGACCATACGATTCAAGAATGTGATCGTATCTTCGAGACAACCATACGCAGTTCCTGTAATGATTCCATCGACCTCAAGTCTGTTCGCAGACTTCATACATTGCAAAGCAGTAGCCGCTCCCATACGAATGACCCTGCTCATTCTCCGGATTAACTTCGGATCGAGAATATTTTTATAGTCAGGTTCAATACACGTGAGTTTTGTACCCTGATATTCGCGAATGTTTTCATATCTATCCTTCAGTTCAAATGATTCCTGTGGAGAAACAGCCGCGGATGAAAGTATATACAAATCAGTACGCATCAGCAGGCAGAAAATATCAATGACGTACAATTACCTCCGAAACCGAAGGAATTGGACAATACATGTTTAATGGAAGGATCAATGGAAAACTCCGTTTCAGGCAGTAAGGCAATTTCCTTCATCGGAGTTTCAAATCTTAGATTTGGATAAATATATCCGTGTTTCAGTGACAATACTGAATACACTGCTTCAATGCCGCCGCTTGCACCAAGAGTATGTCCGGTAAATGTTTTGGTAGAACTTAATTTCGGTAATGAGTCACCGAACACCCGACGGATAGCTGTTCCTTCAGATTGATCATTGTTTTGAGTGCCGGTTCCATGCAAATTGATATATCCGATGTCACGTGGCTGGATTCCGCTTTTGTTCAATGCTCCCTGCATCGCGAGAAAAGAACCGATGCCTTCGGGAGAAGAAGCTGTTTGATGATGCGCGTCATTCGCGTTGTGGTATCCGGACAATTTACAAAGTGGAGTTGCCTTCAGTTGTTTCAGCGCATTTTCTGAAACCAGGACAAGATATCCTGCCCCTTCCCCCAAATTTAATCCTTTGCGATTTTCGTCCAATGGTTTACAAGGAGATGTATCCAGAATCATCAGGGTGCTGAAACCATTCAGGGTAAATCGGGTGAGTGAATCCGTACCGCCTGCAATCACGATATCAAGAATATTGTTTTTGATTAAACGTGCTGCATGAAAAATTGCATTAGCAGAGGAAGAACAAGCCGTACTGATTGTACTAACAAAATGCCGAATGCCAAGTTTATCTGCAACGAGTTCTGTCACACTTCCACATTCATGATGAATCACCTGTTCAAGATTTCCTTTTGTAGAATCATCATGAAAAGCTTCGTAAAAATCTTCGGACTTATCCATACCTCCTACAGAATTTGCGGAGACAAATCCGATACGAAAAGAATGCTGAGTAGGAATTCCGGCGTGGTGCATAGCCTCTGTTGCTGCCATGCAACTGAGTAATGCTGTCCTGGATATTCCTGAAGTAAATCCGGTTAATTTTTCGAGCTCTTCATTCGCATACCTGACTTCCGCTACGGGATAAGTATTTCTATGCATAGTCTTCAAAAGAGAAATTGGCCCAATTCCGCTTCTACCTGATTGAAGAGCAAATACATTTTCATCCCTGTCTTTTCCCAAAGCGGAAATGACACCAACACCGGCTACAAAAACATCAGGATTTTGCATGCACTAGGCTTTCGGTTGATGAGCAGTGATGTATTCAGCCATGGTACGAACGGAGCGAAAAACTTTGGGTCCTTCTTCGGCATTTGAAAGTTTGATTTTGTATTGTTGTTGCAACAATACAATCAATTCCAAAGCATCGATGGAATCGAGGCCAAGACCTTCCACGAACAGAGCCTGATCGTCTCCGATATCTTCCGGTGTCAGGTCCTGCAAATTGAGCTGAGCGATGATCTGAACTTTCAGATCGTGCATGAGTTTTTCCATTTCACTGATTGTATAATTTGTCTAATGTATTCAACGTAAACAATTCTCCATTCCTGTTTTTTCCGACCCAAAGTAAAACAGCTTTGTACTGCTCATCCAGATAATCCACCCAGCCGCAAAGACATGTTTGTGCCAGATCATTTTCTAACAGGTGATTTATATAATCAAACATCTCCCCTGTTTCCCCTTTTTTATTAAGAAAAAAAATACTTTCT
Organism: uncultured Bacteroidota bacterium; assembly: GCA_937871435.1. GTDB lineage: Bacteria > Bacteroidota > Bacteroidia > AKYH767-A > 2013-40CM-41-45 > JADKJP01. The sequence continues at coordinate 38,845 of CALMQM010000075.1, read as the reverse complement.
CCTTTGAAGCCAAATCGTATGCACAACTCACCTATTAGAATATTGGGTAATGTATAAACGAATAAAGCCGGACTTGCAATTTCAGCAACAGTTTCATAGTACCGGAGATCTGTATCCAGACAGGAATTTTCGTTCTGCAAAATGATGGCAACGTCTTCTTTTTTATATCCGGTATAAGCGGATGAATCGTGTAACAACAGTTCAGCTGCTAAAAACCCGAGTTTACACATGTTGTCCATTTTGTAAAAACGCGGATAATTTATTTCCAGATGCTTGTACAAAGCAGTCAGGAATGCGCTGTTGTCAGGCTGAGAAAATTCAAACAAAAGGTTTCCATTCAGAAAGGCTTTGTTCTTTTCCAGCAACACAGATCGTTCTATCACAATTTTCTCAGGCACAGCAGAATCAATTCATGTTTATTGTTTTCTCCAATTCTATAACACGCACTAAACGTTGCAAAGCTTTTTCATGATTCTGCACATATGGATTTGTATCGTCCCAGACATATCCGGCGAGTACAGAACAGATTTGATTTTTTATCTGCACATCTTGTTTTTCGGAAAAGAATATTTTATCGAGAGTTCCATCATACCAACCCATGACATACGTCCGGAAGGTGTTCACACCTTTCATCATCTTCCGCATATATTCAGCATCCCAATCAATTTCTTCTCCATTCAGTTTGCGGATTACAAGATGAGCGGCAAGCTGACTGGACACGCTCGCGAGTGTCACACCTGACGAAAATACAGGATCAAGAAACTCAGTTACATTACCTGTAAGCACAAATCCTTCTCCGTAAAATTTATCTGTTGTAGCTGACCAGGATTCAAGCACACGAGGTTCGAATGCCATTTCTTCTCCGGCGAAGCGTTTACTTATTTCCGGCTGAGATTCAATCAGGGTGCGCAATTGTTGTTCAGGAGTTCCTTGCAAAGAGCTGTAAAAAGAAGGATCACCCACAAAGCCCACAGAAGTAAGTCCGTTCGAAAATGGAATCACCCAGATCCATACGCCGGGCTGATGAACTACAATTGTAATTCGGTTTGGTTCATCTGCCATGGAACGATTTGTATCTTTCATGTGAGTGAACAATGCTTTTCTCGAAGGCAAACTGGATGGCTTCTCCATGTTGAACAAACGAGGAATAACACGGCCATAGCCACTTCCATCGATAATAAAACGGGCATGGATTTTTTCTTCCTTTCCATTTTTATCGACTACAGTTGTGAATGATTCACCATTCACAAATTCTATTGCTGTAACTGTTGTTTCGTAATCAATCCGGACGCCCATGGATTCGACTGTATCGGCTAAAGTTTTATCAAACTCTGCACGAGGTACCTGCCAGGTCCAGTTCCATCCTTTGGTGAACTGGCTTTCAAAACTGAAATCACAAACATCTCCGTTACGAACAAACTTAGCTCCGAATTTTTCCTGAAAACCTTTGGCTTTCACCGCATCCAGGAAACCGGCTTCGTCGAGAGCTTCCATGCACCGGGGGAGCAAACTTTCTCCGATTACAAAACGTGGAAATTTCATCTTCTCAACAATCCTGACTTTGAATCCGGCTTTGTTCACAATTGATGCTGCGATGGTGCCTGACGGTCCTGCGCCAATAACAAGCACGTCTATTTTTTCTGCATTCATGACTGAATAATTTATAGCAATGCTAATTTTAATAAAGTATGACTCAATCCTATGTCATCGACCTGTGATTCAACAATAAACCCTGCTTTTTGCACACATTCCAGAAATGTATCCGACCGGTACATCTGGCTGTTTCCATTTGCCATCGCTGTGAAATAGAGCGACGTTTGTTGCAAACAAAACGAAGCGGTTTCAAAACGCTGGCGATCCCAGAAAGGTTCCAGTATAAATACCTTTCCCTTAGCAGACAAGGCTTTCCGGCATCGCATTAAGATAGAAATTATTTCTTTCTCTGAAAAACAGTCCAGAAACTGGCTCATCCAGATTGCATCAAATCCCTGTGGAAAGGCCTGGTTTTCATCGAGGATATTTGCCGTAAAGAATTTTACTCTTTCCAGTAATTGGTTTTCAGCTATTTTCTTTTTTGCCATTTCCAATTGCCCGGGAAGATCCATGATCGTCACTTCCACGTCCGCATTGAAAGCAGCGCAAGCCATTGCCCATTTACCCGTATTCCCGCCGATATCAAGCAAACGAACCGGGGGATTTTGAAAGACAACTTTCAGTGCCTCAGGGAAAGCATTGTCAGAATAAAAGTGATCGAATGCAAACCAGCTTTTTTTTACATGATCAGGAAGTTGCGACAATGCCTGATAAATTGTGTTCCAAGTACCGAATACTTTTAGTCCTTCCGGTTTTTCATTCCGGATACTTTTATCGAGTGAGAACAAACCCTGGTAACATACGTCATGAATAAAATCCATATTGACGCGGGTGAGTTCATCATTCAAAATAAAATGACCGGTTTTGGTAAGAAAATATTTTTCATCCCGAAATAAAACGAGTCCGATACTCAATCCGGACTCAAGCAATACCCGGACACCATACAATGGCAAACTGACTTTTGAGACAACATCATCCAATTCAATTCCACCCTCTCCACTTGCTTCAACTGCAGACAGAATTCCGGAATCCCGCAAGACACGTGAAGCCTGGAACACAACAGGAGCAAACGCTATTCTTTGAGCTTTCTCTTTTGCTTCCAGTGCGGTTTCACCGGTATGGGAATAAAACTCCATAACTTCATTCATAGTTCAGGCGGTTTTATTTTTGGAAATAACCATGGCGGCATTGCAGCCGCCAAATCCGGATGCAGTTTTCACAGCATGAAGAATTTCAGTTTGTAAAAGACTTTGACAAATATTTAAATCAACCGAAACGCCTGATTCTTCGAAGCCATAACTGGGGAACACGGTATGCCCGAGAATGGATCTGATTGTTACAATTGCTTCAAGCAATCCGGCTGCACCAAGTGTATGGCCATAATAACCTTTCATGCTGTTCATTGGAACTTGAGTGAGACCGGAAAGACGAAATGCCTTTGCTTCCATCTCATCGTTGTATACAGTAGCTGTTCCATGTGCAGAAAGAAATCCAACATCTTCAGGGGAGACGGATGCTTCCTGCATCGCCCGTTGAATAGCAAGTGCCAGTTCCTCACCTGTTCTCGATGGTCCGGAGATGTGATTTGCATCGTTGCTTACAGACAATCCTGAAATAGTAGTGCTGATATTTTTCTGTCCGGGATGTTTTGACAAGATCACCGTTGCTGCAGCTTCACCGAGATTGATTCCATTTCTTTTTCTGTCAAATGGTTTGCACACTTCATTGCTTAATGCCTGAAAAGAATCAAAACCACTTTGAATAAACCGTGTGATGAGATCAGCTCCTGCGACAATTGCATGATCATATTTGCCGGATTGGATGAGACGTTTTCCAACACCCAATGCAGCCAGTCCGGAAATGCATGCATTGGAAACAACAACCGGTTTATTGGAATTACGAAACCATGCAGAAATTTTAGTGGCTGAATTTATCAATGAGGTTTGTTCCGCGAGCGCTTCCCGATTAATTCCGTTTTCCACCGCACTGATATTTCCTTTGGTGGAGGATATAATCACTATAGTTTTGGCATCATCACTCTGAATGGTTGCATTTTGCAGTGCATCCTGAATTGATGCTATAAGTATTTTTTCAAACAATGAAAATGTATTGTCATGAATTAATCTTTCCTCCACATTATTTTCAAAAAGTGAAGCAACCACAGTTTGTCCGGACGATCTGAAATTCTGATGTTGCCGGACTGCAGTTTTACCCATTTGCAATGCAGCCAAATTTTCATCCGTGTTATATCCCAACGGAGAGAAAATATTATCAGCGACTACAAAAACCTGCTTCAGCATTTTTTCGGGTTCAATTAAGATTCAGTTGAACGAAATTAAAATCAATGAAAAGATTGTTGGCTTTTCCATTCTTCAAAGAAGGCCGGATTAACAAGTTGAAGTGAAGAATTGTCCTTATCGAGAAATACCTGTGTTGTGGATCCGGTGGCTACAATTTCCATAGTGGAAGCATTGTAGAGTGTGTAGCGAAACTGAATTTTGGCGGCCTCACAGGGAATATAGGTTGTTTCAATGATCATTTTATCTCCATATCGCAAGGACCGTTTGTAATCACATTCAACGCTTACAACCGGAACGACATATCCTTTTTTATACATATCGAGATAGCCGAGCCCATATTTTTGTCCGAAGGCTTCTCGTCCGTCTTCGAAGTAACGGATATAATGTCCGTGCCAGACGATACCAAGAGGATCAGCCTCATTGAACCGAACATGAATTTCGATCCGCTCAGTGAGTCCGTTTTTTTTTGACGGATGAATTATTCTTCCTGTAGATTTCTCCATTTCAATATTCTCTTAGCTGCCTGTACGATGCAATATTTAATTCAGATTTTCTGTGCCTGTTTTTTTCTCCGGCTGAATTACTATTTTCATTTCACAGTGTGCGAGTTGCCGCTCATTGCAAAACACAGCGCCTGAAATGATGGTCACATCAAAAACCTGATTGATTATTTTTACTTCTGTACGCAATACATCACCGGTATGTGGCAAATCAAGAATTTCCAGGTTCTTGATTGCACCGATAAATCCTACCGGTACAGGTTGTTGTTGTTGCATGGCAATGTATCCCACACGAGCGGCAGCGGTTTGCGCGATATTTTCTATCATGCCTGCTTCACGGAATGTATGATTTACTGTGAAGATATTATCTTCTTTTACCCGAAAACTACAAACTGTTGTTGAATCATCTGAGAAATCGAGCTGATCAATCATCACGAAAGGATGTTTTTGCGGAATCAAATCAATGATGTTGGTATACGGGAGATTCATCAGGCAGACCAGAAATTATAATAATTGAACCACTGTGTCGGATAAGCTTTCACTTTCATTTCAAGTTGTCGAACAAATTCATTCATCAACAAATCCTGATTTTTCTTTTTATCTGCAACAGGAAAATGATGTGGTTCACTTGCGAAGAAATGATAATGCAAACTGCTTTCTTTCATAGCAAAAACAAAACTCACCGGCACATCAAACCGGGAAGCAAGCAAAAACGGACCGAGAGGAAACTCTGCTTCCTTTCCAAGAAAAGTCCTTTTCATCTTTCGGTTACCTTCTACGAAACGATCGGCATGCATGCACACAAATTCATTTTTACTCAACGCATTATTGATTTCATAAATATGCGAAATATCGTCTTTCACCACAATGATATTGACATGTCTGTCGCCAACAATTTTATCCAGGTACTCTTTAATTTGTTTGTGCTCGCCATCAAACATGACGATGTTGATTTTAGTATCAAGTCTTTTGAGGAGAAAACCGGCGATTTCCCAATTCCCGATATGTGCACTGATCAGCATGCCTCCTTTTCCACCCGCCGCCATGTCACGAAGGTACTCTTCCCCGTCGAAATTGAATGTAAATTTATTGGGCAATCCGGACATGAGAACAATTTTGTCGATCAGACTTTGTCCGAACTGATAATAATTCCGGTACAAATTCACCAAAGATTTAATCCTGCTGAAAGCAAGCATTTTCCGGAAGTACAAAAAGATAACTTTGGATGATGAAAAAGAAAAAAGAAAATAATAAAGTGCAACAAACCGAAGGAGAAAATAAGCAGGATAAACTCCGAAGGTTCTGAGAATTGCAACAAAAATTCGGTAACCGGTTTTTGTTCCTTTGGATTTCCCCTGCCAGGAAGGCATCAGATCAATTCTTTTGAATTTACTTTGGAGATGACATAATCATAGAAATTCTGAAAAGTCACTATACCAACGAAATCTTCAGGCTTCACTTTAAAAGAAAAATTACTTTCAATCACTACCACAAGGTCGATATAATCAAGGCTGTCGAGTCCTAAAGTATCTTTCAGCACTGCATCCGGAGTGATCTTCTCCGGCTCCACTTCGAATTCCTCTGTCAGGAATTCATTGATTTTCTCAATTATCTCTTCGTTTTTCATGTTCATCACGGTTTCCATTTCCTGACGACAAGGGAGGAATTTGTCCCTCCAAAGCCAAAGGAATTGGATAAAAATACATTTATATCCTTTTCGGTCGTTGTTTTTATAACATTCAATTTTGCGGAATGTTCATCCGGGTTTTCGAAGTTGATATTCGGCGCCATAAAGCTATTTTGCATCATGATCATCGAATATACGATTTCACTGGCTCCAGCCATCCAGCATTCATGGCCAGTCATTGATTTTGTTGAACTTACAGGCGTTTTATTCTCCCCAAAAACTTCAAAGATTGCTTCTGCCTCGCTGGCATCACCGGCGGGAGTGGATGTAGCGTGAGCATTGATATAATCAATTACGCCCGGATCAATACCGGCATCCAATAGAGCCATTCTCAATGCCCGTACCGGACCGTCAACTGTAGGGTTGGAAATGTGGGCACCATTGGAAGAAAATCCATAGCCGATAATTTCTCCAAGTATCGGTGCACCTCTTTTCAAAGCTGATTCAAGACTTTCGAGTATGACTGTGGCGGCCCCTCCGCTTGGAATCAATCCATCTCTGTCGCGATCAAAGGGACGGGAAGCTTTGGTGGGATCTGTTTCATTAATAGAAAATGCAGAAAGTGCATCAAAATTTCCCATTGAAAAAATATTGATCTCCTGGGCTCCTCCGCAAATAATTACGTCCTGCAATCCGGTTTTGATAAAATGATAACCCAAACCTATCGCATGACTACCACTTGCACAGGCCGCGCTCACAGTGAAATTTATTCCTTTCAATTTAAAAATCGTGGATAAATTCATCGTGACGGTTGAGTTCATTGTCTGAAACACAGAACCGGAACCAACCAGCATGGTATCTCTTTTTGTGCGAATGATATCAGTGGCTTCGATGACAGGTTTCGCGGAACTGTCGTTTCCATAGATGATTCCTACTTCACGCTGATCAATCCAATCCTGATCAATGCCTGCATTTTTCATCGCTTCAAGTGTAGCAATGTATGCGTATTCTCCTTGTTCCGGGAGCATGATCCGTGCTCTGCGATCAAGTAAACCTTTCAATGCAGGTTTCTCCACAAAGCCGGTGAGTCCTGAACGATAACCAAAAGTTTTACGTTCCGCGTCGAGAATAATTCCTGATTTTCCCTGGTACAAAGAATCACGAACCTCATCGAGATTTTTACCGATGCAGGAATAAATTCCAAGGCCTGTGATTACAACACGGTTCATGTTTGTATTGAGACTCGCTTAAATTAATTGAACTGATTTTATCTTTTCCACTTCCGAAATTTCTATGAATACAATCCTCCATTGATAGACAGCACCTCACCGGTAATGTAAGAAGCTTCCGGAGAAGCCAGAAAACCAACAGCTGCTGCTACTTCTTCCGGTTCTCCGAAACGGTGAACGGGAATCATTCCTTTCAAATCCTTCTCATTAATTCCTTCTGTCATTTCTGTCCTGATGAAACCGGGAGCGACAGCATTGACAGTTATTCCTCTTCTTCCAACTTCCTGAGCCAAAGCTTTTGTCGCTCCAATCACTCCTGCTTTTGCGGCGGAATAATTTGTTTGTCCTGGCAAACCTTTTAATCCGGAAAGAGAAACGACATTTACAATCCGGCCATATTTTTTCACCAGCATACCATTCAGTACAAGTCGTGTGACATGGAAAAAACCATTCAGACTTGTACCCAATACACTTGCCCAATCTTCTTCAGTCATCCACATCATGAGTACATCTTTTTTGATGCCTGCGTTATTCACCAGCACTTCAATCAGATGATCCGGATTTTTTTCAATCCAGGAACCGAGCACATTGTCGGTTTCCATTTTATTGGCAACATCAAAAGCCATCAGTTCCGCTGTACCTCCCTGAGATTTGATCTCCTGAAGAGTTGATTCAGCGGCTGAAATATTGGATTTATAATTTATTAAAACATGATAACCCATGGAAGACATTTTCAGGCAAATTGCCTTACCAATTCCTCTTGAGCCACCTGTTACCAGTGCACATTTCATGTAAAATCGTAAGAATTGTTAAATCCCCCCCGATAAAAAGGCAAAAATAATCAAAATTTCCCTGAAAACCTTAGTTTGATAAAGGGGAATCTTCGAGGAACTGACTGATTTTCAGCAAGTCTCTGTATTTTGGCTGATCTTCAACGAATTTAGGGAAAATTTTGCGCACCTCTTCATATACAATTTTGGTGGCAGAGGACAATTTAGTGGAACAAGACAAATAATCAATTGCCTGAACCAAAGTCATAATCTGGATGGAAAGAACCTGGAAAGTATTGTCCAATACTTTTTTTGTCATCAAAGCCGAGTTGCAGCCCATGCTCACGATGTCCTGGTTATCGTTATTGTTCGGTATGCTGTGAACATACATTGGAAAAGACAAAGTTTGATTTTCCGCGACGGTGGAAGTAGCGGTGAATTGCATTCCCTGCATCCCGAAATGAATTCCCAGGGTTCCAAGGTTGACGAATGGCGGAAACTTGTTGTTTAGTTTATCATTAAGCAAATAATTGAGCTGGCGCTCCGACAGCATCGACAATTTCGTAATCGCGATTTTCAGTTTATCCATTTCAAGCGAAATATAATCGCCATGAAAATTTCCACCGTGGTACACATTTTCATTTTTGTGATCAATCACCGGGTTGTCATTGACCGAATTCAATTCATCCAGAACAATAGTTTCCGCATTTTCCAGCGTGTCGAAAACAGGACCGAGTACCTGTGTAATGCAACGCAATGAATAATATTCCTGCACCTTGTCTTCGAAAATATCCTGTTCAATGCTTTCGGCATTGTACAAATGATCTGATCGTTTGCGAATCATTTTGCTGTCGTTCAGAATTTCGCGCATCCTTTGCGCTACCAGATTCTGACCGCTGTGCTTTTTCACCGCGTTTAACTCTTTCGAAAAATGATCGTCGAATGCAGAGACTACTTCATTGGTCATCGCTGAAAAAAGTATTGACCAGTTCAGGAGTTTTTTCGCACGGATAAGATTGACAAGTGAAATTCCTGTCATCGCGGAAGTTCCATTCACAATCGCGAGCCCTTCACGCAGGTAAATTTTCAGAGGAGAAATATTTAAACGACGGAATAAATCCGCAGTAGATTCCATTTTTCCTTCATACATCACTTCACCTTCTCCGATCAGTACCAAAGCAAGATGCGCCAGTTGCACCAAATCTCCGCTGGCACCAACTCCGCCATGTTCCGGAATAAAAGGTGTGATGTCTCTGTTGATCAATACCTGCAACAATTCCACAACATCCGGATGAACACCGGAATATCCCTGCATCAAGGAATTTAGTCGGGCAATCATCAAAGCTTTTACAAGCACCGGTGACAATGCCGAACCTGCCCCGGAAGAATGGCTGCGAATGAGGTTGTACTGAAGTTGCATGCTGTTTTCTTCACGCACTTTGTACTGAGCCATTGGCCCCAGACCGGTATTGATTCCATAGATTAGTTTGTTCGCTGAAAATTTTTTCAGAAACTCAAAACTATCCTTCACATGCTGAATCGCAGCAGGATCTATCGCTACTTTTTTTCCGCCTGTCAACAGGTCAGCAATATCGTCCAGCGTCAGGGGACTTTGCGCAAATCGTATCATTACTTTCCAAAAATAGAAATAAGCACAAACATGAAGTATTGAATTCGCCCGGATTGCGGTTAATTTTTTGAAAAAAGAAAAATTGTCGGGTAAAAAACGCTTAACAAATTCTTTATCAATATTTTCCGAAAGGTACTATTTCAGATCATTTTCGATTCTTTTCGATGATCTTTAAATTTTTGTGCTTTACGGCTGCCTTGCGGGAATTGAAGTTGCACAATTTCTTCAGCACTTACATACCTGATTTGAGGAATAACCCTCAGTCTGGATTGCAAATCCGTTTTGATCTTTTGGGTCAAATCCATTCCCATATGTTGCGGCAGAATATGCAGTACCACCTCATCAGTTCCAAGGTCATTGGAAAAAACTTCCGCGACATAATCTTTGATCTCTTCCATGCTGTTTAACAAATCAAACAATGCCGGCGGATACAAAGTAGTACCTTTCAATTTGATCATTTGTTGCTTTCTTCCTAATACAGGAGATAAACGCATGCTGTTTCGTCCGCAAGCACAAGGCGAAGAATGTGCTATACAAATATCACCTGTACGGTAACGAATGAGCGGCATACCTTCCACGCCGAGTGTAGTGATTGTCACTTCACCTTCTTCGCCTTCTTCAACAGGATTTCCATTGTTGTCGAGAAGCTCCGCGTAAATTAAATCCGGCTGAAGATGTCCTCCTACACCTTCTTTGCATTCCGTAAAAGCGGTTTGCATTTCGGTGGATGCATAAGTAGAATAAAAGCGAATGTTCCATGCTTGTTGAATTTTCCTACCGAGATTATTCAAAGAGAAATCAGCATTGCGGATATTTTCTCCGATACAGATTGCTTTCTTCACAGAAGAAGAATTGAGATCAATATCAAGTTCCTGTGCAAACTCTACAAGCTTTAACAGCATAGAAGGCACGCCAACGATCGCTGTAGGATTCAATCGCCTGATATTTTCCCATTGCATAGCAGGAGCACCCGGACCGAGACGAATGATTCCAGCTCCCAGTTTCCGCAGCCCCATGTAATAGGCAATGCCGGCCATAAACTGACGGTCGAGCGTGAGCAGCAACTGGTACACATCTTCCGCGCTTCCATCCGCACACATGAATGAACCATATTCATTCCATGCAAGTCGCTCAAGATCATTCGCGGTAAGCGCTATGGTAACCGGACTGCCCAGTGTACCGGAAGTACTGGTGTATTCAACAATCTGGTTTCTTGGAACGCACAGAAAATCCCAGTTCCAATGTTGCATATCTGTCTTAGAAATAGTTGGCAGAAATGAAATATCCTTCAACGAGAGGATAGACTCCGGTTTAATATTTTTTGAAGTCAAAAGATTCCTGTAAAAAGGAGATCGTGCGGCAACAAAACGGAATGTTTCGAGAAATTTTCTTTCCTGGATGTTCCGGATTTCGGTGGATGATAAAAAAGGAGTAGCTGTAAAATCTCTCATGCAAGTTCAATAATAACAATAGCCGTGGCCACACTTTTGAGATGCGACAAAGAAAGCAAAATTTTTCCCGGCGCAATACGATTAAAGGTCTCCAAAGTTTTTCCGAACAAACGAATCTCAGGTCTTGTCATTCCCGGTTGTACAATTTCTATTTCATGAAATGCTGTATCGCCTGTCCATCCTGTTCCAAGTGCTTTTAAAAATGCTTCTTTCGCAGCAAAACGGGCAGCATAATGTTCATACTTATTCGCTTTTTCTTCACAGTATTCAATTTCGTGTTTCGAAAAAACATATTCCCGAAATCCGTTCTCGGAAGCAACTCTCGCCCCGACACGCTCCACTTCTATCGTATCTATACCAATACCGTGTATCATTTCAGGACTGCTTTTTCTTTTTGCACAAATCTATCTGAGCTGCAATATACATCTCTTCCTTTTTTGTAGCGATGACAAGTGTTTGTGCTTTTTCGTAATACGATTGTGATTTCTGAAAATCATTTCGTTTAAACCAATAATCTCCTGCAAGTACATAAGCATGGTAATATCCCGGATTGAGAATAACGAGACTGTCGGCATCTATATCTTGACCGGATCGCATTCTCTCTTTCAACTCTCGGAAGCGAACGAAATGCTGATACTGAATAGTTGTCAGGAATGAATCAGCGGGAATCGTAAGACTGTCTTCTGCAATTTCCCGGTCAGCTTTCAGGCCATGCATTGCAAATACTTTTTGCAAATCATAACAAACAAATGGTCCCAGTTGCCATGGTGAGGTGGATACCCAGACTTTCAATTTTTCAGGTTCAAAGACAATGGAATGATGAGCGATTAATTGGTTGACAGCTTTTTCATTTCCCATGCCAATATCCGCATTACCGATGCCCTGCTGATTGCGAAGAATGCTCACAGTTCTGTCGACAGTGTTGGTATCTACCTGTTTTAACAATTCAACAACTCTGTTGTATCGGTAAACAGATGCACTGTTTTGCATCTGTTCCCTGTTCGGTTCAGAAACACCAAGCTCTTTACTTTGAAAATGATTCGCGCAGATGATATAATCCTGTTCGGATTCATAGATACTCAGGGAATCCGGTGTCTTTTCAATGATAGCGGCCTTGTGATCAGATGCAGAGCTGATGAGAAAAGATTCTGACACGAACATTTTCCGTTTTCCTGCAATTGCATATGCTTCAGCAATATTTTTTGCATACTGAAGAATCTCCCTTGCAACAAGCGAGACCGGAGTCGCGGACGCAGAAGGTATTCCGGATTTCGCGGCATTGATAGTCACTGCTAGTCCTTTTTCATTCATCCCTGATACAGCACCAATGAATCCTCCCCAGGTTACGGTCATGAACCTGTATCCATGGTCCGGATTTTCAAAGGCTACAATTTTATCCTGAGCAAATTCATCTCCGACGTAAAAATCAAAATTTCGTCCGGCAATTAATGTTCCGTCTACGGATTTTTTTCCCCATGTAGCAAAAGAAGTACAGCCAACCAAGGCCATACTTTGCAGGGCATGGCCAATGTCGTGCGCCGCATGATAATTCAGAATACGCTGATAATTCGATCCGATGTATTCATATTTCTCAGATGCCGATGTGGAGATCCCGTAAATTTCTTCCTTGTCTTCCTCTGTCACATTCTCAGCAAGATCTCTGTTAAACCAGGCAACAAAATATTTAAGGAAATGCAAATAAAAATCCGAAGGAATCATTTTCCTGATTTGTTCATTGAAATGATCTTCCTGGCGTTGCACAAGTTCTTTGGAAAGTTTGCCATTGATCGCACCTCTTTCGAAAGGTTTGCCGGAAGTATACATTTCAAACAAACCACTGTTGCTTTTACGAAACCAGTTTTCACCAATAGTATACACTCCGGGTGAAATTTCTTTACGTTCCAATGTCAGCGATGTTGTATCCGGCACCTTTGGTGGATATACAATAGCAACGTAGTACAAATAGATCGCTCCGCTGATGAACAGGATAACAATTCCTGCCAGCAAAATGAACCACCAACGTTTGTACCACTTCTTCTTATGCATCCTTTATCTTTTTCGTTAATTCTTCTATGCCAACCAATGAAGCACTCGTCACAATGCCACTCATCGCAGCGCCTAACACTCCGTGTAAATTCAGGTTTTGTCCGGTAAGATACAGGTTTGGCAACTTCGTTCTTGGCGAGATAAAAGTTTTCATCGGATGTTTGTAATCCTTCATCACACCATACAATGAACCGTCACTGTTGCCAATATAATCGCGGTAAGACAAAGGCGTCGCACAGTAATACGACTGGATGCAGTTACGTAAATCAGGAAATTGCTTACACACTTTATCAATCAACTTTTCCGCCTTCATTTTTTTCCAGGCTTCGTAATCGGTTCCTCTTTCGCAGTGTTCAGAAACAGTGTTGTGGGAGTCCTTCCACTTTTCAACTTCCTCAAATTTCATGTAACTCAATATCGATAAACCATGCGCGTATTCACTGTCGCGCGAAAAGGCATGCATAAACAAAGCATATCCCAAGGGCCAGCTTTCTTCAGTATATTCGGCGCCTGACCAAACTGTTCCTTCACTGTGATAATAATAGTTGTGTGAAAAGTAAGGCATGGAATGTTTCTTCAACACAATATTCACAGTAAAAGAAGAAACGGAATTTTCAAGACTCTTCATTCTGTTTCTGTATGCATTTTTGATGACATCCGAATCCGTCATCTCCATCGTTTGAGTCGGATGAAGATTGGAGATAAATTCTTTCGCGTAAACTTTCTTACCATCTGCCAGTTCAACAAAGGCTATTCTTCCATCCACATCCACAAATTTTTTCACCGGCACATTGCGGAATATATCACCATGATGTTTTCGGATCACTCGTGCCAGAGCTCGCGCTATCTGTGAACCACCATCCACACATTTCCATGCACTTTCAACATAGCTGTTCAGAATCAATGCATGCACATAGAATGGTGTTTTATCTCCAACACCTGCATAGAGGGCATTGTTGCCGGCGAGAATATCACGCAAGCGTTGATTGTTGGTGAGTGAGGCAATGTATGTCTGCGCATCCAATTCGAGTACTCCTGTTTGTTCGGTATAAAAATCTCCTGTGCGAAGATTGTACAAGGGAAACATCCCGCAAAACTCCCGCACTTTATCGCAATAAGTACGAATCGCATTTTCTTCGTCAGGAAAATACTTCAGCAACTGAGCGATAAAATTTTCGTAGCCCTGTGCCAACGGATATTCCACAGGATCATCGCCAATCATGATTTTATCAAAGCAATCCACATCCATTCGTTGTAAATGGAGACTATCAAAAATCCCGAGGTATTTGAAGATCTGGTATAAATTCTGACCGGGTTCCAGTCCACCGATATAGTGTACTCCGGAGTCAAAAATAACTTTGTCCCGTACATAGGTCTGCAAACAGCCGCCCAACTGTCTGTTCTTTTCCAACACGCAGACATTGAATCCTTCCTTGGAGAGAATAGCTGCACAAACAAGTCCGCCCATGCCGCTTCCTACAATCACAATGTCATATTCTTTATCGCCGGGATGCATAATTCTTATTCAATTCCAATTAAATCGCTAATATTTTTACAAATCTAAATTAACAATTGCTTTATTCATCATCCTTCCTCACCGAACATACTGCAACTCACTACACGTTGCTTCTTTATTCTCTGCTTAAAATTAACGTCTGATTACAAACAGCATATTGGAAGTAAGCTTTCCTTCATCCATTTCCTCACAAGATACACCTTCAGATTTCGCAATTTCCCGTATTGTATTTCCGGAAAGGAAAGATAATCCTTTCGCAGTAGTTTTATTGAAAGAAAATACTTTCGTTGAGAAAAACTCAGTCAGCTTTGTTCCGCGATGTCTGGATTGCAAATCGGCATTCCCGTCGCGAACAATCAGCACTCCGCCTACATTCAAAGAACGTATAGCTTTCCTCAACACATCTTTTTGTTCTTCAGGTTGCAGGTAATGCAGCACATCCGCGATCACTATTCCATCGTAATGACCGAATTCAAATGTCGTAATATCAGCATGCTGAAACTGCAGTCCTTCCGGCTTGTTAAAATTATGAGCTGCCAAAGAAGTTTTCTCTTCATCATAATCAAGACCGAGAATCTCACGTTCAGGCGCAAGAAATTTCAGCATCATTGACATAAATCCATACCCGCAGCCGGCATCCAGGATCTTTCCTTTTATGGGCAACAAATCATGAAAGGATTGATAATAATTTTCCAGTCTCACCTTCACTCTCATATACCATTCAAGGATTGGTCCCTTATAAATGTAAGCGTAGGTCAATTGCTCCTTGAAATATTTCGGTTGCAGAATTTCGGTGTTCAATCTGGAATATTCTTCTCTGAAATATCTACCCACTTTTTTCGCACGTTCAGCATATGCAAGACCATAAACATTATCATCAGGAGTAATTCTTGGCAAATATTTCAACGTTATCGTTCCGTCTTTCAACAAAAAATCTCCTTTGGTCATTGTGTAACCTGTTCCATGAATTAAAATCGGAAGTATGTCAAGCTTCAATTGTTCCGCCAGATAAAATGCCCCTTTGTGAAAGCGTTTAATCACACCATCCACCGATCGCGTTCCCTCCGGAAATACCACAATCGAATATCCCTGTTTTACTCTGTCGGCAAGTCGCTCAATGCTATCCTCCGCTCCCTGTGCAACGGGATAATAATCCGCCATGCGCACCACTGCTCCAAAGACCGGCGATTTCCAAACCCATTCATTTGTAAGCAATACAATTTTCGGGTTCAACATTACAGTTGATAAAATATCCAGGAAACTCTGGTGATTGCAAATCACCACAGCAGGTTTTGAAAACTGCTCATGTTGCGGATTAATAATTCTCTTTTTCACATTCCCCATAATGTACATCAGCGACCATGTAAACCTGGCGAGAATCGCGTGGTAAATATATTTTCCCCGTTCCTTTCCAAAAATCCACAGTTTCACAAATACAATTCCAAGGACAGTCAACAGAATACTTCCAAGAAGAAAATATGCGAACGCAAACCACGACAAGACAATTCCCTTGATCGTCCAGGGGAAGCGACCTTTTGAAGTTCGCTTTGTAATGAGCAGATGAAACAACAAAGGAATCAGCGCCATGGAAATCAACACCACACAGGAAATTCCGATGATAGAAATAAGTGCTATCGATTTCAAGGCCGGGTGCTTGGCAAAAATCAAAACACCTAATCCCGCTACTGTCGTAATTGCTGAAAGTATGATGGAACTTTTGTAAGAAGAAAGATTCCTTTTTCCTGTTTTGTATTCCTGCAACAATCCATCCATGATAAACAAACTGTAATCATCGCCCAATCCAAATATGAGTGCGGATAAAATAATGTTGATGATATTGAACTGGATCCCGAATAATCCCATCAGTCCTAATATCCAGATCCATGTGATGAACATCGGAA
The DNA here is from genome assembly GCA_937871435.1 of uncultured Bacteroidota bacterium. Lineage (GTDB taxonomy): Bacteria > Bacteroidota > Bacteroidia > AKYH767-A > 2013-40CM-41-45 > JADKJP01. The sequence continues at coordinate 22,282 of CALMQM010000075.1, read as the reverse complement.
TGAATGATACCAAAGCCAGCTCAAGTCTTCCGTACGTAAGCAGCAAGACTACAAACACCAACACGGAAGTCATCACGGCAATGCGTTTAAAATCCGAATTGATAATTTCTACAAATCTGTTCGTGAGATATTGTTTGTCGATAACTGTTACATGATCATCGTTTTCAAAGGCAGCATACAATTCTTCCTTCCTTCCAGGCTGAATTTTTAATACATCCACAACAGTCGATTTTCCCGGCAGTTCAGTAATAAAATCATCCAGGAAACCGGACTTAATTTTTTCCATCTCCCGCCGGTCCATTGCTGTATAGCTCTTTTCGAGTAATTCACGGAACGGCAGAAAGGCTGTCGAACTGAAATGCAATGCTTTTCCGGATTCTTCCAGATTCTTCAGTAAACGCTGCTTCTTCTCATCAGTCCAGAACTGATTCCATCGCTTAATCCTTAGCTGTTGAAGAGAATCAGAAATAATCAGAGCCGAGACTCCCGAATATTTTTTCACCACACCGGCTTCCTGTAACTGTTCAATTTTATTCAGTACCTGCTCATTGTTTGACAAGGCCTGATCAAGGTTTTTTCCCTCCGACACCAGATATACAGACTGGAGGGAGAATGCATTCAGCCTGTTGAATTCCGCTTCCGCTTTGCGAAGATCGTCCTTCATGTAATTCATCTTCATCATGTCGGCTTCAAAACTGACATAACGCGATGTATACCCAAAAACAATTGTGAGCAGAACAATTAATCCGATGAGCAATTTGTTGTGATGCAAACCAAAATCCGACCATGCATCCAGGCGACTTCGGGATTTCTCCCTGTAAATCTCAGTATCGTTTCCGGATCCAATCAAATGCGGCAGAAAAATCAAAGTACTCAGCGACGCTCCGATCAGACTGAAGGCAGTGAACAATCCGAGGTCACGTAACATTTCAGACTTCACGAATTGCAGACAGAAAAATCCACCGATAGTTGTAAAACTCCCAACCGTTAAAGGCATCGACAAATCATTCAGTACTTCACGGATATCTCGTTTGTGCCGGTGGTGATTAAACAGGTGCAGCGAATAATTCACCGCGATCCCAAAGACAACAGAACCAGTTGCCAATGCAATTACTGAAATACTTCCCTTCAGAAAATAAATACACATGAGAGAAAACAATGCACCAAAAGCTACCGGCATCAATACAAGAAATGGTGCTCTTTTTTTCCGGAAATAAAGACCGATGAACAACACAAGAAAAATCACCGTGATTCCCTGAGTGTACAATGAATCCTTTCTCAACTGAACAGCATTACCCGCTGATACAGCTGTGGCACCAAAATACGAAGCATGAATTCTTCCGTTACTCTGCGCATGTAATGAACGAATGACAGAGTCGACACTTGCAAGCATGTATCCGTTTTTACCTGTTTGTGAGGGTGGATACAATGGAGTCGCAAACAGTACAACTGTTTTGTGATCCTTTGTGATGATGCAATCATCGTATAGTTCAAAATTTTCATCCACCTGCAACTGCTGCAATTTTTTCAAAGCAGGCACAGAAATTCCTACAGGATCACGACTGATCATATTTTTCAATACCAGTCCGGCAGGAGAACTGAGTGTGTGCAAGTCTTGTTCAAGAGTGAGTCGGATTTGCTCCGGAGAAATCAGTGAATCAAATCCAGCGTAATCTTTCTCCGTCAAAAAAACCGGAAGATGTTCGCGAATATTGTTGAACAACTCCAACACAACAGACTCATCCACACGAAATGTAACCTTCCTGAAATACGGCTGCAGTTTTCCTGTCAGTTCATCATTCAGCCTGGAAGCATAAGCAATCAGACTGTCAGGAGAAGCAGCTACAGTCGTGTCATTAAAAGACACAGCAAAGGCAAACTTGTCAAGAAATTTTGAATTCTGAAAAACATCGTTCAGCTTTTCAATTTTTTTATCCTTTGGCAATGCTTTGGAAATATCTTCTTCCAGCTTCACACGGCTTGCGAAGAAAGCCATGATGAGGAATAATCCTCCAAGGGTCAGAAAAAAGACAAGTCGTCGTCTTTCGAAGAAATTATAAATTGAAACGAACAAAGCTCCCATTGTATCCAGACTTAAGCGGCCAAATCCGTTTTACGATTAAAGATTTTGATGAGCAGGAACGATAACAATCCTGTTCCAACAGCAGCGATAAATGCGAAAACTATACTACCATACAAATATTGCTGCATATGCGCTTTCACCATGCCAAGAGAAAGATCGGTAGTGAATGCAAGTTGAGTTGCACGTTCACCCAGCATCCATCCGCCGGTTTTAAAACTCAGGTAAAGAATCAATGGAATCATCGGCGGAATGCTGATGTTCGCTGCAACGACCACCAATGCTTTATTCATTCTGAACAATACAGCGAGAAAAATCGCCACCACCAGTTGAAAGCCCCAGATCGGAACGATTCCCATAAAAATTCCAAAACCAATTGACGCCGCTTTCATTCCATCGCTGTGATTGGGTCCGGTGATATGTTCATACAAAAACTCTCTGAATTTTCCTGGCCGGAAAAGATTCCGGAAAAAATCACGAGGCTTGATATATAGAAAAGCGATCACTACTAAAAAAGTATTGAGAACACTGATGCGTGAGAAATCCTGAAAGGGCCGGAAGTGAGTGACACGTTCTTCCGCCGGAGGATAGTACACATGGATGGGAACAAACACAATCGCAATTCCTCTCCATGCGCTACGCACCAACACTTCAATTTCGAATTCATATTTGCGTGTGAAAAAACGAAAATCTTTCAGGCGTTGCACCGGATACAAACGGTAACCGGATTGAGTGTCCTTTGCTTCAATTCCTGTTTCCACTTTGAACCAGAAATTTGAAAACGTATGACCGAAACTGCTTTTGCCGGGAACATTCGTTTGCGACATATTGCGCGCACCAATAATAATCGCTTCAGGAGTCTTTTCCCATTGATCCAGAAACACCGGAAGATCCGATGCTTTGTGCTGACCATCCGCATCCATCGTAATCACCGCGGTATAACCCCAATCCAATGCCGCAGCAAATCCTCTTCTCAACGCGATGCCTTTTCCGCAATTTTTTTTCAGATGAACAGACTGAATATCTTTTATTTCATTCAGTAAATCTTCCGTTCCGTCTGTTGAACCATCATTCACCACAATCACATTCGATGTGTATGCCAGTACTTCATTCACTACAGTCAACAGCGAAGAAGCATTATTATAAGTCGGAATCAACACACAAATTTTATGTGCATCAAACCTGTCACGGTATGTACTCAAATCAGGCATAGGATGCGGGATGTTCAGGCAATGAGCGGAAAACTATCCTCGCCGGTTTAGTTAGTAGGCTGTACTTCAGCAAATTAATTGACACAAATTTCGAAGCTCCGGAAAGTATTCGGATCAACAGGTTTTAAAGATACGCCAAATTTAGCACTCAAAAGCCCATAGTTCCTGATGCATATTTTTTTCAAAGATGGATTAAAAAATTTGGAGCGACAGCATCGCCTCCGTCGCAAGCCCCATTCCCGTCCTCCAGTCGTACCTCCTTCCGGCCGGGGCTAGATTGCCAACAAAGCTGCAGGGAAAAATGTTTTTTAATTAGTTCAAAGAATATTAAAATAAATTCCGTGGTTCTCCGATTCTGCAAAATGAATCACTTTCAATTTATAAAAAAATCCAGGCACACTATGCATCTTCATTCTTCAACCGTGCATTTTTTAACCCAAAAATCAATACATCCAAAAAATGTGTTAAATATATTTCTTAAAAAAAAACAATCGTAAACATACGGCAATCTGAAAAAACTCTTCAATATTTTCAGCAGAATGTTCTATTTATTCACCACCAACTTCGAAAATTGAAAATTCTGTTTCTTATGAATTGATAAAAAATAAATCCCATTCGAAAAATTATCAAAGACAATTTTGTGTTTACCAGGAGTCATTTCATTTTCTGAAAACATCAGCTTTCCCTCAACAGAAAATATCTCAAATGAAATTATTTCCACAGTGGAATTTGAAACAGTCAATTCATTCATAACAGGATTCGGATAAAAATTTACCAGCTGCAAATCCTGTTTTGCAGTTGTGGACGAGGAAGTAATCAGCGAAGAATATTTTGCCAAAAATGTGACTTGTAACGGATCCGAAGAACTCAACAAAAAAGATCCGGAACCAGGTTCAAGATCTATGGTACCGGTGAAACCACCGGAAATCGCAAAGGAATTCCCGGGCATGCTGGCCAATGAATAGCCATAATCATTATCGATATCTCCATAGTTGACTACTGCCTTCAGGAGTCCGCTTGAATCCAATTGAATAATCATTCCGTCAATGGATTGTTGTATGGATTGCACATAAAAAGCAGAAGCTGAAGGATCCGCATCCATTGTATTATAAAAATTTCCTGCAATCAAAACATCTGCGTTATTCAAAGTGGTTAGTTCATACAAAAAAGAATTTCCGGTACTTTGAAATACTCTTGCCCACTTCAATTGAAACGATGAGTCATATTTGGCAACAAAAGCATTAAGCGCTGTAAGTGATGTAAGAGAATAATTAGCAGGTCCGGGATCAAAATCTACTGTCAGACCAAATGTTCCTCCTATATAAATATTGTACGCACTATCAATCGCAATTGAATTCCCCTCTTCCAATTGCGGACTTCCAATACTAAATGCTCTTAAGAAATTTCCCGATGAATCATATTTAGCAAGAAAAACATCCAGGTCACCAGAAGACACAAGATTGTATGCTCCGGGACCGGGGTCGAAATCCGGACTGTACTCAAATGCACCGGACCAATAAATATTTCCCGAAGGATCACAAACAGCAGATGTTCGTTGATACAACAAGGAAGAAGTATCTCCTATTTGAATCACCCAACGAAAATCTCCATTCCTGGTATAACTGGCAAGAAAAGCATCTTCATCACCAATTGCTGTCAGAATATTGGCATTTGCCGACGGATCAAAATCAATTGACCGATCAAAATCTCCGGTTACAATGACATTCAAATTATTATCTGTTGTTACAGACAAACCTCTTATTGTTCCAAAAGCGGAAGAACCGAGGTTGAAAGCCCAATTGAAATTACCCGAAGTATCATATTTAGCCAGAAAAAAATCTGTTATCATATGTGGATACAATCGAAAAACAGCCGGACCCGGATCAAAATCTATGGAATCAGTAAAGGATCCTGTGATATAAACCGACCCGTGATTGTCAGACCAAATATCATAAGCATAATTTGTATTATTATTCAATGACGAAGCAAGACTGAATGACCAGAGTAATTGCCGGTTCCCTGAATATTTTGCAACATAGATGTTTTCCGCTCCAGGAGATAAATATTTTACTACTCCAGATCCGGGATCCATATCAATGGTATCGGAAAAAGTTCCTGTGAGATAAATATTCCCATTCAGATCCGATGCAACACTGCTTCCTTTCGGAAATAACCCATCAGAATTCTCAAGATAAAACGCCCAATCAGGTTGCTGAGCTAAGGAAGAATGATTCATCAGATAAAATGAGAGAACAACCAATTGGCAGATAAGCTTATTTCCTGATCTTCTCTTCATTTTACTATTTGAATTAAAAGAAATTCACAAATCCATTATTAAAAACCAACAAAAACAAATTTCCATAAATCAAATATGCAAAGGAATGTGTATAATTTCTAATAACGAATAAAGAATATGGTAAACAATGAAATTTGATAGGCTAGTGTACTATAATTCCATTCAAATGAAGTGCCTGAAATAAATTTTGAATGAGAATAATTACCATTCCCTGAAACTATATCAAAATTTGTATTGAGAATAAGAATCACAATTAAATCTACCTTCTTCCAGATCATCAGCATAAAACAAACCGCCCCAACCTGGAATAAAGATTCCTTTTCAGTCTCGTCATCCGAATCCCGAAAACTTCAGGCTTTAATGAAAATAAGATTCTGCATTATTGTTCCGTGAGCCGGTGTAAAAGTCGAATCAATTTTCTACTTTTATCTCGGATCCCCCTCCCCTAAAAGCATGTCCCGACTTCTTACTATTCTCTCGTATTGCCTCGTTGCAATCTCCCTTTCCATGCTCACTTTCCAGCACAAAAAAGTGGAATTGGAAGAAGAAAAAAATCCGGAAGAAAATCCGATCACTGAGCTGAGGCTCAGCACCGCACTTCCATTCTCAAACCTTCTGATCAATTATGAAAACATCGGCCTCCGCTTTCAGGCCGGTGCGATCAATTGTTTAGTTGTCAGCCGAACCGACTCCAACCTTGTGCTCGCAGGTTCGAATAACGGCGGAGTGTGGATCTCACACGATGCGGCACATACCTGGCAGCCGGTGAATGATACCGCTCATTCCTTGTGTGTCACTTCCATCGCGCAGAATTATTACAGATCAAATGAATTTTATTACTGTAGCGGTGTAAACATCTTTGTCAATGGTGATCTTCAATATGATATTTTCCGGTCTGTCGACAACGGGCAAACATTTAATCCCGTAACTCCGGTTACTAATCCCGGATTCGGAAGAGTAGATAAAATTCTTCCATCCCAACTGGATGGCAACACGATGTACTTTTTGCAGAAGAGTTCTACTGCCGGCGTTGGATCAGTTTACCGTACTTTAGACAACTGCGCGACATTTCAACTGATCTATCAGGTAAATAATCCGATTGACGACATGATCCTGCTTCCAAACGGAACATTAGAAATCGGCTATAATCATTCTATCTGGAGATCCTACAGTGGCGACTTCGGTACTTTTGTTCAAAGCACAGGATTGGGAACAACAGGTTACAATACCCGACTTGCATTTTGTCAGTCGCAACCCAACATTCAATACTCAACAGTTTACATGGGTCCGGGATACGACCTGTACAAAAGTATTGATACAGGTCAGACCTGGACTTACATGTCACATTCAGCCTATGGAATCAAGATTGCTGTGAAACCGGACAATCCGGATTTTGTCTTTGCAGGAACAATTACCAGCAGCGTAAGTCTGGACGGAGGACTGACCTGGCAATCATCCTTCGGAGGACACGATCTCCGTAGTTTTAATTTTGATCCAAACCGTTCCGGGAAAGTGTACATCACAAGTGATTTTGGTATAAAGGTCCTGGAAGTGGATCCGGTGACACCAAATTCCTTCAACATCGAATACCACTTCGATTCACTCTTGTATTCTCAGGAAGCATACAACGGCGACTGCGGTGCAAGCGGAGTTCAATCCATAGCCGGTTACCAGGATCTCGGTTCTCGTTTCATTCAGAATCTGACGCAATCCAAATATGTTTTATCCGGTGATGGAGGCTGGGCATGGCTCAGTAAACAGAATCCCGATCTTGGTTATTTTAGCGCGCAGTACGGAGATATTTATCGTTCGAGCAATCTGAGTGCAAGCAATCCAAGTATCACTTCCATTTTGAATCAACTGGATACGAACAATAATTACGATGTGGATGAAGGTTCCATGTTTATTCATCCTTTTGTAATGAATAATGCGGATGACAATCAATTGTATTTTCCGACTTTACACAGATTGTGGCGATCAACAGATCGCGGAGACAACTGGACACCGGTGTCACATTGGTACGGAAATCAATATTACACTGTAAACATCGCGTGCAACAACAAACCCAATCCAATTGTTTATTGGGCAAACAGCGATTCAGTTTTTGTATTTGCAAATGCATCCAATGCTTCACCGCTGACTGACTTTGGACGGCCTGCACCATTCAATTCCATGCGTTGTTACGTAGATCCGAATCGTGACTCTGCGTTGTTTCTAATAAACTGTGTGCCGCCATACAGAATCAGTTATTGCGATAATGTGTTCAATCCTGCAGCAGTGTGGACAGATATTCCTACAGCTCAATTAGCCGGGGTGACTATACAATGTTTAGCCATTTATCCGGGAAATGACCAGGTGATTTTCGCGGGATCAAAGGAAGGCGGATTGTATGTCACCAGAGACAGAGGTATTACATGGACAAAAGAGCTGAATATGCCAAATGTTCAAATCACGGAGATCAAAATCAGGGAATCAGACATGAAAGTTTTTATTTTCACCTATGGCAGAGGTACATGGACTGCCGATTTCGATCCTACACTTTCTCTTACGGAGAAAAACATCAGTTCAAAAATCACAATGTATCCTAATCCCTTCCAAGATCATTTTGTTCTGGAATTTGAAAAAGAGCTGAGTGCAACAGTTGAGATGTATGATGTTCAGGGAAAATTATGTCTGAAGAAATTCGTTTCCGGTAAACTAATAAAAATCGAAACTGAAAAACTTCTTCCAGGTTTTTATGAAATCCGGGTACTTGATGGGGATAAGAGAATTTATCAAACGAAAGGATTACGAATGTAATTCTTCAAGTAAGAGATATTTAAATTTGCCCGGAACGAATTCCGTCTTTCGATTCATTGTAATAATACTCCCGGATGATTCTATAAATAATACTTTATTGATCAGACACTCACCAAACATCAATGCATTTTTATTACCATGAACTCCGACAGAATTTATAAACTCTTAGTTTCAAGCGTATATCCTTTGTACGTGAAAAAAGCGGAAAGGAAGGGCAAGACAAAAGCTGAAGTCGATAAGATCATCCTCTGGCTGACAGGATACACAAGCAGTGGATTGAAAAAACAATTAGACAGGAAATGCGATTTCGAAACATTTTTTAAAGAGGCTCCATCTTTCCATCCGAACGCAAAAAAAATAACAGGAGTTATCTGTGGTTATCGGGTGGAAGAAATTGAAGATCCCCTGGTTCAAAAGGTCCGCTACCTTGACAAGCTGATAGATGAACTGGCAAAAGGAAGAGCGATGGATAAAATTCTCCGCGGTTGAATTATATATAGCACTTCCGATTTTCTTTGTTCTTCAATTTCAACATGCCTCATTTTTATCAGAATGCCTCCTGCATTTTCATGCAGTTTGAATAAAATACTTTCGCTTTAATTTTCCCCACTCTTCTATCTTTTAATCCTAAATCATGATTCGAATAAACAATCTCATTTCATCTTTTTTTGTGAGCCTGATTCTGCTTTCATCTTATAATTCAATCGCGGTAGACAACAAAATGGATTCACTCCGGACAGCTCTTTCAAAGAGTCGGGAGGATACTAACAAAGTGAAGACGTTGAATACAATTTCCTGGGAATTAAGTTATACAGATCTTGATTCAGCAAATCAGTATTGTTATCAGGCATTGGAATTGTCAAAAAAAATTAACTGGGCCCGTGGAACAGGAGCCTCATATCATCAGATAGCCTGGGTAAATTACCAGAAAGGAGATTACTTCAAATCACTTGAATTCAATCAGAGAGCACTTGCTATCTGGGATTCAATGCTGCACCACGGCGGAGCCGGTGTTCTTTCTCAGGTAAAAAACAGCAAATTGAAAACGCTGAATAATTGCGGACTTGTTTACTGGAACATCGGAGATTATCCGAAAGCAATTAACAACTTCTTTGACGCGCTTAAAATCGAAGAAGAGATCAGCAACACTCAAATGGAAGCGAATACGCTTAACAATATCGGTCTGATTTACCTTGAGCAGGGCGACAATCCAAAAGCTATGGATTATTTCACACAGGCACTCCGCTTAGCGCAAAAACAAGGATACAAACTACTGGAAGCAAATACTCTTTCAAATATAGGTACCATCTACTACAAACAAGGAGAAAAAAATGTTTCCGCCAAAAACAGCAGTGGTTCAACGAAAGAATTTACAGCAGCTCTTGAAAATTTCCTAAAATCCATTCACATCCGTGAAGAAATCGGAGATGACCAGGGAAAAGCAATGGATTTAGGTAATGTTGGAAGTGTATATTTTAGTCTGCATGATTATCCAAATGCGATCGAATACGATAAACAAACTTTAAAGCTTGCGGAAGAATTCGGTGACAAGCAACTTCAATCAAACACGTTAGAAAATCTTGGCTCACTTTATACAACACTGAATGATTATCGGTTGGGAGAAAAATATCTGCTGGAAGGACTGAAGCTTTCTGACTCCATTGGTGACTTGCAGGGCCGCGCTGAAATCAACCAATACCTCAGCGAACTTTATTCCAGAATGGGGAATTACCGGAAATCACTGGAGAGTTACAAAGCGGCAGAAATTGCAAAGGACTCCTTGTTCAACATGAACAAAGCAAACGAAATCACCCGCAAGGAGATGAACTTCGAGTTTGATAAAAAGGAAGCAAAAGCAAAAGCGGAACAGGAACAAAAAGAAGCGCTTGCAAAAAAAGAAATACAAAGACAAAAATTTATCCGGAATACTTTCATCAGCGGATTCATCATTGTTTTGTTATTTGCCTTCGTATTTTTCAAACAAAGAAATAAAATCAAATTGGGTAAAAAACACAGTGATGAACTGTTGCTGAACATTCTCCCGGCAGAAGTTGCGGAAGAATTAAAAGCAAAAGGAAGCGCGGAAGCAAAACAGTTTAATGAGGTTACTGTAATGTTCACTGATTTTAAAAATTTCACCAGTATTTCTGAGAAACTCTCTCCGACTGAATTGGTAGCTGAAATTGATTATTGTTTCAAAGCATTTGATTTGATTGTTGCAAAATATAAAATTGAAAAAATTAAAACCATCGGTGACAGTTACATGGCTGCTGGCGGACTAACTGATACGGGCAATGCAAAAGCATCTGAGGTTATTCAGGCAGCACTGGAAATTCAGGATTTTATAAATAAGATGGTTGAGCAAAAAAGAATGAAGGGAAAAGAACAATTCGAAATCAGAATTGGAATTCATACCGGACCGGTTGTAGCCGGAATTGTAGGCATAAAAAAGTTTGCCTATGATATCTGGGGTGATACTGTAAACATTGCATCAAGAATGGAAAGCAGCAGTGAAACAGGTAAGATAAATATTAGTGGAAGTACTTTTGAATTAATTAAAGATCATTTTATCTGTAAATACCGCGGAAAAGTAGAGGCGAAAAATAAAGGCTTGATTGATATGTACTTTGTTGAAGGCGTAGTTCAGCGTTCAGCTTAAGTTTTTGTGCAATTACACGAGGATTAATAAGAATTCCAAAAATCTTATCCGGAAAACCTGTTAATTACAGGAAAATTATTAATTATATTTGTTTGAATCAATCTTTAAAACTTATCTATGATGAAAAATCTACTTTTATTAGGCTGCATCCTGTTTATTCAAATAGCAGTAGCTCAAAATCCGGTTCTGAACAATTCATTTGAATCCTGGAGTCTGGGAGAACCTGACAATTGGTTAACAAACAACATGCTTTCATCTGTTCCCCTTCTCACGCAGGAAAACGGAGGTTACACAGGAGTATCGGCAATCAAAGGAGAGGTTGTGATGAATGCGGGAACAGTGCTGGCACCGGTGCTTTATTCTGCTCCCAGTGGAACACAAAGTGGTTTCCCGATGACTGTCCCCTATTCTACGCTGGAGTTTTATTACAAATTTTCACCTGCGATAGCGGGAGACGCTCTTTATGCATATATAAACGTACAGAATGTCAATGGCAATGGCATAGCCAATGGCATTCAAATGTTGGGGAATCCAACATCGGTGTTCACCCTTGGTACTGCTCCTGTAAATTATATCGGACCGGATCCTACAAATCTGGAACTAAGCTTTTCCATCATTAATGCCGGTGGACCGAATATTGGTGTTGGATCATGGTTTATCCTTGACGAATTATCCATGACAAACGCCACAACTGTACATGAGATCAGCCAAAATCAATTGAAACAACCATATCCAAATCCTGCAGCAGAATATCTGAACATTCCGTTTCAGATTGTAAATCCAGGCGAAATATCTATTCAAATTTATGACATGCAAGGCCGAATGGTCAATGAAGTATTAACAACAGCATCCGTTGTCACTAATGGGAAAGTGATCGCGGATGTAAGCAGTCTTTCATCCGGCATATACCGATGTGTCATGTCCGATAACCAAACCAAAAGTTCCGTCTTGTTTGGAGTGAACAGATAAGAAATTTTATTTTATTAATTCATTTAATCCATCTGTATAAGTCTGATACAGATGGATTTTTTATTTACCATCTTGCTTGAGAAAGCATTATTAATTTACTTTTCTTTGTGTATGTCTTTATCAATCGCTTCAATCAATTCCGGCAGCAATGGCAATTGCTATTATTTAGAGAATGGTCGGGAAGCTGTTTTGATTGACGTCGGGATTTCGTGCAAGGATACTGAACAACGATTGAAACGTCTTCAGCTCGAAATTGAAAAGGTAAAAGCGATTTTCGTTACTCACGAACATATTGACCACATTCGTGGAGTATCTCAATTGAGTAAAAAATATTCTATTCCTGTATACATCAATTCCGGCACACACAGACATTCTGGTCTGCGGATAAAAAATGAATTGCTTTTTCCATTAACTCATCATGAGAAAATTCAAATCGGAGAGCTTACAATTGTTCCATTTGACAAACACCATGATGCTGAAGATCCCGTCAGTTTTATTGTAGAACATGAAGGAATCAAAGTCGGTATAATTACCGATATCGGACAAGTTTGCCAAACAGTGATTCATTATTTCAAACAATGTCATGCGTGTTTTCTGGAAAGTAATTACGACGAACAAATGCTCATGGAAGGTTCCTACCCTCCCCGTTTAAAGAAAAGGATCCGCGGAGGAAGAGGACACATTTCCAATTTCCAGGCCCTGGAATTGTTCACGAAACATAAATCTCCACACCTTCAACAATTATTACTTTCACACCTTTCAAAAATGAACAATCGTCCGGAATTGGTCGAACAATTGTTTCAATCCCATGCCGGCGATGTTCAGATTACAATTGCATCCAGGGATGAAGAATCTCCTGTATTTACTATTGATCATCCTGTCAGAGGAAAAATAATACCCCTTCCTTCCAAACGATTGGCTACTCAACTGGAATTAGTCTTTTCTCACTGATTTTTGCAATCATCATCAAACCTTTTTTTCCCTCCCAAATCATTTTATTCCTCTTATAAAATTCCATTTTATTTTACGAGACAGACAGCAAATTTTAAAAACCATCAAATTACCTGCAGGAACCACAATTACCAAACTTCATCACTCTTCGAATCTGTTTGCAAGAATGATTCTGGAAAAATGATTACATTGTACCTTGACTGATATTCCTTTTATCAAAAAGCGGATGTATGAAATACACTTTACTATTCCTTTTTACTTTGATCTGTTTGTGTGCCGAAGCTCAACGTATTCGCATATCAAACTTCTACAACTCCAATGAACCTGCAATATGTATCGACCGGACTAATCCGGCGAATATGTATGTGGGATGCAATCAGAATAGTGGTTCTGCCTGGGCTGGCGCTTACTATTCGCATGATTATGGATCCACCTGGGATTCCAGTACATTGAACAGCGTGGTGGAACCATTCGGTGATCCCTGCATGCTGACAGATGACAGCGGCTACGTTTATTTTATTCACGACGCCAGAGGTTCCGGTACCTATGTGAATCTGGATCGTCTCATTTGCAACCGGTCAATTGATCATGGAGTAACTTACACTCAGGAAACATATATTGATTATGACACCGCATACGGTCACGACAAGCCATTTGCCTGTATTGATCAGAATCCCGGTAGCCCGTATAAAAATAATATCTATGTCGGGTTTCTGGCTTATCCGATCAGCAATACATATCAACTTGGATTTTGTAAGTCTTCAGACAGAGGTCAGACCTGGAGTCCGGTTCAGCTTCTTCTTAACCAGGGACAAACCCGTTCCTATCCTTACAGTGCTCTCACAACAGGACCGAATGGTGAACTGTATGTCATTTGCAATTCCGATTCAGGCATACTCTTCAACAAATCGATGGATGGTGGAAATACCTGGATGAATGCTCCTCTCAATATTGATTCAAGCAATAGCAGAATACAAACCATACCCGAAAGTTTTTATACCAATGCTACAGGTTCATTGATTCAGGTTGCCTGTGACAAGAGTAATGGACCAGGCAGAGGAAATATCTATGTAACCTACGGAAGAAATAAATCAAATCTGTATTTTGAATCAGATGTGTATTTTCTTCGCTCTTCTGACGGAGGAAACACCTGGAGCAGTCCCGTAAAAATAAGTGACGGGGATACCGGCTATTTGCAATTTCTCCCGGCAATTGCAGTTGATGACAGCAGCGGAAATATATTTATCTCCTATTACGACACGAGAGATTATACCAAACTGACGAATGTGTATATGACCTATTCCGCGGATCAGGGAATCACATTCAACAATGTGAAAATAACAGACAGCCGACCGCTCTATTTTAACGCCTCCGGCTCTTTTTTCGGCCATTACATGATGCTTGACGCCACGGCAAATTTGATTCGCCCCTCCTGGACTGAAGTGAATAAAGTCGGGAGCCAGATCCAAATCTCCGTCAATACCTGTTCGATTTCATATCCCTTAAACATTATTACACACGACACCATCAGTTATTGCGACAACAATGATTTCTGGACACAACTGAAAGCCTCAGGAAATTTCAATTATACCTGGACGCCGGCTGTCGGCTTGAGTGCAACAACAGGCTCATCAGTTTTTGCATTTCCAACAGGCACAATTACCTATACTGCTCATGGAACCGATAGTTATGGCAATCAAAACACACAACTCTTTCACCTTATTTATCATCCCTATGCAAATCCGGGTACACCCAACATTGTCTATCAAAGCGCAAACAATACAATGACATGTTACGGCGGGTCAGCGGCCTATAGTTATCTCTGGCATCTGGACGGAAATCCTCTGCCCTATTTTACTCAGGGAATCGACGCGAATGGTGTAGGTGGAGATTATGATGCTTGTGTGATCAACACATCAGGATGTATGGCTTGCAGCAATTCAATTTTTGTGACAGGAATTGAAGAAATCAAACATCAGGACATATCCATTTATCCGAATCCTGTTTTGGACAAACTAACTGTTTCTGCTCTTGAAAAAATTCAAGGACAATTACGAATTTTCGATCTCAGCGGAAAATTAATTGCAGAAGATAATTTTTCGGGAAATGAAAAAACACTATTCATGGATGATTTGAAACCGGGCACCTACGTAATTTGTCTTGAAACCAAAGGAGACATGGTTTTCCGGAGTAAATTCATTAAAGTGCAACCGAATAGAATGGACGAAAGAGAAGCCGAAAGATGAAGTGAATGTTCCCATTCTTATCCAAGGCAAAATATTAATAATTGGTATTAAATATTAGTAAGTATTGTCATACTGAACACTAAATTCTATCTTTTATTCATACTTAAATTTATTTGAAATATTCTCAGGTTTTTTCTTCAACTAACAAATTCTACATATTCTTTTAATAAAAAATCAGACACTGTTCCATCTTGCTTCCAACCGATTTGTGTTACTTAGGAAAGAATTTTAAACGAGAGATGTCACATCCATTATTTTTCTACATTTGAAAACAGGGCAACCCTAAACTTAAATGTTCTATGAAAAAAATCTTACTTAGCTTTCTGATGTTTGTTTCATTTTATTCCGCATCCGCACAAATTTCACTGATGCTCTACAACTTCCGTCCGACAGGAGAATTTGGTTATGTGATGAAACCGGCATATTCCGCTGAACTTGGATATGCTAACGGGATCGATGAAGCGGATCCGATCCGAAGCAGCTTTTCCATCACGTATCTTTCATTCACTCCCCGTTTAGACACATTTCCAACAACAGGTTATTATTACAGCGGATCAACAGGATCAATGGTTGTACAAGGATATCAGTGTTATCAAAAATATAATTTACTGTTACTTTATTGTGGAATGGACTGGCCATTTATAAAGAAAGATCCATTTTTTGTTTATGTGGGCCTTGACATTACAGCCGGATTTTCAGAGATTGAATACACAAGCTATATGGAATTAATCAGTGATGAATCCTACAGTGGAGGAAGCATCCTGGCCGGATTCCGAGGCAGATTAGGAGTTGAATATAAACTCAGCAAATCGCTTGGACTATTCGCAAATCTGGAACGAATGGGTTGGCTGAATGCGGAACCTAAATCAACAAATGCAGGCAATACATATGGCATAGGGATTCATTTAAACTTTAATTGATTTTTGTGAAAATTTTTCTTTCCATTTTTCTATCATTCTGTTGCTTTGCTTCTATGTATTCTTGCAAAAAAGCTTTGAGCGATGTAAATGATTACTTACCAAAAGTCACAACAGTATCTGCAGTTAAACTGTCTTCAGGAGATGTTCTTGTAACCGGCAAAATTAATTCTCCCGGAGAATCAGACGGAAGCCAAATAGAATATTCCGGAGTGTGTATGGGCACTCACAGCAACCTGAAAATTAGTGAAGGTCAAATTATATGTTCTCTTTATGGTACCGGGTTCTCTGGTTTGTACCCGGCATCAGACTTTAATGCTGATTCAGTCTATTATTTTCAAGCCTGGGCGACGAATGAATACGGATATTCCGTTGGGAACGCTCTGAGGCTTGACAGTATCGAAGCAACTCCTTTAACACCTCCATGTAACCTGACGATGAACAGAGTGAGCATCGGCGGAGGTAATCCGAATTATTCATACAATCAAATCACAGGTCCTGATGCAGACAATGTTGTTTCCGGAACCTCCTTCAGCGGGCCTTCCGTAACTTTTAAATTTGGCTCCACACTCAGCACCGGAATCTACAAAACTATCAATGATCCTTCTCCATCCGCTGGATTTGTATACATTTCCTTTTTTGAAGGCTTTATAAGTGGCAGCCTTTCATCAGGAAGTGATATATATGTGAACAGAATTTCCGGCACCAGTTATGAAATCACTGTCTGTTCCGCACCCTGGATTTTCAATTCCTCTACTTTTTATTTTGACAGCAGACTCATAACTCCCTAAAGTGTAAGGTCCAATTTGGCTCAAGCGGAGTCCATATCTTTTCAAAATTAATTCGATCATTTTTTTCTGAGAATTCTATTCTTTCCAATCAATTTAAAACTGAAACGCATAAAAAACATGGAACAGATTATTGTACAAAAGCAATCTTCCGCTTTGATAAGAAAAGTGTCAAAATCCGAATCCTTGAAATTTCATTAAAAACCCCGAAAAGGCGCGTCAAATAAAGCGTTTAGAGCCTTTTTAATTCAGGGAAATTCAATATATTTAGTACTTGCATTTCTTTACAAATTTCATGAAATCGGTACGTACTCTGCTTATCCGAAACAGGATATTCATTCTTCGAATTTCCCTGTTAAACCGGATCATTCTATTCAGTCTTTTAACTCTTAGCTCCTCCACAATACTTGCTCAGGTAACCTGTATCAGCAACGGCGAATTTCGCAATCCATCTATCTGGTCTCCTGCTCCGCCTACTGCCGGACAATACATTATTGTGAATTCAGGGGTCACCTTGAGCATCGACAGCATTACACCCCAAATTGGAGATTTGATTGTCAATGGATCAGTTGTGATTAACAACACTTCTACTGCTGACTTAGTAACCGGCGGGAATATCACAGTCAATACCGGTGCTTCATTAACCAATAATGGTCGCATAGAATTTCTCGTATTGGGCAAAACATTTTTCCTGAATGGCACTGCAACCTATACACACAACCCCTTATTAAGTGATTCGGTTGACGAGAGTATTTTCTATAATTCTTACGAAACGTTTTCCATCACGAGTAATCTGATTATTCAAAAATGGAACGATGGCTCCATTCCACTTGGTGATCAAACACGAATAGCCACAAGTAATTTTGGGAATCTCACACTCAGTGCAACAGTACCGGGAGGTGTATGGGATCAGGATGGAAATTTTGCTTACCCTTCCTTCAACAGGATTCGTGGACTATTTACTGTTTCTGCAAGTACAATTGTGATGGATGACGGTACAGGAAACACCAACCAGATTTTTTTGGGAGATGTATTAGTCAATGGCACAGGAAGTCTGATTTTTCAACGGGGATATGATCGTGATCTTGCAATTACTGCAGGAAACTTTACTGTCAACAGTTCATCAACCACACCTGTGACATTGCTGGACTCCTCCATGGGAATTCTGACGTTTACTCTCACAGGCAATCTTTCGATCACATCATCTTTCACAGGAATCACCGGTTCATGGGGACAATTGGGTTCGGAAGCAAGAGTTACTGTTGGCGGAAACCTGTCAATAAATGGAGGGAATTTTAACCTTGTAACCAAAGCTGACGCTCCCGCTAAATTAACTGTCAACGGCAATACAACATTAAATAGTACCGCTGCAGGGAGTGTTTCTTTTCTCGATGGTGGCAATTACAATCTGACATTCATTACTAATGATCTTATCATTACATCAGGGCAAAATAATTATCTGTTCGGTCGGCCCGGATCAGTTCTTTATCCAAAAGGATCAGGAACATTCACAATCAACAATAATCTTACGATAAATGGAAATTCAAACACTTACGTTGCCTGGTCAGATTCGAATACAAACAAAATCCGTTTCACAGTGGGCCATGATGCTACCCTCAATGGTGCAGGTGCTTTATTTGTCGTAGGAAATACAAACGGTGCGCTCACTTTCAAGACAAGTAATCTGTACACTCAAACAAGTGGCCGCTTTATCGGACAATCCTATGATCAGAATTTGAATACCGATTCCGTAATTTTTGGAGGAAGCTTTTTGTTTAACAGTGTAACTGCTTCAGATTACTTTAAAGCAAATCGTTCTTCCGGCCCAACCATTGTGAATACAACTTCTAATTTCACTGTACAAAACTCAGGAACTGCGAGCAATCAGGGAGTAATTTGTGTTGATTCATCAGCTTCCAATCTCACATTTACTGTCGGAGGAAATTTTGTACAGAATGGAGGATTGTTCTGTGGAATTGTAAACGGAAGTGGTAATTGTACATTTAACGTTACCGGAATTGTTGATGTGAATGCGGGAAATTTTACCTGTCTGAACAATACCCTGACAACCACCTCAAGCACCATCACATTCACCGCAAACAGTATTGATTATGACGGTGGATATTTCAACGCTTTCAATACTTGTAACACAAGCAGCGGATCCGGAGTGTTCACAATTACATCTGCATGTAAGATAAATTTTGCATCAACGAGCGACTTTTTCTCCTTCATTGGTCTTGCAAAAACTGCATTCGACCTCAATAATCTCACACTTAATCTTCAGGTCGGGGGAAGCTTTACAATCAGCGGAGCTAATGGAACATTTATCTCAAGTCAGTCACTTGGCGCTGAAACAATTTCTGTAGGTAGTTTTAATGTCAGCGCCGGGAACAACAGCTTTAACACAGTTCAGGGAACTACTTTTGGTAACGGACATTCCGTGAATTTTACAGTTACAGGAAATGTAGCTATTTCTGGCGGTACAACTTTTTTCTCTGCAGCTACTCAAGGTGTAACTCTTACAGTGAATGGTGATTTCACACTTAGTGGCGGTACAGCTTCGGTTAAAGGCGGCGACAATGCGGGTACTTCTGTTGTAAATATCCTGGGAGCTTACAACCAGAGTAATGGTAATTTTTATCTGCACAATGCACCAACGGATGAATTGAATACCGGAGCGATCATTACAATGACCGTGAATTCGAATGCCGATAACAATGGGGATTTCACACACACCGGAGGAACTTTCACGTATGACAATTCAGCCACAACACCCAGCACACTTACTTTATCTCTCGTCATAAAAAGTCCGAATTACACACTTGGTGGAAGCGGGTTAATAACAATGACAAAAGCGGGTACTGGAAATGTGTACGGAAATCTCTCTTTTGCAAGAACCGGAACAATAGCTTATACACGTACAGGAACACATAATATCCAGCAGGTTCTTCAGACAATTCAGGATAATTGTACGCTTGACATGGTAAGTGGTGATTTGATTGTTTCATCCAACAACAATTCACGCGGTACGTTTCCCGATTGGTTCAACATTTTTCCGAATGGTGTTTTGAACATGAGAACGAACAGCATTCAAAGTAACCGATTGAATACCTTTTCAGGAATCACCGTATTGGGACGTTTGAAATTGCAGCATACAAACGGCATGTACAATGGAACAGTAAACGCTGCGCTCGCGACGAATATCACGGATAACTTCGACTACTACCTTTCTTCCGGTTCCACTGTTGAGTACAATGGTGTGGATAACCAGATCATCACAGGAATGGGCATCGGGAAGGCTCTGTTGACAAACCATAAATATTTTAATCTGGCAATTAACTTCACAGGAACCGCAGATGCAGAATTTGTTTACCCAACGAATAGTCCAAATGACAGTGCTGTACAAGTCCGGAATTCAGTGGTTCTAACTGCCGGTGAGTTGAACCTCGACAATGACCACAATCCTTCGAATGGAGGAGGAAGAATGATCGTGATTGAAAACTCTGCAGTGACAGCAATTTCAAGAACTTCCGGTTACATCCGGAGTGAAGTTGAAAATGGAAGCGCTCTGGTTAAATGGACAATGAATACTGTTGCCGGAAATCATATTATTCCTTTTGGGTACAACTCCACTACCTACATTCCATTGACGGCAACAGTAAGTAGTGGTAGCGCTGCGAATTTCTATGCCGGAACTTATCGGACTTCATCCGCCAACCTGCCATTACCACCAACAGTGACGCATATTCAAAACGGTTCAGGAACAAATATCAGTCCGATTTGCGTTGACAGGTATTGGTACCTGAATACAACCGGCACTCCGACAATGAACATGAATTATACTTTCAGTTCAACCGAAGCAGGATCAATTACCAGCTTCAACGCAATTCGCTGGATCACTGCTCCCCCATCCTGGACTAGTCCGCCTCCGGGTACACAAACTCCCGGCACACTTTCCGTCCAGGCAAACGGATTGTCTACAATAAAAAACTGGTGGACAGTTTCCGGAAATATTCAGCTTACGATTACTGCAAGTGCAGGAGCACACGGAAGTATCTCCCCTAACGGAAATACACTTGTTAATTTCGGAGCCAATCAAACTTTCAACATCACAGCCGATCCATGTTACACAATCGCTGATGTTATAGTAGATGGTGTTTCTCAGGGAGCAATTAGCTCCTACACTTTTACAAATGTGATTGTGAACCATGCGATCAGTGCATCATTTAATCAAATCAATTATCCAGTTAATGCCAGTGCAGGTTCGAATGGAAGCATTTCATCACCGGGAATCACCAATGTTCCGTGTGGAACGAACATAACCTACACAATTACTCCGGCTCCTTGTTACAGTATTGCCAATGTGATTGTTGATGGTGTTTCTCAGGGAATTATTTCTTCTTATACGTTCACAAACGTAACTACCTCACACTCTATCAGTGCTACTTTTGCACAGATTAACTATAGCATTACTGCATCAGCAGGATCAAACGGCTCAATTTCTCCATCCGGAATCAGCAATCTTGCATGCGGAAGTAATCAAACTTATCTGATCAACGCGAACAGTTGTTACTCCATTGCCGATGTATTAGTTGACGGTGTATCTCAGGGAGCAATTTCATCATATACTTTCAATACAATTGGGGCGAACCATACAATTAGTGCCAGTTTTACACTCAACACCTATGTTCTGTCAGGAACTGCCGGCTCACATGGGACTATTTCTCCATCAGGAATTTCAACAGTGAATTGCGGTTCAGATTTTACATACACTATCACTCCGGATCTATGTTATATCATTGACGATGTCCTTGTAGATGGTGTTTCTCAGGGAGCGATTATTTCCTACACATTTTCAAATGTTACAACAACACACAACATCAGTGCTTCCTTTACAAGAATTTCCTATACCATCACTGCGTCCGCCGGAGCCAATGGAAGTATTTCTCCGAATGGTGCTAATACAGTATTGTGTGGAAACGACCAGACATTCACCATTACACCAAATTCCTGTTATGCGATTGATGACGTTGTAGTAGACGGTGTTTCACAGGGAGCAATTACTTCTTATACATTCACCAATACTTCCGCTTCGCATACGATCAGCGCGACATTCGTTCAGTTGAGTTACAGCATAACCTCTTCCGCGGGTCCGAATGGAAGCATTACTCCGCTAGGAACTTCAACTGTTTTGTGTGGAAATGACCAAAGCTACTCCATTACTCCTGATCCATGTTTTGCGATCGAAGATGTTATTGTAGATGGAGTTTCGCAGGGAGCAATTAGTTCTTATACATTCTCCGGTGTGACAACCTCACATTCTATCAGCGCGACATTTGTTCAGATTACATACACAATAACCGCAA
>CALMQM010000074.1 GCA_937871435.1 uncultured Bacteroidota bacterium | reverse complement strand
GGAAAACTTTTCCGGGAGACAATCCGCGAGAAATAGCTTGTTTGTAAAATCGTCAGAAATCAATAGAGTATAAGTTTAAGCTTAGCTCAAAACAGATGAGTTTTGATGTTTTAATTTCATTTTCCCATTTCTCAATCATATTCATTATTTCATAAACCATCCAAAAAACTTGTCAGGGCATTGCCACCACGTGCCACAGCAATTCCAAGACGATTTCGTGTTACTTTTTCCTTGGGATTGTATTTACCCAGCAGGATTCCATTTTGATTCCGGATACATTGTGTACCATCGGAATCTTCATAAATTGTTCCAATGAGTTTTCCAGTGGATTTGCGGATTTCTTCGATTCGTTTTGACATGTTTTATAAGGTATTAGGTATGATGTATAAGGTATAAGGTATAAGGTATAAGGTATAAGGTACCAGTTATCGGGTGTTTTTTTTACTGTAGAAATGATTGCATTGGGGTTATGAGCCATATTAACCAATTCCATTCAATTTCTTTTTAGCGTATTCTCTCCAGTCAGAGATGCCATCTTTTCCGGTAAATTGCGAGAAGTGCGGTAGGTATATTTTGTTAGGATATCGGAAATCTGTGAAAAGATCAAAATAATCATGAACAATACTTCCCAGCAAAATAAATGTTGTTTCATTTTCGGCTTTGATAAAACTCAACTCTGAAACAAATTCATCTCTTCTGGTTTTCAAAGCATCTGCCTCATCTGAATTCCTGATTTTTAAATATTGCTTGAATATTTTATTTGAATTTGCACCGTCAGCATTGCACAGAAGATCGGTCATATATGCTCCATGATACTTTTTATCATTTTCATTAAATACACTCATTAATCGTTTATCACCGGTACTGCCTGAATGAAAATTCGACCAGCACTCCTTATCATGAATGCGGTTAGAAATATTCAGCCCAACGATGACAAAATCTGTTTTTAAATGCAGTCGAATTGTATCTTTTATCTCGATCACAGAAGTATCTGTCGGATCGATGGGATTCCAAACAGCCCAGCTTGCCTTGGGTCCGTACTTATTCTTAATTTCCAAATAAAACGAAACGTCCATATTCAATCCTTTAAAATTGAATTACAAATATACTCCTGAACTTCTTCTCCGCTTTTAAATAGTCCGAAATCAGTGAATGGAAACTTTTCCTTCGTCTGAGGACAAAATATTTCACTCCTCAATTCCATATCAGCGTAATCGGGTTTGCGGCGGTACTTTGCTGAACCACGAAAATTCAGGATGGTGGCAAGTAAACCGGGAACTGCAAGGATAATCTGTAAACGACAGGACTCACATTCAAAGAAATCGCTTGAATTGAGACGCATTCTTCCCTGATGTTGTCTCAATGCGCACTGAGGACAAAATCCTGTCCAGAACACACTCAGTTTATTTTCCTCTAAAAGTTGAGCCATGACCTGAATCAAATAGAATTCGTTGTTTTATTTGTATTCACTACTTCAATCGCTACTCCGCCAAACCGTACTTCTTCTACTTTACACAATATACCGCTGATGTAACAAACTTTTAAGGGATAACTTTCATTGGTATCTGTATAAACTCCAACCAGACCTCCATCAGAATCCGAATTTTCGAAATAAACAGGTCGACCAGTTATGTCAGTGGTGTGGGTTGTGCACTCCTCACAAACACGATTCGGATATCGCGTTGAAGGTGGCAAAGGTTTATTGCAAATTTTACAACACTGAGTGGGGTCGAGGGTTGAGGGCATGGGCGGAAATGTTGATTGATGATTGATGATTGTAGATTGTAGATTGATAATTTTGGATTGGATGTGTTGGGTATGAATAGAGAATTCATGGTGGGTGTACAAATACTTGCTTTTAGGAAGCAATTCCGAAACCAATGGTCCTGCTTCCATTGGAGGAAAAATCTTCTTCTTCGCTGTGGAAGATTTCTGCCAGCGAAACTGGATGCGTATAGGATTTCGTTTTGCCTGTTGAGGCGATCAGTCGGTTTGCTTTCAAAGTTTCGAGGGCTTTGAATTCGTAATTCGCGATGATACGTCCTTTGCGAAGCAAGGCAGGATCAATACGCGTTAATGGCGCATTGAACGTACAGATGACCTGAATCTTGAGACAATCGCTCAACAATCCGTCTCCAAGATTTAGTAAATTAGATATTGCGGAATTCCCTTTTCCACTGCGTGGAGCAAGAATTTCTTCTGCATCCTCAATCAATAAAACAGAGTCAGGATAACCGGAAATGAAATTGAGGAACGAAGGTTCAGCAATAAGATGCGCAAGCTCGGAAGGCATATAGATGAAACGACGTTCTGTATTCACAATAAGATGACGCAGATAGGTGGTTTTCCCTGAACCCGGAATGCCATGCAATAGAATCAGTCCCTTTTGTCTCTGAATCGTAAGTCCATTGAGAATAATTTCATGAACCTTATTGAAATCGTCATTGTAATGAAGTTCAAAATCAATTTTAGGATTTTGTATCGAAAAATCATCCAATACCAGGGAACTTCCATTTTGTGTTACCAGATAAACATTGCCATAATTCGGCTTATTTTCAAATCGAATGAGGAAATCCATCAAGTCCCGGAGAACTTTCTCGCTTACACCCGGATGATATAAAATTTCTACATCCCTCTCTTCAGGACGAAAATGCACAACCAGATTTCTTTTTATCGGAACATAAGCCTGGATAATGTATGTAAAATCACTTCCATAGGAATCATGACGAATGACAGTGCTTAAATCAATTCTGTACTCACGAATCAACGCCTCAAACAACTCATCACGACCAACACCGTAAATAATCTTCTTCGAAGGAACTACTGAATTACTAAGGTAATAGTAAGTTGCGGCATGAAAATTTGTTCTGCCGGAAAAAACTGGAAGAAAATGGCCAGAAAAAGGAAATGCAGAAGCGTGTTGGCTCCCACGGACTACCGGAGAAATGAATCTTTTCATAAACCAAAGATCCAAACCTGAAACGTAGCCTATTTACGTCGGGAGCTGTTGCTGTATTTTTTAAGGGTGTTCTGCAAGGAGGAACGAATTGATTTTACCAATGATGCAGGCTTGAGGACAGTCACTTCACCGGCATAACCAAGAATAGCATTAATTAATTCGTAGGTGATTTGAACCTTTAATTCAATTCTGAATTCCTTGTCATCATCCTTCAGTATCTTTTGGGATTTATGCATAGGTTTTGAACGAATGTAATTTCCCTGCATAGGAGAAAAGGAAAGTACTACAGTCTCAGGTTTTCCATCATTGATGGCTGTTATTCCAATACTATAGCGAAAATATTCTTCTGCGTTAAAATCGGCAGGACGACGAAACTTCCCTTTTCTAAGGCTAATATCGCTCATCCTGTCCAGTCCGAATAAAAGCACTTCGTCTTGCGCCGGAACCCAGGAGACAACATACCATCGATTTCTGTATTCCCGAAGTAACAAAGGATGAATCAAATGTTCACGGCTACCATCTGCAACATAACGATGATAGCGGAATTGTACGGGGATTCGCTCAAGTACCGCATGCAGTAACAAGGGCAGATTATCTTCCTGTCCAATCACAGGCTCCGCCTCGAATTGAACGAACTGATCAAAATTGGAATGCCCGGGATCAGTTCCGAAGGAAACCTTACTGAAAATTTTTTGTATTGCCGACTGAAACTCTCGAAACAAGGGTGAATCCCTAAACTGATGCAAAATTTGTGAAGCGAAGCGGATGGCTCTGAGTTCCTCATCATTCAAGGGTAATACTGAAATAGAATAGTCAGCATTTTCATAAAAATATCCACCCTTGATCTTGTCAAATTTAATTGGCGCTAAATAGCCCAGCACTTCATCCTCCCGCATCGCACGAAGGTCTTTTTCTACAGTCGATCGGGAAACATGTTCACCGGTACTGTTGAACAATTCATCTTCACATGCCTGGCGGAGATCTTCGACTCCAGGAAATGGTTTATATTTATTCCGAATCCTTCGGTCGATGATCTTATATCGAAGTAGGGCTGATTTATTTGAGGGCATACAAAATTTTAACTTTAATAAATGTAGTTTATTTCGCGCAAAGGCGCAAAGAACGCGAAGAAATATCTTTGCGTTCTTTGCGCCTTTGCGTGAAATCCTTTACCATAACCTATTTACATCACGAACAATAATTATTTTTTACAATATTTCATATATTTAAATTTTAATTTTGATTCTCAAATCATTTCTTCAATGAACCTTCCCCCTCGTCACATTTTATCCAAATCAACATTTCTCTATGGCTGTCAGTGTCCGAAAAGATTGTACCTCTACAAATTCCGGCCGGATCTGAAAGAAGAAGTCAGCATGGGTCAACAAGCGATCTTTGACCGTGGTACAAATGTTGGCATACTTGCCCGCGACCTCTTCCCCGGCGGAGTTGATGCCAGCCCGGATTCCCTGTATGAATATCAGAAATCCGTGGTAAAAACAGCCGAACTAATTGCTGCCGGTAATAAGGTTATTTACGAAGCCGTATTCCAATTCGATGGAGTGCTTGCAGCGATTGATATCCTGGTAAAAGATCGGGGTAAATGGAAAGCCTATGAAGTAAAAAGCACCACACAGGTCAAGGACATTCATGTTACGGATGCGGCACTGCAATACCATGTAATTACGAATTCCGGCGTACCGCTTACCGACATTTCAATTGTTCATCTGAACACTGAATACATCCGGAAAGGAAAATTGAAGATCGAAGAATTGTTCCATCAGGAATCGGTAAAAACAGAAGTAATAGAAATGCAAGCGTCTATTCGGAAGACCATTTCAGAACTGAAAGCCATGCTTGCCAAAAAGAAAGAGCCAAAAGTTGATATTGGTCCACATTGTACGGATCCATACGAATGTGATTTCATGGATTACTGCTGGTCACATATCCCTGAAGTTTCAGTCTTTTCTATAGCGCGACTGAGAAGTGAGAAAAAATTCGCACTCTACAACAAAGGGATTATTCATTACAAAGAAGTCTGCAAGGAAATCGAATTGACCACCTACCAACAACTCCAGATCGACGGCCACCTCAAGAAAAAGAAGCACATTGATCTAGAATCCATTCGTACATTCTTAGCATCAATACCCTTCCCATTGTACTTTCTCGATTTTGAAACTTTCCAGTCGGCAATTCCATTATATGATCAGTCGAGATCTTACCAGCAGATTCCGTTCCAATATTCCCTTCACTATCAAAAATCTGCGGAATCAACATTACAGCATTTCGAATTTCTGGCAGATGCCAAAGGAGGTGATCCTCGTCTCCCCTTCATCGAACAACTGCTTGCAGAAACCAAAAATCCCGGTCTTATCCTGACTTATAATAAGAGTTTTGAAAAAAGCATCCTCACTGCCCTTGCCAGGGACTTCCCAAAACACAGCAAAGCCCTTGAAAACCTTATTGACAGGCTCCGCGATCTCATGGTTCCATTTCAGCAAGGCATGTACTATTTGCCCGAAATGAACGGATCCTACTCCATCAAAGAAGTCCTCCCCGCCCTCGTTCCAGATCTCAGCTATGAAGATCTTGAAATCGGTGATGGCAGTTCAGCTAGCCTTGCCTTTGAAGAGATGATGTACAATCCCGAAGCAGATATTCCGTTTATTCGTGAGAACTTATTGAAGTATTGTGGTTTGGATACGCTGGGGATGGTGAGGATTTTTGAACACCTACAGAAGGTTTAATTTGAAAGTTTCTATTAAAAGGAAATAGATTTATTTGAACACATCAAAAAGAAAATTTACAATTAGATAATGGGTGTAAGTTGTCTATTCAAATGCGGTTCTTGCAATTATTCTACTCGTATATCGGGCGGACCGGACACCATCATGTCTGGAACGACGAATACATATGTTTGCAACAATTGCCATACACTGCACCAATTATTGGTAGAAGATTATCGCAAACGAAGAATTCGTCGACATAAAAAAGGCGGTAACATTTCAACAAGAATTTCAACCGAAGAACCTAAAGAGGGATACGATTTCTTTCCGCCCTACTGTCCAGAATGCCATAATAAAAATCTGATAGTTTGGAATCCTGAAATAGCATCTTGTCCTAAATGTAATGGAAAAATGGAAAAAATACCTGGGGAGGATCTCTTCGAAGATTGAGGGGTAGTATTTCGATCCACAAAAATTTAAGGCAACTTACTTTTATAGATTTTACATGCATTAGCAAATCTATTTTCAATTTTCTCAGCAAATTTTTTAGGGCTAATAACCTTAACACTATCTGCATAAGAAAGCAAGAGCGTCTCAAACTCAAAATTAATGATAAGCTCCAGTTCTACTTGTAATGTATTGTCATCTATCCATTTAGTTTTTTGGGATCCGTGGATAGGTTTCGACTCAATATACCTCCCGGTTTTTCCATAAATTACCAGTCGTATTTTTTCGCACTT
>CALMQM010000073.1 GCA_937871435.1 uncultured Bacteroidota bacterium | reverse complement strand
GTTTTCACCCTTATCTGATTACTCAGACGGTTATTTTCTGCGGCACTGGCTGTCATCGGAGAATTTCGTCTCCGATGCCTTCCCGTTAGGAAGCAGGATGCCCTTTGCTGCCCGGACTTTCCTCCCTTTTGCTATACAAAAAGGCGATAGAGCCATCAACGAATTTTCTTTTGGCAAAAATAGGGAATTTTCAGCAATTAGTTTGAAGATACTAACGCACAAAATGTAAGCTAAACAAGCCTTCTGATAACTCCGGAAAAAACTTTATTTAATGATTGATGATTTAATCAAAACTATACGAACCTCACATTTAAGCATACAAATCATAAGGAAAAGAAAACGACAAAGCAAGAAGACTGATTGAACCGTAGTATCAGATAGCTTAAGCGTCGATAAAGTCAGTTCAGATAAATCCGGAAAATCAGTATGACTTTAGGTACAAAATCAAAAAAGTAATTGAACGCTTCCTGAACAAAAATATTCTTGCAGAATTTAAATAAATGATAACAGTTTGTTGAATAACCTTAACTACTTTTGCCCGCTCAAAATACTTCGGTTTAATTCAACTCTACAAAAATTATACTCAGTCTGATCTTTTATGAAAACCACCTTTCAATTATTCTCTTTACTCCTCTTCCTTTTGTTTTCAGGGGAAGCTTATTCACAATCACATACTGTCAGTGGTTTCGTGAAAGAAGCATCCACAGGTGAATCACTTCTGGGCACAAATGTTTATCTGAAAGAAAATCTGAAAGGAGTTACCACCAATCAATATGGATTTTATTCCATTACTGTTCCTGATGGAAAGTACACACTCGTTGTTTCCTACCTAGGATTTGTAACACAGGAATTTCCTATTGATCTCACAAAAGATATCCGGATCAATGTGAGTATGAAAAGTAGTGCCATAGAGTCGAAGGAAGTGGAAATATCTGCGGAACGTGCCGATAGAAATGTGGAAAGCATAGATATGGGTAAAGAAAAAATTGAAGTTGAAAAAATCAAACAGCTGCCTGCATTTATGGGTGAAGTAGATATCCTGAAAACTATTCAACTTTTGCCCGGAGTGCAATCTGCGGGTGAAGGTAATAGTGGTTTTTATGTTCGCGGCGGTGGACCCGATCAGAATCTGATCCTTTTGGACGAAGCAAATGTGTACAATGCTTCTCATTTGTTCGGCTTCTTTTCAGTCTTCAATGCGGATGCGGTGCAAAATATTACTCTTACTAAAGGTGGAATGCCTGCAAATTACGGAGGACGACTGGCATCAGTTCTCGACATTCAGATGAAAGAAGGAAATAATCAGAAGTTTAGCGCGGAAGGTGGTTTGGGATTTGTTTCTTCCCGATTGACTGTTCAGGGACCAATAAAAAAAGATACCGGATCATTTATTGTTTCCGGACGCAGAACATTCATCGATCTTTTCTTTGGCCCACCGTTCGTAAAGAAAACATCCGATATATATGGTAACAAGTATTTTTTCTATGATCTGAATGCGAAATTGAATTACCGTCTGAGTGACAAAGACCGCTTGTTTATCAGCGGGTATTTTGGAAGAGATGTTTTCAGATACAGGAGTCCTGATTCCGACTTCTTCGTCAATGTTCCATGGGGAAATACCACAGCTACACTCCGTTGGAACCATTTATTTCATAATAAATTGTTCATGAATACATCTCTCATTTATACTGACTATCAGTTTTCTTTTGAAGGTGGTCAGGATGCTTTTAGCTTTAAACTATTCTCCGGAATTACCGATTACAATCTGAAATCAGATTTTACCTGGCTGCCGAATGTGAGACATAATGTAAAATTCGGTGGGCAATATATATTCCACATTTTTGTACCAAGCAATGCTTCCGCTAAATCAGGTGATGTTGTATTTGATTTAGGCAAAGTCCTGAAAAATTATGCGCACGACGGTTCGGTGTATGTCAATGATGAATTTGATCTTACGAATGCAATTAAACTCAATGGCGGCTTGCGTTACACGGTATTCCAGCAGATTGGACCCTTTGACAGATTCAACAGAAGCGTGACCAATCAAAATGAAATTGACACGCTTCATTATGCATCCGGTGAAAATGTGAAAACATATAATCACGTGGAACCACGTTTCAGTGCCCGATTTACTTTGAATCCTACTTCTTCCATCAAAGCTTCGTACACACAGAACTACCAATATATTCACCTTGCATCCTTGTCAGGAATTTCATTGCCTACCGATACATGGATTCCAAGCACTGATAAAGTCAAACCACAATTCGGTACTCAATATGCGATGGGCTATTTCAGAAATTTCAAGAACAATACTTTCGAAACCAGTCTGGAAGTGTATTATAAAGAAATGAAAAATCAGGTTGAATTTAAAGAAGGATATCTCCCTGAAAATACTGTGAATGATAATATTGACAATAATTTTGTTTATGGTAAAGGCTGGAGCTACGGAGCTGAATTATTTTTGAAGAAAGCGAAAGGAAAATTCAGCGGATGGATTGGATATACCCTTGCCTGGACAAAGAGACAATTTGATGATTTGAACAGAGGCAATACATTTTACGCAAAGTATGACAGGCGCCACGATGTTTCCATTGTTATGACTTATGAATTGGGTGATCGCTGGGTATTTGGCGCGACCTGGATTTATGCAACCGGTAATCTGAACACCTTTCCGCAACGTTTGTATGTATTGTCAAACGGAAATGTCGTTGAAGATTATGGAGGTGAAAGAAATAATTACCGTTTACCGGCATACCATCGTCTTGATTTAAGTGCAACCATTAAAAGTAAACCGGGAAAAAAATTTGAGTCGAGTTGGAACTTCAGCATTTTCAATGTTTACAACCGCTACAATCCCTATATAATATATTTTGATAAAAAGTTTGAAGAGAACTCTATCGAAATTCAGGCAAAGCAAATTTCTTTGTTCCCGATTATTCCAAGTGTGACTTACAATTTCAAATTCTAATGATTTATTTTTATCAGTCATGAAAAAAACCTTCACAAATACCTTTCTCTCTACACTAATAAACGGCACCCTTCTCCTCTCTCTGTTTTCGTGTGAAAAAAATGTAACAGTAGAAGTTCCGAAAGCTGACACGCAAATTGTTGTTGAAGGATACATTGAAACAGGAACATATCCCTATGTGATCCTTTCAAAGACTTTACCTTTTTTTGGAAGCATTAATACGAGCACAACAAGTTTACTGGAAAACACAATCACCGGTGCTTTGGTGACCATTAATAACGGCACCATGATCGATACCCTCAATCAACTGGCAGGAACCGACTTTGGTATTTATTCTACAGTCCGGATGATGGGAGAAGTAGGAAAAACTTATGAGCTCACCATACAGGTAAATGGAAAAACACTCAGAGCCACAACCACTATTCCGAATGTTGTAAAGCTGGATTCAGTATGGTGGAAAGTTGACGGGCAAAAAGATTCGCTCGGTTTTGCGTGGGGACATCTGACGGATCCGGATACACTCGGAAATTGCTACCGCTGGTTTGCTCAACGAATCAATCACTACACATATGGTGACGATATTGGAAAAATAAAAGACAGTACTTTCATTGCTCCTCAGGGCTCAGCGAATGAAGATAAATTCTACAACGGAAGAAGTTTTGATTTTAATGCTTTCCGTGGACAGTTTCAGAACTCACAAAAAGAAGATGATCAAAATGACGAAAGAATTTATTTTAAGAGGGGCGATACTATTGTTGTTAAGTTCTGCAGTATAGACAGAGCGCACTTTGAATTCTGGCGGACCGAAGAAACACAAGTAGGAAATAACGGCAATCCGTTTGGATCACCTGCTCCGATAACAAGTAACATTGAAGGAGGACTGGGTATCTGGGGTGGCTATTCTCCTTCTTATGACACAATCATCGCGCGGTAATTATTTTCAAAAGGAACAATTGAATGGTTGTTCGATTATCAGGAATTCAGAGCCTATTCCATTGAATTGATTTTCAATACAAATCACAAGAGCTGCATGTGATGTCTATCACAGATATTCGATGAAAATTGAGTATTTTTGCAGTCCATTTCATTGAATATGTCAACAGAATCAGAACACGTAAAATGCCTGATCATCGGATCAGGACCTGCAGGATATACTGCAGCGATTTATGCAGCCCGCGCAGATATGAAACCGGTAATGTATCAGGGTTTACAACCGGGAGGACAACTCACGATTACTACTGAAGTAGAAAATTACCCGGGTTATCCAAAAGGGACCATGGGTCCTGAAATGATGGAAGATTTCAAAGCGCAGGCAGAGCGTTTTGGTACAGATATCCGGTATGGTTATGCCACTTCCGTTGATTTCAGCGGACCGGTTCATAAAGTTGTTGTAGATGAAACCAAAACCATCACTGCGGATTCGGTGATAATCGCTACGGGAGCATCAGCCAAATGGCTCGGACTCGAAAGCGAGCAAAGACTGAATGGTTTTGGAGTGTCTGCCTGTGCCGTTTGTGACGGATTTTTTTTCAAAGGACAAGATGTGGCCATTGTAGGTGCCGGAGACACTGCAGCTGAAGAAGCTACCTATCTTGCAAAACTTTGTAAGAAAGTTTACATGATCGTGAGACGTGATGAAATGCGGGCAAGCAAGGCTATGCAACACAGGGTACTCAATACTCCGAATATCGAAGTTTTGTACAATTCTCAAACAAAAGAAGTAATCGGAGGGAAAACTGTAGAAGGTGTCGTTGTAACCAACAGCAAAACAGGTGAAGAAAGAACGCTCCAGGTTACCGGTTTTTTTGTGGCAATAGGACATCAACCGAATTCAGAAATCTTCAAACCCTTCCTTGATATGGATGAAACCGGATACATTAAAACCATTCCGGGCTCAAGTAAAACAAATCGTGAAGGTGTGTTTGCAGCAGGTGATGTTGCAGACAAGGTTTACAGACAAGCTGTAACCGCTGCAGGCACCGGATGTATGGCTGCTTTGGATGCGGAAAGATATCTTGCATCAAAAGGTATTCATTGATAAGTATGAAAATGTTCCGATTCAGACCGGTGATACTGTTTAAGATGTAGTTTTAAATTGAATAATCGGATCTTTCCATTATTTGGTTTTCATACAAATTGCAGAACTTCCCGCAATGTGTATTTTGTTTCGTAGAATGATTTGAATGGTGTGTACTTTTGTTCTTCAATTTTAAATAAACATCATGATGACATTTACTGAGTCAGACAACAAATTGAGAGCTACATTTGTTTTCAAGGATTTTCAGCAGGCTTTTGCATTCATGACCAGAGTGGCATTGATTGCAGAAAAAATGAATCATCATCCTGAATGGAGCAATGTATACAACCGGGTTAACATTCTACTCAGTACGCATGATGCAGGCGACGTGGTGACTGAAAAAGATCTGGAACTGGCGAAGAAGATTGAAAAAGTATACGAAGAAGTAAAGTAATTGATTTGAAATTATTCTAATTTGAACGTGTCAGGATTTGATATGTAGAGTTCTATTCCACTCATCCTCTCTTTGTCGTTTTCAAAATTCCGTTTTTTCTTTTTCAAATAAGGTTGAACCCTGAGATTCCAATAAACCGAATTGTTTATTAATTTCAAATTTAGTTTCTTCGTTCTGTAGGGTTGATTTGAAAGTTAACCCATAAAATCAACTGATCATGCAAAAACTAAATTACACTTTTGATAAAAGAAGATTTGAGACTTTTATTGACGCGGTGATTGCAATCATTCTGACAATTCTGGTTCTCGAGCTCAAAGTGCCGGAGGAATCACATGGCGCAGATGTTTCGACAAAGGATCAGGTCATTTCATTGCTTCCCTTTCTGCTTAGCTATGTCGGTTCATTTTTGTTGATTGCAGGTATCTGGATTGATCATCATACACTTTTTCTGAATGTGCATTCAATCACAAAGCGATATATTTTTCTCAACATGATTTTCATTTTGATGTTGAGTTTGGTGCCATTTACTACGGCATTTGCCGGCAAAAATCACCATGATCCTTTTGCTGTGGCGCTGCTCTTTTCGAACTACTTTATTATGAATATTTCTTTCGCTGCATTGTACTGGTATGGTTATTACAAAAATCTTATTCCAAAGGCTTTTTTTACCGACAATGAAAAGAACAAAGTGTACAGTTCTCTTGGCCTGCTGGGTCTGATCATCGCCATACCCGTTGCCTATTTAAACACTTACTTATCTTTCATTTTGGGAATCATTATATTTTCGTTTCATTTGCTTAAGAAAAAGTAAAGAATATTCAGCGTGAATAGACAGGAACTGAAATATGTTTCAGGTAAATTAATAAATGAATTATCTTATAGGATATGAATCCAACCCTTAGAAATATACTGGCTGTAGTTACAGGTTTAATTGTAGGAAGTGTTGTCAACATGGGAATTATTATGTTGAGTGGTTCTGTCATTCCTCCTCCTCCCGGAGTTGATAATACAACTCTGGAAGGATTAAAAGCTTCGATGCATTTGTTTGAGCCCAGGCATTTCATTTTTCCCTTTGTTGCTCATGCATTAGGAACTCTTGTAGGTGCTTTTATTGCAGCATTAATGGCAGTTGGTTCAAAATTGAAGCCAGCCATGATTGTCGCAATTTTATTTATGCTTGGCGGTATCGCGAATGTTTTTATGCTGCCCTCTCCTGTCTGGTTTTCTATATTAGATGTAGCGGGAGCCTATATTCCAATGGCCCTTCTGGCGGTAAAATTAGCTGCAAAAAAACAGAATGTTAAGTAGATAAAATCGTGCTCCAGACTTTCATTTTGAATATAAATATTTTACTATCCAAAAATAAAGTTTGCTATTGCTATTTGAGGACTTATTCCATTTCAAAAATAAAATAGGTAAGTCGCGTTGAAATCCTTCAGTTAAATCTTTACAACTTTTCGAAGGAACGATTTTGATTTAGAGACTACACGAACAAAATAAACTCCATTTTGAAGAGATGAAAGCGAAGGGAAAGTAATCGTGTTTGCTTTACCTCCTATTACTTCTGCTGAAGAATTCATCAGGTTCTGTCCCAATTCATTGATGACTTCCAACTGAATAGTTTGAGTGAGAGATGAATAATAACTGATTTCGAAACTTTGTTGAAATGGATTCGGAAACACACTTAAAAGATTATCTTCTGCATCCAGGTTCAATACAGTTCCGCCAAGCAATAGATCTGCAACCATAAAATTTGGTATGCCATAACCAAGTGAATCACCAGGATTGTTATAATAATTCGCACTTTCCTCAATTGCATGAAATACTTCCATGTTAGTTTTTAATGGATGAGCCTGCCATAGACAAGCTGCCGCACCGGCAAGCACCGGACAGGCAAAGCTGGTTCCATTACCCTGACCAATGCTTCCGTCAAAATTTGATATGGTAGTATTTTTTCCTTTTGCCGCTACATTTGGCTTAATTGCTCCATCAGATGCTGGTCCCCAACTGCTGAAATTTGCTTTGTATCCAAACTCATCCACAGCAGCCACACTTAAAACACTATCAGCATCAGAAGGCGCTGAAATATAATGCCAGGGATTCTGTCCGGAATTTCCTGCACTTACCAATACCAACAATCCTTTTGATGCTGCGATATCGGCTCCAATGCTGGACGGACAAACATCACCATTCATATCTGCATAGGTGTGATCCATCAACGAATCATCAAAGGTTGAATAACCAAGTGAACTGGAGATTAAATCTGCTCCTACACTGTCTGCATATTCCGCAGCACTCACCCAATTGTATTCTTCAATGAGATTTTCCGTTGCAGCATCTTCTGAACGAAGTAACCAGAAATTGGCATGTGGTGCTGTCCCTACCAGTTGTCCTGATACATTCCCCGCGATACAGGAAAGAACAGACATTCCATGTGTGATGTCTTCGTAAACAGAATTATCATTCGCTACAAAATCCCAGGTTCCAAGGATTTGTCCGGCTGCATTGATACTGTCAAATGGAGTCAATACATCAACTGAATAAAATCCTCCGTCCAGTACAGCAATGGTCATCCCTTCACCTTTAAATCCGGCATTGTGCAGGTATTCTCCATTCATAAGATGAATCTGATTGAATGAACTACCATAATCATAACTTTGGATGCGAAGTAAATTTCCTGCAGCAAGTGGAGCTGTATTGGAAGTCTTAAATTTATTTTTCCCACCGACGGAGTTCGCTTGCCGGTTCACCATCTTCGCATTACGCACAAACGACAATGTGAGGATATTTTGAAGTTGTGTTGAATCACATTGCACAACAACACCATTCATCCACTTTGATTTAGCAAAAATAACCGCACCGGTATTTTCTACTGCAGCTACATAATTCGGATTAACAGGAATATCATTGTCTATAACTGCAATATGCTGCCTTGTCCTGCGATCGATTGCTTTTTGGGATAAAAAATCAGATGGAGTTCCGATGTTGTACGGAGAATTCAGTTTATCCGTAAACTGAATAAAATATTTTGTGTGTTGCGCCTGTGAGAGGCCTGCAAACAACAACATGATCAGAAAGGAAAGCCGTTTTAGCATGACTTAGTGTTTGTAATCGTTGATTCTTAACTGATAGGTTGTACCATTCAGGATCAGGACTGTGCCATTGGGTAAATTCACGGTGTTCAAACTATCCTGTTCTTTGAATACCATTCCAACATGATTGGCATATACTTCAGATTTGTATATGCGATTCACATTGGAAATAAAATCATTTTGGATCACTGTGACTGTGGAATCAAAATGGTTAGATTGAATGGAATAAGGTTGATGAATCTGGCTATATGCATAGTCTTCTTCTGTATAATAATTGAATGCATTCCCATTCCAGGTTTTTCTTTCGTTGATAGGAAATGAAAGTTTGACAAAACGAATATTGTCTTCAACCCGCTGAGCAGAACTACCATTTATTTTTGCTGTCCATAAATTCAGAAAAGTCCAGGGAAGAGTATCGCTCCCGCGTTTATACCGTGAAATCCTGTACGCCCAGTCACCTTCGGCATCCACAAAACCCGAATCTATCACTTCACGGATTTGAAAACTGTACCGTTCAATTGCAGTATCAATATTGAATGGATCATCAAAATCAAGATGCACTACAGAATCCGCATCATAGATGACCCAGAAGCCTGAGTCCAAAGGGAAATATCCGGTATACGTGCTGTTAATCGGCGGCTCAACAACATCATCTTTACATGAAAAAAGAAATAACATAAATACTCCACTTATCAGGAGAAAGTAATTTCTGAGAACAGATACGGGATTATTTATCATTTCTAAAAAGCCGCTGTTTTATTCCTGAGTTGTTTGGAGAACCTGAACCTTGTATTCTTTCAATCGTTTATGAATCACATGAAACCACAATGGAGGAAATAATGCAAGGAAGATTGCTGAAGCATAACCACCGGGAAGAACGGGACTGTGTTCGTAGCGGATAAGTGTATGATATGGTTTCGATGCATAATAATGATGGTCACTATGACGACTGAGATCAATCAAAATAAATCGACTGATGACTTTATCCGTTTGCCAGCTCAATCTTTCATTCACTCTTTCTTTTTCATTTCTGGATAAACCATAATGTTCAATGTAATTGGTGTATTCCAGCAGAAAATTCGCAAAGAAACTCTGCAGAGCAAAAGCGATCGCTGCAATTTTTCCAAGTGTCAGAATGATCAGAATATAAAATACAATAAGGAGCAAGGTATTGGATAGAACATAATTCTCCAAACCTACAGGATGCTTGTTTTCGGCCTTTAAACGGTTCTTTTCAACTTTCCAGGCACTTGCAATTTGTCCAAAAACGGATCGAATAAAAAAACGATAGAGATTTTCTCCAAATTTAGCGGTAGCCGGGTCTTTATCTGTTCCTACCCATTTGTGATGCACCCTTAAATGATCAATGTAGAAGTAAACATTGCTTACAGAAAAGAGCAATAGTTTTCCTGTAATTTGCCATATCCGCTGTTTACGATGAATCATTTCATGTGCAATGATTAACGCGGATGAACCTGAATGTACTCCGGTTGATAAGGATGCCCAAAACAATTGCCATCCGGTAAAACGACCTGTTTTTATAGAGTAGAAAAACGATACCAATGCACAAACCTGAAGAAACGCATGCAGCATCAGTATCATGTCAGGAATGAAGGAAGAATCTTCATGCTCCTGACTTCTGTCTTCAGGAAAAAACCATTCGATAAAAGCAAGTATTCCAAGAGAAAAGATCAGATTGGAAATTCCCCACCATCCTCCGGCCAAATTCCCTGAAATTGTTACCAATCCTGGAAGCAAACTCCAGAAGTATTTGTAATTGCGTGAGGTGGACTGAGTTGCTCCCATCTGATTGCTACAAATTTAATCAATTCAATGTGGAGTGATGACAGGGAATTGTAACAATTTTTCAGCCTTTGAAACGTTCAAAAATGCGTTGATTTAGTACAAAATAAGTTGATACCTTTAGGCCTGCGATCCATATGATGAAAACAATACTTCCCTTAATTGCAGCCTTCTTTCTGATGGCTTCAGGAGTGTTTGCACAGGAAAAAAATCTGCCTGCCAATGACCTTGTTCAATTTTCTGGAATTGTAGTCACAAGTGACAGCCTCAACCCTGTTCCCTATACAAGTATTATGATTAAGAATACCTACAGAGGAACTGTAGGTGATTACTATGGCTTCTTCTCCTTTGTGGCGAAGATGAAAGATACCATTGAGTTTCTTGCCATTGGATATAAAAAAGCTGTTTTTGTTATCCCGGATACTTTGAGCGACCACCGTTGTTCCCTCATACAGTTGTTAAAGCCGGATACTATTTTACTTAAAGAAATAGTCATCTTTCCATGGCCTACAAAAGAGCAATTTAAGGAAGCATTTCTGCGATTGCATATTCCATCCGATGATATGGTCAGAGCGAAAAGAAATCTGGATCCGGGTAAGCTGGGAATCCTTGCTACTGCAATGCCAATGGATGGAAGCATGAATTTTAAGAATGCCATGGAGCAACAAACCAGTCGCTTGTATTATGCAGGTCAATTACCGCCCAACAACCTGCTGAATCCTGTTGCATGGTCCAAGTTC
The DNA here is from genome assembly GCA_937871435.1 of uncultured Bacteroidota bacterium. Classification (GTDB taxonomy): domain Bacteria; phylum Bacteroidota; class Bacteroidia; order AKYH767-A; family 2013-40CM-41-45; genus JADKJP01. The sequence goes on along the minus strand of CALMQM010000073.1, from coordinate 57,414 downwards.
ATTCAAATGTGGCAAAACGGAGAATTCAAGAATAAAAACAAAAGCATTAAAGACGAATAAATTTTCTCGCCTATGAATCTGAGAGGCACACTCTCCTCCATTCTTTTCATTTTATATTTTTGTTGCTCCGCTTCTCAGGCACAACAAGCGCGCATCTTTGGAACAGTGAAAGATTCATTGAACAAAGCTGTGTTTGGCGCTACCGTTTCTGTATTTGGAAAACCAATCGGAGTTACAACAAGTGATAATGGTTCTTATTCACTGATTGTACCTGCCGATGAGGCTATCAAAATCGTATTTAGCTATACCGGTTTCAAAGCGGATACAATTTCGATCAAACTGAATCCGGGCGAAGAAAGAAACATCGACAGAAAACTTCGGGATAAAGTGATCGGACTTGGTACTGTGAACATCGAGGAACGGTCAATGAAATCCTTAAACCTTACGAAAATTGATCCGAAGGTTGTGAGTGTAATTCCTACACCCAATCAAAGTGTGGAAGACCTGATTAAAACATTGCCCGGCGTGGGTTCCGCGAATGAATTGAGTTCATCCTATTCCGTACGCGGAGGTAATTACGATGAAAATCTGGTCTATATCAACGACTTTGAAGTCTATCGTCCTTTGCTCGTGCGATCAGGACAACAGGAAGGATTGAGCATTATCAATCCGGACATGGTTGAATCCATCCAATTTTCCGCCGGTGGTTTTGATGCTGTGTATGGAGACAAACTATCTTCCGTACTTGACATCAGATATAGAAAGCCCTCTAAATTTGGCGGATCACTCAGTGCGAGTATGCTCGGAGGTTCATTAGAATTGGAAAACCGTAGCAAGAACAAAAAATGGTATTACATGACCGGTGTCCGGCAGAAATCCAACCAATACTTGCTGAATACTTTCGATACTAAAGGAGAATACAAACCTTCTTTTACCGATGTTCAGATTCTTACAGGAGTGGATATTTCGAAGAAATTATCTTTGGAAGTGTTCGGCAATTATGCACGAAACCGGTACAACCTTGTCCCTCAAACCAGAGAAACCAATTTCGGTACTATCAATGATGCAAAACGATTTACTGTCTATTTTGAAGGGCAAGAAATAGATCGATACCAGACTTTTACCGGCTCATTTTCAAGTACATATAAGCCTTCAGAAAATGTAAAACTAAAGCTGATTGCAAGCGCATATCGGACTCAGGAAGAAGAGAATTTCGACATACTGGGACAGTATTTTTTAGATCAGTTGGAGAATGATTTCGGGAAAGACAATTTCGGAGATGTGGCTTTCAATCTTGGTGTGGGTTCATTTCTCAATCATGCCAGAAACCGTTTGGATGCAAGTGTGTACAGCGCTGAACACAAAGGAGAAATCGTGAAGGAAAGTATGCTTTGGCAATGGGGAGTGAAGTATCAGCACGAAGACATCGAAGACAAACTGCACGAATGGTACTATAATGATTCAGCCGGATTCTCAATTCCTTCTCCGCGCGATACAGCAAATCCAATGATTCTTTTGAATGATGTAGTGATTTCAAAATCCTCTTTGAGTTCAAATCGGATGTCTGGTTACATTCAAAATACCTGGGAAATACTGGACAAGAACAGATTGATTTTGAATCTTGGTGTACGCGCCAATTATTGGGACCTGAATGAAGAACTTGTAATCAGTCCGCGTGGATCAGTTACATTTAAACCGAATCCGAAAAAGAGTTTAAACTTCCGTGCTGCGGGAGGATTTTATTATCAGCCTCCCTTCTATCGCGAGCTGCGCGATCTGGAGGGAAAAGTACATCCTGAGACGAAAGCACAGAGAAGTATTCATGGAGTATTGGGTGCAGATTTTACATTCCTTGCAATGGGAAGGGAATTTAAGCTGACGTCAGAGATTTACTATAAATCGTTGGATCAGTTAATCCCTTACAAAATCGACAATCTGCGTATTCGTTATCTGCCTGAATATACTTCTAAAGGCTATGCGAGAGGAATTGATTTTCGTTTGTTTGGTGAATTCGTTCCGGGAGCAGAATCATGGGCGAGTTTATCGATTTTGCAGACCGAAGAAGATATCCAGGGAGATTTTTACTACATCCGTTACAATGCGGAAGGAGAAAGAATTATTCCAGGTTATACTTTCGATACAAAAGCAGTGGACAGTACACGTGTTGAACCGGGATATATTCCTCGTCCGGCTGATCAGCGTGTAAACTTCGGCTTGTTTTTCCAGGATTATCTTCCAAAATTTCCAACTTACAAAATGTCTCTCAGCTTATTGTTTGGGACAGCTCTACCATTTGGTCCACCGGGGAAAGACCGTTACAAAGATGTCTTGCGAAGTCCGACATACAGGAGAGTAGACATTGGCTTCTCGAAACAATTAATTGGTGATGAAGTAAAACACAAACCGAAAGGCAAATTACTTGCAAATGTTCAAAGCCTTTGGCTCGGTGTGGAAGTATTCAATCTTTTGCAGGTAAGTAATGTGGCTTCATACAATTGGGTCACTGATGTAACGAATGCCAGAAAATACGCGATTCCGAATTACCTCACATCGCGGCAGTTGAATGTCCGGTTGAATGCCAAATTCTGATTCATTCAATCTGCATAAGAAGATCCAAAGATCATGAAATTCCGAATCCTGATTCTGTTTCTTTTACTTAGTCTTACCGGGTCTGCACAATCTGTTTTGTTTTGTGAAGATGTTTCGGCTGAAGGCAAGCCGGTACATGCAAGTTCTTATTTTATTATTGGAAACAACGGTGGATCTTTAATGATGCTCATCCAATTGTCTGACGTCATCAATTCCCATTCTCTGAAGATTGACTTTTTCAAAATGGACGAAGACACGAAAAAAGAAATTTATCACAGTTCGATTCAAGCTAATCCGAAACCTCATTATACCTGGTTTAAAAAGGAAATAAATTTTCATGAGGCCGGTGAATACATCGTATACGTTTACGATGAAACGGATAAATTAATCGGCGTGGGAAAAGTAAGAATTGTTGTTGGCTAATCAGGAAAATGGAGAATCCGGTTCTTTAGCCATGTGATTGTACACAATTTTATCCATCAGAGAAGGAAAAAATTTATTCAGGAATACAGTCAGCTTTCCATCGCTGCTCATTACCAGATCTCTTTTTCGTTTTACTACAGCCTGTAAAATTCTACCTGCAACTTCCTCCGGCTGCATCATCTTTTTCTCATCTCTTGGCGATTCTCCCTGTGAACTCCCGTCAGCGGATAATGCAGACTGACGAATATTTGATGCAGTAAATCCTGGACAGGCAATTAAAACGTGCAATCCTTTCTTTAAATTCTCCGTTCGCAATGTTTCCAGAAATCCTTCCATGGCAAATTTTGAAGCGGAATAACCAGTTCTTCCGGGCAATCCTTTCTTCCCGGCGATGGAAGAAATTCCTACAATACTTCCTTTTGATTGTAGCAGGTAAGGCAAAGCAAATTTGGAACAATACACAGTTCCCCAGAAATTGATGTCCATTAACTGTCGGATCACACTCAATTCGGTTTTTTCAAACAATGCTCGCATCGACATGCCTGCGTTGTTGATCAAAACATCGAGTTGACCAAATGCGGCAATACTTTCATCAATCAATCTTTTACAATCTGCTGCCTTTGAAACATCCGCCATCACACAGATTGCTTTTCCTCCCTCCTTTTCAATCTGATCCTGTACTTCCTTCATCCGCTGCTGATTTCTTCCGGAAATAACCACGGCGTAACCCGCATTTGCAAAACACAATGCGAGTGATTTTCCAATACCGGAAGAGGCTCCGGTGATGACTGCAACTTTGGATTTCATGAATTTTCTACAATGCGAACCGATAATGTTATACTTCCGGAAATATTTTTCCCGGATTCAGGATTCCTTTTGGATCAAATAAATTTTTTATTCCTTTCATCAGATTCATTTGAGTAGATGAAAAAGGAATGTTCATATAATTTTTCTGGACATAACCGATACCGTGTTCACCGGAAATGGTTCCACCGAGCTGAACGCACAACTGAAAGATCTCACGGATTCCCTTGGGCACTTCATTCGCCCAGGCTTCATCACTCATTTCTTCTTTGATGATGTTCACATGGAGATTTCCATCACCTGCATGTCCGTAACAAATACTTCTGAATCCATATTTTGTTCCGATCGCTTTCACACCTTTCAACAACGCGGGTAATTCGGCTCGTGGAACAACAGTATCTTCTTCCTTGTAAATGGAATGTGATTTTACAGCTTCACCTGCAGAACGGCGAGCTCGCCACAGGTCTGCTTTTTGTTGAGTTGAATCAGCGAAAAGGATTTCATCGCATTCGTACTGATAAAGGATTTCAGAGATCTTTTCACATTCTTTGAACAACACATCCTTGTCGTTCCCATCGACTTCCACTATGAGATGCGCCTGTATTCCCTCCTTCAAAGGAATTTTTACATCTACAAATTTCATTACGTATTCAATACAATCACGTTCCATAAATTCAAGAGCGGAAGGAGTAACGCCGGATCTGAAAATCGCGCTTACAGCTTCACAGGCTTTTTCTGCACTGAAAAAAGGAACGAGCAAAAGTAAATTTTCAGTAGGAAGAGGAATCAGGCGGACGACAATTCGTGTGATGATGCCCAATGTCCCTTCACTTCCGATGATCAGTTGAGTGAGATTGTATCCGGTTGAATTTTTCAGAACATTCGCACCTGTCCAGATAATTTCTCCGGTGGGCAGAACGACTTCGCAATTCAGGATATAATCTTTGGTTACACCATACTTAACGGCTTTAGGTCCACCGGCACATTCAGCGAGATTGCCACCGAGGAAACAACTTCCACGACTTGCAGGATCAGGTGGATAAAACAAATTCTTTTCCATCACTGCATCCTGAAAGACCTGATTGATTACTCCGGGCTCAACCGTAGCCTGAAGATTTCTTTCATCGATTTGAATAATCTTGTTTAATCGTTCTGTTGAAATAACAATTCCGCCATGAACAGGCAATGCTCCGCCACTCAAACCGGTACCGGCGCCACGGGGAGTAGCGGGAATATTTTCTTTATTACAAAACTGAAGTATTGCAGAAATTTCTGCGGCAGAAGATGGTTTTACTACCACTTCGGGATAGAAACGCAGGTCTTCTGTATAATCGTGTGCATTGGAAGCAAGAATTTCCTGATTAGTATACACAAAGGAATCACCTACCAATCTTGCTAATTCATGCAGGTGATGCTGGTTAATTTTTTGAAACGCCACTTTTCGATTTATTTAATGGTACTTTTTTACTTCTGTCTTTATCCGCAACCAAGGTATAAGTCATGATTTCAATACTGCCTGTTGCATCACCTGCATCATCTCCGAGAAAATAAATTCTGTCACCCGACATACCCACTTTTACCAGATGCGCCATACCGAAAATGGTCGAATCTGCAAAATCCCAGCGAATGGTTGAACCTGTGTCTACAGCGGCAATATAAGGCATGAGTGTACTTTCAGGATGTGTGAGTTTGTTTCCAAGAATGAGTGGAGTTGTTCCGGACTCAATAAAATTTTGAAAAATCACATCAGTTGGCGCGACAATTTTTTTCTTTTCAATTCCGGCTTTATCATAATACAAAACCATACTTGAATTAGTACCGGTACTGTAATCCGTTCTGAATATGGTCAGAAACGCTCCGCTTTTATTAATAGTCAAATTAGTTGCATAACAATCACTGATTCCTCCATTATAAAATTTTTCACGCAGCATTTCTCCGTTGCGGTTCAATTTCAGAAGAGGAACATCCGATCTGTCGCTGGTATGATTCACAAAACCGCTGACATAAATGTGTGTGGAATCATCCATCTTCATCAGGGATGCTGCATCATTCTCGGCGAACACACCATTGTAAATTTCTGTCCACTTAACTTTTCCACTACTATCATATTTCTGAATAAGAATATCCGAAGAATGAGGAGCAGTATTGCAATTCCCGGTGATATACACATTGCAGGAGTCATCCGTCAGGATTGCATTGCCGATATCCATGGTAAGTGAAGAATAATTTCTTTTCCATGCCAATCCCCCATCCGGATGAATCCGATATACCACCATATTCAGTCCTGAATCTCTGGAAGTCTCTGCACCTGTAACCACAATGTTATTGAACCTGTCGCTGGTGATTGCACCGGGTGTATCAAATGAATGTGCTGGTCCATCGAACCGCATATCCACTACAGGAATACCATCACTTGAGTATTTCAATACCAGGATGTCAGCATTGCCGGATTTGTCTTTGCTTAGTCCTGTGATTAATACATTGCCTTGTGCATCCAGATTCATTGCAATTGGAATATCATCGCCGTGATCAGGATTGTCATAGATCCGGCGCCATTCTTCTGCACCCGTCGGGGTATATTTTATCAGTAAAATATCTTTCGCAGAATCCGGAACTGAAGTTGTCCCAAGCACAAAACAATTTTTCATTCCATCAATTTCAAAGCTGCATGCTTTGTTGATGGTATTGAGAGAATTTTTAATGGTGTGCTTCCATCCCGGATGAACCTGCGCACGCAACGATGAATTGCTCAACAGCAAAATGATGCAAAGGAAAGAGAAATGGATAAATACCGACGTGTATTTCTTCATAGGATTTTCAAAAATAACAAAAAAAAGAGCCCCGGAATCTCCGGAGCTCTTCTCTTACTAACAAATTTGTTTTACATCACGATCATCCTAACCACATGATTTCTGTTTCCGGAATTCAATTTCACAAAATAAATTCCTGCATGCAGATTGTAAGCTGCCGGATCCACTTGAACAGTGTATTTTCCAGCCACCTGATCTGCTGAAGAAAGCTCAGCGATGGATTTTCCCAGTGCATCACATAATTCCATCGAAACATGAGTGGAATTTACGAGAGAATATGTGAGGTTGAAAATCCCTTTTGTCGGATTTGGATAAGCTTTGAAAGAAACTACCGGTTCGAGTGAAGATATTCCTACTGTAGACATGATGGTAACAGTATCTATTGTTACGGTTGGTCCGCATTGGTTGTATGCATACAAACGTACAATGTATGTACCAATGCCCGGGAAATCATGAACCATTCCTGTGTTAATAGTTGTCTCAGCTGGTGAACCATCGCCCCAATGCCACACCAATGAATCTGCGCCAATAGCTGTGGCAAGAAAGTTTACCGTAGTATTGCTTACTGTATAAGAATACCCTTCAGCCGGGAATGATCCGGCAGATTGTTGTGTAAGAGTGATAGGAACAGTAACCCAGTTATTGTTGTCATTTGTTTCCAACATATTATTTTCCGGATCTGTAATGGAAACAATGTAGTAATCACCGTTGCATGTCATTGATGGAAGGATAATCCCCATACCATTGAGACCGGAGCTATAGATATCCAGATTACCAACATAAATACCCTGATCAAGCGAACATCCGGTAACTGTGCCAAAATCTGAATTGGCAATGTTTGATTTGTTCAAAGGATTTCCTGCAGAATCCACGCAGTAGCCAAAATCAGAATCACAATCACCAAGATTTACCAGACAAAAACTTTGCTTGTTGCCTTGACCGATTTTTGGCCAGTTGCGCGCATCGGGATCCGAAGTTGCACGACGCAAAGAAAAATCAGCCCAGTTGTCGACATGGATATGTCCGTGTGAAGGGTGATATGTCATCGTACCTGCAGGACGATCGTAAAACGTCATGTTATTACCATCACGGTGATAAATCCGCTGTGTGATCATTTGTTTTGGATAATCACCGTTCGGACAAATGGATGTTGTACAAGGAACAGGAACTGAATCACAGTAGCAGGAATTAGAACCATGAATTTCCAATGGTCCCCAGCCTATGTTTGGAGTAGCGTTACTCAGGGTAATATTGCCGGGATATTCCACATGTTCCTGTGCAATACACATAGCTGAAGCTGTCATATCTGGTAACAAATCACAATCAGTTGACAAACCATCAGGACACTGACAGGCGGAAGGATTTGCCGTGCTGCAACCACTACCGCTTTGTGTCGGATCCAATGGAGGATTCATCGTAAACGTGATGTTGATCGAATGAAAAGAACCTGTATCGGCAGGAGTAAATACATCTCTTAACACGAGATTCCAGGTTCCGTTGGGGTCAGAATTATCGTTGAAAATGTTAATTGATTCCTGTGGAAAATAAGAACCATTGAAAGGTGGCGCAGCCAATTGAATCCATCCACCTGTTGCATTTTCGGTGAAACAGGTATTTGGATATCCATTGCCATTACCGCCTTTGGTATCCACAAGAACTACTTGTTTGCCGTCAGGAGATTGCAGTCTGACCTGCAAATCTGCAGAAAACTGATGCGTAATCTGTACACAAACCGCAGCAATCCCAAAGGATGCGTTGATGTTTGTTGGCAATCCGCTAACCTGAATCGGGATAAAAATATCCGTATTGGTATTTGGAATTTGCGTCCAGGTTGAATTGCTAAAGGTCTGAGCCCAAAGCAATGACGGAAATAATGCAAGGAAAGTAAGGAGTTTCTTCATGCTGAATCTGGTTGTGATGATGTTGTGGTAAATATAGAAAAAGGCAATAATAAACAGCTCAAACTGAAATATTTTCCGAGAATAGTCCAACGGATGCAGGATTCATGCCTATGAACTTATCAACAGAAACCCCTGAAATTGGGTGTAGAAGCAATTTCCTCTTATCTTTGCGGAAAATCACCTATCTCTATGCAAATTACCGGTATTCTTAAAGTAAAGAAATCTGAGCAGGTCGTTAATGACCGTTTTAAGAAGAGAGAATTTGTCCTGACTGACAATTCCTCACAGTATCCACAACATATCAGTTTTCAGTTGACACAAGACCGTTGCGGCTTGTTGGATGCTGTTCAACAAGGCGATAACATCACTGTTTCTTTTAACCTGAGAGGTCGTGAATGGACCAGTCCTCAAGGAGAAGTGAAATATTTCAATACGTTGGAAGCCTGGAAAATCGACAGAGCTGGAGCCCCTACTGGTGGTTCAGACTACAATCAAAGTACACCTGATTATGAAAGTATGTCAGCTCCTGCTAAGGATGACCTGCCTTTCTGAAAAATAATTGATATCCTGAAAATTCAGGGTAAAAAAGAAAAGTGGATTACATGGTTAATACCTATAATCCACTTTTTTATTTTCTGAAACTGAAAATCAGTGTACGTGTCCGTGGGAAATTTCTTCTTCTGTCGCTTCGCGAACTTCCACTACTTCTCCTGAAAAATGAAGAGTGTGACCAGCAAGCGGATGATTGAAATCCATTTTTACAGCTTTGTCATCGTAACTCACAACTCTTCCATTTAATACGTTGCCCTGATTATCACTCATCGGCAATACATTTCCAACCTTTAATATTTCAAAATCGATCACATCTTCTACTTTGAATATGTCTATCGGTAAACTAATCACCGCTGTTTCATCCGCATCGCCGTAAGCATCTGCAGCTAGAATAGTGAAATCAAAAGAATCACCGGAAGCTTTTCCACTCAGTTCACGTTCGAAGCCGGGAATCATCATTCCTACTCCATAAAGAAAACGAAGAGGTGCGCTGGCATCAGCAGTTTCAATGTGTCGTTTTTCTTCTGAAGGAAGATTTGCCTGCAAACGGTATGTTACCGTAACCACTTTATTATTTGCAATTTGCATCTTGATATTTTTTTTGCAAAGGTATATTTATTTCGATTTCGATCATGTACTTTGGGAATAAATTCACCCGGAGTCTGCTCTCCAAATGATATCTTAATATGGATTCACTCACACATACAGTGTTAGGAGCCTGCGCCGGTGAGGCTTTGGCCGGACGAAAACTTGGGAAAAAAGCCATGCTGTGGGGAGCATTGGCCAACAACCTTCCTGACATTGATGTGGTAACTTCTGCCTGGATGAATCAGGCTGATTCACTTTTAGCGCACAGAGGATTTACACACTCTATTCTTTTCGCGATTCTGATGACTCCCCTGCTTGGCATCTGGTTTAAAAGAATGATTAAAAATGACCAGATGTCTCTTAACAACTGGATGCTACTTTGGGGAAGCGGAATGTTTTTTCACATTGGAATTGATGCCATGACAGCCTATGGAACCGGTTGGTTTGAACCATTCAGTCACCACAGAGTCTCCTTCAATATTCTTTTTGTAGCTGATCCGTTTTACACCATTAGTCTGCTCATCGCAAGCATCGCATTACTGATTTTAAAAAGTGTGAATCCCTACCGTAAATTCTGGATGCGATTCGGATTGTTGATCTCTTCTGTTTACATCCTTTATGCATTCAACAACAAATACAAAGTTGACAAAACAGCAAGGAAGAATTTTCTCGAACAAAATATTCATGAGCAAAATTATTTCACTACTCCTGCCCCACTGAACAATTGGTTATGGTATGTATTGGCTAAAACTGACTCGGGTTATCAAATGGGATATTATTCTCTCTTTGACAAATCGGATCATATTGATTTCAGTTATAGCCCTCAACAGGATAGTCTGCTCGCGCCTTTCAGGAATAATGAGGAAGTAAAAAAACTAATCCGTTTTTCTCAAGGATATTATTCATTGGAATCAACAGGCGATACCATTCTTCTCAATGATTTACGATTCGGACAAATCACAGATTTTAAAAACGGAAACGGTCATGCTGTCTTCCGTTATGCATTGAATAATAATGTAAACAATGATTTAATTATTCAACGTGGAAGAATGGAAGGATCGGGAAAAGCAGCGTTGCAGGCACTTATCGAACGTGTCAAAGGGAAATAGTTCAAATACTTTTTTTTTAGAAAAGAAAAATCTCCAGAAAATAAGAAACTCTTCAGCATGAGATTTCAGAATTTCAAAGTTCCGCCGCGCCGGCGATTAACTCAGCGATATCGAGAACTTTTACCTTGTCTTCCTTATTGAAATTTTTTACTCCGTCTGTCATCATTGTCATACAGAACGGACAACCAACAGCAATAATATCCGGATTCAAAGCCAATGCTTCTTCTGTTCGTTCGACATTCACATCTTTCTGACCTTTCTCCGGTTCTTTAAACATCTGAGCTCCCCCTGCGCCACAACAAAAACCCTTTGCTCTGGAACGTTTCATTTCAGATAATTCAACATCCAGTTTTTCGAGGACATTTCTTGGTGCTTCATAGACATCATTTCCTCTTCCAAGGTAACAAGGGTCGTGGAAAGTAATTTTCTTCCCCTGAAAGCTTCCACCCTGCACTTTGATTTTTCCCTCTGAAAATAATTTTTGCAATAATTCTGAATGATGGACTACTTCATAGTTACCACCAAGCTCAGGATATTCATTTTTCAAAGTATTAAAACAATGGGGACAAGCTGTCACGATTTTTCTGATGCCATACCCATTGAGCAATTGAATATTCATCATGGCCTGCATCTGGAAAAGAAATTCGTTTCCTGCACGCTTGGCAGGATCCCCTGTACAGCTTTCTTCTGATCCGAGAACAGCAAATGCAACACCTGCATGGTGAAGAATTTTTGCTACTGCTCTTGTAATTTTTTGTGCGCGTTCATCAAAACTCCCGGCACATCCAACCCAAAACAATACTTCCGGGGCTTCACCACGAGCGGCAAATTCTGCCATTGTTGGAACTTGAAAATCCATTTGAATTAAATATTAATCGGCATTCGCCCAATTGAAACGGTCAGCCTGAGCAAACTGCCAGGGAGCTCCGTTATTTTCAACTTTATTAAACATCCCTGCGAGTTCAGCAGGTACTTTGGATTCTTCCATCACCAGATATCGTCTCATTTCAACAATGATACTGAGCGGGTCAATATTCACCGGACAAGCTTCTGTACAGGCATTGCAACTCGTGCATGCCCACAATTCCTCTTCACTGATATAATTCAAGAGTGATTTATCATCACGGAAATCTTTTCCCTGCTTATCAATATTTCTTCCTACCTCTTCGAGTCGATCTCGGGTATCCATCATGATTTTACGTGGAGAAAGAACTTTCCCTGTCTGATTGGCCGGACAGGATGAGGTACAACGCCCGCATTCTGTGCATGAGTATGCATCCATCAGCTGTTTCCAGGTTAAATCATACACGTCCTTTGCACCAAATCGCTGAGGAGCCGCATTCGGATCAACCGGAGGTACTGGTGCTGTCGGATCGAGCATGAGTTTCACTTCTCTCGTTACACTTTCCATGTTTGTGAATCTACCCTTCGCATTCAGATTAGAATAATATGTATTCGGAAATGCAAGCAGAATATGGAAGTGTTTTGAATACGGTATGTAATTTAAAAAAGCAAATATGCCGATGATGTGAAACCACCAGCAAAAACGTTCAATCATTACCAATGATTCGCTGCTCAAACCGGAAAAAATACCGGCGAACAGTGAGGAAACCGGAAATGATCCCGCTTGAATATAGTGATCAAATGCACGACTCTGTAATATTCCATCAGTCGCATTCATCGTAAGAAAAGCTGTCATCAGCAATACTTCTGTTATCAGAATAATATTTGCATCTGTGCGCGGCCAGGCAGTCATTTCCTTCGACCAGAAGCGTTTCAGCTTCAAAATATTTCTTCTTATTAAAAATACGATAACTCCCACAAGTACAAGTAGCGCGAGTATTTCGAAACTTGCAATCAGAAAATTATAGAAGGATCCGAGCGATGAAAAAAAACGATGTGTTCCGAATATTCCATCGATAATAATTTCCAGAACTTCAAAATTGATGATGATGAATCCAACATAAACAAAAATGTGCATGATGCCGGCTACCGGTCTTACCACCATTTTCGATTGGCCAAAAGCCACCCGCAGCATGGTCATCCAACGGTCCGAAGATCGATCTGTTCTGTCAATTTCCCTGCCCAGGCGGATATTCCGGATTATCCTGGAAAGATTCTTCGAGAATAAATAAACAGCGGCGATAAGGAGAACAACGAAAATTATTTGGGCAAACATTGTTGATTACGATTTTCGGAATGTATTTCCTGAGTACAGATTAATTTCCTGATTCGATTTCTGCTTATGACAAATAGTTCTTACAAATTGCTTATCATTTTTTCTTGCCGCCAAAGGAAAACAACGAAAGGTTGATATAGCGTTTTGGATTTTCATGAAGATCTGTAATCAATGCGTCCAGGTCGCGGGCAGTGGAATTCAGGTTGTTGTACAAACTGTCATTTATAGCCAGTTGTCCCAATGAACCCTGCCCTTTATTCATCCCTTCAAACAAAGTAGCTGTTTGCTCCAGTGTTTTTTTGGCATTGTCAATTGTCGCAGCCAGATTTGCCTTGGCAAGTGTATCTGAAATGGAAGCAAAATTATTCAGGATGTCAGCGATCTTATCGTTATTATTCTTAATGTTAGTTGTGATACTTTCAAGGTTATCAAAAATCATCCTGAGTCTGCCCTGCTTGGCAAGAACTGTATCCATATTCGAAGCAATGTTCTGGATGGAATACAATGAATTCGATATGCTTTCAAAAGATCGTTTCAGATTGTTTTTTGTTTCCTCATTGAAAACACCTCTGAGGATTAACAAAACCGAATCCAGAGAGCTCAATAAATTTTCCGCTTTGTTTTTAATTGGTGCAACCTGAGCGCTGACTTGCTCTGTCAGACTGCTTTGCATTGCACTTTGCAAAGTATCTCCATCCTGAAGTTCATCCTTAGAATCACCGAAAACCATTCGTATGCCTTTGGTGCCGAGGAGATCAGTACTGTAAATTTCTGCTACGGAATTTCTCGGAATTTTAACTTTGCTGCTGACATGCATGCTTACGAGAATTTTTCCTGAGTAATCAGGCAATAACACCAGGTTTCTGACTAATCCGACTTTCATTCCATTCACCAGAATCACATTGCTGGCTGTTAATCCATCCACTCTGTCGTATATGGCGAAAATCAGTTTTTGACTGGTGAAAAAATCCTTCCCTTTCAGATAATTCACGCCCCAAAACATGAGGGCGATCCCGGTCGTTACAATCAATCCTATTTTAGTTTCTCTTGAAAGTTTCATACAATCTTTTTTCCGGCTCTCTTGATGGCGTTTTACAGATCTAAACGATCTGCAAATTTTTTAAAAGTAAGTATTTTATTCTTTGAGGATAATCGCAATTGTATTCAGTTCTCAACAAGTTATCCTTCTACGATTCACAATCAATTAATCAATAAAACCATATGTGAGAGAGTGATATTCAGGTGATTCCAAAATTCAACAAATCCTGATTCCGGTGGACTCATTGCTTCACGAGCTGGCGGGCTTCCTTGATAGAGATTCGTTTGTCATTCAGATAGGCCACAACAAAAGCATCTTTGAATCCTTTCTTGCGCATTTCATCCTGTAGATTTACAGCATCCGCCATCGAAGTGGTTTCTCCCGTAACATATTTATACATCCCCTTATCCTTTTCTTCTCTCACGTTTTTCAAGCCTTTAAATTTAGCACTTCCCCTGGCAATCTTTGAAGGTGAAATCAGAATCTGAACTCCAAACACCGGACGAAGGGGTTTAGGATCAGCTGTATTGTCTTTTATCACAACAGGTTCTTCCGACTTATCGGGAATGTTGCTCACAGGTTTTGATTCAGCAACATTCTTGTCCTCATCTGATTTTATTTTATCTGATTTTTCAGCGCTATCGCCGGCTTGATCCGTTTTCTCAGGCTCCTGTCCTTCCTGATTTATACCATTCGCTTCAATTGAATTTTTGTATGATTTAAACGCATTGAAAATCCCATGAGCTATTTCTGACTGTCCTTTCTCGGAGTTGAGGTATTTCGCCTCATCCGGATTAGACAGAAATCCTGTTTCAATCAGGATACTTGGCATAGATGTTTTGTACAGGACGAGAAAACCTGCTTGTTTTACCCCTCGACTTGGGCGCCCTTTGGATTTCAACTCCTGTTGAACAGAAGAAGCCAGTCGTAAGCTTTGATCAAGGAAAGTATTCTGATAGAGTGAAAAAATAATATTCGCTTCCGGAGAATTCGGATCAAAACCATCATACTGCTTGGTATAATCCTTTTCCAGCAATACTACTTCATTTTCACGTTTTGAAACCTCCAGATTCGCTTCAGACATATGAAGCCCCATCACCCATGTTTCCGCCCCCAGAATTTCTTCGTTGCACAACTCCTTCTTCTTTTTCTTGTCATAATAACAAGCGGAATTACAGTGAATGCAAATAAACAGATCCGCATGTGCGTTATTGGCGATAGCCGCACGTTCATGAAGCTCCACGAACACATCTGTCTTTCGCGTATAAATCACTTTTACATTCGGGAAATGTTCTTCAATGTACTTTCCCAATTTCAAAGCGACACCCAGCGCGACATCCTTCTCTTTTACATTTTTCCCAAGACAACCCGAATCATGACCACCGTGACCGGCATCAATGACGACTTTGGTTACGCCGTATGGATGCGACTTGAAAGGAGTAAAAGAGGTGGAAATAAATAAACATGTCAGCACGATGAGTTTGCTGACAAAAGGAAGTCCGGGACGATATTTTTTCGTTAGTTTTGAAGCCAAAACCGAAGCAAATTACCTGTAGAATTGTTTTCGCAAGTATCCAAAATATCAACCCCGCTTTTAGCCCTTTTCCTGCTTGTTTTTCAACAATTTGCTGTTGGTTCAAGAGCCCCTTTTTCCCCAACCGGAATCGTACTGCCACTTGATTCCGACACTCTTGCCCCTGCATCGGGTGTTTTGACGATTAATGCAGATACTAACGCAACAGAAGACGATGTATTGAAATCTCAGATCCATTACCATGCCACCGACTCCATTCGGGTGGATGTGGAAAATGAAGTGGTTTATCTATACGGCAATGCCAAAGTCGATTATGAAGATTTGCATTTAAAGGCGAATTACATTTTGATCAATATGGGTAAAAAGGATTTGTATGCAGAAGGGACCACAGATAGTCTGGGTGTGCTTAGCGGAGCTCCCGAATTCTCTCAGGCTGATCAGCAATTCAGGTCCAATTCAATTCACTACAATTTCGAAACAAAAAAAGGTAAGATTGGATATGTGATTACCAAAGAAGGAGAAGGATTCATTCACGGAGAAGTGGTGAAAAAAGATCCAGAAAATAATTTCTTCATTAAAAACGGTTTGTATACCACCTGCGACCTTGATACTCCCCATTTTGCAATTACAGCGAATAAACTAAAAGTCATTAGTAACAATAAAATTGTTACCGGACCGGCTTATCTTACGATTGAAAATATTCCTACACCATTCCTCATTCCCTTTGGATTCTTTCCGAACAAAAAAGGCAGAAGTTCAGGGATTATTTTTCCAGCTTTTGGAGAATCCACTGAACGTGGGTTTTATTTCCAGCATCTTGGTTATTATTTTGGTTTCAGCGATTATTTTAATCTGGCATTTACATCTGATATTTATACAAAAGGGAGTTATACACTGGATCTTGCATCCTTATACAAAAAGCGTTACAAGTATTCAGGTACACTAAGACTGAGTTATGCAAAAAGTCTTACTTCAGAAAAGGAATTACCTGATTTCAGTTCCACCCAGGATTTTCATGTCAACTGGACACATACTCAGGATCCCAAAGCAAATCCCTACAGAAGTTTCAATGCAACTGTGAATGCGGGAACATCGAGATATTACAGGAACACCATTGCTTCTGTCAACAATTTCCTTTCAAATACATTCTCCTCTTCTATTGCATACAGCCGTTCATTCCCCGACAAACCAATGAACCTGGGGATATCGCTCAACCATACTCAAAACACGATTACTCACGACATCCGTGTAACAGCTCCGGATGTAAGTTTTAATATAGCCCGCATTTCTCCCTTCAAAAGAAAGCATGCCGTTGGAGCACAACGTTGGTTTGAAAAAATAGGAACAAGTTATTCACTCAGGGCAACCAATTTTGTTCAGACAAAAGATTCTTTGCTTTTCAAACAAAGCAGCATTGACAACATGCAAAATGGGATACAACATTCCATTCCGATTTCAACTTCATTCAATATCCTCAGTTATTTCACACTCAGTCCTTCAGCGAATTATACAGAAAGATGGTATTTTAAAACCACTGAATACGCATGGAATCCTGAGTTGAGCAAGATTGATACTTTGACCATCAATAAATTCAAAGCTGCACGTGATTATCAATTTAGTCTGGGTTTGAATACACGTATTTACGGAATGTATCAAATGAAAAAAGGTCCGGTTGCCGCAGTGCGTCATGTAATGACACCGAATGTTTCTTTTGGCTACCGACCCGATTTCAGTGAGGCAGGATATGGATATTTTAAAACTGTTCAAACAGATACTACAGGTCGAACACAGGTATATTCTGTCTTTCAGAATGCTGTATACGGCGGTCCGGGCGGCGGAAAATTTGGTAGTCTGAATTTCAGTCTCGACAATAATATCGAAATGAAAGTGCGAACACATTCAGATACAGGTGTTGTATTAAAGAAAGTCAAGCTGTTGGAAAGCCTGCGTCTGGGCGCAGGTTATAATCTAATCGCTGATTCAATGAACTGGAGTACACTTTCGATCAGTGGAAGAACTACACTTTTTGACAGAATGAGTATCAATTTCGGAGGTATTCTTGATCCTTATGCTTTTGATGAAAACAATCGCGATTACAACAAATTTCTAAAGGATCAGAATGGACATTTGTTCAGGTTGACATCAGCAAATATTTCAACTAACTTTTCGCTTTCACCAAAAAAGGACAAAAAGAGTTCTCGCTATTCAAAACAAGAATTGGATTATATCAATCAACATCCTGAAGAATATGTGGATTTCGAAATTCCCTATAATTTAAGTATCGGCTACACTTATTCTTATTCCAAATTTGGAAATGCGGCCAAAGTTGAATCGCAAACAGCAAGTATCAATGCAGATTTGAATCTGACACCACGATGGAAAATCAGTTTCAACAGTTGGTACGATTTTCAGGATGGGCGATTTACCAATGCAGGAGTGAATATTTACAGAGATTTACATTGCTGGGAAATGCGTCTGAACTGGACCCCTTTTGGTTATCTGGAAGGGTATAATTTTCAGATCAATGTAAAATCATCCATTTTGCAAGACCTCAAATTACTCAAGAAGAAAGAATTTTATGATCGTTGAATCAAAAATTTTTCTGAAAAAAAATCTACTGCGACAATTTTAATTTCATGAGGTAATCTTCGTCTTCTGCGTCGCCCAGTTTGAACATCTTCGAACCAAAAATTTCAAAACCATAATTTTTATAAAATTGAATGGCTTTATGGTTGTCAATGTTCACTCCAAGCCAAATCCATTCATGCTTTTCCTGTCTGGCAATTCGCAGGCTTTCATCCATTAGAGCTTTACCTGCTTTTTGTTTCTGGTATTCACCTTTTACATAAATGCGCTCCATCTCTATCACCTGAGCACCATGAAACTCATCGTATGTACGGTCTCTTCTTAATTTAGCATAGCCTACCGGGGTCTTCAGATCAAGAACAAACAAAAAAGTATTCACGGAAGAATTTAAAAGATCCTTTTTAATCTTTGCTGAATCAAAGGCTTCTGCCAGGTAAGTCTGCATGTCTTCCGCTGTATTATAATCCTTCCAGGTTTCGTAAAAAGTCTCCCTTCCCAATTGGGCCAGAGCTTCAAATTCAGAGGGTTCTACCAGGCGGACAGTCAGTGACATATGGGCAAATATTATGGCTTAAAAATACAGAATACATCCAGAATTCATGCAACTTTGAACTATTCGATTAATTTTGCAACATTAATATTCAGCTACGATGAAAAAACTCCTTTTGACTATTGCCTGTGCGACTCCGTTTATCCTGTTCGCACAACAACAGACCAAACCGGCTCCGCAAATCATGAAGCCAGCAACTCCGTTCCTTCAGGCAGAAAAAACAGAAAACAAAGCGGACACTATTATCAGCAAGGATCCGAATGATCCATCCAGAGAATACATACGCATCCTGAATTTTAAAGGCGTGCTTACTGAACAGGGATATATGAAAAATGGCCGCAAAGACGGTGTGTGGAGAGAATATGTAAACGGTAATGGCATCCTTTCAAAGCTAACTGAATACAATATGGGCAGAAAAAACGGAGCCAGTATTTCGTTTTCAGTAATTGGTCAGGCAACAGTCGATGAAACTTTTGTAAATGATACTTTGCAGGGAAAACGTACAACCTATCTCAGCAATGGCCGGATCAAGAATACAGAGAATTACCTCAATGGTCAGCTTACCGGAGAAAAGAAGAGTTTCTATGAGGATACAAAAATCCAGGAAGAAGCTTTATACAAGAATGGCGTGAGACACGGTTTGAGCAAATGGTATAAACAAAACGGAAAACCTTCTCTTGAATACAATTACGTCGAAGGCGATTTACAGGGGCCAGCAAAAGAATATGACGACAATGGTGTACTGAAGCGCGAAGGAAATTATGTGGCAAACAATGAAGAAGGAGAATGGAAAGTTTATCAGGATTCTGTCCTCCAGAAAAAAGTCATTTATAAAGCCGGTCAGATCCTGCGTGAAATTCCGGTAAAAAAATAAAAGCAATAAAATTAAAACAAGAAAGACGATAGCGGGCTATCGTCTTTCTTGTTTTATATCTCAAGCAAGGCTTTGTGCCAGCTGTTTTTCAGAGGTACTTCCCAATTCATTTCCATATCTGCAATACTTTGAACCAGATTATTGAAAACGATAGTTTCAGAATTGATCAATCCTTTTTCAATCCTCTCTTCAAATTCTGATCGATTTGAAACCTTCACTTTATCGCCTTCTTTATAGGCAAACAACATTCTGTTCATCAAAGAAATATTTAATTCCTGCTCGAGTTTTTGAATGAAGTGTACAGATTTATCAATCGAACATCCGGTTGCTGCAGCCTGTTTTTCATCGATACTCAATATTATGAATCGATTGTAACGAATCTCGAAACCCGCTTTCAGGGCTTTGTCGTGAGCAGTCCAATTTTCCAGAAAAGTTTTAATTTTTTCTGAAATGCTCAACTGTTCATTTGATGTGAATTCTCTTTCTGATTGATACACCCAGACACGTGAGTGAGCCGGTAAGGAATTGAAGGGGCTAAACATGTTATGTGTAAATTAACAATCGGTTTGTTTGATTTAACCGAATGCACAAAGATACAAAGAAGGATCAAGCTTTACTTAAATCGAGCTTCCTGAGCTCTGGTAAAGCAGCTCCGGCCGCACCCACTGAACCCAATGCTACTGCTCCTCCAATAATGACAGATGGAACCAAACCGAGCATTTTTGCGGCAAAACCAGACTCAAACGCGCCAATTTCATTGCTGGAACTGATGAACATTGTGCTCACGGATGAAACTCTTCCTCGCATATGATCGGGAGTTAACAATTGCATGATCATAGAACGAATGACTACACTGACATTATCAAATGCTCCGCTCGCAGCTAAAATAAAGAGAGATAAATAAAAATTCCTGCTCAGCGCGAATGCAATCATGCACACTGAAAATCCGCCAACACAAAACAATAATTTTTTCCCTGCCTGTTTCACCGGAGGATGTTTGGTCATATACAAGGCCATCAGGACAGAGCCTGCAAATGGTGCAGCCCTGAGAAAGCCAAAACCTTTTTCACCTACCTGGAGAATATCACTGGCGAAAACAGGAAGCATTGCAGTGGCCCCGCCAAACAACACAGCAATAAGATCGAGAGAAAGTGCTCCCAGGATGGCCTGATTACTGAACACAAAACGCAAACCTTCCCGGATACTGCTCATCATTTTTTCTCCCGGTTTTATCTCCTGAACCGGTTGAGAAGGAATGCGAACAATCTGAATAAATCCGAGTAACATAACTATCAATACAACCAAATACGACGTGTTCTTTCCACAAAATCCAAGCAGCAATCCACCGCCGGATGAACCAAGAACAACAGCGATATGCCAGAAAGTAGAATTCCATGCAGAGGAGTTGGCGTATGCTTCACGCGGAACTAATTGTGTCATCAATGGAAACTGTGCCGGACTGTAAAATCCTCTGAGGACCCCAACACCGAACATAATCATGTAAAATGGAAAAGCGTGTTGTTGTTCTAATGGTAGGCTGGAAAAGTGAAACGAGATGTATGCAAGAAGTACAGAACAAACGATTAATAAAGCCTGCACCCAAACAAGAATTTTCCTCCTGTCACTTCTGTCAGAAATATAACCTCCGTATAAAGCCAACCCGACAGCAGGGATGGCTTCTGCCAGACCGATGAACCCAAGAGATAACGGATCGTGAGTGATCTCGTAAACCTGCCAGCTAAGCACTACAAATTGTATCTGCAAAGCAAGTGTAAGCATGAACTTGGAAAAAATAAATCTTCTGAAGTTCAGATGCCGGAATGCAACAAAAGTTTCTGTATCTCCTATCAGGGGTTTACTCATAATTTATTTTTGAGAAAATAAACTCAGCTTAATTCAGCCAATTCAAGCCAACGCATGGATTTATCGTCAATTTCCTGCATCACTGCCTTCAAACGCAATGCCCATTCCTGTAATTGTGTATGTGCCGCCTGGCCATTGCTCATCTGCTCTTCCAGTTTCGCTTTTTCTTGTTCGAGTGTTTCTATTTCTTTGCTCAAAGTCTCAAACTCAAATTTTTCTTTATAGGATAGTTTCTTTTTATCAGTTTTTGGCAAAGCTTCTTTTTTCTTCTGCTCCTCAGTTTCTTTCACCTTGAGCTTTGTCGCTTCCTTTTCGCGCTCTTCTTCCGATTCTCTCCACTCTGAGTAAGATCCGTTGTAATCCCGAATGCTTCCATTGCCTTCAAAAATAAATAAGTGGTCTACCAGTTTATCCATGAAATAACGATCATGACTAACCACAACCAGACAACCTTTGTAGTTGAGCAGGAAATCTTCCAGGATACCTAATGTAAGGAGATCCAAATCATTCGTTGGTTCATCGAGAATTAAAAAGTTAGGATTAAGAATCAAAACAGTCAACAGATGCAAACGTCTTTTCTCACCACCGCTGAGTTTTGAAACATATGTGAATTGCTGTTCGGGAGGAAATTGAAATAAGTTCAGAAACTGTGAAGCCGATACTTTCGAACCGTCACTGAGTTGGATGACTTCTGCATAATCCTTCACTACTTCAATCACCCTTTTGTCCTCTTTCAATTCCAGTCCCTGCTGAGAATAGTACCCGAAAATAATTGTATCACCAACATTTACCTTCCCGCTATCCGGGGCATCTTTACCTGTCAGTAGATTCAAAAAAGTAGATTTCCCTGCACCATTCTTTCCAACGATTCCAATCCGTTCACCTGTTCTGAAAGTGTAATCAAATCCATTCAGAATTGTCAGGTCACCGTATTTCTTGTAAACTTTTTTGAGTTCAATCACCTTCCCGCCTATTCTGTTCATCTTCACATCAAGCTCAATTCCGGCCTGCTTTTTTCTTCCGGTTGCTTTGTCTTTCAATTCATAAAAGGCATCAATACGTGCTTTGGATTTAGTCCCGCGGGCTTTGGGCATACGACGCATCCATTCCAGCTCAGTTCGCATTAGATTTCGCGCTTTATCTGTTTCTCTTTCCTCATTGAATTCCCGTTCCGCTTTTTTCTCAAGGAAGTAGGAATAATTTCCTTCATAACTATAAAGCTTCAGGTTTTCCATCTCGATGATTTTGTCACAGATAGAATCCAGGAAATAACGGTCATGTGTCACCAGTAGCAACGTCAGCTGAGAACGAGTCAGAAATTCTTCCAGCCATTCCACCATCTCCACATCCAGATGGTTCGTTGGCTCATCCATGATGATCAAATCAGCCGGTTCGATGAGAGTTTTTGCAAGGGCTATTCGTTTTTTTTGACCACCAGACAATTGCCTTACCGGTTGATCCAAATGATGGATGTTAAGTCTTGACATCACTTGTCTCACTCTCACTTCATAATCCCATGCATGCGCATCATCCATCTTTGCCGCTGCATCTTCCAATGCTTTCTGTGTTACCGAAGAATGAGCAGCTGCATCCGCTTCAAGACATGCCTCGTATTCTTTCAGCAAACGAATAATCGGATTGTCCATGCTGAAAATAACTTCAAGCACAGTTTTCTGAGTATCCAAAAAAGGATCCTGATCGAGGTATGCTACACGGATATCTTTTCGCAATGTCACTTCGCCCGAGTCAGCCAGATCCTGCCCGGCAAGAATTCTTAATAAAGTGGTTTTCCCTGTACCATTGCGGGCAATCAGCGCGACTTTTTCACCCTTAGATATACCAAAATTAATTCCGTTGAAAAGAATTTTCTCTCCATAGGATTTACTTAAATTTTCAACAGACAATAAATTCATAAATGCAACCCAAAATTTGGTCCGGGTAAGAACGGTTCAATTCAATCAACATTTTGCTCACACCAATCAATCAGAAATTAATCCTTACTTCCTTTTTCTCCGACAAAATGATCTGTGGTATACTTAAACATCACATTGAAAGTAGTAAGCGAACCATAACAACGTGTAATGTATTGTTGCATGTTCACCTTGTCTTCTTCTGTAAGCTTATCATGGGCATTGATCCTTTGTTCCAACACGCGCAGACGATCACGGAGCATCACAATTTTATTGAAGAAAACATCAATCGGAACTTCTTTGGATTTGAGTGAAGTGTCTCCGGGTTTTAAGATCATCGTACCACCGGTCCACTTTTGCCCGATCTCCACTCTTTCCTGTATGTCTGAATATTTTTTGATGATGTTCACCAGCAACACTTCAATATCCGCCAGACTCACCAGATCATTATCCGGATCATTCGCATCAATAATTTCGAGAGCATCGTCAGTTCGGTCAATGTCCCGCATTCCGTGTTGCATGAATGTCACAACATACTCCTCAGGTTTAACCTGTACAATCACACCATCACCATGCTGTGGATGCCTTACTCTTGAACCAATTCCTAAGGAAAACTTCTTCATACGTGTTTTTTGGGCAAATTTAGTCTTTTTATGAATCCGAATTCAGTCTATATAAGTCAGTAAATCCTGAGTATTCAACATGTTCTCAATAAGTTCTGTCAATTTTTTTAATACAGTTAGTGAATGCTGAAAAGCATCATTTTGTAATAAAAAAATCGAGTAGAAAATGTGTTGAGAACTTCTTGTATTCAGGCAGTGAAGTTAAATCGTGTTAAACTTTGTCATTTTAATGTAAACCCGACAATTTTATAAAACAAGTAGAGGACTTATCCGTTGTTCAGAATAGTTTTTGTGTTCATGTTTTTCGTGTGGGGAGCCGTCAGGTGCAAATCTGGCGGCTCTGTTTTTTATGTGTATCCAATTTTGCAAGAGTGAAGAGCGTAGGGTGAAGAGAAGATTATATTCTAAACTTTTCAGATCGAATAATGATGTGATTTTAATTTCCGGACGATGGAAATTTCATAATGTTATTTAAACAGGGATTGTTCCATTCCAAAAAAGAATTTCCTACCTTCACCAACTGAGTAAAAGGAATTTCAAATGGACGATCATCCATGTTTAGTGAACAAGAAAAAGAGCTGCTTGCCGAGCGAATGGTCACCGGCAATCTCTACAAGCTGAAGCACTTAACCGAGTCCATTCAGCCTGAAGAGCTTGCAGAGCTGATCAATGAGTCTTCCCAGATTGACGTTCGAAAGGTTTTCCAGGTTTTAGAAGCTGAAAAGGCGATTAAAACTTTTGAAAATCTTGACTTCGATTTTCAGAACGAACTGCTGAGTACTTTTAGTGTTGACCAGCTTTCCCACACATTAAATCAAATTTCTCCAGACGACCGGACGGCTTTATTTGAAAAGCTTCCGAAGGAGACCCTGCAGAAATATTTGAGTCTTCTCAGTGATGAAGAACGGAAGACAGCAAATACACTGCTTCAATATCCTGAAGACAGTATTGGTCGATTGATGACACCTGATTTTGTTTCGGTGAAAGAAGACTGGACTGTTCAGCAGGTGCTTGACCACATTCGTAAATACGGCAAAGATTCAGAAACCCTGAACGTTATTTATGTCACCGATCACAAAGGTTTTTTACAAGATGATATAAAAGTCCGCGACTTTCTTTTGGCACCATTAGATAAAAAAGTAAGTGAATTGATGGTGCGTCAGTTCGTTGCTCTTTATGCACGTGACGACCAGGAAGTCGCGATTGATATCTTTAAGCAAACAAACAGAGTCGCATTACCGGTTACTGATTTCAACGGGCTTTTGCTTGGCATCGTCACTTTTGACGATATGATGGACGTTATCGAGGAAGAGGATACAGAGGATATCCAGAAATTCGGAGGTACAGAAGCATTGGAAGAACCGTATCTCAAAGTTTCCATGATGGAAATGATCAGCAAGAGAGCCGGATGGCTGATCATCCTTTTTCTTGGAGAAATGCTTACAGCGAGTGCTATGGGTTATTTCAACAATGAACTGAACAAAGCTGTTGTCCTTGCACTTTTTGTCCCTTTGATAATCTCTTCCGGAGGTAACAGCGGATCACAGGCTGCTACTTTGATTATTCGCGCCATGGCGCTTGGTGAGGTCACCCTTGCTAACTGGTGGAAAGTAATGCGAAGGGAATTTTTATCCGGATTGTTTCTGGGAACATTGCTGGGAATTATCGGTTTCATCCGGATTGCTGCATGGACCTTATTCACTGATCTCTATGGACCACACTGGTTTCTGATCGCAATCACAGTAGGTTTTACCCTTATAGGCGTTGTACTTTGGGGAACACTTTCAGGATCAATGTTACCCATGTTGCTGAAACGAATGGGCTTTGACCCGGCTGTTTCTTCCGCGCCTTTTATCGCGACATTGGTAGACGTAACCGGATTGATTCTTTACTTTACGATTGCATTCATCATATTGCGGGGAACACTGCTTTGAAAAACCGATGAGCTATCAATTGCTCATGAATTTATTCAATACTCTTTCAAATTCCGGCTTGGCTTCGATGAACGGAAAATGTCCACAGGATTCAAACATATAGTATTCTGAATTTTTCAGTGCCTTGTGCAATTGTTCATAGGCTTCCGGTGGAGGAAAATCAGCTTCTGCTCCACACAATAAGGTTTTACATTTTACTGTTTTCAATTCCGGTGTCAGATCATATTTTATCAATGTGGAATCTTTGTACAAGGCATTCACCAGCTCACTTGTTTGAGGATAAGTTGATCTGAAAATTAGAGTGAGACTATCGGCATATTCAGGATGAAAAAAAGCCGCTTTAAACAAAAGTCTGAAAGCTTGCTTCATCGTTTCCGGATCTTTCTTCGCGTAACCGGGGCTTGAAAAAACTTTTTCCTTTTCCGCTTTTAATTTCGCATCATCACGAATATTCATCATGTGAAATGTGCTATCCCTCCAGTAGGATGATTGCGGTGTCGGGTTTAGCAGTATTAAGCGTTGGAGATGATCAGGGTGTTTCACCGCATAACGCATCGCAATTAATCCCCCGAAAGAATGGCCCATCAAATTCATTTTGTCAATCTTGAAAAATGCACGAATGGTATCCAGATCTTCTACAAACTGATCCATAGTCATACTTTCCTTGCCCACCGTAACGGGAGATCTGCCACAACCTCTTTGATCATAAAAAATCAATGTGTATTTGTAAGCAAGGGAAATCAATTGTGGTAAAAAGTAAGTATGCTCCATTCCCGGTCCCCCATGCACAATTACAAGTGGTTCTCCCGAACCTATTACACGGCAATAAATTTTTCCACCATTAACAGGAACGAACATTTCCTTGTCTGCCAATTTGGTCTTAGCCAAAGCCGTGGTAGAAAGCGTGATCAATAGAATGAAGGATATTATTCTCCTTAAACACATAGTCAGAAATTTGAAACAAAGATAAGCAGTATACTCAGTACTAATTGCACAGCAATTGTGATTTCAGAAATCGTTTGTGATACAACACATCTCCGAACAGCTCTTTCTGCAATTTGCAATGAGTAAAATCATCTTTGTATAATTGTCTGTATAACAAATATTTAATCGCCTCTCTTCAAGTATTCATGTGGATTCCATACTTTCACATCACAGAATAGTTATTTTCGTTTTATAAGGTGTTTTTCGCATGAAGAACCCGATTCCGGAATGAATTTACCAAGTACGAGAAAATTTAAATACTATCGCCTGATTTGGTTGAGGCATGATTTACCGGCCGGATTGTCGGTCTTCTTTGTTGCACTTCCCCTTTGTTTAGGTATTGCACTTGCTTCCGGTGCTCCATTGTATGCCGGAATATTAACCGGTGTGATAGGTGGAATGCTCACTTCATTTATCAGTGGTTCCCAGCTCAGTGTTTCAGGTCCTGCTGCAGGTTTAACGACTGTCGTTTCTGCTTCCATCCTATCCCATGGTGATTATCGAATCTTTCTGCTTTCAGTCATTATTGCCGGATTAGCTCAATTGGTCATGGGACTTCTGAAGTTCGGAGGTATTGCATATTATTTTCCTTCTTCGGTGATTAAAGGGATGTTGGCAGCGATAGGAATACTTTTAATCTCAAAACAAATTCCTCTTGCTCTTGGTTACGATCAACCGGATTTCTGGAGAAGTGGATTTTTTTCTTTGCTATCAGATAAAAACTTCTTGGGCAACATTGAAAATTTCAATCACCACGTACGGAGAGGTGTGGTCGTGATTTCACTTTTTTCGATTTCATTGATGCTTTTTCTGAAAACTCCTCTTCTTCGTAAAAAACTGAAACTTATTCCTCCTCCCTTGCTGGTGGTTCTTTTGGGTGTATTGTTGAATGAGCTGTATCACTTCGCATTCCCTTCTCTTGCGTTGAATCCATCACAGTTGGTGAACATCCCCTCAAATATTTTTGCTCAGATGCAATTTCCGGAATTCAGCAAAATGTTTTCTGGTTATACCATATGGGAAGATGGATTGATAATTGGAATTCTTGCAAGTCTGGAAACTTTGTTATGTGTGGAAGCAATTGATAAACTTGATCCACAGCACCGCGTCTCTCCTGTAAACAGAGAGTTAGTGGCTCAGGGCATTGGAAATATGGTCTGCGGATTACTTGGCGCATTACCTATGACAGCCGTAATTGTTCGAGGAGCTGCCAACGTGGATGCAGGTGCGAGAACAAAATTATCTGCAGTGACTCATGGAATATTTTTACTTCTCTCCGTCATCAGTATTCCATTTTTGATCAATCAGATTCCATACGCTTCGCTCTCTGCTATTCTGATAATGACAGGTTACAATCTTAGTAAGCCCAAACTATTCAGAAACATGTTCAGTATGGGCATGAAGCAGTTTTTACCATTTATTTTTACAATCGTTGTGATCCTTTCAACCGACTTATTAATCGGAGTAACAATCGGATTACTTGTATCGATGTATTTTATAATCCAAAGCAATTTTAAAGCGGAATTTAAAATTGATAAATCCATACAACATATCACTGAAGTGTACAATATTCAATTGCATTCCACAGTTACTTTTTTAAATAAAAGAAAATTGAGGGAAGCGCTGGACAAAATTCCACCATATTCCGTACTGAATATTGATGGAAGCGCTTCACACTTTATTGACTATGATGTACTCGAAATTATCAGTGAGTTTGAAAGTAAAGCTCACGACAGGCATATTGAAGTTCACCTGAAAGGAATTGAAAAAGTTAACGTACAGGCAATTCACTAATTCGCGAAAATCTCAAGAGTATTAACAGTATAAATTATACAGACCTCATTTGATGATCTGTCCGTTCATTTCAAGTTTTATTTCCGGTTGAGCAGGATCATTTGTGTACAAATTTATTTTTCTACTGTCTGTCCCTTCTTTTCCGAATGAATCAAACATGACACGTACATAGGCACTGTCACCTGCTGCAACAGCATTCTTTGAAATAACCGTTTGAATACAACCACAGGAAGATTTGGCTTTGTGTAATTTCAATTCACGTTTTCCATCATTGTATACAACGAAATCATGACTGCGTTTTTCGCCATTCTGAATTGTTCCATAATTGAATGCAGTTTCAGGAACTCTGGCCTTTTGAACTAGCATAGAATCTTCCGAGCTTAATACACTGAACACTTCATATATAGTAGCAGTAATGTTGATGAATTTTACCGACTGAACAGAATCATTCGTGGAAATTGAAATCCTATCCAGCACAAATCCAAAATCATTTTTCAAGCCTCCATCATAAGCTATTGCTATCCATGCTTCCCCTCCTGCTTCCACAGCAGCAGAACTGCTGTTCACCTGCATATGGGCAGGAATTTTTCCATTGAATGAAAGAGTGATTGCCCTGGAAGCTGTGTTGTAAATTCTGACTGTATCCTTCTTCACTTCATTGTTTCCAATTCGCCCCAGATTCAGGGTTGTTGCAGAAAATCGAAGGCTCCCGATACGCTTTGGAAACTTATCCTGCAAAGTTGGCGCAGAAGAACCAAAATAGGATTGTGCCAAGCTACTATAGGAATACAGTAAGGAGGCAAGAAAAAAGAATTTGAGAAGTGATTTCATCATGTCATTTAGTGTGCAGTGGCAGACTCTGTTTTCTCTATCAGTTTTTTGGAAAAATCCTCCAAAGATATTCCGTCAAAATTTCCTGAACTCATCAGTAAAAATACTTTCCCGCGCGGATCCATTGCAAGTAAGTCATCAAACAAACGGTTTGAATCTGTATAAATTTTTAAACCCTGATTTCCGAAAGCCTGCTTCACTCGTTCCTGAGAAATGGGTTTCAATTTTTTGTGTGCAATGGTATGCGGATTGAAATATACGATTCCGATATCAGCCCCATCCATGGCTCCTTTGTATTGGTCAAGAAAATCTTCGTTAAGACTGCTGAAAGTATGCAATTCCATGCAAGCTACAAGTGTACGATCCTGAAATTGCCTGTGAACAGCTTCTGTTGTAGCTTTCAATTTTGAAGGTGAATGTGCAAAATCTTTGAACACAGCCAGCTGCACATTGCGCCCTAAAACCTCCAGTCTTCTTGCTGCACCTTTGAATGTCCGGATTGCATCATAAAACTGTTGATCAGAAACTCCGAGTTGATTGCAAACATTTCTCGCCCCTTCAAGGTTCATCAGATTGTGTTCACCGAAAATCTGCAAATCTATTTCTCCCTTTGATGTTTTGAGCCAGGTAACCCCGTTTCGGATTTCGTGAGTGGGAATAGAATAAGGAATCTTCTCAGCCGGAGTAACAGAATCATCGACTACTTTTTTCACTTCCGCATCTTGCAGGCAATAAATCAATTTTCCTGTTCTTGGAATCTGATCAGCAAAAATTCTGAATTGCTCGAGGTAAGAATCGAACGTTGGAAACACATTGATATGATCCCAGGCAATTCCGCTGATCAGGCCA
This sequence comes from uncultured Bacteroidota bacterium, assembly GCA_937871435.1. GTDB lineage: Bacteria > Bacteroidota > Bacteroidia > AKYH767-A > 2013-40CM-41-45 > JADKJP01. The sequence goes on along the minus strand of CALMQM010000073.1, from coordinate 27,088 downwards.
ATGTTAGCCTGGTATAAATGAAATTTAGGCCGACGGTCGATTGGAGATGATAAATACTCATCACCTTCCAGAATAATTACCGGAGCTTCACTCAACCTAACCATGGTATCAAATCCTTCCAGCTTTGCTCCAACCATAAAATCGAAGTCAATCCCAACCTGTTTCAACACATAAAGAATCATTGACGTAATCGTAGTTTTACCATGACTGCCTCCGATTACAACTCTGATTTTATCTTTTGATTGTTCATACAGATATTCCGGATAGGAATAAATTTTCAGACCCATCTCTTTTGCACGGATCAATTCTGGATTATCTGCACGGGCGTGCATGCCGAGTATGATGGCGTCTATATCAGCACTCAACAATTCTGGTTGCCAGCCTTCCTTTTCGGGGAGGAGTCCATATGCTTTCAATCTGGAGCGTGAAGGCTCAAGAATTTCATCATCAGAACCACTTACCTGGTGACCTTTGTGATGCAAAGCCAGGGCAAGATTGTGCATAGCAGCCCCGCCAATGGCGATAAAATGAATTCTTTGTGAGTTGTTTGTAGTCATTTGATTTCGAAGATAGAGGTCTATCCATTGTGAGAAAAAAAATCATTCCTCTTCTTTCAACATCGTTACGAACAGGCAATTTTCGTATTTTGCAGGCTAACTAAGCAAAGAATGAAACTCTACACAATAGAAACCGGAAATTTCAAACTTGATGGCGGTGCCATGTTCGGAGTGGTTCCAAAATCCATATGGAATAAATTGAATCCCTCCGACGAGAACAATATGTGTAACTGGGCCATGCGATGCTTGTTGGTGGAAGAAGGAAACCGACTAATTCTTATTGATAATGGTCTGGGTGATAAACAAGATGAGAAATTTTTCGGTTATTATTATTTGAATGGAGATGATTCATTGTCAAAATCTCTTCGTAAACATGGATTCACTGAAAATGATATTACTGATGTATTTCTGACTCATCTTCATTTCGATCATTGTGGTGGAAGTGTGAAATGGAATTCAAAGAGAGATGGATTTGAGCTCGCATTTCCCAATGCAACGTATTGGAGCAATGAGGCACATTGGGATTGGGCAGTGAAACCAAATGCAAGGGAAAAAGCCAGTTTTCTCAAAGAAAATATTCTACCGATTCAGGAAAGTGGTCATTTGAAATTCTTAGGTAACGGAGATGAATTACTGCCAGGCTTCAAAGTGATCTGTGTGAATGGTCATACAGAATCTATGATGTTGCCTATTCTGAATTACAATGGAAGAATTCTTGCTTATTGCGCGGACCTTATCCCTTCCGCAGCACATGTTCCTCTTCCCTATGTCATGGCATACGACATGAGACCATTGGTAACTCTTGAAGAGAAAGAAATATTCCTTAAGATAGCCGCGGAAAACAATTACATACTTTTTTATGAACATGACCCGGTTGTAGAATGTTCAACTCTGGAAAAGACAGAACGCGGATACAAAGCGGGAACAAAAATGGCTTTGTCAGAGTTGTAAGTCTGAATTCAAGTTCAGTATCCAGGCCCCGTTTTCTGATGTGTTGTAATATTCTTTATGGTTCATTGAACACCATTCTTTCCATTTGGTTCCGTTCAATTTAGAATTACTTCCGTCCAGAATTATTTTTTTACACTGTGGAAAATACAATAAGAATTCTCTGAAACAACGGGCATTGGCTGAGACAATAATTATTTTAGAATTGGATGTCAGGTTGGCATAAGGTTCATTTCCATATAAAATGCTGATACGTCTTTTAACAAAAACAATTTTATTGTTTTGAATTCTCAAAGCTCCTGAAAAATAATTGCAGGAATCCGGTTTGTCAATGGAAAGATAAGTGCTCAATTCCATTTTCATTCCACATCGAGTCCTGTATCCTTGTGCCGCCATATTCAACAAATTTTTATTTGTAAGACAGAAGGAATCGGTTAAAACAATATTGCTTTCTCCGTACATCAGATCAATACACGTATGTTTCGGAATATGATATACGATACAACGTTGTTGATGTTGAATCTCATATGCTCTTTGAATACCAAAAGCAAACAAAGCAACCAGTAAGGTGAGAAACAAAAACAAATATTCTTTCCTGACCCGGATAAAATATAAGGAAGCAAAAATAACAGCAGCATACCAAAGGATCATCAAAGGTAATGTGAGATAAATTTCAGACAGAAGAGAATATGGCAGATGTTCAACAATACTTACACTTTCATTAAGTGCAAATACCAAATTCGAACATATCCAGGCAATTTTTAGAGACAGGAAAGTCCAGAATGAAATAATCAACAATGTAATTCCGCTAAAAATAACGGCGGTTGAAATGGGAATCACAACGAGATTAGAAGGAAGAAAATAATTGGGGAATTGATGAAAGTAAAACAAACTCAAAGGAAATGTTGCAGCCTGTGCCGCGATGGAAACTGAAAGTATAGTCCAGATTTGTCGCCCCAACCAGCTCTTAAAATAGGCCTTGTCTTCAATTTGTTTATAAAGAAAAAGTATTCCTCCAACTGCAAGGTAGGAAAGCTGAAATCCAGCCTGCATTAATAAATGTGGTGAGAAAAACAAAAACAACGCAATCATTGAAGCGCCTAAAGTATTCGCTGTATTGGTGGATCTCGTCAAAGTCTGACCGGTAACAATAAACGTAAGCATCATGGCGGAACGCAGGACGGAAGGTGACAATCCTGTGAGTAATGCATAAAACCATAAAAAAAGAATAATGAGCACAGCTCTAAAAACCCGAAGAAATCGGTTGCGATTCATAAATGCTAATAGCACCTGAAGAGCTCCATAAATAATTCCCAAATGCATCCCAGAAACAGAAAGGATATGCAATGCTCCGGAAGCCGCATAAGCTCGCATTGTTTCCTGATTGATTTCATCATCGTATCCAAGGATCAATGCCGACAACACCGCGTATTCCTGATCCCGGATTCCATTGTCATGAAAAACCTTTACCCACTTATTTCGCAAATTTATTGACCATTCAACTAATGCCGAAGCTTCATGCTGAGATATCCGCACAAATTCATTTTGCTTTAGAAAAACCTGATGATATACCTGATGTGTGCTTAACCATTGCCTGAAGTCAAATTGATCCGGATTCAATGGTCCCGGAACAAGAGCAGGTACTGTTGAAAAAAGCAATCTATCACCGTATGCAAGTGCTTGTTTCAATTCATTTTTTTTAAAGTAAATGAGAACTTTCCCCTCACATACTCTCCATCCTGAATCAGATTTTAACTGAATCATTTCACCTTCAGCGCGAAGTGTATTTCCTTTATCAACCGGAGATTGCTTCAAAACGACTACATATTTTGAAGATTTGCTGTGTGAAAAATGGAATGGATAATTTTTTTCTGTTTTCAATAATGTAAAAATCCAGGCCAGTAGAAAAATCAGGCAATAACTTAAAATTGAAAAAGACCGCACCGCTATTAATGAAAATCCTGACTGGATGCGTTTCAGTACGGCACTACAAGAAATCATTACAGTCAGCGCACAGCAAACTAAAATTGACAATGAACCAAATTCATAAAAACCGAATAGAATTCCGAGGAGAAAAAATGGCAGAAATCGCAGGACAGGTGTTTGATTCCAAAAAGGCATTCGCGCAAGGTACTTTACGCGACCCGTCCTGATGTATGATTACTTAATCACCTGCTTATATTCGACAACTTTTCTGAAAACAAAATCACTTTTCATATTCCAATTCTGATAAGTCAGTGACCCGAACATCATCAAAATAAAAATCTAATATTTCTTTTGTTGTGTATCCTACTAATGCCATCTCGAGTGCTCCTTCCTGACACAATCCTACTCCGTGCCCAAATCCCCTCCCACTAAAAATGACCAAATCATTTTGAATACAAATACTAAAAAAGGTAGACTTTAAATGAAAATCGTCGCGAATCTTTCTTAGCGGAATAGATGCACCGCTACTATTAAAATAAGTTGATCTTTCGTCCTGATTAAAGCAAAGCAAGGAATCAACCAGACTTGTGTCGGTCAATAAAATCCCATTGCTTTTCAAGTAATGTATCCATTCATTTTTGGGTAAAGAATATTCCCATAATGCATGTTCTCCTGCCAGACAAAATGAATCTTTTACGCTTCTGGTATTGTGAAGAGGTTTTGACCAAACATCCTGAGCAGCCATAGTCTGACCGCCGCAATTACTGTGATATGGCGCGGCAATAAGATGACAAAGTGAATCTGTGAGAACTTTGTTCCCGGTTTCCATCACTGCCGGCCGGATGGCTGTATTAAAGCGACTTCTTGAGTTATAAGCCTGACAATGTGTTTCGTCGCAAACAGAAAAGCCATCTACGGAATGACGATCCCAATGACTCATCACAAATGTTCTTGCAAGTATAGAGCAGGCTTTTAAAAATTCTGCTTCTTTCCTATCTCCTATTTCCGACTCCACCACAGCTGCAACATACCGTTCTAAAGGAACCTCATTCACCACCTGAATGTAATTGTCCCGGATAGTAAGTAAAACATTTCCATCATAAGGAATGGTAACTGTTTCCGGATGATTGGATCGAATTCTGAAAAAAGCGGAATCGGCTTGTGTAATGAACTTCAACTTTCGAAAAGTTCCTTTTGATTTTCCATACTTCTTCAGGTTCATCAATGCACCTCTGATTTCGATGCGTACAGATTCATCTTTCTTTAGTGTGATTACTTTTCTTTTTCCTGATAAAATATCATATGGAGCACCGGAAGCAATAAAAGTTATGGAACTTGAATTCGAAATCGATTTTAGTCCCACCCTTACATCTACAGAAAATGAATTGAAGAAAAAGAATAAAAAAAATAATAGCAATAGAATTCGATTCATTACATCCTTATTCTTGAAGGTATTGAAACATCAACCTGGCAGTATGCGCTGAAGCTCCGGATCCGCCTAATATGTTTGCCAATTGATCATATTTCTTCAACAAGCTGCTACGGTAATCCGGGTCAAGTATTTTCCTCAATTCCCGGGTGATCTGTGGAGTATTCAAATCGTGTTGAATCAATTCCTTCACCACTTCCTGATCCATGATCAGATTTACCAGGGAGATGTAATTTATTTTGACGAGACTTCTGGCAATGTAATAGGAAATGGTACCGCCTTTGTAACAGACAACTTCAGGTACTTTTAACAAAGCTGTCTCCAGAGTTGCAGTTCCTGAAGTTACTAAAGCTGCATCAGCATGAGTTAGCAATTCATAAGTTTGTCCATGAATAACAGGATTTCCGTTTTTGCCCAAAACTTTTTGGTAAAATGAATCCGGTTGTGAAGGTGCCCCGGCAATCACAAAGCGGTAAGAAGGAAAATCCTTTTGAACCGATAACATAAGCGGAAGCATCGTTTCAATTTCCTGCTTTCTGCTCCCAGGCAGCAAAGCTATAATCGGTTTGTCTTCCAAAGAATTTCTTCGAATGAACTCCGTTTTTGAAGGAAATAAATTTTTCTTTTGAGTGATTGCATCAAGCAAAGGATGCCCGACAAAATCTACAGGGTAATCAAACTTCTGATAAAATTCTTTTTCAAAAGGAAGAATGACGAACATTCTATCGACAGTACGTTTGATCTTGTGTACACGAGATTGTTTCCATGCCCAAACCTGTGGTGAGATATAGTAAAATACCCGGATACCCTGAGCCTTCGCGTATTCTGCAATGCGCAAATTAAAACCCGGGTAGTCTACAAGGATTAAGACATCCGGTTTGTGTGCGAGGAGATCTTTTTTACACGTTTCAATATTTTTCAGAATAGTTCTGAGATTCATCACCACTTCCGTGAAACCCATGAAGGCTAAGTTGCGGTAATGCTTTACAAGTATTGCTCCCTGCGCTTCCATCAAATCGCCGCCCCATGCTCTGAATTCTGCTGAAGTATCGAGCTTTGACAACTCTCTCATCAGATTTGATGCATGCAGATCGCCTGAGGCCTCACCGGCTATGATGTAATATTTCATCAGAATAATTTAAGAATAAATACAAGCACGGCATATCCGATTGTCGTACCGAGAATTCCCCGGGCTGTTTTCTCTTTGTGCAACCAAAGGGAACAAAAAAAGATCAGCAGGTTCGCGATCACTGCAAGACTAATTACATGTGTGTGCACTTTTCTTCTCATAAAAGACGAAAATACATCCATCATCGACAAATCCGGATATTGCAGGAATACATAGAGCCAAAATGCAATCACCGGAGCAAGAAGTCCAAGCAACAAACCCGTAATTTCATGATCCAGCCATTTCTGCATATCAGGAATGATGTTGAAATTTATAAAAATAAAATAAGTAGCCGAGTGCGGAGAGAACAGTGATGAACAGAATTCCTTTTGCTGTTTTTTCCTTGTCGAAATTGATCAAACATAAACGGAAAAGCAGAATGTTAACCAAAATCGCAAAGAGCTGAATACGTGGAGCAGGAAATAGGTATGGATTGCCGTAATGATCAGCAAGAATGGAACGCAAGTATTCAAAGAAGAAATAGTTGATGCACAGCAGGACTACCCCAACTACTAAACCTGTCCAAAAATTATCTCTGATCTTATTTTTCAAGATCATAATTCAGACCGTTTAAGAAAGAGATTGCATGGTGCGCCGTAAAATCGAACTGAACAGGAACAACTGATACATATCCATTGTTTAATGCCCATTCATCGGTATCCTCACCTTTGTCGTTGTTGATGAATTTTCCGGTAAGCCAATAATATTTCCTCCTGTTTGGATCCAAACGTTCATCAAATTCCTCGATCCATTTTGCCATCGCCTGACGACAAATTTTCACGCCTTTAATTTCGTCCAAACTGAGATTCGGAATATTTACATTCAGCAGTGTACCCGATGGCAGTCCGTTTTCCAAAACGTTCCGTGCTACTACCCTTGCAAATGCTCTGGCTGCTGAAAAATCAGCATCCAATGCATAGTTAAGAAGCGAAAATCCAACAGAAGGAATTCCTTCAATGGCTCCTTCCATCGCGGCAGACATCGTTCCGGAATAGATCACATTGATGGAAGAATTGCTTCCATGGTTTACTCCCGAGACACATAAATCCGGTTTTCGATGCAGGATTTTATCGATGGCAATCTTTACGCAATCAACAGGAGTTCCGCTACATTGATACCAGCTATGATTCGCATAAACATCCACTTTGTCGAGACGAAGCGGCTGATTGATTGTAATAGCATGTCCCATTCCGGATTGCGGACTATCCGGAGCCACCACAGTAATTTCACCAAGACCTTCCATTGCCTGCACTAAATTGTGCAATCCCGGAGCTGTAATCCCATCGTCGTTGGTCACAAGAATGACCGGTTTGTCACTTTTCACAAGTTTTTTTTTACACCTGAAACCATCAGGTTGTTTCTCCGGCGAAGGTAGTAAAAATGCAGTCGTTGTAGTCGTAGGAACACGAATCCGGAAAACAAGAAAGCTGCCCGGTTTTCACCGCGGCAGCTTTCATCATCAACATGGAAATTATTGGATCGAAATTTCTTTCGCCTCTTTCTTCTTTGCTTCGTCCTTTTTTGGAAGAACCAGTGTCAAAACGCCATTCACATATTCAGCAGAGATTCCGTCTGCATTCACATGATCCGGCATGGTGAAAGTCCGGCTGAAGGAAGAATAAGAAAATTCTTTCCGGGTAAACTTCTTCTGATCATCAGTTTTTTCTTCCTGCTTTTCACCAACAATTGTCAACACACCATTCTCCGCTGAGATTTTGAAATCGGTTTTATTCATTCCGGGTACTGCAAGTTCTACGCGGTACAAATCTGCCTGTTCACTGATATTTACAGCCGGTACAGATTTGAAAACATTGCGCGGGAAAATTTCGTCCTGAATAAAATCTCCGAAGAAATCTGAAAAGATGGATGGGATGCCTGTGTAACGATCAACAGGTTTAGCATTTCTGAATTTTACAAGTGTCATTTTTTTGTCCTCCTATTTAATTTTTGTTTGGATGATTAAATTTTATTTGAATGACCTGCTTTCGTCAATTCACATACCATCCGGAAAAATTGACCAAAAAATTATTTTTACGAGACAAATTGACAATATTTTAAAATCCTATTTGCCAAATCGGCGCATGTCATGATTTCAATCAGACAAAATTTCAGAAATCTATTTGTTCTGTATCAAGTGATATTGATTAGCAGCACCTGAATTTATTTCCATCCAAAAAAAAACTCCGGCTTTTAATGCAGGAGTTTTTCATTCTAAAAAAAGATGTTCTGTTATTTGTTCAAAACAGTCTTCGCGTTTTTGATTTCCTGATCGAACAAAGATTGAGTGAGGTTACTTTCATTTTTGAAATAAAAGACTCCACCCCAGTTATAAACGATCTTCTGGTAATTAATCGCGGTACCATCAATTTTCACAACAGTACGGTAAATTGTTCGACTGCTTTCATTGACTGTTTCTTCTGTAATTCCTTCATGGTAATCGGAATCTTTGATCTTTGGTACCGCTGCAGGTTTTGGCGGAGCTTTTGATTTATCGTCATTTGCAGCGTTGGTTTTAGACAACAATTGTTTCTTCGCTTCTATTTCTGCCAAAGCTTTTGCTCTTCTATCCTGCTCGTCTTTTTCAGCTTTGAGTCGCTGTGCTGTGGCAATGGAATCCTGTCTGTTTTTTTCTTCGTTTTGTTTGCGAATTCTTTCCTCTTCGGCTTTCGCTTTCGCTTCGTTCTCTGCTTGTGACTTAGCAAGCGCTTCATTTTTCAAACGATCTGCTTCCGCTTTAGCAGTGGAATCTTGTTTTGCTTTTTCCTGAGCGGCAAGTAATCGTTTATTTTCTTCAGCTTCCTTTTGTTTACGATCCGCATCAGCCTTTGCCTGAGCTTCCGCAAGCTGAGCTCTTGATATAGAATCTTGCTTAGCTTTTTCTCTTGCCGCAGTCTCCTGAATCAACCGTGCTTTTGCATCTGCTTCCGCTTTCGCAGTTGAATCAGCCACAAATTTCTGGCGATCTTTTAAAGCAGTCTGTGCTCTGGAAATTGAATCCTCTCTTTGCTTCTCCCTTGCTTTAGTAGCTGCCTCAGCAGAAGCTAAAGAATCCGCCAAAGCACGCTTTCGAGCTTCAGCGAGTGCCTCTGCTCTTGCCGTAGAATCTTTGCTGGCTTTTTCTCTGGCTTTCAAATCGGCTTCTGCTTTAAGTCTGGCTTTCTCAGCAAGCATCTGGGCCTGACTGATACTGTCCTGCTCTGCTTTTTTTCTGGCTATAGCATCGGCTTCCGCTTTCTGAATAGAATCTTTTCTGGCTTTTTCATCGGCTTTCAATTTAGCCTCTGCCAAAGCCTTAGCATCAGCATCAGCTTTTACGCGTGCAAGTGAATCCTTACGACTTTGTTCTGCCTGTGCTCTGCTGATAGAATCCTGTCGGGCTTTCTCCCGGGCTTGTGCCAAGGCAGCAAGCTTTGCCTGATCCGCCTCAGCTTTAGCTATAGAATCCTGTCGGGCTTTATCTCTTGCATCTGCCAATGCTTTTGCTTTGGCTTCTGCTTTTGAGATACTATCCAATCTTGCCTGTTCTTTTGAAAGTGCCAACGCTTTTGCTGCTGCATCTGCTGTTGCTCTTGCGATAGAATCCTGTCTGGCTTTTTCCTGTTCAGCTTTCAATCGATCCTGTTCGGCTTTGGCTGCCAGCATTTGTGCTTCCCTTGCCTTTACTTTAGCAAGAGAATCATTCCACAGTTTATTCAGAGAATCAAGTCTTGCTCTTTCCTGCATTCGATTTAATTCTTCAGCCGCTTTTCTCGCCTGGTCTTGTTCGTTTTGAATTTGTTTTGTGTAAGCAGGGTCGTGAACAAAATCCTCATAGGTTGGATTGTATGATATTTTGGCTACGGCTTTACCCATGGATGCATTTTGGCTGACTCCGGCAACATCTTCAAACAAATCCATGGCAAATTCATTTTGATAGATAATGTCGCTTTGATCCGGAGGTACAACAGTGTTGAATTCGACTTTCTTCGATACCAAGCCGGGTTTTTCAAAAGTGATAGTGTAATTTTTTTGTAAGTCCAGATTGAAAACATAAGTTCCATTATCCTTAGACGTTACTGTTTGTTCAATCGTACCGGGACATGTAATTTTGACAATAACACCCCCGATGGGACGGTTATTTTGTCTGACTTTGCCATTCACCTGAACATATCCAGTTCGCTGTGCGACGGACAATTGAGGCAAAAAGCTCAGAAATAAAACCAGGTTCAGTACTAAAAAAACGCTGCTTTTGATGTGTTTGTTCATGGATACTTAACGGAAAACCGCTTTTTTTATTCTGGTGCAAATTTAATCGAAACCCTGAGTAACAGAATGAATCTGAAGAGAATCAACAATCTTTTTTCAACAATTCATCATCTTGTCCGAAACGTATTTAGGGGAAAAAGTTGCAGAAAAAATCAATGAAAAATCTCAGAAGCCAGGATCATGGACTCTCTGAAGGCTGAATCATCCAGACCAAGGTCCTCCTGGCCTTTAAAATAAGCGACCACATTTTCTGTTGCCAGGTTGCCAACCAATGCATCATTGGCCATCGGACATCCTCCGATACCTTTCAATGCCGAATCAAATCTTCTGCATCCGCTCATGAAAGCAGCTTCGACTTTTTCCATCCATGTCAACGGATGAGAATGAAGATGAGCTCCGAATTCTACTTGTGGAATTTCGGGAATCAATGCCTGAAACAAGGTTTTAATGTTCTGAGGGTTGCTCACCCCTACAGTATCCGACAAAGCTATTATTTGTGTTCCCATTTCTGCCAGCCGTTTCACCCATTTGATGACAATTTCTGCATTCCATTCTTCACCATAAGGATTTCCAAATCCCATGGAAATGTAGATGACAAGAACTTTCTTCTTTTGCAAACACAATCGTTGAATTTCTTCAACGCGTTCTAAGGATTCTTCAATAGTTGAATTTGTATTTCTCTTTTGAAATTCTTCTGATACAGAAAATGGAAAGCCCAGATAAGTAATTTCCTCGAAGCTTGCTGCCTGCTCTGCACCCCGCAAATTAGCAACTATAGAAAGCAGTTTGGTTGATGTATTGCTAAGAGTTAATCCTGACAGGACTTCTGTGGTATCCTTCAACTGCGGAATAGCTTTCGGAGAAACAAAACTGCCAAAATCGAGCGTATCAAATCCTACTTTCAATAAGCTGTTCAGGTATTTTATCTTTTGCTGTGTTGGAATAAATGCGTTCCATCCCTGCATGGCATCCCTCGGGCATTCTACCAGTTTTATTGTTTTCATTTTTGCTGTGGTGTACTTTTATAATTTTCCTTCAACCATTCTTCAATCATTTCCGCGCGAACCATTCTGGAAGAAGCAATTCGTTTGTTCTTGTCTAATGCATAAATGGTTGGGCTTACATTAATTTTAAAGGTGGATACAATCGTATCCTTATTCACAGTATCCATCACATTTATCCATGGAGTTGGGTGCTCTCTTAAAAACCCTTTCCATATATCATGATCATTGCTTATCGCAACGGAATAAATCTCAATTCCTGAAGCTTTCCAACGTTCATAATTTTGAATGAGGTCAGGCAACACAGCTTCACACAAATGACATGAAGTCTCATAAAAGAAAAGGAAGATTGTATTTTCTTTCAATGAAAATAAGTCACGCTTATTTCCTGAAGAATCAATTCCCTGAATATTGAACGCAGTTGTACCAATCACCGGCACAGGATATCCACTCACATCACTCTGAGCGGTACATTTCAAAGCAGGCAGATGTGACACCAACAGAAGGAAGAAATAAATGATCTGTTTTTTGATCATTGCAACAATACTCCGTCTGCTTCCACAACCAATTCTACTTTCGGGCTCTGGATTGCTTCTATTTCAGCCTCACTTTTATCGGCATCTTTCGCGTAATCACGCAAGGTCTCGACACTTGTTGTATCAGTTTTCGCAGTGCCTTTAAAGAATACAACTTTGCCAGCAATGTTTTTTGGAACAGTAAATCCATGATCACGCATTCTGACTGTTACCGGTTCCGCTCCTTCATTTTGTACAGTAAACCAGCAACCCTCGGACTGACAGACTTCGGAAATTGTTCCTTTAACGGTGCAATCCATACTGGATTTATCACCCATTTGGGATGCAAGAGCAGACATGCTCACAGCTGAGCTGGTATCGAATGCAGACCCAAACTGTTTGCCTCCTCCATCTTTTAAACCACCTGAAGAACAGGATGCAAGCACAATTAAACCCGAACAAATCAGAGATAGAACTTTCATGTTTTTTATTTTAGAGCGCAAAAATAACATCTTTCTTCTTAGGCTTTCCATGTTGAAAAAGCCTTTGAAACTCAGGCTGAAATGGGTTGATTATATGGGAAAAAAGACTATTTTTGCAGCCTGTTTTTAAAAATTAATACGCTAAAAATGGCAGAAAAACCACAGGATCAGGACTTTATCGTTACCGAAGCATTGGGTAAAACGGAGCATTTCATTGATCAAAACAAGAAAAGCCTAGGAATCATTATCGGAGCACTTGTTCTGGCTGTAGGTGGATATTTATTCTACCAAAAAGTCTATGTAGCCGGAAAAGAAACAGATGCACAAAAAGAGTTGTTCCGTGCTGAAGAGAATTTTAAAAATGATTCCCTGAAACTTGCAATCAACGGTGATGGCAACCATATGGGACTGGAAGATATCGTGAATGAATACTCCGTTAGTCCTTCCGGAAACCTTGCCCGGTATTATCTGGGAATGGCCTACATCAAACAAAAAGAATACGATAAGGCGATTGACATGTTGAAGAGTTATGATGCGAAAGACGAAGTAACGGGTGCTATCGTATTGGGAGCTATCGGTGATGCTTACATGGAATTAAAGAATACGGATGAAGCAATCACTTATTATGAAAAGGCATCAAAAGAGAATCCGAATAATTTCGATACTCCGATTATGCTGATGAAATGGGCTGCAGCTTTGGAAAGCAAAGGAAATTATAAAGAAGCTACTGAAGTATACGAACGTCTCAAGAAAGATTATCCTTCTTCACCTGAAGGAGCTCAGATTGATAAATACATTTCACGGGCCAACACACTGGCAGGAAATTAAAATGATAAAAAACCGGACTTAAAGTTCGGTTTTCTTTTTTACGGCCATGTCTACACTCCACAAAAACCTCAACGATTTCGGTTCCACTCCTCTGCCTTCTGCTGCAGGGTTGCGCATTGCCATCGTTGTATCAGAATGGAACACTGAAATTACTGAAGCCTTATTTACAGGTGCAAGAGATTGTCTGATTCAACAAGGTTGCTCGGCTGCAGATATCTTGCGAATTAATGTCCCCGGAAGCTATGAGTTACCTCTGGGTGCTCAATGGATCGCAGAGTCAGAAAAGCCGGATGCAGTAATTTGCCTGGGTTGTGTGATCCAGGGCGAAACCCGTCATTTTGATTTTATATGTAGTGCTGTATCAGATGGATTGATGAATCTCGGTATAAAATTTTCCATCCCGTTTATTTTCGGATTGCTGACACCCAATACAATGGATCAGGCATTGGCAAGAGCCGGGGGGAAGCATGGAAACAAAGGAATTGAAGCGGCAGCAACTGCCATTAAAATGGTGGTGTTAAGAAAAGGACTGAAGTAATCGAATCAATCAGCTACTATGAGCTGTTTCTGACTTGCTTTTCCATCTATCATCAGTCGAACAGAATACACTCCCGGACTTAACTGACCGTTTTCATTATTCAATAATGACAGATGATGTCCTGCTTCCATTTTTTGTTCTGATACGTGTTGCACCAATTCACCGGTTGCATTCAATACATCAATACTGACATAGGAAGATTGCTCCAATTCATATTGAAGAACCGCTTTTCCGGCACAGGGATTTGGGAAAATTGAAGAGATAGGATTTTTCACAATTGGTGTAACTGTATTGATGATGGAAGGCAAAGAGTCTTTGTAAGTGATCTGTGTAACCACTCCATTATTCGTAGTGTTAATTTGCAACAAGGGAATTCCCTGTCCCAGACCAAGCCATTTGTATTCTTTTGTAGTAACCAGTGGTGTATTAAATCCAAATCCCAGTGAATCAATATAGATACTGTCTCTTTCCCCTATGGTAGTAAGCACTCTTAATGCATCAAATGTTCCGAATGGTGTAGTGAGACTTCCCCATCCGTCTACTGTATTGTGGCGGGTGCGATTGACTTTGTAGTAAATACCAATTGTAGAAGTCAGATCCAGTTCATAACCACTGTCTGACGAATCTACATCACCAAAATGCATGGGAAGATTATACACTATATCATGCGGCGAATATAACACAGGAATAGTAACTGAATTTACCGCCGCGCCGAATCCTACTTGCTTATAGAATGAAGAGGAATTGTAATAAAAATTGTACACATCCGAAACACTGATAGTTGTTCCAAAATTAAACGAAGGTCCACGAACCGCCTGATTCGCACGATTTGGATTAATAATATTATCAAAGAAAACAATGGAATAGACAGTTGCTGTACTTCCAACGGTCAGAAAAGAATCCACAGTTTGCCCTGTTGAAGTGAGCTGAGAAAAATCCCATGTAGTATTGGCTCCGGTCAGATTGATATCCATACCGGTAAAAGCCTGACCATTGCTCACCCGAAAGGTGTCTAGGGCGCTGGGTAAATCAGCCGAGCTGATCGTAATTTGTGCAGTAGAAACTAAACTGAATAGTGTACCTAAAACAAACAGGTAGATTTTTTTCATTGCGATAAATTTGAGATGTAAAGTTAAAAGATTGGCTGAATAAAAACTGTCGACAAAGTGAATTCGGGAAGCAGATCTGCCATTTTTCCCTTTGTCAATGCCAATAATGAGTCATCAGTTCGTGGCTCCATTCGGGCTGCCTTATTTCAGTTGATGGAAAAAATTCCCTCCAAACCGGTTTAATATCTATTACAGGTGTTCCATGAATAGCATCCAGCCCTTTTACGACGATGCTTCTTTTCCTGACTTCAATCAACTCAACCATTGTTGCACCGAGTCTATTCGGTCTGCCGGCACCACGTTGTGCAAATATTCCGGTGAGTGGCCAGTTTTTGTTATCTCTCGGATGGCGCGCTCCTACAACAATTTTATCTTCAGGTAATGCGTTAAAGTGAAAGATAATTTCCAGATGCGAAAGAGATTCAATCCCGAGAAGAGAATCATCCGGGATATGTGGTTCCAAAACGATTTCGGAAAGTATATTTCCCCAATAATCGTCATCAGGAATAATTCGTGGACTCACTACTGTCGCTACAGGAATGAAATTCATAACAGATAAATTTAGTAGATTCGAAGGCGCATAAATGTACGAACCACAATCAAACAAATATTGATTCAATAAAATTCGCCCCATGAACTTAGTAAAAATTGCCACCGTATTTTTTGTTTCAGCACTCATTCTTTCCGCATGTAAGGATAAAACTGAAGAAGAAAACACCCCTGCTCCGGCAAGTCCGCAATTGATTTTCAAATTCGCTTTTGACAGCACCCAGGTAAGGTTAAATAACTTCGGTCAACCAACAACTGTTCCCGCTGGACATGGAGCATTGTCTCCGCATTTCAATTCAATAAGTTCGCATTATATAGAACTTGCTCAGGATAGTCTGACTCTTCTTGGCGCCGGTGAAATTCTATACCGTGCTCCGGAAACGAATGCCGGTGGAAGTCTTGCAATTGACTTCAATCAAAGCAGAGTTGTCCATGAAGGTGAAACATTTTACAGTGTTCCAATCTCAGATGTCAATCCCGGAACATACCGTTGGCTGAGAGTGTCTCTCGCCTATCAAAATTACGATGTGCCACTTCGTGCAAGCGGGTTCGATTTCACTGGCACATTGGCTTCATTCATTGGCTTCAATTCTTATATCACCACTTTTCAGCCTAAGAATCATCCTGTCATTGTGAATGGGAATAGGCTACAGGGCTATTGGGCTTTTGAAATGAATATTTTCGGAACGGATACAGTGTTTCAGGGACAGGCTCCCGGCACAACAGTTCCTAATCCGATTAATGCTACCTCTCCTGTACCGGCAGGATCTTGTGTTGTTACAGGTCAGCTCAATGGACCTCTTACCATCACAGGCAGCGAAACTCACGATATCGTAGTGACTGTTTCTTTGTCGAACAATAAAAGTTTCGAATGGACCGACGCAAACGGAAACAATATTTATGAGCCTCCCTCAGATACAGTTGTAGACATGGGAATCCGTGGGTTAATACCGTATGTCACGTATTAAAATTCCACTACAAAACCGATTGTAGGAATCACTGAACCGGATTCATTCGGGATAAAATCCGGGAGATATTCATTGCTTGCATTCGGATTGGTCAAAGGGTTTCCATCGTTATCACGCTGTACACTCAAATAAGGAGCAAGCATTGTTTTGTTGTTGTAAATATTCTGGATATCCATGTAAAGATTGAGGCTCCATTTTTTGAAAAAGTATTTTTTATCGACCCGGACATCCAATTGATGAAATGCTTTGGTCCGGAGTGAATTCAGACTTTGCTTATCCAGAATTCCCTGTCCTGTAATATCAAAATTTGATTTCTCCATGGATGCAGAAACATTGTAAGGAGTATACGGACTACCGCTGTTGAATCTGAATCTTCCTCCAAGTTCCCAGTTCCTTTTAAAGTACTTCCCGACGGTGAGACTAATAATATGTCTGAAATCCCAGCTCGAAGCAATGTACTTACCATTATAATCCTGAAATTCACTGTGTACAAATGTATATGCCAGGATTCCATAAAAATTCCTGTTCATTTTTTGCTGCAGCAATAATTCCGCACCATAAGAACGTCCCTGATTTTCTGAACTTACAGGTACTGTTCCAACCACTCCAAAATCGCTTCCCTGATTGGCAATACTGATTGAATCTCGCAGATCGAAAGGATAGGAAGAATAATTTTTCACAAAGCCTTCCACGGTGACGCGTAATAAACCGGGAGTGCTGTATTCCACACCTCCGACCAGATGATCACAGCGAATATAAGACACCTGTTTATTTACCAATTCAGAGTTTGTATTTCTGTATCCGAGAATTGTATAAGACGGAAGCTGGTAATACCTGCCAATGTTCGCATTCAATCTGAACTTTTGTGTGATTGCATAGGAAGCAGAAAATCTTGGAGATAATTGTTGCAGTGGATTCCGCATACCTTTATTGAAATCGCTGCCATCTCCTCTTAATCCCAAAGACAAAGAAAGTTTATCATTAAAAAAATCCTTGCTCAGCTGTGCAAAGGCGGTATATTTAATCAGATCAAGTTGCGAAGCATACTTTATCGTACCTACAAATGGCAAACGATTGAAAGTAGAATTGCTATAACGAGCCAGTTCACCACCAATTCCATAAGTCAGTTTAAAGCCACTGAATCTGTTTGTATGCTCCACTCTTAGTTTATTTTCTTCTTCTGTTGAACGATAATCAAGAATGAGGTTAGAAGGATCAGAGGCATCGTTATTTCTGTATTTTACAGCTTCGTTATTCAATGCATTTCTGCTTAAGGCAACGGTTGTATATCCGTTTTTTCCATAATGTTTGTACACCAATCCCCCTGTATAATTCCACTGGGTGTTCACAGGTAAATTTCCAAGGAGGTACTGCTGAAATTTTGTTTCTTTCTGATCAAGATTGAGCTTGAATTTATCGATGGCACCCAAACCCAGAATGGTAATTTCATTCTTGCCATTAATTTTGATCTTTGTTTTCAGGAGAAAATCATCATAGTTAGGAAGAAATGGCAATCCAAGAGCTTTGAATAAAAACTGCAGATAGCTTCTTCTCCAGGAAGCGATAAAACTTGTTTTGGGTGAAAGCGGACCTTCAACAGTAGCGGCCAGATCAGATGCTCCGAGTGTAAATGAATAGACAACGTTTTTGTCATATCCGTCTTTTAATTTAAAATCCAGAATGGAACTGAGTGCGTTGCCTTTTGCTGCGGGAAATGAACCTGAATAAAAATCTACTTCCCTGATAAAATCAACATTGATCATTCCAACAGGACCTCCGGTGGCTCCCTGAGTAGAAAAATGATTGATGTTAGGAACTTCAATTCCATCCAGATAAAAACGGTTTTCATTAGATGAACCACCACGAATGATCAGATCATTTCGAAAACTCGCGGTTGCCGCAACACCCGGGAGAGATTGCAGAGCTTTGGAGATATCTCTGTTCGCACCCGGATTTCTTTTGATCTCCACTTCACCGATAGTATTCAATGATACCGGAGCTTCTTCGGGTTTCACAAATCCCTCCGGCTTGATATCAATCTCATTTAAAACCCTGGACTCCTGTTCCAACTCAATTTTTATTTGTGTTACGCGGGTATTTTTAACTTCAAGATCAAACAAAGTGAATTTCTTGTAACCAAGAGCTGAAACGGATATATTATATACTCCGGGTTTTATGCCTTTGATTTCAAATGCCCCATCTTCTCCGGTGGTAGCTCCGGTGGAAGTTCCCATAATAATTACAGGTGTAAACGGAATGGCTTCGTTATTAATCTTATCAACCACTACTCCCCTGATGCTTCCGGTTTGAGCAGAAGCATATGAAAAACTCAGGGTCAGAAAAAGTAAATTCAAAAATGCAATCCGGTAATTCATTGATATTCTATTCAGGATTGCATAAACAACAAGAATCTGTCAAAATTGTTTCCGGATTTTCAAAAACACTATCCTTTGAGGAGAGTTTCAAATTTGTTTGTGGTAGATTTCCCAACACTCATCAGTGGTAATCGCACATGCTCTGAACAAATATTCAAAACAGATAATAAACCTTTCACTCCGGATGGATTTCCGTCCACATAAATGGCATGGGTAATATCTAACAGTTTGTAATGCAATTTTCTTGCTTTATCAAAATTTCCTTCCAATCCCATTCTGACCATCTCAGAAAAATCTTTTGAATATACATTGGCAATCACAGAAATTACTCCATCAGCACCACATGCAATTAGCGGCAACGAAAGTGTATCATCTCCGCTGATAACCAGAAAGTCCTTCGGTTTTTGTTGAATGATCTTCATAGCTTTTTCAAGGTTTCCTGAAGCTTCTTTTATCCCGATAATGTTTTTTACATCATGCGCAAGTGATAAAGTGGTATCCGCATCCATGTTACTGCCTGTGCGAGTAGGTACATTGTAAAGAATGACCGGAACAGGACTTGAATTTGCAATTATTTTGTAATGCTGATAAATCCCTCGTTGAGAAGGTCTGTTGTAATAAGGTGAAACAGAAAGTATCGCATCAACACCCGTGAAATCCCATTCTTCCAGAGTATTCAAAATTTCCTGAGTATTGTTTCCACCTAAACCTAATACAACAGGAACACGTTTGTCAGTGATTTCAATCACGAAATCCAGCACGGCTCTTTTTTCATCATTGGAAAGTGTCGCAGATTCTCCTGTTGTACCAAGCGGAACAAGGTATTCTACTTTGCCGTCGATACAACGGTCAATCAATTTCCTGAATCCCTTAAAATCAATACTTCCATCTTTGTGAAAAGGTGTAACTAATGCTACTCCAGTGCCTTTAAGTTTATTGATATTCATGATTGCTGACTTCTGATTTGGTGTAAAAAAACCTGGACTTCTTCGATGACGGTTTTGATTGGGGGATCTCCAGTGATTTTGACCATCATATCATACGCATTCATATTGCGCTGATCATATCGACCGATTCGGAATCTGGCTTGCGACATCGCCGCAATGTATTGCAAAGGAAAACATTTACCGGAATTGTAATTAATAAGGATATCAAATTTTTCATTGATAAAATTCAAGACAATCGGATCCTTTGGGATTAGCCTGAAATCAAGATCCTTTCTGGTAAAAAAATCAAGCCCCAACTGAGCAAATTGTGATGGAGGCAACACTTTTTTATCTACATAGCCCAGGGCTAACACTTCCTTTTTAAAGCTGGTACGGATGTGTTTAACATGTGCCCTTACAACTTCATAATCTCTTTCATCACTGGCATCATACAGCAGACCAATTTTCACAGCATCATCGAAACTCACAACCTGTCTTTTGAACCTGACTTTGTGAATGTCGCGCCTGAATTTGAGCAAGCCTAATTTTGCCCGTATGTTTTTGGTTAATTTCACTAACTGATCATTTCTGTGAATTCCTTTTCGGAGAGAATTTTCACATTCAACTTTTTTGCTTTTTCCAGTTTACTCGGTCCGGCTTCGTCACCGGCAAGAAGAAAGGTAGTTTTGGCAGAAACTCCGCTTTGGTTTTTACCACCGTGTTGTTCTATCAAAACTTTAATTTCTTCACGGCTGAAATTAGAGAAAACCCCTGAAACTACAAAAGATTGTCCTTCCAGCCTGGAACTGAGTTTTTCAGGTGTGGCTGAAGCTGAGACTTTCATCTGTAATCCTGCGGCTTCCAACGCCTCCACAAGGTGAACATTCGATTTATCTTTAAAAAATTCCAGAACACTTTCCGCAATCTTGTCTCCTATTTCTTCTACCTGTAAAAGTTCCTCCAATTCTGCGGAACGCAAAGCATCCATAGTCTTAAAATGCAAAGCCAGTTTTTTCGCGACAGTTTCTCCTACAAATCTGATCCCGATTGCATACAGGACCCGCTCAAACGGAACTTCCCGGGAAGCTTCGATTCCCTTCAAAATCTTTTGAACAGATTTCTCCTGGAGACTGATTTTTTTTGACTTACCACCTTCTTCAGCTTCAATAATTTTTTCAAGTCCGAGTAATTGATCATGGGTGAGAGCATACAGATCAGCCGGTGTTTTAACCAGGTTATTTTCAAAAAGCATTTCGACCTTGCCTTCTCCGAGGCTGTCAATGTTCATCGCTTTCCTGCTGATGAAATGTTCAATTCTCCCTTTGATCTGAGGAGGACAACCTGTGGCATTCGGACAATAATGCAGTGCTTCTCCTTCTTTTCTTTCTAA
The DNA here is from genome assembly GCA_937871435.1 of uncultured Bacteroidota bacterium. Lineage (GTDB taxonomy): Bacteria > Bacteroidota > Bacteroidia > AKYH767-A > 2013-40CM-41-45 > JADKJP01. The sequence goes on along the minus strand of CALMQM010000073.1, from coordinate 6,134 downwards.
TGCTGTTCCGCATTCCGGACATTCTGTGATGTAATGAACCGGTTTGCTATGACTATGACGTTTCGATAAATCAACCGCCGTAATTTTCGGAATTATTTCTCCTCCCTTTTCCACAAAAACCTGATCACCAATTCGCAAATCCAGCTTGGTGATCTGATCCGCATTGTGTAATGTGGCACGTTTGACTGTTGTACCTGCAAGTTGTACCGGTTTCAGATTTGCAACTGGCGTAATCGCTCCCGTTCTTCCTACCTGATAAGTGATGGATAATAATTCCGTCGATACACTTTCAGCTTTAAATTTATAAGCAATCGCCCAGCGGGGAGATTTTGCTGTGAATCCTAATTCCCGTTGTTGAGCCAAAGAGTTTACCTTGATCACAACTCCGTCTGTATCATAAGGTAAATCATGCCTTTGAAAATTCCATTTTTGAAGAAAGGAAAATACCTGATCCAAAGTCTGACAAATTTTAGAATGTTCACTAACTTTGAAACCCCATTCCTTCGCTTTTAACAAGGATTCGTGATGTGTTTTAAAATTCAGACTTTCACCCAATACAAAATACAGGAAGCAATCCAGTTTTCTCTTAGCGACAGTAGAAGAATCCTGCATTTTGATCGTGCCTGATGCCGCGTTGCGTGGATTTTTAAGTAGCCGCTCCGCTATTTCCGAATCATCGTATCCATCTTCGCGCAGTTGATTTTCCATGTCCAAATTTATCCTGTCGAAGGATGCTCTCGGCATAAATATTTCACCGCGAATTTCAAATTCTTCCGGATAATCTCCGGGATTCAACCGTAATGGAATACTGGCAATTGTTTTCACATTGGTAGTGATGTCATCACCCTGAACTCCATCACCACGCGTTACAGCCTGAACTAATTTACCCTCCTTGTATGTCAGCCCAATGGCAACTCCATCAAATTTCAATTCACAGACATATTCCACCTGATCCCCGGTAACTTTTCTTACTCTTTCATCGAAATCACGAAGTTCCTCTTCGGAATAGGTATTTCCCAATGATAACATGGGATATTTATGCCGGACAGATTTAAACTCCTTTGTTACCGCTCCTCCTACCCGTTGAGTTGGAGAATCTGGAAAAGCATAGTGAGGAAATTTCTTCTCCAGATCAATGAGTTCATTCAATAATTTGTCAAATTCAATATCACTGATTTCGGGATTGGACAACACATAATACTTGTAATTGTGATCATCAATCTCCTTACTCAATTGACTGATTCTCTGTTTAGCTTCCTGTTCTGTCATCGTTCCGCTTGCTGATAATTATCTTTCTTTATGGTTTACGCCCGCGAATCATACGCGGTTTATTCTGCATATCATTTTTTATTTCAACCTGCACGAATCCCATTTCGCTGAGTAATTGAATCATGTCTGATCCCTTTGCTTCGTTAATTTCAAAGTAAAGATATCCTTCCGGTTTTAAAGAACGGACGGCGTAAGATGCTATCTTTTTGTAGAACAACAATGGATCAGAATCCGGTACGAATAAAGCAGAATGCGGTTCAAAATCTGTTACACGTGATTCCATTCTTTTTTTCTCTTCTTGCAAAACATAGGGAGGATTGCTGACAATTATTTCAAACTCTTCTGCTTTAGCCAGAGACGAATCCGGGGAGAATTTTTCCCATTTCAGAATATCAGCCTGGAAAAGTGATATTGTCTTTCCAAGATGCTTAGCGTTTTCTCCAGCAACTTTTAAAGCCGACTCTGAAATATCCAAAGCCAATACCGCCAGATGAGGCAATCGTTTTTTCAGGCTTATGGCAATGCATCCGCTTCCGGTGCCTATATCCAGACATTTACCAAAAGCTATCGACGAATCTTTGTCAATGGACGTTTCTATCCATTGAACAAGTTCTTCGGTTTCCTGTCTGGGTATCAGAACATCTTTATTCACTTTAAATTTCATTCCATCAAACCATGCATGACCAAGTACATATTGAATTGGAGTATGTTGAATTAACAAACCAAGCATTTCATTGAAACGAAGAGATTCATGAATATGCAATTTGCGATCTGCTTCGAGTACCAGATCCGTTCGTTTAAAATTCATTTCTGATTCGAAGACCAGGAAGATAATTTGTTCCAGTTCCTCAGCGGAATAATGCATCGCCAGGTCTTCCCGGAATTTATCAATGATTTCTTTGACTTTCATGGATTGCTCAAAAATACTGATCTAATTGAATTGCTCATCACTCTGGGAAAGAATCAGTCAAATTAATACTTTCGCATCAATGTCTTCACATCAACAATTCATGCAACGCTGTTTGCAACTCGCCTCTTTAGGTCTGGGCAAAGTTGCGCCCAATCCGATGGTGGGAGCATTACTCGTACATAATGGTAAGATCATCGGCGAAGGTTATCATCATCGGTTTGGTGAAGCACATGCAGAAGTAAATGCCATTGCGGATGCACTTAAATCACATCCGGAAAGTATTTTATCCGATGCTACATTGTATGTAAGTCTTGAACCTTGTTCCCACCATGGAAAGACACCACCTTGTTGTGATCTGATCATTCAAAAAAAAATACGCCAGGTGGTGATTGCACATCAGGATCCATTCGCGCAGGTAAATGGAGAAGGTATTCAGCTGTTGAAGAAAAACGGGATAGATGTTATAACAGGAATTTGCGAGAAGGAAGCGCGCGAATTGAACCGAAGATTTATTTGTTTTCATGCTGAACATCGTCCATATGTCATTTTGAAATTTGCACAAAGCAGAGATGGATTCATTTCCCCTAAACATCCTGATTTAAATACCCGTTGGATCACGAATACAACTTCCAGAAAGCTGGTTCATAAATGGCGGTCTGAAGAAATGGCAATAATGGTAGGAACGAAAACTGCCTTGCTTGACAATCCGGAATTGACAGTACGAGACTGGCCAGGAGATAATCCGATCAGAATAGTGATAGATCGCGGTTTGAAGCTTCCATCTCACCTTCATCTGTTAAATGGTCTGGTAAAAACCTTGATCATCAACGAAAAAAAGAGTGAGCAACATGGGCTGAATGAATTTATCTGTTTGAATTTTCAGGAAGCGGTCATTCCTCAAATCTTGAATGTTCTCCATAAGCAAACAATTCAATCGATAATTGTAGAAGGCGGAATGCAGTTGTTACAAAAATTTATCGACGCGTCTGCATGGGATGAAGCGAGAATATTTACCGGAAATAAATGGCTTGGAGATGGTATCCCGGCACCAACAATTTCAGGTTCAATCAAAGAAAGAATAAAAATTGACGATGATCAGCTAATCATTTTGAAAAAGGAATCATAACTCTGTTGGATCAATTTAAATAAAGAAACAAATTGGAACTTCTAAAAACACTTTGCGCGATACAATCACCTTCAGGAGATGAATGTGAAATGAACACTTTCCTTTTAAACTATATCCGACAGAACAGCAGCAATTGGAAAGTGAAACCAGTTGTGTATGAAGGAGAAGCATTTCAGGATTGCATCATTCTCGTTTTCGGCAAACCGCGAACAGCCATATATGCTCACATGGACAACATTGGATTCACTGTTCGCTATGAAAATCAATTAGTCAAAATTGGTGGTCCACATGTGAAAAGCGGTATACAACTTACCGGAAAGGATTCAAAAGGAACGGTTTTGTGTGAAATTGTTTTGGATGATCAAAATCATTTGTTGTACAAAGCTGAACGTGAAATAGAACGCGGTACGAATCTTTCTTTTCTCCCGATCTGGAGACAGGACGAAAATTCTGTCCAGTGTTGCTACATGGATAATCGTCTCGGTGTATGGAATGCCTTGAAGGTTTGTGAAACTCTCGAAAACGGGGCCATTGTATTTTCATGTTGGGAAGAACACGGTGGAGGCAGTGTTCCTTATTTGTCAAGATTTCTGTTTGAAAAATATGGAATTCGGAAAGCATTGATCAGTGATATAACATGGGTGACAGAAGGTGTACATCCGGGAAAAGGAGTTGTAATATCTATGCGCGATTCAGGATTACCACGGCGGAAGTTTCTTAACAGTATCATTGAGCATGCACGGAATAGTTCAATTCCTTTTCAATTGGAGGTAGAAGGATCAGGTGGTAGTGACGGGACTGAAATTCAAAAACAGCCCTACCCTATTGACTGGTGTTTTATAGGGGCGGCAGAAGAAAATGTACATTCACCTGACGAGAAAGTGAATAAGGAAGATATTCACTCAATGGTTGAAATGTATAATTACCTGATGAAAGTTCTGTGACACGTCAATTAAAACGGGGTACATATATATAGTACATCATTCTTTTATCTTATATTCAGATAACCTTTATAAAATTTTTTTGTGAAGCTTGTTGATCAGGATTTTACAGTTAAGAATTCATCTGTTCCTGATTGAAGCTCTTTTGGGGACCTTCTCAACTTATAGAATTCGCCCGGAAAATTATTTGACAAAGTATTTTGAAATCGCCTTTCGAAAATCTTCCGGAGCCGGACATGGACGATTCGTCGACTTGTTAATGAAAACTAAAGTAGTGGTGGCAGAATTTAATAAAAGTTCATGTTCATTGTAAATTTCGTATTCAAATTTTATTCTTGCCTGTGGCATTTCGCGAATGATGGTTTTTATGATCAGCAAATCATCATAGTATGCAGGTTTAAAATACTTCACGGAAAAATCCAAGACGGGTAACATCACACCATCTTCTTCCAGTTTCTTATAGCTAAAACCGAGACTTCTCAATGCTTCCACACGGGCAACTTCAAAGTAAGCAGCATAATTTCCATAGTAAACATAACCCATCTGATCTGTTTCAGCATATCTTACTCTCACCTGCACTTCGCTTGTATACATTCAAAATAAATTTTGCTGTGAAGATAAAAACAGAATGAAATTTATTTATCATTGTTCTCAATTTTATAAAATGATTCTGGTCTGCCGAAATTTACTCCTTTTGGTTCTGACCCTTTCGCTGAGTGCCGGCTGTTCTGACAAGGTACGTATTCAAAAAACAGAGACAAAAGAATATGCGTTTTCCAAAGATGGAAATTCGGGTATTGATTCTCTGGTCGAAAAAAGAATTCAGCCGTACAGGGATAAGATGTCAGGAGAGATGAACACTGTTCTTGCAGAAAGTGTTCAACCGCTTGAAAAGAATACACCTGAAAGCCGGCTTGGGAATTTTGTAGCTGATGTTTGTCTGATGCAATGCAACCAACGTATGCAGTCGACTGGCGGATCGGTTGCAGATTTTTTAATTTTGAATAATGGAGGATTAAGAAAAGGTTTGCCGAAAGGAAATATCACCAAAGGTGATGTATATGAACTGATGCCTTTTGAAAACGAACTTGTAGTTTTAACAATGACAGGTGTGAATGTGAAAAAAATTTTTAACTTCATCGCTTCCAAAGACGGTGCTCCTGTTTCCGGAGTTCGTTTTCAGATTCAGGATAAGCAGGCGGTAAACATCAGTATACAGGGAGCTGCATTTGATTCTACACGGACGTATACCGTAGCCACTTCTGATTATCTTGCGAATGGAGGAGATCAGTTTTCGATGCTTGCTGATCCGATCAGGAGAGAATCCAGCGGACTCAAAGTCAGAGACGCAATTATGCAATATTTATACATTCAGGGAAAGACAGAAGAAAAAATAGTTGTCAATCCCGATGGAAGAATCAGTCATGTCAAGTAGAAGAGATTTTATCCGAAATCTTGCAGGGAGTGCGGCGCTGATCGGATTGACCGGTTTGCCTTCTGATCTTTTTGCAAAACATGAACTGATCAAAATCACCATTCTGCATACCAACGATGTGCATAGCCGAATTGATCCGTTCCCGGATAACGATCCCAAATATCCGGGTATGGCAGGAGTGGCCAGAAGGTCGGCACTGATAAGAAAGATTCGATCGGAAGAAAAAAATGTACTCCTCCTCGACTCCGGTGATATTTTCCAGGGAACACCGTATTTTAATTTATACGGCGGTGAGCTTGAATTGAGTCTGATGTCAGAAATGGGATATGATGCCGCCACTATTGGTAATCATGATTTTGACAATGGGATCGATGGATTGCTGAAACAAATGCCGAATGCAAAATTTCCATTTATAAATACAAATTATGATTTTTCTGATACAGTATTGAAAGG
>CALMQM010000072.1 GCA_937871435.1 uncultured Bacteroidota bacterium | reverse complement strand
CGGACAGGAAAAAGTACATGTTCGACTCTGGGGTCGTTATGGACTTTTTCGTTGAAAATTTGTAATGCTCTAGTGTCTTTGTCAGCTTCGTTTTCAGGCAATGTGATTTTACCACTCCAGAGAACATTGTCGGCAATAATAAACCCGCCCTTTCTTACTTTGTCCATGATCATGTCTAAATACCGACTATAGTTAACTTTGTCGGCATCGATGAAAACTATATCAAAAACCTCATTCAATTGAGGAATAATATCCAGGGCATTACCAATATGAGTGATAATTTTTTCATCCATATTTGCAGCGTGGATATACTTTTTTACCATGCTGTTCAATTCGTCATTGATATCAATCGTATGCAACAAGCCGTTATCAATGAGTCCTTCCGAAAGACATAAGGCTGAGTATCCGGTGTAGGTTCCTATTTCCAGAATGCGTCGGGGTTGAATCATTTTACTAAGCATGCTCAGCACACGTCCTTGCAGATGCCCTGAAAGCATCCGTGGCATAAGCACTTTGGCATTGGTTTCTCTGTTCAGTGCATCCAACACCTTTGATTCGGGTGAAGTATGAGAATCGATATAATCTGAAAGTTGCTGATTCAGTAAGTCCATTCTAATAAATTAATCATAAAAGGAAGAAGCATTCCCGGTACAAGGAATGCTTTCATTTTTTGCAGTAAAGAAAGATTAATTCCAATCTTTTGCTTCACCCACTTTCGCCATCTGAACATTTTCGATGCGGTGAGTCATGCCTGTGTCTCCGTATTTATCTACAAACGCAATGATGGAATAGGCCGAAGGATCAATACCGGTTAAATCGACAGTATAGGTTTTAGCGAAGTCATTTCCCCGGGTCATGAGTGATTGCGGGATTACATCTCCTGCAAGTCCGTTATCAGAAATGATTCTACTAAGTACAAATTTGTGATTGTAATTGCGAATGGTATCGTTTTGAAGGTACAATGAGAGAGCAGTGTCAGGGGTAAGGCCTTGCTGACTGAAATCATTCAATTGAGAATAGAGTGAATCATTGGAATGCACGACATCTTGTACGAGGTAAACATGTACGCGGTAATCTCCGAACATGGATGTACTAAATCCTGTATGCACAACGAGTGAAAGTCTGTTGGCATTTATTTCATTTGCATCGATAGCCAAACCACAGCGTGGAACTGCACCATAAAGTGAAGTAAGTTTTTGTCCCCAGAAATCCGGTACTAAATCGGCAGAACCTGAAATTGTTCTGTTTATCATTCCTGCAGGATAGATACCCGTTGGGTTAAACAAACTATCGATGTAATTTTTTCCGTTGTTAAAATCTGTGATAGAGGAATCGATCATCCAGTCTGTGAGATGAATGTCTACACTATAGAACCGACCGGCAAATGTGCTGAGTAAAGAATCACGCATCAGGTGAGCTTTTGGACATTGGCCGCAAAGTGAGGAAGTGAATTCTTCCAGTAGCATTTTCTGGTCAAATCTTGATGGTACGGCAGAAACATCAGGCGCATTGGCGGGGTCTGCAATTTCAGGTGCATCATTTTTACATGCGAAGAACATGATTGCAATAAAAAGTGAGCCGATCAATTTTTTCATAAAATGCTGATTTTTACGACCGAAAAGTAAGCAATTCTACCAATTCCCGGAAAAATATTAGTGGTCTGTTTTTAAGTCTTCCGGGTTGAAAATCTTCTATCTTTGGCGACTCAAAATCGCAACAATGAAGAATTTATCACTTATTCTGAATTTTATCCTTCTGATAGCTGTCGGCATCTTGTATTACCTTCATTTTTCAAATGGCTCTGAAAAGTCTTCAGAATCAGGTACTGTTCAGGAGATTGCAAAAGTACTTCCTTCTGTTCCAGGTGGTATAGTATATGTCAATTCGGATTCGTTGCTTGATAATTACACTTATTTCAAAAAGAAAAAAGAGGAATTAGAAGCAAAGCAGGAGCGGATTAAAAATGAGTTGACTTCAGAAAGTGATCGTTTACAAAAAGATGCTGCTGATTACCAGGAAAAGGCTGCCGGAATGACTGACCTTCAAAGACAGCAAACTGAGGAGCAATTGATGGCACGCCAGCAAAAACTGATGGATAAGAAGGATCAAATGTTGGGACAATTGGAAGAGGAGAAGAGTAAATCATCAGAGGAATTGTACTTAAAAGTTTCATCGTTCATCCGATCACTCAATGTTAACAACAAATATAATTTTGTGCTCGGTTATTCTAAAGGAGGAGGAATTCTCTTTGCGAATGACAGTCTTGACATAACCGGAAAAGTCCTGGAGGGTTTGAACAAAGAATACGAAGAAGGAAAGAAATAAAGTTCAGTCTTTGACAGACAAGAACCCATTTTTTGAATCAGAAATTTGGCTGTTATTCGTGAATTTTGCTTCACAACATGTCAACTCAAGCTTAGTTTATTAGTAGTGAACTGTACTCACTTCCTGTCCTTTTTCGTATAATACAATGGAAGTTAGTTTTCCATTTTCGTTATAATATTTCCAAATACCTTGAAAATAGTAATGCATGAGTGAGTCTTCGGGTTCTAATTTGGCTATTCCTTTGCTCTTTATTTTCCCGGTTTCATAGTAAAATTTCGTCCGAATGCCACTCACTTTGAATTTTTCTTTTTTCCTAAGCTTACCATTCTCATAATAATATTTCCATTTTCCTTTTTCTTTTCCATTCACATAGTGGCCACGGCTTTCTTTGTTTTGATTGGCACTGTCTGAATACATTATCCAGAGACCTTCTTGTCTGCCATTTTTATATTGGTTGATTTTTCGTTTCAGTATTTGTGCATCCAAAATTTTGGAGAAAAGCATGATCATACACAATAAGAAGATAAATTTTTTCATATCACATTTATCTGTTCAACAGAAGCTTGAAATAAAATCCGGGACTTCGGAGTTTGTCCCGCATGTCAAGGTCTTCAAACATGCAGGTGATTGTATCCCTCAGTGTTTTGCTTTTGGAAGCTTTGTTGACAACAAAATTAAAAAGCCATGAGTAATTTGTCAGTCTTTGCATTGTGTGGCTCAATTTGAGTTCATCCCACAATACAGAATAAATATTCGAATCGTAAGCTGACATTGATTTGGCATCAAACTGATTGGTATCAAGAGAGAGTTTGATTTGTTCTGCCGCGACCATTCCGCTGGTGAGAGCATTCCCGATTCCTTCTCCCGTAAAAGGATCAATGAGTGAAGCGGCATCACCAACGAGCAAAAAATTATCGCCAGACAATTTTCTTTTTCTGGATCCCAGGGGCAGTCCCCAACCTTTCAGTTCGCTGATTGGTCTGGCATTTTGAAATCGACTTTTCAATTCCGGATTGGATTGAAGAGCTTTTTGAAGTTCTGTTTTGAGATTGATATTTTTTTTCGCCACTGATTCACTTAACATTCCAACGCCCACATTTGCAATCCCACCGGGCATTGGGAAAATCCAGAGATAGCCCGGTAGAAAGTCTTTTAAAAAATGAAGTTCGATAAAATTTTCAGGATGCATTCCTGTCACTCCGGTATAATATCCTCTCAAACCGGCGCAATAGTGTTTGTTCTCCTTTTTGTGACCTGCAAGACGTTTTGCAACGACAGAACGATCACCTTCAGCACCCACAACAATTTTTGATTCAACCTGCAGTTTTTCCCCATGGTTATCCAATAGTACATTGACTCCGGATGTGGAATATTCGAGATCTAGAATTGAGGTGTTTTCCAGAATGGTGGCGTATTCAGGATTCAATTTTTGAAACAGGAAATCGTCAAAATCAAGTCTCCTGGAAATAAATCCGGGAGGATGTTTGAGTGCAGCAAGATTGGTACTAAATGGAACTTCGAGAGCCCGGTTATTCGGAGCAACAAAACGAACTCCATAGCTCCCGAGAAATTCTTTTCCGGTAGATAATTCAGATACAAAAGATGGATCCAATTTATTGAGTACGTGAACAACTTTACCACTCAATGCATCGCCACAAATTTTATCTCTCGGAAAAACTGCTTTGTCGAGAATGATGTGATGAATTTTTTGTTTACTTAAAAAGAGGGATGTTGCTGCGCCTGCCGGACCGGCACCGGCAATCAATACTTCAGCCTGAATATCCGTCAATCTCATTCTTCTTTCCTATAATTCAAAATATAATATTGAAAGCGAAAGATACTAAATTCAATATTGAGTATTCCTAAAATAGATACCTTGTAGCCTCAAGTTAATAGCATAGAAATTCAATGAAGAAGTATCCTTTTGTAATACGTGTGTACGGAATCTATATACATAATTCGCGGTATGTGCTGGTGAGTGATGAGTATGTGTATGGGAAATATGTGACGAAGTTTCCCGGTGGCGGGCTTGAATTTGGCGAAGGTACTCTCGACTGTTTGAAGAGAGAAATGACTGAAGAAACGGGAATGTCATTTGATGTTCTGGATCATTTTTACACCACAGATTATTTTGTCCCATCTGCTTTTAACCCAGAGATCCAGGTCATATCTGTTTATTACCTGATGAGGCCTTCAGGAGAAATGACATTAAAGATATCCAATATTGCTTTCGATTTTGAAAAGGAGAAGGAGGGAGGTCAATCCTTTCGATTTATTGACCTTGAATTGCTGGATGCAGATGATTTTATTTTTTCAATTGACCGTCACGTTGCGCAGAAGTTGAAGAGTCAGTTTTTAAACGCGGGATTTTAAAAATTCGTGCAGAAATAAATCCATCACTCTTTAATTTACTCATGAGTGCTTCGCATTCAGTTTTGTCCTGCATACCGGAAACCAAGACCTGATAAGAGCGATTTTTAGGTGTTCCTGCAATTCTTATCTGGGCTGCCGGCAAGTGATAATCCAGCGCTATATGACTGGCCATATAAAATGCATGTTTCCAGAAATCAGTTTGCCATACAAAGACTGTAATTTCTTTTAGCCCGGTTTTTTTTCCAAAACAATCCCAGACTTCATTTTCCACAAAAGTTGAATCGTTCCACGGAAGATGGTCAAAAAGATTCAGCACCTGAATCGAAACCGGGGCAACACCGAAAGGAACCATTCGAAGTTTCATCGCTGCTGAACGGGAAAGGTCAATGATTCTGCTTCTTACAAATGGACCCCGGTCGTTGATCCGAACGATAGCTTTTTTACCAGTTTGTTTGTTGTAAACGTTTACAATTGTATTGAAAGGAAGCGTTCGATGTGCCGCCGTAAAATCATTCTTATTATAAAATTCACCGTTACTTGTTTCTTGTCCCTGAAAACTATCATGATAGAACGAAGCTTTTCCGGAATGAGGAATTGAATCTTTGCGTTGAGCATTTGCCGGAAAGATGGCAATGCACGAGAAGGCAAAACAGCACAGATACCGGAGGAGTTGCATGAAGAATTGTTTTACCAATCTATCTGCAAGAACGTAAAAAACAATCGAATAATTTTCTCTTCTCTTAAAAATAGTAGACAGTTTTTAAGAGTGGTGTGTGTACAAAAATTAATTCAGTCTGCGGGAAATGATGTGTTCAATTTTCTGAAACATGTCTACAGGACTGAACATTCTCCAGTTTAATTCATCCAATTCTCCTCCGAAAACAAAATAATAGTCGATGTTGAATCGTTCCATTTCTAAAAGGACGTGAGGTCTGAAATTTATTCCTGCAATCCAACCTTCATCTACATCCTGGAACCATTCTTCGTAGTAACAATCGTCGCTGCCATGGAAGTTCAGTACATTTTCTCCTATGAGAATGAATTTTTTTATTCCATCGGTCATCATGGGTTCTATCACCTCGCGTTTTAAAAACATGATGTCGTTGTACAATGCATCATTCCATTCTCCGATAAATTCGATTATCGCAAAAGAGCGATCGTAATCAGCATAGAGTACTTTTAAGTATAAAGTCGAGGAGCCGAACTGATCCCATTGAGGATGGATGTAATAGTTGTATACTGTATTAGAAAATTCAAATTCACTGTAAACAGTTCCATGAAAGGGCGAGAGTTCGTCTTCCGATGCAACATAGAGTTCACGCCAGCCATAAAAGGGTTCAATGTCCTGCACTTCTGTAAAGTGAATTTAGATGTGCAAAGTTAAGAATAAAAAATGCGTTCATGAATTGAATTTACAAAATGCAAATTCAACATGAATATTATTCAATGAAAAAAAACGGAATAGTAAATGATTTATTTTCGTGCTGCTTCAAGAGCTTTGCGCACGTTGCCATATTTGTTGAGCAATTCACCGGCTTCCACCGCGGTGATATTCAGTTCATCCATCAGGATGCCGGTACCACGTTTGATGAGCTTGTTGTTGGTCATTTGCATATCGACCATTTTATTCCCTTTGACACGGCCAAGTTGAATCATGACAGAAGTGGAGATCATATTCAACACCAGCTTTTGAGCAGTTCCTGCTTTCATGCGTGTACTGCCGGTAACTACTTCGGGACCCACAATGATCTCAATCGGATAGTGGACATTTTTCGCCAATGCCGTATCCTGATTGCAAGTGAGACCAATGGTCAGTATATTATGTTCTTTGCAGCGTTTCATAGCGCCAACTACATAAGGTGTAGAGCCGGAAGCAGCAATACCCATGACTACATCGTGTTTTGTGATCCCATGGGACTGCAGATCCTTCCAACCTTGTTCAGGATCATCTTCTGCAAATTCAACTGCTTTGCGTATCGCTTCATCACCGCCGGCAATTAAGCCAATAACGCGACCATGTTCTAATCCGTAGGTAGGAGGGAGTTCAGAAGCATCTACAATCGCGAGTCTGCCACTTGTTCCGGCGCCGAGATAAAATAATCTTCCACCTTGTCTGAGTTTCTCACTGATCAAGATAACAACTGTTTCAATCCGGTGGAGAGATTTTTCTATCGTATCCGGTACTGTTTTATCTTCTTCGTTGATAGAACGCAACAAATCATACACACTCATTTTGTCGAGTGAAGTATATTTAGAATCCTTTTCGGTTATTCTATCAGACATGGAAATGGGCAATAATATCACAGTGTTTATTCAGTTTAGTGTAAAATGAAAATTGTTAAAAGAATCAGGTAAAACTGGGGTAAAGCCCGGGATTATATTCCCGCATCATTTCGTAGGCAATGTTTACGATATCTTCCACAGAAGGTTTGCTGAAATAATCACCATCTGAACCATAAGCAGCTCGATGAGGTTTCGCTGTTAGGGTTCTTGGAGGAGCATCCAAATGTTTGAATCCTTGTTGAATTTCAAGAATTTGTTGTAAAATGTAAGCACTGGCACCGCCAGGAACATCTTCATCGAGAACCAACAATTTATTGGTTTTCTTCAGTGACTCTACGATAGAATGTTTACGGTCGAAAGGAAGTAAACTCTGAACATCGATCAGTTCAACAGAAATGCTCAATTCATCCAAGGCTCTTATCGCTTCCTGAGCGACGCGAACACAGGATCCGTAGGTGACCAAGGTGATATCGGAACCTTCCTGTAGTGTTTCAGTGATTCCGACCGGAACCCTGAATTCACCCAGGTTAGCAGGAAGTTTTTCTTTCAAACGGTAACCGTTCAGGCATTCCACGATTACCGCGGGTTCATCCCCGGCAAGGAGTGTGTTATAGAATCCCGCTGCTTGTGTCATGTTTCTGGGGACAAGGACATGCATTCCTCTGAGCGCATGGATTATCATTCCCATTGGTGAACCACTGTGCCAGATTCCTTCGAGACGATGACCACGTGTTCGAATGATGACCGGTGCTTTTTGTCCGCCTTTGGTTCTGTATTGTAATGTTGCAAGATCATCGCTCAGAATCTGGATAGCATAGAGAAGATAATCGAGGTATTGGATTTCCGCGATGGGTCGGAGTCCACGCAAAGCAAGACCAATTCCCTGACCGGCGATGGTTGCCTCACGTATACCCACATCTGAGATTCTTATTTCTCCATACTTGGCCTGCAATCCGGCAAAGCCCTGGTTCACGTCGCCAATTTTACCAAGATCTTCTCCGAATGCAACCAATCTTGGATCTTTTGCAAAGAGCGCATCAAAGTTAGATTGAATAATTTCTCTTCCATCCATCATTGGGGCATCCTCGGCATATTGAACTGCAACTGCTTTAACCTGAGTTGCGGATTCGCCGGATTCACTATGGAGATAGGAATTATATCTGTCAAAATTTTTCTGATCGTTTTGAGTACACCAGTCAATCAACGCAGTTCTTGCAGCTGAATTTTCATGGCGGATCAATCTGAGTACTCTTTGGGCTGCGGAAGAAATATCTCTGCGCGCAGGATCCATCATACTTTCCAGGTCACTTTTCACTTTACGAATGAAAGCACCCTGACCGCTGGATTGAGCAATGGATTCAAGCAGTGTTCCGACAGTTTGTATTTCTGCTTTGATGGGATTCATAAAATCATCCCATGCTTTTTTTCTGCAGGCGGCTGCAAACTTTTTCGCTTCTCCATCAATTCGATCACATTCTTCTGCTGTGGCAATAGCGGAAGAAATGATCCACTCTTTCATTTTGCGAATGCCATCAAATTCATCTTCCCATTGCAGTCGTTCTTTTGATTTGTACCGTTCATGAGAACCGGATGTACTGTGACCTTGTGGTTGAGTGACTTCCTGAATATGAAACAAGACCGGCACATGTTGTTCGCGACAAATGCGAATACCTTTTTCATACAATTCACAGAGTCCGGGGTAATCCCAACCTTTACCACGAAGGATTACATATCCTTCCCCTTTATCGTTTCGTTCAAATCCTTTGAGTATTTCTGAAATGTTCTGTTTTGTTGTTTGGTATTTAGCAGGAACTGATATTCCATATCCATCATCCCAAACAGAGATAGCCATAGGAACCTGTAGCACTCCGGCTGCATTGATGGTTTCAAAGAATACTCCTTCTGAAGTACTGGCGTCACCAATGGAACCAAATGCAACTTCATTTCCATTTACAGAGAAGCCGTTGATCTTTTTCAACTCCGGATTGGATCTGTAAAGTTTCGAAGCCCAGGCCAGTCCGAGCAGACGAGGCATTTGTCCGGCTGTTGGAGAAATATCTGAAGATGAATTTTTCATTTTCGTCAGATCCTTCCAGGAACCATCTGCATTGAGACTTCGTGTAGCAAAGTGTCCGTTCATGGAACGACCGGCTGAGGAAGGTTCGGCTTCTACATCAGGATTTGCATACAACTGAGCAAAAAATTTTGTGATATCGGATTGTCCGATGGCAAACATGAAGGTTTGATCCCTGTAATAACCGGCACGAAAATCACCATCGCGGAATTGTTTCGCCATGGCTATCTGGGCGAGTTCTTTTCCGTCTCCAAAAATTCCGAATTTGGCTTTTCCTGTCAGGACCTCTTTTCGACCCAACAGGCTGGCGTGTCTGCTTTCGCAGGCGATTCGGTAATCATTTAATACTTCCTTCTGGAAATCGTCAAAACTAATGTCCCTGTTAACGGAATCCCTTGCTGACTCTTGCATACAAAAAAATCGTGTTTGAATCTCTACAAATATAATAAAATTTGAAAGTTCGCATTCAGCCTTTTGTCATGATTTTTTTTCTTTCAGAATTGATCTTTCAATGAAAAAAAAGCTGATGTAAGGTGGTCAGAGTTCAATACTTTGTTGTTCATCAGTTTAATGGTCGGATTGCATTCCTGTTTAACAGAAAGGAAATCTTCCCGAAGCAATTAAGTGAGGATGGATTGCAGCTACAAGAATTAATATGATAATGGTAGGTAAATCGCCAAAGCCTCCCGATATTGCAGCCAGATTGAAAATGACATGAAACGCAGTTTAGTCTTCATTGCGACGGTTTTGTTTTTAACACTATCCTGTAAGGATGCTGAAAGGAAACCGGAACACAGAGATGTTCCTGCAGACAAGATGATGCAGCAAGATGGTCACTTTATTCAGATTGCTTTGAATAAACTGATCTCTTCAAAGGATACAATTTGCGGGATGAGTTTGAAAGATAGTGTGGCGGATACACTTCAAATCAACAATCAGATTTATGGCTTTTGCAGCAAGGGCTGTAAAGAGGCCTTCATTCGGAAACAACAATGATTAAGAAATTGTTTGAATCAGTTTTCGTTCGTTTTTTAATTGTGGGATTAATCACGCTCGGGTTTATGATCTATGCCTATTCGATTATGAATCCTGAAAAAGAGCAGACGGAATTATTGCCTATTTACGGACCTAAAAATGCTGACAGTACAGATCATACAATAGCCGGTTTCTCATTTGTTGATCAGGAAGGGAAGAATGTAACTGAAGAGTCTGTAAAAGGAAAGATTTATGTGGCCGATTTTTTCTTCACGACTTGCCAGGGAATTTGTCCGATGATGTCCGGTCAAATGGAACGGGTAGCCGATCATTTTAAAGGAGAAGAACGATTTCATATACTTTCTCATTCTGTTAAACCGGATGAAGATTCTGTTTCCGTTTTGGCGGCCTATGCGAAGGAACATCATGCTGATCCAAAGCAATGGCAATTTTTGACAGGTGATAAAAAAGCGCTCTATGAGATGGCAAGAAAATCGTACCTTGTGAGTTTAACTGAAGGAAATGGCGGGCCGGAGGATTTTGTACACACACAATTTTTCGCATTGGTAGATCCGGATCGTCATATCCGGGGTTTTTATGATGGCACAGATTCAACAGAAGTGAATAAACTGATTGATGACATTCATGTACTCCTGGATGAAACGCATTGAGCAAGTCAGAATTTTCTTTTCGATTTTAGTTGTTTTTTCTTTTTTAATAATCCATCCCGAAATTTTATCTGCTCAAACAAAAGAAAAAATCCTGAGTTCAGAATTTCTTGATTCTGAAAAAAAGTCGGCTTGGGAGAAGTCAATTACAACTGTTGAAAATTCCACCACTTCCTCAAATTATGATATTGTTTCTGTCCAATGTGAATGGAAATTGGATCCAACAGTGAGATACATTTCCGGCAGAGTTTCTTTTCATTTTTTACCTCTACTCTCAGGGATGAATGAACTACGGCTTGATTTAACACATTTGCTTGGAGTGGACAGTATAGAGTATCATGGAAACAATTTGTCGTTCCAGCATCTTTCTAACGACTTTTTGCTCATTCATTTTTCCTCTATGCTTCCTGTTAATGTGATGGATTCTGTTTCTGTGTATTATCAGGGAGAGCCGGGAGTTTCCGGATTCGGTTCTTTTGAAACCACACAACATTCCGGCGCGCCGATTTTATGGACACTTTCCGAACCTTATGGCTCAAAAGAATGGTGGCCTTGTCATCAGGATTTGAATGACAAAATTGATACGCTGGACATTGTTGTTGTGACTCCTTCTCAATACAAAGTTGCTTCCAATGGATTGTTACTTTCGGAAACCATTTCCGGAAATGAAAAAACAACGCATTGGCATTCAACTTATCCGATTGCTGCTTACCTGGTTGGTGTGGCAGTGAGCAATTATTCAGTTTATTCAGATACTGTAACTCTTTCGAACGGACAGTCCATGCCAATTGTCGGATATATCTATCCTGAAGATTCAGCCCATGTCAGAACTAAATTGAACAATGATCGGTTTTTAGATGTGTTTCTTTTTTTTGATAGTTTGTTTGGAACTTATCCATTCAGCAGAGAGAAATACGGTCAAACTCAATTTGGATGGAGTGGGGGAATGGAACATCAGACGATGAGTTTTATCGGCAATTTTGATTCATATCTGGTCTATCATGAATTGGCGCATCAATGGTTTGGAGATAAAGTAACTTGTGGGAGTTGGGAAGATATCTGGCTCAATGAAGGTTTTGCTACCTATTTGCAAGGATTTGGAAAGCAACATGTGTCACCGATTATCTGGCCTTCATTCCTGAATGGTATATTGAATACGATCACCTCAAAACCGGATGGTTCAGTATTTTGTTCTGACACTACAGAAGTGAGCCGGATTTTTGATTATCGGCTGTCTTATTGTAAGGGAGCATATCTGGTACACATGCTACGATGGGTGATTGGCGACTCTGCATTTTTTGCCGGGATCAGAAATTATCTTTCAGATCCTTCACTTGTTTATTCATATGCAACAACAGATCAACTCAAAACTCACCTCGAACAAAGCAGTGGGACAAACCTCGATTATTTTTTTGACCAATGGTATAGTGGTCAGGGTTATCCATCTTATCATTTAGAGTGGAATCAAAAGGATAGACAAGTTGAATTTACACTTGATCAAACTCAGTCACATTCGTCCGTCAGTTTTTACAAAATGCCGGTGCCAATACAGTTTGCAGGAGATGCAACTGATACTGTAATTGTCTTCCAAAATGATTTCTCCGGTCAACATTATCAGGTGTCGCTGGATTATGAAGTCAGAAACATTTTCATTGATCCGGAACACTGGATAATCAGTGCGGAAAATACAGTTCAATCTTTGTTGGAAAAAAATTCTTCCTTTGTTTCGATAAATGTTTTTCCAAATCCGGCAGGAGAAGATTTGTCGTTATTGGTTTCGGAACCTGCTTTGTCCATTCATCATGTTTCAATTCTGGACCGGTGCGGTAGAAAAGTAAAAGAGGTGTCTCCGGCAATTCCACTCCGGCAATTCCGTTTTTCTATTGCTGATTTAGCGAATGGGATGTATGTGCTGGAAGTTGAAACCGGACAAGGAATTTCTTATGTGAAATTTGTGAAAGCAGATTCCTGATTAGGATGTATTGGATTATTTTCAATGCCACACACTGGCAGCGACCACAAATCCGGCGAAAACAATACTTGCTATTCCGTTAGTTGTAAAAAAAGCAATGTTCACTTTACTCAGATCATCAGGTCTGATGAGGGTATGCTGGTAGATTACAAGTCCGGCAAAAAAAGCAGCGCCTATCCAATAGATCATACCGAAAGAACCTGTTTTCCCGGCAAGCAAGACGCAAAAAATACTGATGAAGTGAAGAATGCCGGAAAAAACCAAAGCGTTTTTCCTCCCAAAGAATGAAGGAATGGAATAGAGTTGTTCGCTTTTGTCAAACTCGTCATCCTGCAGAGCATAGATAATATCAAATCCACTTACCCATGTGATCACAGTAAAGGAAAAGAGGAGCGGAAGAATATCGAAGCGACCTGTTACAGCAAGGTAAGCACCTATTGGTGCGAGTGATAATCCCAATCCTAGTACCAAATGACAAAGCCAGGTAAATCTTTTTGTGTAACTGTAACCGAGTACGACTAGTAAGGCGACAGGAGAAAGGAAGAAACAGATTGGATTAATGAACCAGGTAGTAAGAATGAATAAGCCGGAGCTAATAATTACTAACGAAAGAGCTGCAGAAGGGGATATCGTTCCTGCCGGAATTTCACGTTGCTTTGTACGTAAATTTTTGGCGTCAATTTTTCGGTCTGTCCATCTGTTGAATGCCATCGCAGAAGTTCGGGCGAAAACCATACACAGGATCACTTTAATAAGCAGGAATACATCCGGATGAGATTCAGGTTGAACAGCACCCAATGTATACCCGATTGCCGCAAAAGGCATTGCAAAAATGGTATGACTGAATTTTACGAGGCTCAGGTAATTCTTGAAAGATCGAAGCACAGAAATGGATTGTCGGACAAAGGTAATTGATTTGCTTTACCAAACATATGATCAAAAAAAATGGCGGGTAGACCGCCATTTTTGTTTTAAATTCATTTTTAGATAAATGGAAATTTACATCAGAGAATGACGAGCTTATTTGTCCTGACAGTCTTTCCATCAATAATCAGAGAGCAGTTGTACATTCCGGCAGCCAATTTTCCTTTTGAAAGATTTATAGCATTGACTTTGTCTTTTATTTGAATTCTCTGGAGAACGGATCCGACTACATCCGCGATCACAATTTCTGCATATTGAACGTGTTGTAAAATATTCATGTCGTATGCAATAGTTGTATTGGATTCAAATGGATTTGGATAATTCTGAAATGTTATTCCTGAAGTTGCATCTAAATCATCGATGCCGACTGTACACCCTTTCACAGCAGCATAAGCATTGATCTTTCCATATCCCCAGCGATTGTCCGGCAAATTATTTCCGGTGAACGCATCTTCATCCGCGCAATTAATGATTGCATTTTTTACTTCATCCCAACGGGCTGTCGGATTTTTCTGGAGGTATAAAGCCGCAATCCCTGCAACAACTGGGGAGGACATGGATGTTCCGCTGCTTCGTTTGTGTTTTTTCCCGGCTGCTACTTTTTCGGGTTCAATGGCTGCGAGCAAATTCAATTCGCTTTGTGTTCCGCAACTGATGAGCCATTCGCCTGTAGCAGTAATGTCCGGTTTGATACGTCCATCGCGTGTAGGCCCATGACTGGAGAATAAAGACAATTGTCCGACTACCAAATTTGTGTCACGAGTAATTGCATAATTTGCATTGGTGTAGAAATTTCTATTGATATAACTTCCAACTGTAATCACTTTGTCGCTGCAGGTAAATGAGCTCACAATAGTTTGATCCGTATCCGGTTTTTTGTATTTCAGGATAGGTGGATAAGAAACTGAATCCGGAAGGTTATCGAAAACCATATCGTAGCTCCAGCCGTCATAATGCCCGTTGCCTGTGGTCATGAAGCGCCACAGGTAACGACTCGTGTCGGTTGAAGTAATATTGAGGGTAGAATCAGGAGTGATGAGGAATTCAACAGAGTAATTTCCATTCCAAAACTGATTCAATCCCTGAATGATTCCAAATTGGTTTCCTCCCAGACTCAATGTATCAGTGTAAAGTACACCGAGGTTGTAATTAACCGTGTTGAAGGGAAGAGATTTTAAGGTCGTATATCCATGGTTCACTCTGTCTATACCGAGAGAAAACTGGATGTTTTCAAAATTGGCGGAATCACCCCAAGCCTGAATATAAATACTCTGACTGCTGAATTGGAGCCAGGTGAAATTTGTATCGCTGGTTACATTGTTTGTAAGATGCAATGGAGCTGTTCCGGCATTACCTGCTGAACATACAACTACTCGTCCGGGTTTTGAACTGATCAGGTTATCGATAGATTGTGCCTGGATATCTTTTCCGTCGTGTGATCCAAAATAAGTTCCTAAACTTATGTTGATGACTGCCGGCTCACCTATTTCATCCGCTCTGTCAAAAATATATTTTATCGCATCCACAAGAGAAGATAGAAATTCATTATCGGGCCTGTTCAGGTTCATCTTCACGACAATGATGTCAGCTTTCGGAGCAACACCTTTGTAATTGTTGAGAGCCAGTCCGCTTCCACACGCGATTCCGGTCACGTGTGAACCATGACTGAAGGGACTGTCGTAATGTTGTGTGGATGTATCAATCTGATTGCCGATGTATTCTTTCCCATAGCCATAGGGCTGAGCCTGTGTCGCTGTATCGAAATTTATAATTGCCTGATCCCACAGAAACTTTATTCTTGTTCTGCCATATTCATCTCTGAAATCAGGATGTGTGAAGTCTATTCCTTCGTCGATGATTCCCATGACAACGCCTTCACCATTGTAGGATGCTGGAAGGTTGAAACCTTGTTGAACTTCTGTGACGTGATTGTTCAGTAACATCTGGTTGTTCATCGGCTGAAGGTTCAGATCATTGTTTTCTATGCGTTGAACTTTTCCTGAAGCTGCCAGTTGTGGAATTTTGCTAAGCAGAATACGAACAGCAGCGATATCACCTGCAGCATATTTAAATGTACCTCCAAGAGATTCAGTAAGGGAGCGTATTTCATTCACATCTCCTTTTATGAAAACAGCAATTTCATGGTCCGCCTGACGGCCTTGTGCCATTTTCTGCTGAAGTGAAAAATTCATTTTGGTGTTTTGCTGGCCGAATGAAAGGCCGGCAAAAGCGAGAATGAAGATGGAAATACTGATTAGTTTTTTCATTGTAGGTGATTCTTCTGTGCGAATTCATGTTTCTTACAGCTCTTTATCCGTAAGGGTTGCATTTTTCGAGCTTAATTTTCGCCTCTTTTAGAGGGATAAAGCATTAATTATTAAACAATTTTGCCGAAATTCGCAGACGATTTAATGGGAGCATTAATATCCATCCACAGAAACACTAAAAAATCCAATCTGACCAACCCAGATATTTATACAAATACTTGAAATACAGGTAGTTGATAAATCCGGTCAAATTGAATCCACAAACACATGGCAGACGATAAAAAGATCATCTTTTCGATGGTAGGAGTGAGTAAAATCTATCCACCAAGCAAGCAGGTTTTGAAAGACATTTACTTGTCTTTTTATTATGGGGCGAAAATCGGAATTCTCGGATTGAATGGGGCGGGAAAATCCACCCTTATGAAGATTATCGCCGGACTCGAAAAGTCCTTCCAGGGCGAGGTCGTTTTTTCTCCGGGATATTCAGTTGGATACCTTTCTCAAGAGCCAGAGTTGGATCCGAATAAGACAGCCCGGGAAGTTGTCATGGAAGGAGCACAGAAGGTTGTTGATCTTCTGAAAGAGTTTGAAGAGATCAATAACAAATTTGCTGAGCCGATGGACGACGACGCGATGAATAAGCTCATCGCGCGACAAGGTGTTGTTCAGGATGCTATTGACGCGGCCGGCGGTTGGGAGATTGACAACAAAATTGAAATCGCGATGGATGCTTTGCGTTGTCCTGATCCGGAATCGTCAGTTGCGAATTTATCCGGAGGAGAAAAACGAAGAATCGCTTTGTGTCGTTTGTTGTTGCAGGAGCCGGATGTTTTGTTGCTGGATGAGCCAACGAATCACCTCGATGCTGAATCTGTGTTGTGGTTAGAGCAACATTTACAACAATACAAAGGAACTGTCATCGCGGTTACACACGATCGTTATTTCTTAGATAATGTTGCAGGCTGGATACTTGAATTGGATCGTGGAGAAGGAATTCCATGGAAAGGAAATTATTCTTCCTGGCTGGAGCAGAAATCAAACCGACTTGCGCAGGAAGAAAAATCAGAAAGCAAGAGACAAAAAACTTTGCAGCGTGAGTTGGAGTGGGTGAGAATGTCTCCGAAAGGCAGACATGCCAAATCCAAAGCACGTATAGCGGCATATGATAAATTGTTGAATGAAGATGCAAAGGAAAGGGAAGAAAAACTGGAGTTGTTCATTCCTCCAGGACCAAGATTGGGTTCAGTTGTGATTGATTTTAATAATGTCAGCAAATCTTTTGGCGACAAAGTGCTTTTTGAAAACCTGACATTCTCTCTTCCACCTGCAGGAATTGTTGGTGTGATTGGACCGAATGGAGCCGGAAAGACGACTTTGTTCAAGCTGATCATGGGTCAGGAGCAACCCGATGCCGGGACAGTAAAAATCGGAGAGACCGTTCAGATCGCATATGTGGACCAGAGCCATGATGATCTTGTAAGTGGAAAGAGTGTATACGAGATCATTTCCGGAGGAACAGATTCTATGATAGTTGGCGGACGTACTTTGAATTCGCGTGCTTATGTAAGTAAATTCAATTTCAGCGGAACGGATCAGAGTAAAAAGCTGGAAGTGTTGTCGGGCGGAGAAAGAAATCGTGTACATCTTGCCATCGCATTGCGTGAAGGATCAAACGTGTTATTGCTTGACGAGCCGACCAATGATATTGATATCAATACACTTCGTGCATTGGAAGAAGCGATTGAAAATTTCGCCGGCTGCGCGGTGATCATTTCTCACGATCGTTGGTTCCTCGACAGAGTAGCAACTCACATTCTCGCATTTGAAGGCGACTCTCAGGTGTATTTTTTTGACGGAAATTTCTCTGAATACGAAGAGAATAAGAAACAGCGTATGGGTGATACTCAGCCGCACAGGATCCGTTATAAAAATCTCGTACGATAAATTCAGGTCTATGAAAAGACGCGAAGACTAAGAGTGTTCGCGTCTTTTCATAACCGGGACTGTCCTTCATCCATTCGGATGACCCCTGTCATGTCTTTATAGTGTAGCAATTACTAATATTGTATTTCTGGAAATTATAGTCTTCATGAAGCGAAATCTGCGTTTGTTTCTGTTTAGTGTTTCTATTTTGTTGATGAGTGAAAACGGATTGGTCCAAGCGGGAACGCCTACTGAACCAAGTTCGGTTTCTGTGAGTTCGAAATCTGGTACGGATAAAGATAATTTACCTTTGCTGAGATTAAATCCTTTGTATCAAACATTGCAGGTGCAATTTTCAGAAGTGAAGGACGAAAAGATATTGCTGGTTTTGTATAGCACATCCGGCCGAATTGTAAGGACGGAATCTTTTGATTGCAGCGGTAGAGATGCTTCCGTTCATTTAACAGTGGGAGATTTGTCGCCTGCAATTTATATTCTGAAAACCAAGGTGGGAAAAGATGAGTTTGTCCAGAAAGTAATTCTGAGACAGTAAGATTTCCTTTTTATTCACAATCAGATTCTGTACTTACAGAAAAAGATTTCTTCCTTAAAATATTCTATTTATTTTTTCGTTTCGCTTTCATCTATGGTGAAAGATGAGAAAAAAGTACTTGTATCCATTCGCCGGTTGATTCTGTTTTTTTTCCTGGCAACATTGGCCAGTGGAATCACCGCTTTCCCATTAGAGACTGAATTATCATGGCTCATGAAGTATGTTGAGCTTTTCCCTGAATTCATGGCCGATTGGATAAGCAAAGTTTACACTGGGATTCATGAAACAAATCAGAATTATCCATTCATATCTTATGGAACAGATTGGCTTGCCTTCGCCCATATTGTTATCGCATTAGCATTGATTGGTCCATACCGCGATCCGCTTCAAAATAAATGGGTGATTGATTGGGCGATTTTATCCTGTCTGCTTGTATTTCCTCTGGCATTGATTGCAGGATACGTGAGAGGTATTCCGTTTTTTCATCAATGTATTGATTGTTCCTTCGGAATGATTGGATTGATTCCGCTTTTGTATGTTAAGAAATACATTCGAATTCTCTCGACACTTCACACAACCATTAAGCTCTAAACCATGACAAACACCCGTATTTTAAATGTCAGTTTTGTATTCCTTCTTGTGATTTACAATTTCTTTTTTTGGAAAGAAAATCTTGGAATCAATATTTTTCTATTCAGCGGAATGTTGCTTTTGTTGATGAAGATTGCTTACCCGGAAAGTTTTTCATCGGGACCGGTACGCATTACACTTGTTGGAACACTCGTAACCGGGTTGATGGTGTTTCTCATCGGATCGGAGGCTTCCAAAGTAGCGCACATTATTTCTTTGTTGCTCATTGCAGCTTTTGTCCACGGGAATAAAATGCGAAGCATCTTGTTTGCTACTCTTCACCTGGCCCGGCATGTAGTGAATTTGCCGGTTCAATTTCTCAGGAAAAAGGAGGCATTGTTGAATCAACGTCCGTTCACAAAATTTTTGGTACGATTCATCCGGCTTAGCATGATTCCGATTTTTATTTCTTTTGTTTTTTGTCTCATATACAGCGGTGCGAATCCTGTATTTGGTGAATATGCCGGGAAAATATATACAATGATGGAATCTCTTTTTGGAGACTTCATTCGTTCTATTTCATTTTCAAGAATTTTCTTTTTACTCTTTGGCGCATTGTTGATTGCAGGAATTGTATTTCGTGGGGAAGTCAGTATATTCATGATGAAGGACCTTTCATTCAACGATAAACTGGAGAGAATCAAAGCTGGAAGAAAGCGTAAGTATGTTCCTGTATCGAGTCTTACAAAGGAGCCGGTTTATCCGCCTTCATCGCCCAGATTTAAATCCATCGCCTTAAAAAATGAAAATCGTTCCGGAATAATTCTTCTCTGTATAGTCAATGCGATGTTGTTGCTCGAGAATCTAATCGACATTCGCTTCCTTTGGTTTGGCTTTGTGGTTCCGGATGAATTCAGTTTGAAAGCCTACGTACATGAAGGAACAGGATTATTGATTTTCAGTATTCTTCTTTCTATCTCAGTGTTGTTATATTTTTTCAGGAGAAATCAGAATTTTTATCCACGCAATAAAGTTTTGCGTCTCCTGGCTTTTGCCTGGATTATTCAAAATGGAATTCTTGTGATTTCAGTTTTTCTCCGAACCTATCACTATATAGATTTTCATGGATTGGCGTATCGCAGAATAGGTGTCGATGTCTTTTTATTGGTGACACTGATCGGATTGGCGACTTTGTTTATCAAAATTCAAAAGTTAAAATCGTCTTATTTTCTTTTAAGATTGAATACATGGTCTGTGTACGGTGCAATAGTTTTACTCAGCCTGTTTAACTGGGATGGATGGATTGCAAAATATAACCTGAGTCACTGGAATAAAGGAGAAGTAGATATTGATTTTTATTTGAAATTGTCGCCTAAAGTTTATCCGATTTTGTACTCGCATCTCGCTGAAATAAAAGCGCAAATGGAAGCGCATAAGAAAAATAAAGTGATTTGGGTGAGATCTTTGGATATTGAACAATTCAAAGCGGAGTTGGATTACAGAAGGGATAAATTTTTGAAAGAATATTCGTCTCATTCCTGGCTTTCATTCAATCTTGAAGATTATAAAGCGTACCAAAGCTTGAACACTGAAGGCAAAGAACTGGTGGAGGCGAATTATTAGATTGCGGGTGTTTGTCTGATCTTCTGTCGTCCTTTTGGTAGAAGATCTTTATTTTGATTTCACTGAAGCATGAAATTCAATCGATATCTCATTGATAGTCAATTTTGTGACTTTTTTCAATTGGCTGGAATAGACACGTAATAGTTGTTTGGCCAGATATAGATGAGTCATTTTTAGTAGAGTTCGATTATGAGTTTATTCTATTCTCATTGTTTATATCTGCCTGTTCCAGTTCTCTCAGAGAAGATCAAAAGTTTATTTTTGCAGGGTGATTTCCTGATATTTTAGGATTTCATGAACTGTTTTTATGAAACCTTCCATACCTAAAGGGACCCGTGATTTTTCGCCGGGTGAAATGCTTAAGCGTAATTATATTTTTGATACCATTCGTGGAGTGTATCAGCGATATGGCTATGAAGAAATTGAAACTCCTTCAATGGAGAATCTTAGCATGCTTGAAGGAAAGTATGGAGAAGAAGGTGACAAACTGTTATTTCGGATTTTGAATAGTGGAGATCCGTTTGAAAAATACAGACTGGCTCATTTGGAAATTAAAAATTCGGATGTTACAGAAAAAGGTCTCCGCTATGATTTGACAGTACCCTTCGCCCGTTATGTGGTAATGCATCAGAATGAAATCACTTTTCCTTTCAAGCGATACCAGATCCAACCGGTATGGCGTGCGGATCGTCCGCAAAAAGGAAGATACCGGGAGTTTTATCAGTGTGACGCGGATGTGATCGGCAGTATTTCGCTTTTGAATGAAGTGGAATTGATCCGAATGATCGGAGATGTGTTTGATGCATTAAAGATTGATGTCTCGATAAAACTAAATAACCGAAAAATTCTTTCCGGTATCGCAGAGGTAATTGGTGAGCGGGACAAAATTATTGACATCACCGTTGCCATAGATAAGTTGGACAAGATTGGTCTTGATAAAGTGAATGAAGAACTGAAGATGAAAGGACTTTCAGAAACAGCCATTCAACAATTGCAACCGATTATTAAGTTGAGCGGAAGCAATGAAAATAAAATGGAGTCTCTTCGTCAGGTTTTAAAAAACTCTGAAACCGGGTTGAAAGGTATTGCAGAAATGGAATCTATTCTCAATATGTTACAGATTTCTCAAAAAGTTAAGGACAATATTGAATTGGATATCACTCTTGCACGGGGATTGAATTATTACACCGGAGCGATCATTGAAGTGAAAGTGAATGACAAACGAAGTTCATTCACGAGCAGCATTTGCGGAGGAGGACGGTATGATGATTTGACAGGGATTTTCGGATTGCCGAATGTTAGCGGGGTTGGAATATCGTTTGGTGCAGACAGGATTTATGATGTATTGGAAGAAGTGAAAGGCTTTCCTGATTTCAGCGGCATTTCGACAAAAATTTTATTTGTGAATTTCGGTGAAGAAGAAGCGCGATTCTGTTTGCAGTTACTTGATCGAATCCGGGAAGATGGGATTCATGCTGAGTTGTATCCGGATGCAGCCAAGATGAAAAAACAAATGAGTTACGCGGATGCAAAAAAAATTCCGTTTGTCGCGCTGATCGGAACGGAAGAAATGAAAAATAACGAAATCACAGTGAAAAACATGAGCTCAGGGGAACAAAGCAAGGTGACGATGGATGAGCTTTTGCATTTACTTAAATGAGTTGTTGGTTTTTAGTTGTTGGTTATTAGTATTATCATCTTAAAAAATAATTCGATCGCTCATTGCGATCTCTGCGACTTTATTCGAAAAAAAATATTACCTGATGACCACCCATAAAATATCCTTAAAAGGCCTCGACTTCGATACCATTGAAACAATTCTTCGGGAGGAAATGAAACTTAGTCTGGGTGATGATGCACGGCAGGCGATACAGAAAGGAAGAAAGTTTCTGGATGTAAAACTGAAAGAACACAAGGAGCCGATTTATGGTATCAATACCGGTTTTGGTGCTTTGTACAATAAATCTATTTCTGAAAAAGATCTTGGTAAACTTCAGACCAATCTGATGATGTCACATGCTTGTGGCATGGGTGAAATTGTTCCCGCTGAGATTGTTCGTTTGATGTTGCTGTTGAAAATACAAGGACTGGCTTTTGGAAATTCAGGAGTACAACTCATTACTGTCGAACGACTGATTGATATGTTCAACAACGATGTGCTGCCGGTAGTATATCAGCAGGGATCCCTTGGCGCTTCCGGAGACTTGGCGCCGTTGGCACATTTGTGTTTACCGCTGATTGGAGAAGGTGAAGTTGTCTTTGACGGGAAAAGACAAGCATCAAAAAATGTCCTGAAGAAATTTAACTGGAAGCCGATTGAATTGCAAAGCAAAGAAGGTTTGGCTTTGTTGAATGGAACACAATTCATGTCGGCCTACGGCGTATATTGTTTACTCAGAAGTTACCAGCTTGCTTCACTCGCAGATTTTATCGGAGTGATTTCTTTGGAAGGCTTTGACGGAAGACCTGAGCCATTTGATAAACTGATTCACAAAGTCAGACCTCATCAGGGGCAAAGTGATGTGGCGGAGAATATCCGGAATATTCTGAAGGGAAGTCAGCTCATCAAAAGAAGAAAAGAGCATGTTCAGGATCCATACTCATTCCGATGCATTCCACAAGTGCATGGTGCTTCAAGGGATGCGATCAATTATGTTGCGAATGTGTTGTTAACTGAAATTAATTCGGTCACTGATAACCCGACAATTTTCCCGGATGACGATAAAATAATTTCCGCTGGAAACTTTCATGGACAACCCTTGGCATTGGCGATGGATTTTCTGAGTATTGCTCTTGCTGAACTGGGGAGTATCTCAGAGAGGAGAACCTATCTGCTTATTTCCGGACAAAGAGGATTGCCTCCTTTCCTTGTTGCAAATCCCGGATTGAATTCCGGTTTTATGATCCCGCAATATACAGCAGCATCCATCGTCAGTCAGAACAAACAATTGTGCATGCCTGCGTCTGTTGATTCTATCGTATCATCGAATGGACAGGAAGATCATGTGAGCATGGGAGCGAACGCAGCTACAAAATTGTTCAGAGTAGTTGACAACGTTTATTCTATTCTGGCTATCGAGTTGTTTTCAGCCTCTCAGGCATTGGAGTTCCGCAGACCGGCAAAAAGTTCTGATCTGGTTGAAGATTTTGTCGCCGGTTTCCGAAAGGAAGTCAAATTTGTGGAGGAAGATCGGGTGATGTATACGGATATGCAGGCAGCGAAGGAGTTTCTGGAAGCGTTTTAACATCTGCTGTCGTTTTTGATAGATCAATTGAATATTTGATTTGAATTTCAACCTGAATGTAAATCGGGTGCCTGAAACCGGGTGTTTTCTGACATAGAATAATCACAAAAACAAGTGTAAATCTTGTATGAAAAGCCCTGATTTTGATTGATAAAACGGGGTTTTAAAGCTAAATTTGCATACCATCTTTTTCCTTGAAAAAGGAGTGAAATGGTATTGAAATAAACGGAATGTTTCGCAGCATACTAATCATCGTTTTTTGTTTTATTCTGGCAGTGCCTGTTCAGGGGCAACTGGCAAGAATCGATGATTTAAATCTAAGTTCCTTTTCTAAGAGAGTTCCTGTGAAAGCTGAGGAACTTTCATTGATTCCTGAAAAGTATCGTTCTCATCCTGACATAGGGTTGATTCCTTTTGCTGCTCCTCCATCGAACAATTGTGTGGAATTGGTAGATCGCCGGGACGCGAGTTCGAGATATTTTGTAGAGAAAGGAAGCAAGGGAAAACATTTCTACCAGCAGACGGCCTATGGAGCGATCAATTACCTCGATGAAAATGGATGGTGGAGAGAAATCAATTACCGGCTGAGTCCGGATGAAATGATTCCCGGCAGGTACCAGGCAAAGCAACAGTCGACTCCACTCGTGATTGATATGAATCAAAAGCGGAGTGAATTTTTCCTGAATGGTGAAAGCATTCAATTCAACCGTAATCTCGAATTGGTGTACGAAGATGAAAAGGGTAATCAACAAAGTCTGGGTACACCCGACTGGAGTCACTACACAGCAGGGGACGATGGAATTCGTATACTGAATTTTTATCCGGGAATGGATGTGGTATTTATGGTGAAACAGGGAATGCTTGAAACGTCAATCATTCTGACAGCCAAACCTGCATTTACATCCGGATGGCTGGTACTGAAACAAGACTTTACTCTTCCGGAATCCTGGAAAATGGAAGCGGCAAATTTTTCTTCTTCCGGACACGGCGAATCAACAGAAATTCATGTATTCAATGCCGACCGTGTTCTCCAGTTGAGTGTTGATCGTTGTTACGCTTTCGATAATCATCCTTCCCCAACTCGTTACGATTTAGGTTCGAGAATTCAGCAGGGAAATCAATTGCTGGTGTACACTCCTGTGAGCTGGCTGATCCATCCATCCACAGAGTATCCGGTGGTAATTGATCCTGCAGTGATAACACAAAATACTCTTGGTATTGGTAGTATTACAGGAACTAAATTCAGTGCTGTGTGCTGGACGAACAGTTGTGATTATGCATTGTCTGTTCCGACTCCTGCAAATACTGAAGTCACGAACATTTATACATCATTCGAATATTTTGCTTCCGGCGCTTGCTTTGGACAGGATGGTGGATTCAGCATTGATTATGGAGCCTGTCATTTCCCGACAGCTGCGCCAGGTGTGATCACTTGTCCGATACCTTTAACCAATGTAAACTGCGGTGTGGTGAACAATACGACCTTGCCGGATTTCTTCAATTGCCTCCCGAGTCCATCCTGTGTTCCACAAAATCTTAATTTCACTTTGCATTTTTACCGTTGCAATAATGATCCGAGTGCCGCGTGCGGTAGCGCCTGTGTTCGTGCTTCTCAGCCCTGGATAATGTTTGTGGAGGGAAGAACTCTGGAGATGAACACATTTACACCTCCTCAGGCAATCTGCGGAGGAGATTCTGTTTTGATTTCAGGAAATCCGGAGTATGGAGTAGGACCCTATCAGTTTTCCTGGAATCCTGCAGGAATCAACAATGATTCCATGTATGTGCGACCGGCATTGACAACAACCTATACGCTTACCGTTACAGATGCTTGCGGATCAACGGCGACAGGAAGTTCAACAGTGACAGTCACGCCGAATGTGAATCCGGGATTTTCTTTCAGTCAGAATCCTGTGTGCATTGGTCAGCCTGTGACTTTACTCGGAAGCGGAGGAGGGGCTGTTTCGAATTACGACTGGACCTTGCCGGGATCGAATGCACCGGGTGGAAATATCCAGAACAACAAACAACCGATTATCAGTTATGCGATTCAGGGGTCTTATCCGGTAACATTGAATTACAGTTCTTCCGGTTGTGTATTTGATTCAACACTGACACTGACGGTTGATGGATTAAATGCCGCTCAGGTATCCTTGTCTACCGTCCCATTGAGCGCAATTTGTCCGGGTGATACAATGCATTTCTATGCCAGTCCAACCAATGGAGGATCTTCTCCGGTTTACACCTGGTTTGTTGACGGAGTTCAGGTACTAAGCGGCAGTTCGGATTCATTGTATTACAGCAATCTTGTGAATGGAAGTTTGGTTCAGGTAGAGATGAGTTCCAATTCTTCCTGCGCCTCACCAACGATTGACACTGCTTCCGTGTTTGTAAATGTGACGAATGCTGTTTCTCCTGTCGTAACTGTGACTCCGGATACAACAGTTTGTCCCGGTTCGCCGGTTACATTCAGTACAAGTCAGTTGAATGGTGGCGGGAGTCCGACTTATCAATGGACTGTGAATGGAGTGAATGTAGCGGGAGCTACTTCGTCTACGTTCAGCACGACCATTCAATCAACTGACACCATTGTTGGAGTGACGATGACATCTTCTCTGAGTTGTGTTTCCACTCCGAATGATGTGGATACGGTTCATGTAGCGATCCGTGTACCGAGTATTCCTGTGGTGAACATTGCTTCGAATCCATCCGGTGCCGTGTGTCAGGGTGATTCCATTCAATTTACAGCCAGCAGTTTGTTTGGTGGTACGAGTCCGATGTTTCGATGGTATGTCAATGGTATTCCTGCCGGTCCTGCTTCTGCTGATTCCACCTTTACTTTTTTGAGTCCGTCAAACGGTGATTCCGTAAGCGTTGAATTAACATCTTCCGCATTTTGTGTAAATCCTACAAATGCAAATTCTCATACTCTTGTTACTGTTTCTCCGGCTGCATCTCCATCCGTGAATGTGGTTGCAGCACCGTCAACTTCCATTTGTCAGGGAGACGCGGTAACTATCACTGCCAGTTCTTCCGGTGCAGGTAGTACTCCTGTTTTTTCATGGTACATTAATGGTGTGTTGCAATCGGATACAGACAGTTTGTTCAATTCATCAGCATTTAATGACATGGATTCTGTCAGTGTTGTTGTTCAATCTTCGTTGAGTTGTGCAGTTGTACCTTCGGATACGGCGGATGTAGTGATGCAGGTATCGGTAACCGTCGCTCCAACGATTTCTATTTCTCCTTCCACAACAGGGTTGTGTGTGGGAGCGATCATTCAATTTGTCGCGACAACTACCAATGGCGGTTCCGCTCCTGTTTTTTCATGGACACAAAACGGTACAGCGGTTGGAAGTAATAATGATACGGTTTCGATTGCGTTGCAGAATGGAGACATCATTGTGGCAACACTCACCTCCAATAGTGCCTGTGCTACAGTTCCGGTTGTTCAATCGAATAATTATCTGGCTGCGTTGTCGGCCTATGTAACACCGTCTGTTTCCATTGCAGCTGTACCGGGCACAACGATATGCCGGGGACAAACGGTAAATGTGACTGCGACACCGGTCAATGGTGGCAATCAACCTGTTTACAATTGGCTCATCAATGGAATTGCTTCCGGCAGCGGATCGACATTGCAATCGAGTACTTTGCAACAAGGAGATGTTGTGAGTGTCATCATGACCTCAGATGCACCCTGTGTCACTCAGACTGCGGATACTTCAAATACTATTTTGATCTCAACTTTTCCGGCATTGTCTGTTCAGATGAATGGATCGAATAATGTATGCCCGGGAACTCCGGTGATATTGACTGCGATTCCATCCGGTGGAGACGGTGGCCCTTATACATATGTATGGTCAGAAAGTCCTTCATTGAATGATTCCATTGTGATTTACCCCGAAACATCCGCTTATCATGCGGTTACTATATCAGATCAGTGCGGATCGACACCGGAATCGGACAGCATTCTTGTACAGGTATTACCCGGATCAGTCGCCGATTTTATTTTTTCGCCGGAAGAGCCAAGTACATTCAACAATACTGTTCAGTTTCACAACCAAAGTACGAACACAAGTTTTCTGACCTGGTATTTCAGTGATGGAGATACGAGTCTGGTTCAAAATCCTGTACACACTTTTCAGACTCCCGGTTCTTATGATGTGTCACTTGTGACAAGGAGTCCGCTGGGATGTTATGATACATTGAACTACCACATTGTGGTACGTGAGGATATCTCTGTTTTTTATCCGAATTCTTTTTCTCCGAATGGAGATTTGATCAATGAAACCTGGTCGCCGATAGGAGCGAGTCTGGGGGATTATGAATTCAGTATCTGGGACAGATGGGGAGAAAAAATATTTGATGGCAACAAGAACAAGCCCTGGGATGGAAGTGTGAATGGTTCGAGTCACCCTGCGCACGATGGTGTGTATGTGTATCGTGTTGATTTGAAGGACAGCAAATTTGATCGTCAGATTGTGACAGGACGTGTTACGATCGTGAGGTAATAAGGTAATTGCAATTTTAGAGGATAGCAAAAGATTTCCTTTCATTAAATTTATGTGGAAATCAATGGATTTGGTTAAATCTGTCGGCTTACTTGATTATTTTCAATCAATTCACTTAATTTTGCTTCATTGAAATAGCTTCATGGCAAAGAATTTTATCAGCAATAAAGATGAAACGGTAAGGATGTTTGAAAATTCCTTTTTGGAAACTTTCACCCGAATCCATTATTCTGTTCCGCTTTTTATTTTTGTTCCGGTTATTTTTTATTTCGGCTATCAATCGATTGCATTCTATCATTTGAGTTTTCTTTCGATCATCGGGTATGTGCTGTTCGGATTATTTGTATGGACGCTGACTGAATATGTGTTGCATCGTTTTGTATTTCACTGGCAACCTCCCGGAAAAATAGGAGAGAGGATACATTTTATTTTTCACGGTGTACACCATGATTATCCAAGTGACAGCAAACGATTGGTGATGGTTCCAACTGTGAGTATACCACTTGCTACGTTATTTTATTTCCTCTTCCGGTTTCTATTGGGTGCTCCTCACACCGCTCCATTTTTTATCGGTTTTATTTCAGGATATTTATTTTATGACATGACTCATTATGCCATTCATCATTACAACTTTAAAAGTAAGTTTTGGCTAAACCTGAAGCATCACCACATGTTGCATCATTACAAAGACATGCACAATGGTTATGGTGTAAGTTCAAAGATCTGGGATTATATTTTCCGCACTACTTTTCCTGAAAAGCATTAATCATCTTTGCGCTCTTTGCGTCTTTGCGTCCTTGCGTGAAAAATATTCTCGCAAAGGCGCAAAGGACGCAAAGAAAAGCGATTTAGTTTTGAATAAATCGTTGATTGAGTGAATGAGAGGAAGTGGTGATGCACAAAAAGTAAATTCCCGGTTGTAAGTTGAAATCTATAATTTTATTTTGGCCTGAGGAGAGATTTTGAATGGAAGCAAAAATTACTTTTCCACACAGATCAACAATCTGAACCAGAACTTTTTCTTTGATGGATTCGCTGAGTGAAAAATTCAATTCGTTGTTTACCGGATTTGGGAAAATGAAAAATTCAGTTTCAGAAAATTCAGTTGAGGAAATTCCATTGATAATTTCTTGCCGGCATACGGTGAATTCTGTTCCATTGATAAAGCGATCACGTGCCGGAATACTGCCTGCGCCACTTGAATTTGGATAACCGATAGATGGCCATGTTGATGTGCCTTGCCAGAATGCAGGTTGTGACGATAAGTAATAAGACGAATCCGTAAGACCTGAAGTACCTGCAGGAGTGGTAGTGCCTCTCACGTTGTTGCCATATTCAAAATGTCCGCTTCCTGTGAGAGAATAGTTTCCGAGAAATGCTCCTGTGTTTGTGACTTCATTGCCGACAAAACTTTGGGAGTCAGATTCTACAGTTCCTGAACTCATGAGGATCCCGTAGAGTTCCACACGGTTGCGGAAAAATGTGTTGTATGGTCCGGTTGGTCCCCAGGTCTGATCAATCTGTAAATTCTGAACGATATTGCTTTCAAAGAGATTCGCAAAAGTAAAATGCCCATGCATGGAAATATCTGCTCCATAATTGGCAGGAAATTCGGATCTGTTTGGTTCGAGACTGTAATTGTAGGCGATCACATTTCCATTGCTGCCGCATTGAAGAGAATAGCAATGACGTAAATGGCGGAGAATATTGTTTTCAACGAGACATTGTCCGGTATGTTTGAATAAAGTTATTCCATACCCATGTGTTGATGTGCCATCGTATTCAAAACAATGGTGAATGTAACAGCCGGAGATGCTGATGTTGGAGCTTGCGTCCATTTCAATGTGACTTCCAATACTTTTTGCACTTTCAACTCCCTGCACCCAGCAGTTGACAGCGTAGTTGTAGTAAATATTGAAACATACGCCAACATGTACGCTGTCGGCACGGGAAATTTTCAGGCATTCAATTCCAACTTCATGCGCAGTACTCATTTTACGCACATGTGTTTGCAAGGACGTATCGTAGGAAATTCTCAGCGGTGCATCGAAAAACAATGTGTCGCCTGACACGGATGACAGATGCAGAATTTGTCCGACAGAATATTCCGCCCATGAAACCGGTTGAGTGTCCCAGCTTCCGTTGAGTTGCTCCAGTTCCACGTAGTCGCCGGCAGCATAGGTAGAAGCATCATCAACAAGGATCGATAGACTGCCTTTTTCCGCACCGGAAATAACAGAAACAGCGTTTGCAGAAACACTACCGGAGATATTGATGGCATTGGCTGTGGCTCCACTGAAGTCGAAGAGGAGATGTGTAGAATCTGCTCCTGCCCCGCGAAGAATGACGCTGTCCGAAAGATAGAAAGATGAATGTATCGCATAGGTACCCGCCGGAAAATAAACTACACCACGCGTGCCATTGAGCGCGGAGATTGCCGAACTGATGGCAAGATAATCGTCAGTGACACCATCTGCCACAGCTCCGTAATTCATCACATCCAGCACTACCGTCGGATCAGGGATAGAATCAGGATAGCCTGCAATACTCCAGTTTGTTAATCTGTCTGGAGGAATAACTTGTGCGAAAAGTGGAGAAGTTTGAATATTTAAAATGAGACAAAGCCACGCTGTGAGCAAGATGATCTTTTTCATGAGAGAAAAGGTAAGATGTTTTCTTCAAACTCCCTCATGCCGGTAAAAAAAATCACCGGTTTATCTTATAAGAATAAACAGGTTTGTTTTCCGGTTTCTTGTTTTCCGTGTATTGATAAGTGATAGTTTGTTCTGCAACCGGTGGTTTACTCGCCTGATGCAATTTGAAATGGATGCTTATACTCTTGTGAAAGATGACACGCATGCCTTTGTATTTTTTCTTTTCAAATTTTAACATGCTGACGAGTCGAATAGCTTCTTCATCGCATCCATAACCGATACCGTGTTTGACTTTTACTTCGGATACATCACCGAACACATCGAGATCGAAGCTGACAGAGACAGTTCCTTCAATTTTATTTTCAAGAGCCGTTTCAGGATACTTCAGATTTTCGGTGAGAAATTTTTCCAATGCTTTTTTTCCACCGGGGTAATTTGGCTGGCGGATGAAGCTTTCGGGTTTACGGTGAAAGTCTTTTTTCATGGAAGAATGGAACAAGACGAAGATACGATGAGAAGACTGAGAAAGCAGAATTTTTTGGTGTGTGGGGCTCAAAAGAGGGCAAAAAAAAACCGCCCGGAGGCGGTTGAAAGAGATTTGGTTTTTATTTCACTTTACCGGAATAGCTCCAGTCGCGTGTATCGATCTTAATAACTTCGCCTGTATTCACGAAGAGTGGAACCTGAACCACTGCACCTGTTTCTACAGTTGCAGGTTTCAGCGTGTTTGTGGCAGTATCACCTTTCAAACCTGGTTCGGTATAAGTTACTTCGAGTTCAACAAATGTTGGAGGTTCAGCAAGCAATGGTTGATCATTTTCGAAAGCAATTTTTACGATCATTCCTTCTTTAAGGAGTTTTGCATTTTCGCCGAACATTTCAGCAGGAATATGCATTTGTTCGTAGGTTTCATTATCCATCACGACGATGTGTTCTCCTTCGGGATAAATGAATTGCATTTCTTTGTATTCGACGCGGGCGATTTCAACTTCTTCACCGGCGCGAAAACGGTTTTCCACCACTTTTCCGGTCTTCAAATTCTTCATTTTAGCCTGATAAAATGCACGCAAATTACCCGGTGTACGGTGTTGGAATTCGGTAACCTGGCACAATTCACCATTGTAACGGAGGATGCTACCTACTTTTACGTCTCCTGTATTAGCCATTTTATTGAAAATTAAAGGTTTTTAATCGTTAAGGCCTGCAAAAATAGGATATTTCATTGCTGAAATCAAGAAAATACGAGGAAACAAGAGGCTTTTTTAAAAGAGCAATTATGCAGGTAAAGCAGTTTCTTTTACCAACAGTTCTCTGTATTGGGAATAGATAGCGGATTTTGAAACGAAGCCGATATATCTACCATCATCCACAACAGGCAGATTCCATGCGCCGCAGGATTCAAAAATATCCATCACTTCCCGCATGGAATCTTTGACATCGAGAATAGCGGGAGCTGGTGTCATCAGATCTTTTAAAATGGTTGTCGGATATTTTTCTTTTGAGAACATAATACTGCGGATGTCATCAAGGAGGATGACACCGGCAAGACTTCCATCTTCTTCCACGACAGGAAAAATATTTCTTTTGGAAACGGAAATAGCCTGAACCAATTCACCGAGTGTTTGATCCGGTTTCATGATACTGAAATTGCGTTCCACATAACGCGAGAGTTTCATTTGGTTGAGTACGACCAGATCTTTGTTTGCTTCAGGAAGATTTCCCTGCTGAATAAGTTTGCGCGTGTACACAGATGAAGGGCTGTAATATCTGGTGATCAGAAAACACACGGAGGTGACTATCATCAAGGGAACAAGCAATGCATAACCACTCGTAATTTCAGCGATGAGAAATATTGCAGTAAGGGGAGAATGAATGATGCCGCTCATCAGTGCAGCCATTCCGATTACGATAAAATTAATCTCGTTGAGTTGAGTTATTCCGAGAAGATTAATGCTTCTGGAATAAGCAAAGCCGAACATTGCTCCCATGAAAAGTGAGGAGCCGAACATGCCACCGTTTCCACCGCTGCTTACGGTAATTGATGTCGCGGTGACCTTTAAAAAAACCAACAGGAATGCAGAAAGCACAATCAACCATGGACCGATTGTATTGAGATGAATCCAGGAAGGACGAAGAAGGTCCGGCTGATTTTGGAGAAGAGATTGAACACTGTCATAACCTTCACCGAACAGGGGTGGAATCAGATAAATGAAAACCCCGAGAATGAGTCCGCCTATG
Source organism: uncultured Bacteroidota bacterium (assembly GCA_937871435.1). Lineage (GTDB taxonomy): Bacteria > Bacteroidota > Bacteroidia > AKYH767-A > 2013-40CM-41-45 > JADKJP01. The sequence goes on along the minus strand of CALMQM010000072.1, from coordinate 34,667 downwards.
ATCGCGTTGCGGTATGGTGAATGATGTTTTGCGGTAAAGTCTTCGAAGAAAAAATAAATTTTTTTACAAATAACAGAGACTAATGCACAAAGGATGGCAAAGAGAACAAAGTAAGGAAAGTGGTGTGCATTCCAGGAATCTGTGATGAGTACGAAAGGTTGACCGGAGAAAATAAATTTTGAAAACAATGCTGCTGTTGCCGAAGAGATGAGGATCGGAACTACAACAGGAAGTGGCATGTCTACAAGCAATACTTCGAGAGCGAAAATAACTCCGGCGATAGGAGCATTGAAAATTGCGGATACACCTGCAGCCGCTCCGCAGGCGAGAAGAAGAATTCTTTCTTTTACACCGAATCCAAATCTTCGTGCCACTACACTTCCAATTGCCGCGCCGGTGGAAGCAATGGGAGCTTCCAATCCTGCTGATCCGCCAAAACCAACAGTGAGAATACTGGTGATCATCTGAGAATAGACTTTGTCCTGCGGGACATTGCCGGATCGACGGGAAATATTAAAAAGAATATTTGTAATTCCTCTTCCCAGTTTTCCTTTTAAAAATGTCTGTACGTAATAAGTGGTGAGTAGAATCCCGATTACAGGCAATAAAATGTAAATGAAATCGGCACCGAAATGATAAACGATAAGCTGAATAAACAAGCGGATAAGGTGAATGCCGTTTTTAAGAAGGACGGCACTCATTGCTGCAAGCAATCCTATGAGGACGCTGCAAAGTATGAGAACTCTTTTTGTGAGGGCGAAAGGTTTCATTCCATCATCAACAATCACGCTTTTGAACCGATGTACTAAAGTACTCATTTCTTTTCAGTAAAATGAAATCGTATATATGTTTGATTTGTATTTGATGTTAACAATTGATCGTTTCGCAGATACGGAAATTATTTGTTTTATCTTTTTGAATGATGTTGATAACAGGAGTAGAATCTGACTCCGGCATCTTTGAAATCAGTTAACATTGAGTCAGGGAAATTTATTGTTTGTGCAGAAAATTTACATTCAACTTGTGCTTTAAATTCTGAATCAATTTTCCATGAATGTATGTTTCAGGCAGATAGCTATTGGGCATTAGGGACATGATCACCGGATGAATGTGGATGTGGATACAAGAAAATCTCCTTACTTTCGTTGTGCGAAATAGTCGACACCAACTCCTTTACATTCATGTTACATTCCCTTCGCCGGATTTTGTCTGTTTGCTTTCTTGTCATCATTAGCGCTTCGCTTTCATCCGGACAGGATTCAGTTCGGGTGAGTATCCGCGGAAATGCTTATCAGCAGGATCATCCTGAAGTGAGACTGGATGATTTGATGATCATTAACCTTCGTACCTCTCAGGGAGTATTTGGTAAAGCAGACGGAAGTTTTCAGTCGGATGCACTGAAATCAGATACACTTTTAGTGGCGTCCACCGGATATGAATACAAACGAATCACTGTAAAGGATTCGATTCTGAAGCCTGATTATTTTATCAATGTTCCATTGGTTAAGCTAAATGTGAAGTTGAAAGAGGTTGTCGTATTCGCTCCACGTGATCTGGAGAACATTTATAAAGACATAGAAAAACTGGGATACAACAAACGTGATTTTCAAATCGGAGGAGTTCCTGCATTGCAGAGCCCGATCACATTTTTGTATCAGGAATTTAACAGACTTGAACGTTTGAAGAGACACAATGCTGAACGAATTAACAATGATAAACGAAGAGAATTGTTGAAAGAGTTGCTTGCCAATTATGTTGCAGGTGATATTATTAATCTTGACAATGGTGAGTTTGATTATTTTGTAGACTTCTGTAATGTTTCGGAAGAATACATGAAAAAAGCTTCGCAGTATGATTTCTGTGTGTACATCAAACAGAAGTTTGAGATTTACGCGATGATGAAAGGGAAAAGAAGTAGGGAGTAAGAAGTGAGAAGTGAAGAGGGAGTAGTAAAGTGTGAATGGTGAAGAGCGAGTAGATTCTTTTTTTTATGAATGATTTTTGGTGTGATAATCTGGTTTAAAACATCATCCGCTTTTTTCCCATTTGCTTACAACAGCGGTTGCTACAGCGTTTCCCATCACATTTGTCGCGGATCGTCCCATGTCGAGAAGCCAGTCGATGGCAAGCAACAATGTTAATCCTTCCTGAGGAATATTAAATGTTTGCAGCATTCCCGCGATCACCACCAGAGATGCTCTCGGAACTCCGGCCATTCCTTTGCTGGTGACAAGTAAAATCAGCATCATTGTGATTTGTTGAGCTCCTGAAAGGTGCATGCCATAAGCTTGTGCGATGGACATCGTCGCAAATGTCATGTACATGATTGATCCGTCAAGGTTAAATGAATAACCGAGTGGCAGAACGAAACTGATGATTTTATCCGGACATCCAAATCGTTCCAATCCAAGAATGGTTTTAGGCATTGCCGCTTCGCTGCTGGCAGTTGAGAAAGCGAGTAGCATGGGTTCTTTTACATGTTCAAATAATTTGAAGAAATTGATTTTTAGGATGGCGCAAATTCCAAGCAGCACTACAAAGACGAAGAAAATCAATCCGCCAAAGAAGCAGAGAATTATTTTCACATACCCACCAAGCACATCAAGTCCTTTGGTTGCTATCACTGCCGTCATGGCACCGAATACCGCGAGCGGTGCCATTTTCATCACGTAGGCGGTTACTTTCAACATTATATGAGAAATTGAATCGAAAAAATCAATGACAATTTTTCCTTTTTCATGCAGTGAAGCAGTGGCCATTCCGAAGAAGAGGACAAAAATGATAATGGGAAGAATTTGGTTTCTTGCCATAGCATCCGCGATGCTTTCCGGGAAAATGTGGGAGACAAATTCTCTTGCTTCAAATGGTTTCGGTTGTACAGGAACGAGGCTATGCGCATCCGGATGAAGCAAGGCGGTTCCGGGCTCAAAAATATTTACGATTACCAATCCAAGTGTGAGGGCGACCAATGTTGCTCCGGTAAAATAGATCAGGGTTTTCAATCCGATTCTACCGACTGTTTTGAAATCGCCCACTTTGGCGATACCTGTAAGTAAGAGTGAGAATACAAGAGGAGCAATGATCATTTTAATCAGACGAAGAAAGATATCACTCAACACCTGCATGTTGTCGGCAAAGGGTTTGATGTTTTCCTGATCCGGCCACATGTGTCGATACCAGGCACCCAACGCGATTCCAAGGATCAGTCCGATAATAATTTGCACTGTGAGTGTCGGTCGCCGCATAATCAGAGAATGATTTTGAATACTATTTCCTGAACAGATTGATTACTCAATGAATTCATCGGTTTCAAAGCTAAGATTTTTATTGAATTTTCTTCTTCCTGAATTGCTTATTGAAATTGAGTATTTTGCGGCATGCAAAATTGGCCCGAATCTTTTCTGCATCGGATGAAGCAGGAGCTGGGAGATGAATTTCACGCGTTTGTGAATTCATTGAATACTCCTGCGCCTGTCAGTATCCGTGTCAATCCCTTTAAGAAAAATTATACTGTTGATTCGCTTGAAAAAGTACCATGGAGTGTTCAGGGATATTATTTAAATGAACGTCCGGCATTTATTTTTGATCCTGCTTTTCATGCCGGAATGTATTACGTGCAGGAAGCAAGCAGTATGTTTTTAGAAGCAGTCTATACGCAGGTTTTTTCTAATTCTGCTCCTGCATTTGTTCTGGATGCGTGTGCGGCACCGGGAGGGAAGTCTTCTCATTTGCTTTCGCTGATTCCGGCTGAAAGTCTTTTGATCAGCAATGAAGTGATTCCGAAACGAAATGCTATTCTCCGCCAGAATCTAGTGAAATGGGGAGTTGACAATGTGATTGTCACGCAAAATGAAACTAAGGATTTCAGCCAACTGGATAATTTTTTTGATCTGGTAGTAGTGGATGCTCCCTGCAGCGGGGAAGGATTGTTTCGACGAGATCCTTCAGCTGCGGAGGAATGGTCAGAAGCAGCGGTAATGAACTGTGCTCTTCGTCAAAAGAATATTCTGGAGCATATAATTCCATCGTTAAAACCGGGAGGAGTTCTTATTTACAGTACCTGCACGTTTGAAAGCGTGGAAGACGAAGATCAGATAAGAATGTTGATTGATTCCGGAGAAATGGAATTGATCGAAATGAATTTCTCTTTTAATGAAGTAGTAAAAACCGAATACGGATTTCGATTTTATCCACACAGAGTTAAAGGAGAAGGATTTTTTATTTCCGCACTGAGAAAAATGGGAGATGAAATGTCAACAAGAAAATTCAACAAGAAAAATTCTTTAAAGAATGTTTCAGGTAGTGTGGCAGGCTACATAGAACATCCGGAAAAATACCTGTGTTCAATTGCGGATGACAGAGTGTATTTGATTCCATCTTCTTTCGCTCAAGTTTTTATGCTTCTTTCGGAGAAATTCTTTCTCCGGCAGGCAGGAATATTTGCCGGGAATATGAAAGGAAAAGATTTTGTTCCATCACATGATTTGTCTTTAAGTATACATCTGAAAAAAGAAGAGAGGTTATACAATCTTGAAGCGGATCAGGCATTACTGTTTATGAAAGGTGAGCCGGTAAAATTGGAAGGAGCTCAAAAGGGTTGGCAATTGGCAGCGTATAAAGACTGTCCATTGGGATGGGTAAAGGTGTTAGATGGAAGAGTGAACAATTATTTGCCGAAAGAGTGGCGAATACAAAAAGACTTACCAATAGATAGCCGGTAGTTCAGTCTTTCTATGGATGATTCAGTGATGATGGAATAAAAAGATTTTGGATTTATTCATATGCTTTTACATCCACATTTTTTCCACGGGTTCCTCTGAATCGTTTCCAGAAAGATTCTCTTTTCAGCAAGGAGACAAATTTCGGATCGTATGCCTGATGAAAATCGATTTCAGGATTTGGTTTTACAGGATAAGCTTTGTTCAAAGAATCCTGCACCATAGGAAGTATTCCAACAGAAGGATCCAGGATTTTTTTAGCATACCGTTTCAGCAATTTTGTCTGAAAGGGATCGGAAGCAATTGCAATTCTTTTGAAGCCTAATAATTTTGATTTCTTATAGGAATAGTAAGCGTTCTCCGTACTGTGTTCAGCTTTGATTTCGGTGAAGATGTGTTCTTTAGGTATGCCTAGTTTTTCCGCATACAATCCCATAATCTTTCCTTCGAAATAGGGTGTATAGACTGCAGAGCCGGAATACATCACATTTTTTGCAATGCCATGATCATACAGATATTTTGACCAGTACACTCTTCCTTTCATTGTTGAATCCCATTTGGTACCATCAAATGGAACACCAGGTACAATGATGACATCATAGGGCTGAGTGGAAGCTTTAGACAATAAGGAAGAGGCTGCTTTCTGGCTATACATACAAGAAAAGAGCAAGGGAAGAATCAGAAAAATGAAAAAAGTAATATGGATGGATTTCAACATAGGAGAATTGGAAGATTACGTTCAGGAAATGTCTCTATAATTGTTCAGGTATCGTGAAATTTCAAATGTTTATTTTTCTATGACGCTGTTAAAATATCAATTCATTTTTAAACAAATCTGAAGACATGTTATTTTAACAAAAAATCAACCGGGTTGTTCAGCCGGCAGGTAGAAAATTTGTATTCCTGACCAGGAAGGTGATTCAAGATTTGTTTACGGAATAACAAACGGTTATTTTTTAACCCGGGTTTGAATATTTGACTGACCAATGTCAATTTCAGGTCGACTGCGATGCTCTACCTTGCGGTTGTCTTTGATTTGAAAATATATGATTTCGTCAGCGTTGATTTCACCGAAGAGCATTGTTGTTGTTGGAGCATCCAATGATTTAAGCAAGCCGGGAGGAAAAGTTTTACGGAATATTCTGGATCATTCTTTTGGAGGGAAAATTATGGGAGTGAATCCGAAGGAGAATTCAGTACAGGGAATTCCGTGTTTTCAAAGCTGTGAGGAATTGCCGGAAGTGGATTTGGCTATCGTCGCCATAGCTGCTCAGCATGTTGAAGAAGCATTGAAAGTTCTTGCTTTGAAAAAAAACTGCAAAGCATTTATCGTTTTTTCTTCCGGTTTCAGTGAGATCGGAGAGGAAGGTGAATTGCTGGAAAAACGTTGTGTAGAACTTGTTGAATCAGTCGGAGGAACTCTCATCGGACCGAATTGTATAGGCGTGCTGACTCCTTCGTATAAAGGTGTTTTTGCCGGTCCAATCCCGAAGTTCAGTTACCAGGGATGTGATTGTGTATCCGCCTCCGGAGCAACTTTGGTTTTTATTCTGGAGCAGGCAATACCCAGAGGACTTACATTCTCAAGTTTGTTTTCTGTTGGCAACAGCGCACATGTAGGTGTTGAAGAGATACTTGAATACTGGGATGAAACATTCGATCCACTACATAGCAGCCGGATCAAATTGATCTATATGGAAGAAGTTGCTAAACCGGATAAGTTTTTAAAACATGCGTTATCGCTGGTTAAAAAAGGTTGCAGGATTGCGGCGATTAAAGCAGGAGCAACAGATGCCGGCTCACGTGCTGTTTCATCGCATACAGGCTCGCTTGCAGGATCAGATACAGCTGTGGCAGCACTCTTCCGCAAAGCAGGAATTGTGCGATGTTATTCCAGAGTAGAGCTCGTGTATGTTGCCGCGATTTTTTCTCATGAGCAACTGAAGGGTAAAAGACTTGCAATAATTACCCATGCCGGTGGACCGGGAGTAATGCTGACCGATATTCTGATCAAAGGAGGAATGCATGTTCCGCGCATCAGTGGTCCGGCAGCCGATCGATTGTTGCAGAAATTACATCATGGATCATCAGTTTCCAATCCTATTGATTTTCTTGCTACCGGTACTGCCGAGCAGCTGGGAGAAATACTGGATTGTGTCGATAATGAACTCGAGGATATTGACGGATCGGTGGTGGTGTTTGGTACAACAGGTATGTGGAGTGTAAACAATGTCTATGAAGTTTTACACCGGAAAATGAAAAAATGCAGAAAGCCAATTTTCCCGATTCTTCCATCAGTGATTCAGGCTGCGGAAGAAGTGAGCCGTTTTCAATCACAGGGAGGAATCAATTTTACAGATGAAGTAAGTTTTGGCTATGTGCTTTCGAGAGTAATGCGAACACATCCGGCATTCCCTGCAGCTGATCTTCCTTTGATTCAGAAGGATATAATAAGAAAGGTGATTGATAATTCTTTAGGAGGCTTTTTAAATCCTGATGATTGTTACTCTTTGCTGAATGCGGCCGGAATTCCAATGGTGAAGCAAATTATCGTGCAAACGGAGGAAGAAGTGAATACTGCTTTTCATCAAATGAAGAAACCTTTGGTGATGAAAGTAATCGGTCCCTTGCACAAGTCAGAATTTTCCGGGGTGAAACTGAATATTCAAACTGAAGTACAGGCAACAGAATTTTATGCAGAATTGATGAAGATACCAAGGGCGAGTGGAGTGTTGATGCAGACAATGTTGAGTGGGAATGAATTTTTTATCGGAGCAAAAAAGGAAGAGAACTTTGGTCATCTGATCCTGTGCGGGTTGGGAGGAATTTTTGTGGAAGTGTTTCGGGATATTTCATCAGCCTTATCGCCTTTAAGCAGGGAAGAAGCTGTGAGTATGTTAAAGAGGTTACGATCCTATCCCGTGATCAAAGGAGTTCGAGGGAAAAAAGGGATCCGTGAAGAATTAATTGTTGATGTGTTGCTGAGAGTTTCTGCATTGATTGAAGCTGCTCCTGAGATTGAGGAAATGGATATCAATCCTCTTATTGGTACGGACGAATTTTTAGAAGCAGTGGATGTGAGAATAAAAATCAGTTCAACGAGAGGTTAATTTGAAAGGTTGGTTGTACAGAATATCTTCGATCTCCAGTTTAAACCATGTAAAATCTCCCGATTGTAATTTCCAGGTCACTTCACTTTTTGAAGGAATGGTGATCCCTGAAAATTCTTTCGGTGAACTGCAGTTCACTACCCATTTTTCTTTAGAATATTTTCCATTGAATTCACCAAAACGCAAAGCTTCAACGCGAAACACATTTCCTGTAGTATCAAATGAAAAAATGGCGTCTACACTTTGATTGTTCAGACGCATGACAGCTTTAGCAGAATGAGAATCTACTGCCTCCCATTGAATGTATTTTTCCAAGGCTGCAGATGGAAACCAAACCATTTCTGCCAGGTATCTGATAGCTGAACCCTGATCTGTTTCCGCTCCGGTACTGTTCGCGATGGTGTATACAGATGCAACTTTAATCAGCATGTTTCCTTTGCCGTTTTCAAATTTATCTCTCCCTGAAATGCTCATGAATGGAGGCCATTCCATATTAACTGTCCAGACGAATGCAGGATTTTGAACCGTAAAATATTGATTGGCCCGGGCTGAAAGCCATTTTCCTCCCTGCTGTGTAAGCATGGAACCTGTTTGTGAAAGTTGTACCCGTTGAATTTTTTCTTTGCCAACAATTCCGGAATGTCTCAGCCAGCATTGAACAGGAAATGGAAGATTATTCAGGGAAGAGTCGCTTATTGTTTCCAAGGTTCTGTTTTCCTGAGCCTGATTCAAAGCAAGAATTTCATTATTGCAGGTCCGTTCGAAATTTCTCGAAGAGAAAGTAAAGAATACCGGAATAGCGATCAGAAGATTAACAAGGGAACCGTATCGTGCAATTTTCCAATGAAGAAAAATCAGAATTTGGGAAAAGATTAATGCGATCACGCAAATGATCCACCACCAATCTGCATTGAAATAAAATGCGATGGCACTCATCCACCACAGAGCAGTACACGACAACCAAACTATGTCATGGATCTTCTTATTTGTATTTGCCTGAGAATTTTCTTCTGAAGAACCTGAATCCCTGAAAGCACGACGATAACCAATCCAGTGCAGAAATCCATGGAACAAGAGAAATGCGATGAAAAGCAATTGAAACATGACAATCAGGATGTTCAGATTTCATTTCGCATCTTTTCTATCGATGCGCGATAGATCAATGCAAAACTTTCTTCCTTCATGTATTCTGTCAATTGCGGTTGCCATATCTGCGCCTGATCAGAAAGCTGCATAAGTTTTTGATTGTTTACGCTGTCATCCGGAAATGTCTTTTGAATGGCAATGACTTCGATAAATTCATCCATCCATTGTCCATAGCGCAACATGAATTCCTGTTGAGCCGGATTTAATTTGTGTATCTCTGAATGGTCGGCAATTTTTGCCAGTGCTCCTGAAGCGGTGATTGTAGCTCCCGCAGTTAGCCCAATGAGTTTAAGAAAACTTCTCCGGGTAGAATTAGTTTCGTTCATTTCAAATTGCTGGTTATAATTGTAAAATATTAAAACGAGAGATCGTGTACTCTTGCAGTTTCGATTTCTTAAAGCAAGATAATAAATTCTTTTCTTTCTTCAAGGATTGGAATACCAAATTAGTTTGCCATTGTCAACTGGATTCAACCGGGCGATCTTTATTCGTTGCTTCTGGCATAAATAGCTTATAATTGGACTACTCCGGATTATGCTCTTAAGATTCTTTCCCAAAGAAAATCAATGAAGCAGATAAGCCGCTATGAGGAAAATCATAATTATTCAAAAGACAATCAATAAATTTGTTAGCATGAGGATGATCCGGACCATTACACTTTTATTTCTAACGCTGTTTTGTCAGATTCCTGAAGCAATTTCACAGATTGTGAATATGCAGGATACCGATATCACAACCTGTTCTGCTTTATTTTATGACAGTGAGGGAGGAGGGGCGTACCTGAATAGCGATCAAAGAACGATTACTTTTCATTCTGCGAGTGAGTGCGCGTTACAGGTTCAATTTCTGTTTTTCGATATAGCGGCAGGTGATACTTTGTGGGTATACGATGCATGTTCAGACAGCAGTGGATTAATAGGAGTATTTACTCTCATGGACTTTCCCTTTACCACAGCAACAACAACGGGCTCGTGTGTTACCTTCAGGTTTCATTCGGATGCAAGTGACAGCAGTATGGGATGGTTGGCGCAAATCACGTGTCCAGATCAACCCAACGCGGTAATTACTTCAAGTGGTCCGACTGAATTTTGTGGTGGAGATTCTGTTACTCTTTTTGCAAGCGGTGGAATCAGTTACCAGTGGAATACATTCTCATCTACTCCGGATATCATAGTGAGTTTACCAGGGATCTACGTTGTTTCGGTCAGTGATGCTCAGGGATGTATTGATACTGCATCAGTTGAAATCACTGTTGATCCTTTGCCACCGGTAGCATTCATTCTTCCCAATGATTCCCTCTGTAATCAGGATACTCCAATGCCGCTTTCAGGCGGCTTTCCCGTCGGTGGAGTGTATTCAGGTTTTGGAGTAGTGAATGGAAGTTTTGATCCGTTCATGAGTGGTGCCGGACTTTTTACAGTCACCTATTCCTATACAGATTCCAATGGATGCAGCAGGAGCATTCCTCAAAATATTCATGTGTTGATTTGTCAAAGTGCCGGAGACGTTGCTGCAAATGACAGGGCTATTTTATATCCTAATCCTGCGAACGAGGAGATGAATGTCGAATGGTTTGGATCAAACCCAATTGAGCATATTGAGATCCACGATTTGAAAGGTATCCTGTTGTATTCCAATGTAGTTTCTCCCGGTCAAAACAAGTGTATATTTCATCTGGAGAAACTGAATCCGGGTATGTATTTTGTGACTTTACGAGGGAAGAAAATTCTTCATTTTAAATTTAAAAAGTATTGATACTGTTGTGTTCATTAATTCACTGAATGCGATGGCAAAATTCATCCCTTCAGTGTAAATTCGATAGTCAAATCCATCGGAATACTTTCCTCCTGAGTTTCCCCAAAAACGATCGTATGAGAAAATTAGTACTGATGATTTCTATGTTCATTGCGAGTCAAAGTAATGGACAAACAGTGAAGGTTTTATTCGATGCCTCAAGTGCACAAATGGCCGGTAATGCCGACTGGGTGATTGATGCAGATACAAGAAACCTGAAAACCGGAAGTGGCGGTTTGATGGTTACAGGAGGAAATGAATCTAATCCACAAAGAATCCCAACTCCTTCTCAGTCCGGAATAAGCGCGAATACAGCGGAAACGTATTGGTCAGGGGCTTTGTCTGGCTGTGCAGTTGATCTGGTCAAAAAAGGCTTCACCATCGAAACTTTGCCTTACAATGGTTTGATTACCTATGGAGTTACTACCAATGCTCAGGACCTGAGCAATTACAAAGTGTTTGTTGTGGATGAACCCAATATTCGTTTCACCACTGCTGAGAAAACAGCTTTACTGAATTTTGTGAATAATGGTGGCGGACTTTTTATGATCTCTGATCATACTGTGAGCGACCGGAACAATGACGGATGGGATTCACCGGCAATCTGGAATGATTTTATGACGAACAATGGATCGGTGTCGAATCCTTTCGGAATCAGTTTTGATCTGGCCAATTTCTCCCAGACTTCCAGTAACATTTTGAATTCTTCCACCGACCCGATTCTTCATGGATCGATGGGAAATGTCACCGGACTGCAGTACAATGCCGGTACTTCCATGACCTTGAATCGTACAGCCAATTCATCCGTGAAAGGTCTGATTTTTAAAACCGGTTCGTCTACTTCCGGAACAAGTAATGTGCTCTTTGCCGGCGCTAATTATGGCCAGGGTAAAGTGTGTGGAATCGGCGACAGTTCGCCTATGGATGATGGAACAGGAGATCCCAATGACGCATTGTATTCTTCTTATAAAGTGGCAGTTAGCGGCTCTCACCAGAAGTTAATGGTAAATGCGGTAATCTGGCTTTCGACAGCCGGAACAGCTCCCCGTATGTCAGCTCCGATTTCCGCCCAGGTACAGACTTTAGGAATGAAGGTGTATCCGAATCCGGCCAATGATCGGTTGCACATTGCTTTTGCTTCCGATGTAAATTCCTCGTCAGTGATCAGTATTATTGATCTAACCGGGCATCTGGTATTTTCATCTGAAATCGCTGCAGGAAATTCTTCCGATGAGGTGGTTCTGGATTTGAGTACAATTCAGTCAGGACTTTATGTTATTTCAATGCAAAACGGGAAGGACATTGTGAGTCAACGCTTCATCAAGCAATAACAGGATCTTTCGATAATTAATAAGGTGAGTCTGTTGATTCCATAAAGGATCACTTATTCACCTTATTTTTTTCTACTCAGATTATATACCGGATTGATTTTATTTTGAATTTTTGGAATACATTTTCAGTTCACATTTGTTGGTGGGAAATTCAATATTCGCCCGGTCCATTTTCCCCAGAATTCGCTGATTTTTCGTAGGTTTGCCTCTTAACATTTCGTTTTTAAGATGGAAATCCCTAAAACATACGATCCCTCCCAAATAGAAGATAAATGGTATAAGCTCTGGATGAAGGAAGGCTTTTTTCGCAGCGTTCCGGATGAAAGAGAGCCCTACACAATAGTCATCCCGCCACCGAACGTGACAGGTGTCTTGCATATGGGACATATGTTGAATAACACCATTCAGGATGTTCTGATTCGTCGTGCCAGGATGCTGGGAAAAAATGCCTGCTGGGTACCCGGTACAGATCATGCTTCCATAGCTACGGAAGCAAAGGTGGTTGCTTTATTGAAGGAGAAAGGAATCAAAAAAAGTGATCTGAGTCGTGATCAGTTTCTTAAGCATGCTTTTGAATGGAAAGAAAAATATGGCGGAATCATTCTTGAACAACTGAAGAAACTGGGAGCATCTTGTGACTGGGAGCGTACGCGTTTCACTATGGAAGATGATCTGAGTGATGCCGTTATTTCCGTATTCATTGATTTGTATAGAAAAGGATTTATTTACCGCGGTGTTCGGATGGTAAACTGGGATCCTGTAGGAAAGACCGCGTTGAGTGATGAAGAGGTAATTCACAAAGAAGTAAATTCAAGACTTACCCATGTACGTTATGCTCTGGTGGATGCTTCACTTGCTGCTGAATTGAAAAATGCAAACTCGGAATGGAGCATTGTTGATGATACATGGAATGTAACTGTAAATGGAAAGAAACATAGCGGAAAGCAATTTATTACTGTAGCCACCGTTCGTCCTGAAACTATTTTGGGAGATACCGGAGTATGTGTGCATCCGAATGATCCTCGCTATACTTCTTTAAAAGAAATGTTCGCCGTGATTCCCATGGTGAACCGACCTGTTCCTGTAATATTTGATGAGTACATCGATATGGAATTCGGAACCGGTGCTTTGAAAGTGACGCCTGCACATGATATCAATGACTACACGCTCGGGCAGAAACATGGTTTGCCTGTGATTGATACCATCAACGATGATGGTACGATGAGTAAGGCTGCACAATTTTATATTGGTGAAGACAGATTTGTAGTTCGAAAGAAAATCACCAAAGACCTCGAGTCGATGGGGAGTGTGGTGAAGATTGAAGATTATAAAAATAAAGTTGGATTCAGTGAGCGCACCGATGCGGTTATTGAACCGAAGTTGTCTATGCAATGGTTTTTGCAGATGGATAAAGTTGCCAAACCTGCGTTGGACAATGTGTTGAATGGAGAAATCAAACTGATCCCGGATAAATTCATCAACACCTACAAGCACTGGATGGAGAATGTACACGACTGGTGTATTTCCCGGCAGTTATGGTGGGGACAACAAATTCCTGCATGGTATTCACCCGATGGAAAATTTGTCGTTGCCAAAAAAGCGGATGAGGCAGTGGAGTTATTCAAACAACAGGGAATAGTTGTGAAAGCTGCTGAACTCAAACAGGATGAAGATGTACTGGATACATGGTTCAGTTCCTGGTTGTGGCCAATCAGTGTATTTGACGGTTTCAAAGATCCGGGTAACAAAGACATCAGGTATTATTATCCGACAAATGATCTGATCACTGCTCCTGAAATTCTGTTTTTCTGGGTAGCAAGAATGATCATTGCCGGGTATGAATACATGGGAGAAAAACCTTTTACAAATGTTTATCTCACCGGAATTGTACGTGATAAACTTGGACGTAAAATGTCTAAGTCACTTGGGAACTCACCGGATCCTTTGGATCTGATTAAAAAGTACAGCGCGGATGGAGTGCGTGTGGGAATGTTGCTGAGTTCTCCTGCAGGAAATGATTTGCTTTTCGATGAATCATTGTGTGAGCAGGGAAGAAATTTTGCCAACAAAATCTGGAATGCCTTCCGATTGGTGAAAGGATGGTCTGTAGATACTTCTCTCAAACAAAATGCGAGTTCGGCAGTTTCTATTGACTGGTTTGCGTCGCGTTTCCAGGAGCAACTGGAAATCATCAATGATCATTACTCTAAATACCGGATGAGTGACGCGTTGATGGCGACATACAAACTGATCTGGGATGATTTCTGTTCATGGTATCTTGAAATGGTGAAGCCGGAATTTGTGGACGGACAAGCAATGCCTGTTGATCAGAAGACATACGAATCAACGATTGCATTCTTTGAACAATTACTCAAAGTTGTTCATCCGTGGATGCCATTCATTTCTGAAGAATTGTGGTCGCTGCTTGCAGAGCGAAAGAATAAGGATTGCATCATTGTAGCGCAATGGCCTCAGGTTGGGAAGATGGATTCAGGCTTGCTCAAAGGATTTGAAATTGCAAGTGAAGTGATCAGTCAATTGCGCAATTTGCGTAAGCAAAAAAATATTTCACCGAAAGAAAAATTGTCGCTCTATTTCAATTCGCGTCAGAGTATGGATCCAAGATTCAACGAACTGGTGTGTAAATTGGGGAATCTTGATACTTTCAGCAGTACCGACAAGAAGATTGACAATTCCATTCCATTCATTGTACAACAGTATGAGTTATTTGTTCCGCTGACTTCCGCGATTGATACAAAAGCGGAGAAAGAACGTTTGCTGAGTGAGTTGGAATACAACAAAGGGTTTTTGAAATCTGTTCAGGCGAAACTTGCGAACGAGCGTTTTGTATCCAATGCAAAACCGGAGGTAGTGGAAAATGAAAAGAAAAAGCAGGCAGATGCTGAAGCAAAGATCAAAGCGATTGAAGAGCAATTGGCGAATCTGAACTAAGACTGATTGAAACAAGTCCGGATGAATTACATCGTTTCGGTTTTTTACGTTTGAATATCATGACAGAAAATTCAAAGCGTTCATGAGAAAATTTCTGAAGGTATTCTTATGGATTTTTTGTGTTTTGCTTTTAGGCGTTTTTATTTTTGGATTGTTTAACCGTGAATTGGTTTCCTATGGCTGGGAACAATTCAAGGGTCAGATGCATATCGTGCAAAATGCGCGGCCGACGGATGAGTTGCTGAATGATCCAACAGTATCAGATTCGATCAAAGATAAAATTCGGTTCATTGATCGTGTGAAGAAATTCGCGATTGATTCATTGGGATTAAAGCCTTCGAAAAATTATACTACACTTTATGATCAGCATGGACAGCCCTTGCTGTGGGTGGTGACAGCAAGTGAACCTTATGCGATCCGGGCATATACATGGAAGTTTCCGGTGCTTGGGAATGTTTCTTACAAAGGATATTTCAACAAGAGCAAGGCGGAGACACTGGAGTATATGCTTAAGCAAAAAGGATACGATACTGATCTGGGAGATGTGAGTGCATGGAGCACATTGGGCTGGTTTCGTGATCCGATTTTGTCGAATATGCTGAAGAGAAAGGAAGGTCATCTTGCGGAACTGATTATTCACGAGATGACGCATGCAACTTTGTATGCCAAAAGTAATGTGGACTTCAATGAGAATCTGGCAAGCTTTGTAGGGGAGCAGGGGGCTATTCGTTTTCTTTCGAGTGTGTATGGAGATTCATCAAAAGAACTGAAGGAATATGTTTATTCGAAAGATGATTATGATCTGTTTACACGACACATGTTACAAGGAAAAACCATGCTGGATTCATTGTACACATCGATAGAGCATACACCGGAAGCACAGAAGAAGTTGTTGAAATCAGCGTTGATTGATTCCATTGTACAGGCCCTGGATACTGTTTCGTTTCACCGCAAAGACAGATATGCCGGAATTTACCGGGATAAGAAACCAAACAATGCTTACTTCCTGAATTTTCAGCGTTACGATGCGATGAAAGGCAGGATGAAATTGCAGATGGAAAGAAAATTTGATGGAGATATCAGGAAATATTTGACGTACCTAAAATCTAAATACTCCTGATCCTCTGCGCCCTCTGCGTCTTTGCGAGAAAAATTTCACGCAAAGACGCGGAGGGCGCAAAGAGAGGAATAGATAGAAATGAATATTCGCGAGGAATTTTTAAATAAGCATTCGAAGAAGCAAGCTGAAAAGGTTGTGAAATATGTCGGAACCGACAAAGCGCGATTCCGTGAATTGATGAGTTGTTTTTTGTCGCGGGAAGCGGTCCTGGCACAGCGTGCAGCGATGGCTGTTGGCTATTGCGCGAAAAGTCAGCCGCAATTGTTTTCCGGATACCTGCAAAAAATCCTTGTTGCAATGCATCAGCCCGTCCACGACGCGATTGTTCGGAATGGTTTGCAGATTTTCAGTGTCGTAAAAATTCCCGCATCGCTGGAAAGCAGAGTAGTAGAGTTGTGTTTTCAGTTGATGACATCCGTGAATTCACCCATTGCAATAAAGGTGTATGCTATCGGCGTGATCCAAAAAATAGCAGAAAAGTATCCGGAATTAGTGCAGGAACTTCAGATGCGTGTAAAAGCCCAACTTCCTTTTGAGAGCAACACCTTTGTAGCGTATGCAAGGAGAATGGTGTTGTGAGAAATGCTATTTCAAATTTTCTTTTAATAATATTATTCTACAATCAGTTTTTTAATAAAGTTGAATCTACCAAATATAAAGTAGAAAATTTAAGCGGGAGACTTTAAAATTAAGTTGTTTGACTCATCTTGAGTTTCATTTAGTTTAATTTCAAAAAAATCAATAGTTATAAGTTGCTATGAATACGAATTCGTCTACTTAAATTTGTTCGAAAGGATCAAATGAAGCCGGGAAAAAGTATGAATTTCGTAATTCAAATTGTTCAATCAACACTTCAAATTGTTTTCATAAATACCCTGTACCGCTTGTAAATTTTAGCACCGAGACGTTCTACTTCCGCACGCATTTTAAGATTGGATTCAAGAACTAAATGACTGTCCATATAGGTAAGTCCGTATTTTTTTGCCGTTTCCATCAGTTTGATACCAAGAATGGAAGTCAGCCCACGACCCTGGTATTCTTCCTTTACAGCTCCCAGTAATAAGTCCAGTTGCTCTGTTTTTTTAGCGGAAGAAAGAATATGAATAAATCCGAATGGAAACAATTTTCCTTTTGCTTTTTGTATTCCTTTACTCATATCCGGCATGGCTATTACAAAAGCTATCGGTTCATTTTTATCGTTCAGAATTACTTTTACAAATGCAGGATTCAGAATTGGTAAATATTTTTTCGCCATCTCAAACATTTCCGCTTCCTCGAGTGGAACGAATCCAAAAAGATCTTTGTATGTTTCGTTGATTAACCGAAACACGGGAACGATATATGGCTTCAGTTCTGAACGTTTTTTAAATTCGATCATGCGAACATTGTTGTTTCGTAACGCACGTTCATAAATTTGAGTGTAAAAAGCTGGGATGGGTTCCGGAATAGGGAGTTTGTAACTTATGCAGTCAAGTAATTTGCTAAATCCTTCTTTTATGACCAGCTCTTCCATGTATGGAGGATTG
Organism: uncultured Bacteroidota bacterium; assembly: GCA_937871435.1. Classification (GTDB taxonomy): domain Bacteria; phylum Bacteroidota; class Bacteroidia; order AKYH767-A; family 2013-40CM-41-45; genus JADKJP01. Next base: position 16,970 of record CALMQM010000072.1, on the reverse strand, counting down.
GTTGGCGTCGCAATTACAGGTAAATATTCAAACCCTTCCACCTGCAATCCCTGTGGATCTTTGTCAGAAAATCCGAAAGGGCCAATCAGTATGTTGGCTGCTTTTTGTTTCGACCAGCATTCAACAGCCTCAATCAATGCATGTGAAACCTGTGGATCCTGAATACATTCAAGTTGAAAAAACCGGGCAGTTCGTTCATTCTTCAGCCGATTGTAAGGATGCGGAATGATACCCATAATTCTTCCGACACAAACATTCTCCTGATAAGCCAGGAATTGAATAGTTTCACAATGAGCCAGTGATGTATTTTCTTTTGGATCATAAAATTTCCATTCATCCACATACAATGGCGGAACCCAATTCTTCCTCGTGTGATAAATTTTCGATGGCAGGAAAATAAATTCGCGTAAATCCGATTTGCTTTTTACCGGTCTTATTTCGACAAGTGACATGTTTCAAATGTATAAAAATCACTGACTATGACTGATGATCAATGTTAGTACAAAGATGAATTGCTGAATTCTGAACTTCCAATTATATAAAAAGACCTTTGTTTTGATGTAAAGTATTCACCTGAAAATCAAATTGTTTGTGAAGGCTGACATAGTTCAGAAAACAGCTGAATCTCTTATCTTTGCAAGTATCCTAAATCTCTGCCATGAGTAAATCCGAAGTGTATAAACCAAAAAATAAAGTACGAATTGTTACCGCTGCCTCACTGTTTGATGGACACGACGCGGCTATCAATATCATGCGGAGAATTATTCAAAGCAGCGGAGCAGAAGTGATTCACCTCGGACACGACAGAAGTGTGGAAGAAGTAGTGAACTGTGCGATTCAGGAAGATGCTCAGGCTATCGCGATGACGAGTTACCAGGGCGGACATGTCGAGTATTTCAAATACATGTACGATTTACTGAAGGAAAAAGGAGCAGGACACATCAAAATATTTGGCGGTGGTGGCGGAACTATTCTGCCTTCTGAAATTGAAGAGTTACAGAAATACGGTATCACCCGCATTTATCATCCTGACGATGGAAGATCAATGGGATTGCAGGGTATGATCAATGACCTTTTACAAAAGAGTGATATACCTACGGGAGAAAAGTTGAATGGCGAAGTTGGTCATCTGCTTGAAAAAAACTGGACAGCTATTGCAAGACTTATATCAGCGGCTGAAAATCATCCTGATGTTGCCAAAGCTGAAATGAAACGAGTGCATGAACTGGCAGCCCAAAGTACCACGCCTGTGTTGGGAATCACCGGTACAGGAGGTGCGGGTAAATCTTCTCTTGTAGACGAACTCGTACGCAGATTCCTCATTGATTTTCCGGAGAAATACATTGGTGTTGTTTCCGTTGATCCTTCGAAAAGAAAAACCGGCGGAGCATTACTCGGCGACCGTATTCGCATGAACGCGATTCGTAATCCGCGTGTGTACATGAGATCTCTTGCAACACGACAAAGTAATCTTGCATTGTCCAAACATGTCTCGGAAGCTGTCGCCGTATTGAAGGCAGCTAAATACGATCTCATCATTCTGGAAACTTCCGGAATCGGACAAAGTGATACTGAAATTATTGAACACAGTGATGTTTCACTCTATGTGATGACTCCGGAATACGGTGCCGCATCACAGTTGGAGAAAATAGACATGCTTGACTTTGCCGATCTCATTGCCTTAAACAAATTTGACAAGAGAGGAGCTTTGGACGCGTTGAGAGATGTCAAGAAACAATACAAGAGAAATCATCAGATATGGGACAGAGAAGATGACAGCATGCCGGTATACGGTACGATCGCGTCGCAGTTCAATGATCCCGGGATGAATAATCTTTACAAAGCGGTGATGGATCGCGTCGTGGAAAAAACCGGAGCACAACTTAAATCCGGTTACCATGTTACGCGTGAAATGTCGGAAAAGATTTATGTGATTCCTCCTCATCGCACGCGTTACCTTAGTGAAATTACAGAGAACAACAGGAGTTATGCCGCATGGGCGGAGCAACAGGGAAAAATTGCGGAGAAATTATATGCGCTGCATCTGTCTATGGAGACACTCAGGGAAAGTAAAGTGGATGACAGAGATCGTCTGATTAAATTGTTACAGGAATCATTTGAACAGGTAAAACTTGAACTGGATCCGAAGAACTGGAAAATAATTGAAGGCTGGGAAGCAAAAAGAAAATTATACAAAGACGAAGTCTATACGTTTAAAGTGAGAGAAAAATCTCTCAAAATAAAAACTCACACGGAATCATTGTCTCACACTCAGATTCCAAAAGTTGTTACACCACCTTATAAAAACTGGGGAGCAATTCTGCAATGGACCCTGATGGAGAATGTACCAGGAGAATTTCCTTACGCAGCAGGTATTTATCCGTTCAAAAGAGAAGGTGAAGATCCTACGCGGATGTTTGCAGGTGAAGGCGGACCGGAACGCACCAATCGCCGCTTCCATTATGTGAGCAAAGGAATGCCGGCGGCACGTTTGTCTACAGCATTCGATTCGGTTACTCTTTATGGGAATGATCCTGACTGGAGACCGGATATCTATGGAAAAATCGGAAACTCCGGTGTGAGCATTTGTTGTCTTGATGATGCTAAAAAATTATACTCCGGATTTAATCTGAGTGACCCGACTACTTCCGTATCCATGACGATCAATGGTCCTGCCCCGATGTTGCTTGGATTTTTTATGAATGCTGCCATTGATCAGCAATGTGAATTGTACATTCAATCGCATGGTCTGGTGGAAGAAGTGAATAAAAAGATTGAACAGATCTACAAAGAGAAAGGAGTGTTGCGGCCTGCTTACCAGGGTCCGTTGCCTGATGGAAACAACGGATTGGGTTTGATGCTCCTTGGTGTTACAGGAGATCAGGTGTTGCCGAAAGAAGTATATGCGAAAATAAAGTCCGATACATTAAAGACAGTACGTGGTACAGTTCAGGCGGATATTTTGAAGGAAGATCAGGCACAGAACACTTGTATCTTCAGCACTGAATTCGCTTTGCGGATGATGGGTGATATTCAAAAATATTTCATTGATCACAAAGTCAGGAATTTTTACAGTGTATCAATCAGCGGATACCACATTGCGGAAGCAGGAGCAAATCCGATTTCACAATTGGCATTTACGCTGGCAAATGGATTTACTTATGTGGAATATTACCTCAGCAGAGGAATGCACATTGATGATTTTGCGCCGAACCTTTCTTTCTTCTTCAGCAATGGAATTGATCCTGAATACGCGGTGATCGGAAGAGTGGCGAGAAGAATCTGGGCTAAAGCCATGAAGCTGAAATATGGAGGTAATGAAAGATCGCAGATGTTGAAATACCATATCCAGACATCCGGAAGATCTTTGCATGCGCAGGAGATCGACTTCAATGATATTCGTACCACATTGCAGGCATTGTACGCGATTTATGATAATTGTAATTCACTGCATACAAATGCTTACGATGAAGCCATCACAACACCGACGGAAGAAAGTGTACGCCGTGCGATGGCCATTCAGCTGATCATCAACAAGGAATTCGGATTGGCGAAAAATGAAAACCCTATGCAGGGATCATTTATCAATGAAGAACTGACTGATCTTGTAGAAGAAGCGGTATACGCGGAGTTTGATCGGCTCACAGAAAGAGGTGGCGTGCTGGGTGCAATGGAGACGATGTATCAGCGTGGAAAAATTCAGGAAGAATCGTTGTATTACGAAACACTGAAACATGACGGACGATTCCCGATCATCGGAGTGAATACTTTCCTTAGTGCGAAGGGATCACCGACGGTTTTGCCACGTGAAGTTATCCGTGCAACCACAGAGGAAAAGGAATACCAGATTCACATGCTGGAAGAACTGCACAAGGGACATGCAACAAAATCAAAAGAAATGCTTGCAAAAGTGCAGGATGCTGCTGTTCAGAATAAAAACATCTTTGAACAGTTGATGGAAGCAACAAAATATTGTTCGCTTGGAGAAATTACTTCTTCCCTGTTCGAAGTAGGTGGGCAATACAGAAGAAATATGTGAGAATGTATTTCTTCATTGGGCCCTGTTTTTTTTCGGACACTTGATATTCAGTTGATCACTAATTTCTAATCTGTCTTTGGATTAATCTTGTTTTCTTATCATTTGAAGCCTGAATTGGCTTCGTCATGCGTATTTGTTACCTGATAATCCGCACAATTCACTATTTTATGATTGCCTGCAATGCAAGAGTTTTATTTTGTTTTTAGCTAATCCAAGTCATGGCATTTTGGGAGAGATTGTAGTATCTCTGTGTAAAGCTCTGACCATGGAAACTACATACATTATTCCCTTCAATACACTACATAGAACAGATTTGCCAAAAGTGGGAGGAAAAAATGCTTCCCTTGGTGAATTAATCAATTACCTCAGCGGTTACGGGATCCACGTTCCGGATGGATTTGCAACAACAGCGGATGCATATCGGTATTTTATACGTTACAATCATCTCGATGAAAAGTTAAGTGAATTAATTTCTAAACTCGATACCGTTCGGTATTCCAATCTGACGGAAATCGGAAGTCAAGCCCGGGCGCTTATTGCGGAAGGGAAAATGCCTCCGGATCTTTCCGAAAAAATCCGCTATGCCTATTCATTGATGTCAGATGCCAACAATACGGAACCGGATGTCGCGGTAAGGAGCAGTGCGACAGCAGAAGATTTACCTACAGCCAGTTTTGCAGGACAACATGATTCTTTTTTAAACCGACGTGGGTCAGATTCAGTGTTGCAGGCAGTACAGTCATGTTATGTTTCATTGTTCAATGACAGAGCGATCAAATACCGAGGTGACAATGGTTTCGATCACCTGAAAGTGGCTTTGTCTGCAGGTGTCCAGAAAATGGTTCGTTCGGATCTGGCTTCTTCCGGCATTGCTTTTACACTGGAACCGGAAAGCGGGTTCAGAGATACTGTTGTGATTTCGGCTTGCTGGGGATTGGGTGAAAATATTGTTCAGGGAAATATTAATCCGGATGAATACACTGTTTTCAAACCGACATTAATGGCAGGAAAAAATGCCATCATCAGCAAGAAGCTTGGATCAAAAACAAAGACGATGATTTATGCTCCGGAAGGAGATATGAAGAATGCAATCATAAATACGGATACTGATCCTGAAATGAGAAACCGATGGGTGCTGAGTGATTCTGAAATTACTCAACTTGCAAAGTGGTGTATGATGATTGAGCAACATTATGGTGATGCAATGGATATCGAATGGGCGAAAGATGGAAGGAGTGGAGAACTCTTCATTCTGCAGGCACGACCAGAAACTGTGCATTCAAGAAAAGATCCGTACTGGAAAAAAGAATTCAGTCTCAAAACAAAAAGTAAAGTGCTTTGCTCCGGAAGCGCGGTAGGATCAGGAATTGCCAGTGGTGTAGCCAGAATATTGCATTCACCTGCTGAAGCGGATCAGTTAATGGAAGGTGAAGTATTGGTGACTGATAACACCAATCCGGATTGGGATCCAATTCTTAAAAAAGCTTCAGCGATTGTTACCAACAAAGGAGGAAGGACAAGTCATGCAGCAATAGTTGCAAGGGAAGTTGGTGCTGTTGCGGTAGTTGGCACGACGGATGCAACAGAAAAAATTCAAGATGGACAGGCTATTACAGTAAGCTGCGCGGAAGGAAAGAATGGAATCATCTATGATGGTAATTTGCAATGGGAAGAAAGATCGATAAATCTGCGTCAGTTAAAAATTCCTGTAACCGCACCTATGTTGATTCTTGGAGATCCTGATCAGGCTTTTCGCCTGTCTTTTTATCCCAATAAAGGGATTGGACTGATGCGTCTGGAGTTCATCATCAACAACGCGATCCGTATTCATCCGATGGCATTGGTTAAATACGATGAATTGATTGACGAAAAGGCCAGGAAAGAAATTGATATTCTGACTTTACATTATCCGGATAAGAAGTTATTTTTTGTCGACAAGCTTTCGCAAGCAGTTGCCACAATCTCGGCTGCATTTTATCCGAAGGAGGTGATTGTACGCATGAGCGATTTCAAAACGAATGAATATGCAAACCTGATTGGAGGAAAACAATTTGAGCCGGAAGAAGAAAACCCGATGTTAGGATTCAGGGGAGCTTCAAGATATTACCATGAAAAGTATCGGGAAGGTTTTCGTCTAGAATGTATGGCGATGAAAAAGGTGAGAGAAGAAATGGGATTCACCAATGTTAAATTGATGATTCCATTTTGCCGGACAGTTGAAGAAGGACGCAAAGTCGTTAATCTCATGGAAGAATTCGGATTGAAACGCGGAGTGCATCAGTTGGAGATCTACGTGATGGCAGAAATACCAAGCAATGTGATACAGGCGGCAGATTTTGCCAATGTATTTGATGGTTTTTCCATCGGATCGAATGATCTTACGCAATTAACACTTGGCCTTGACAGAGATTCTTCCACTGTTCAGGAATTATTTGATGAAAATAATCCTTCTGTGAAGAAGATGATTTCAAATGTGATTCATGAAGCACATAAGGCGGGGAAAAAGATTGGCTTATGCGGACAAGCACCAAGTGATTTTCCTGAATTCGCACAGTTTTTAATTCAACAGGGAATAGATTCTATTTCTTACAATGCCGATGCTTTGTTGAAAGGAATTGAAAACATGATTCTTGCGGAACAAAAATTTGAGCATAAATCAAGACGCAAACCTGTATCTAAAGTTGACATAGTATTGTAACCGATGTATAAAAAAAGGCGCGGGAGGAATCCTGCGCCTTTCTTTTCTGTTTTTGATGATTTGTCAGAGTTTCACGAATCGTGTTACACCGTACGTTTCTGAAGAGCGAACTGTAAGAATGTAAACTCCACCCGACAATGAGGAAAGATCCATTTCATACCAGAATTCGCGCACAGACTGAACCGGAACAGCAATCGTTCTTCCGGATGCATCCGTCAACTCAACTTCTTTAATTCCTTTGTCTGCTGAAGAAAGATGCAGGAAAGCTTTATCATTGGCAGGATTCGGAAGAATTACAAGATCCGCTGGTTTAAAGATGGAAGCCAAGCCGGTGTTTAATGCAGGTCTGCAGTTGTTTGCCAGGAAGAAAGTTGTTTGTTCCGCATCCTGATTTACCAGGTCTTTGATGGAGCTAATACAGATGGAAGTATCTGTTACAGAGCTGTAATAAATTCTCACCAGCAATTGGTTGTTGGCACGTCCCAAAGCAGAATCTTCAATTGAGATCGCAATCACTTCGTTGGTACTCGGAATGAAACGAAGATCAAGCGGGAATAAAACAGGATCGGCAAGACTCACGACGCTGCTGATATTGATTCCGCTCATCGTGAATTGATATGCTTTGATTTTAGCTGATGGATTGGAAATGGCAATGTCAACATAGTTGTCTGTGTAATTAATATTGTCAATAGACAAACCTACCAGGTCATTCGGATTCACAATGTTTCTTGGGAAGTGGCAATGGTTGTGATAACTGCCGCCGGGATGTGAATTGCTACCATGCATACACCAGTTGATGGATGCAGCATCAATCACCGAAATATCTCCATCCGCATTTAAGTCATAACAACTGGATGGAGGCATATTGGATTGAATAATATCCATGTAAGTATCTACGTCGCCGGCATTGAGTGTACCATCAGAATATGCATCACCATATACACCCGGACCGTTGCAGATTCCGCTGCAATCCAGTTCACCTGTTCCACCCGGTACTCCGCTGCAATCTACAAACGGGGTACAATTTGGAAGAATTGTATAGGAGGGTACTCCGCCATTCCGTGAGATATGCATACACACCTGAAGAGCATTATTCAGGTAGTTCGTTTCATAATGGCCCATAGCATCCGGAAGGTGATGTGAGTTGATAATGGCAGCGATACGGTAATCGCCTTCAGGAACATCTGTAATATCCAGCCACTGGCATTGTGTTCCTGCACCGTAAGCATCGTAGCAACCTACAGAAATTCCCATCATACCACAATTGTATTGACCGAATCCGCAAAGATCCATCACACAGAATCCGTTTTTATGTCCGGCAGGAACAAGGTTTCCGTTACTGTCGAACAGACGGTAATCGCCATAGCCTTCATAGTGTGCATGTCCATGACAATTGTTTGTGTTGAACATACCGGGATTAGAAGAAGGATCTCCGATGTAAAAATCGAGGGAACCGATGTTATTGATTTTGGAAGTAAAAGAAATTACATACCGGGTACCATAACCGGTGACACAACCTTCGTCGATATCGCAGGTTCCGGCAACTTGTGACTGGATACCAAGACTATTCAGGAAGGCAATAGAATCGAGTTGTAAATCAGGACCTGCACATCCCGGGTTACCATTGTAAATACAACTTCCATCGTCAACAGTTGCAGCCGGATTGTAATTGCAAGCATTGGGATCCATACAGCCTGAGATTGGTCCGACATAAGACAGATCGAAATTAATTGGTCCGCTGCATTGATCCATATTATCGCCGATGCGAATGAAATAAGTAATGTTGGCAACAAAAATTACATCCAGGTTTGCCTGTGTACCGCAATTGTTGTCATCATTGTAAGCATATGAGCCGGGAGGACCTTCCGCATAAGGTTGTGCAGGACAAGTACTGTATACCCAGACTTTAGTATCGCAAGTATTGTTGTTACAGGTTGAAATGTTGTAGGTGCCTGAAACAGCCGGTGTATAAGAGTACCAGGTGTCATCAAATGGAGCAGAGTAGGAGCCGTCAGTAATCGGAATCGCGCTGGTACAATGCATACCTGCCGGGCAGTTCAGTGAATAGGTTGCCTGGAATCCAAAGTTGCCACCATTGGCCACCAGATTTCCATCAACATACAGCCAGTAGCCACCCGGAGTATTGAAACCGTCACCAAAGCTGTCGTAAATAGTAAAGGTGTGACACGATCCGCTTGGAATACAAATCGTATCACCCACCGCTCCGTTGGAAGCGATAGCTGTGCCACTCGAATCAGTGAGGGTCCAGGTAATGTCAGTAGGGAATGCATCAGGAACGATGCTTACAATAATCTCCGAATATCCGGGAGAACAAGTCGCTGAAACTTTCAGCGTGAACCATAGACTACATACAAGGAGGAGTAAGAGTTTTTTCATTTTAGTTCAGGGTTAGAGTTCTGCAATATAGAAATCTCCCTGAAATCCGAAAATGCACCGATCCGATTATTTCTTGTATTTCATCAATGCTGTCAGCACTCCATTGATTCAGTCTTCAATGCATCCCATCGCCTGATCCGGGTTCTCCATCCTTACGCATTTGTTTTCTCAGGATATCATTGATTTGTTTCTCGCCCAGACTCTGGAAAAGTACCGGGTATCGTCTGGAGATAAATCCGATCATTTCACGAACAGTTTTTTTGCCTTTATAAATTGACTTTTTCATGGTGTGGGATTTGAGTGTTTTTATCCAATGACTGTACCGCAGGCAAATCAATAATGCTGGATGCATTTTTAGGCCTCTTTTTATGAAATGAGTAAATGAATGAGTGGAAATGACAAAGAGGTGTGGAAGATATTCCCCAATCTGAGGAAGCAATTGAATTCTTGTATCAGCCACTCATCTTTTAATTCAATGAAAACCAGCAGAACAAGGCAAAATTGAATTTTGGCACGGTAATCATATCCTCCATTGAAACAACATTGACACAAGTACGTTTCAACCCTTAAAATCTAAAAGCTATGAAAAAGATCTTATTTGCAGCCATCGTAGTAGTTATGGCATCAGGATGTCATGATTACAAAGCGGATGTGGACAAATTACAACAGGAAAAGACTGCTTTATCATCTTCTCTTGAATACAAGGACTCAACTATTACCGATTTCCTTTCTTCATTCAATGAGATTGAAAATAATCTGGCAGCCATTGATAAAAAGCAAACACTCGTTGCTGAATCAGCTTCTAATGGTGAACTGAAATCTACGCAAAAGCAACGTATTCTTGAAAACATTCAAGCCATCAATGACCTGATGAGCGAGAACAAGAAAAAAATCGCGGCTTTGTCAGCAAGTTTGAAGAAATCAAACATCAAAATCACCGGCTTCCAGGCTATGATTGAGAAACTGAATCTTCAGATTGAAGAAAAAGACAAACAAATGGTTGACTTGAACAATCAACTTGCTGAGATGAATACAAAAGTTGAAAAGTTGAACACTGATGTAGTTACTCTCACTGCGGATAACACTTCTAAACAGGAAGTGATTCTGGAACAAACCAACCGTTTGAATCAGGCTTATTACACTACCGGAACCTTTAAAGAGTTGCAAAGCAAACAAGTAATGAAAAAAGAAGGTGGAGTATTGGGAATTGGAGCCACTAAAAAAGTAAATTCAGATTTCAACAAAGATGCCTTCACAGCGATCGACATTACCAAAGTTCAAACTATCCCTGTTGAAGCAAAAGATGCACGGATTCTGACCAATCATCCGTCTGAAAGTTATACAATCGAACACAAAGGAAATCAGGTGAATGACATCCTGATTACTAACCCGGAGAAATTCTGGGCAGCTAGTAAATACCTGGTTGTTGTGGTAGACAAATAATCCCCGTTTATTGTGTTTCCTCTTCGCTTTTCACGTACGGGAACAACAACCACTTTTAGAAGCCCTCCTTTGACCGGGAGGGCTTCTTGTTTTTTATACACACGAGTACTTAAAATGTAAGCGGAAATCGGATCACGAATGTTGTTCCGTTTCCAAATTCACTTTCAACATGAATACTCCCGTTATGCGACTGGATAATATTTTGGGTGGTTGTAAGTCCCAGTCCCATACCTTTTGATTTATTTGAAAAGAAAGGGTCGAAGAGCTGAGGTAAATCTTCCGCCTTGATACCGGTACCATTGTCAGATATTTTCACAATGGCTTCTTCAGATTCAATAAAAGTTTTAATTTTTAAAATACCTTTTCCTTCTTCCATCGCCTCAATTCCGTTTAACATGATATTCAGTAAAGCGGTTCTTATGCGGGCCGGATCTGCATGAATCAGCAATGCTCCCTGGTGTTGTTGCAAGTCAAGCGTGATATTCTTCAGTTGCATTCTGTCTCGCACAAGTTCTCTCGTTTCGAGTACAAGTACATTCAAATCGCATGACAAGGATTGAATTTGTTCAGGCCTTGAACTGTTCAGCAGCTCAGAAATCAACAAATCTATCCGACCTGCATTTCTTTCTACGATATCAGGATATAAATTTACATCGGAATCAGGTGGAAGTTCGGTTTTAAGCTGAGCAACCGCGAGATGAATATTGGTCAATGGATTTCTCACCTCGTGAGCAATCACTCTTGCAAGTTTTCCGGTGATGGCAAGTCTTTCCGCTGTCAACAATTCCTGCTGAGTATTTTTTCTACGTGAAATATCACTAACAGTGAGTGCGAGTCCGTTTTTTAAGGGAACTGCTACCAGATGAAACCATTTTTTAAAAGCTTGTGAGAAATATTCATGACTGATTGATTCACCTGAACGAATAACAGGTTCGAGTATCTCCATCCAACCTTCTTCAATCATTTCCGGAAGTTTGTCGGAGAGCTTTGCACCCGGAAGTTCTGAAGCATCAAGACCAAATAATTTTTTCATCGCCGGATTGGCAATCGTCCAGGAATAATCAATCGTCTTGCCTTCTTTGTTTTTATTGACAGTAAAAGCCATGATGGCAGAAGGCGAACTGTTTAATATACCACTAAGTTTTTCTTCAGCGCCCTGCCGTACTGCAACTTCAGAGTGAAGTTTCCGGATTACCTCTTGTTCGCTCCGATGTGTCTGAAGGTAATTCATACTGATACCTATAAATGGAATGATATAAGTAACAGCTGCCATGAAATGCGAAATATTGAAATTGTTATCGAACAGTTCATTTGATCCGAAAACCATATACAATTGCGTAGCCACCGCCGGAATCATACTCAGCGATAATGTCTGAGCAAAAAGGGAAGGAAAGCGTTCCTGAAAACGCGGCAGAATATACAACCCCAATAATGCATACAGAATCAATGGCAATAAATCATAGGAGCGGGCGAGGTTCCTGTATGGATACAACATTTTCGGAATGTCATTGCCGAGATACAACATTGCTATCGTAAAGAGCGTAAGCCCTACGAATAATACTGTGATGAATAAAAAAGTACGCTTTCTGTTCTTTTGTCCTGCCTCCGTGAATGCACCCGGACGGGCTAGAAATATTCCGGTTCCAAGAATGAGAATGGAGGCATGAAAGAGACGGCAAAAAAACCAGGTGAAGGAGGTGAGGTAAAATTGTTGTGTTTGCGTATGAATAATTTGTGTTGCCGCAAGAACATGAAATGTGTCAAACAATCCTGAACAGAATAATGCAACACCTACAATAGGAGTACTGAGTTCACCTTTTATTCTAAAGTCAATGAATGCAAGGAGAATTGTCAGAAATGATATGGTGATCGATATGGAAACAAAAATGGTATGCACATACCTGCCTCGCAAAATTTCCTGCAAGGCCGTTTCCTGTTCAAATTGATAAAGCTGGGTGATCTTATAAGGATCCAGTTTGTCACCAATATACCCGAAATCAATCCCGATAATATTCAACAACACAGGCATTGCACAAACCGCTGCAATCAACCAAACGATCCTGTCAGGTACTTTGAATTTAATTCTTGGCACAAATACATTTACTCCTCCGCTCTCTGATTGAGATGTTGCACTACTCATGGTAACCGATTTATTACTCCTCACTATCATTGGATTCGTGGACCATTTTGTATGCTTTCATCTTGTTGTACAAAGTCTTTCTGTCGATGTTCAACAATTCAGCTGCCTTTGATTTATTGAAATTCACTTTTTTCAATACTTCCAAAATGGTATTGTATTCCGCTTCCATCGATGCGCTGCGAAGATCATTGGATGGCTTAGAAGAGGGGTCTGTAACCTGCGCATCGTTTTCCATAAAACGGGATGGATTGGAAATTTCCAATGGCAAGTTGTGCATTTGAATGTGTGCTGACTGTGACAAGAGAGCTGCACGTTTTACTACATTTTTCAATTCCCTGATATTTCCCGGCCAGGAATAGTGTAGAAAAGCATCGATTACTTCTTTCTCAAAACCGTTGATGTTTTTTTGCAATTCTTTGTTTACATCTTTCAGAAAATGCATTGCAAGAGGGAGAATGTCTTCTTTGCGTTCACGAAGCGGGGAGAGGTGAATGCTGAATTCATTGAAGCGATGGTACAAATCTTCTCTGAACTTTCCTTTTCTGGCAGCTTCCGATAAATTTTCATTCGATGCTACCAGGATGCGTACATCCAGGGAGATTTCAGCTGTTCCTCCGATTTTTTTCATTTTCCTTTCCTGCACAACACGCAAGAGCAATGTTTGAATATCGTATGGCAGATTGGCAACTTCATCCAGAAACAAAGTCCCGCCTTCAGCCATTTCAAACTGTCCTGTTTTAGCTGACAAAGCGCCGGTAAAGGCACCTTTCTCGTGACCAAACAATTCACTTCCTGCAAGGTCTTTTGGCAGTGCGCCACAGTCAAGTGCTATAAAGGGTTTTCCTGCACGTTTACTTTTGTCATGTATGGATCTCGCTACTGCTTCCTTGCCTGACCCTGTTTCTCCAAATATGATGACACTGAAATTTGTAGGTGCAACCAATTGAATTTGTTTTTCAATTTCCACACTTTGCGGACTTGTACCAACAACAAATCCAACAGGCGTAGGAGAGGAGTTATGTGTGGCGGTTGGAGCAGTTTCTCCGGATTTAGATGAAGAAATTGCTTTACGCAGTTGAATTAATATTTCCTCCGGAATAAGCGGTTTAGCGATGTAATCAAATGCACCACTGCGAATGACATTCACGGCTGTTCGGATATCAGAATAACCTGTTATGATGATCACAGGTAATTCCGGGTGAATGGATTTGATGCCGCTGAGTATTTCAATTCCATCCATGTCGCCAAGACGAAAATCACAGAATACAGCATCGAAAGTTTGTTCTTTTAATAATAACAATGCAGAACGTCCACTGTGAGCAGAGCGCACAGTGTAGCCGTTTCGTTCCAGTAACTTTGACAGCAAAGTACAGGTATCGATATCGTCATCGATGAGTAATATGGTTTTTGTTTTTTCCAAATTCGTTCTGATTTATCAGGCTTTTAGAAATGATGTATTGATAAGTTCATCGACCATTTCACGTTGAAATGGTTTTGGAAGAAAAAAATCAGCACCGTGTTCCTTCGCATGACTACGTTCGGAATGGCTGTCATAGGCACTCATCACTACAATGATTGTTTTGGGATGAGAGGATCTGATTTTTTTAATGTGTTCCAATCCTGAACCATCCGGCAGATGAATGTCAAGGAAGAGGAGGTAAGGGTTGTACTTTTCCAGCTTGTGTAATCCTTCTGTTATGGATGAGGCTGTATGTGTTTGCAGTGACCTGGATGCCAGCATTTTTCCGAGCAGGTAACAGATGTCCTGCTCATCGTCAATGATCAATGCGATGCGGGAATTTTCCATGGTTTGACTTAGGAAAGATACTTATAAAAAAACGGAGTTTGAATGAATTTATTGATAAATGAGAACATTAACGAATTTTTGATTTGTCATAAAGAGTGTAAGGTTTTGTTAATCCTGATTGAGAGGGCTTTTTTTCCGGTTCAGTTATAATTTATTTGATGAGGCGTGTTTTGAAACTATGTTTACATCATCAATATCAGAGTTACAAACTAAAAAAGAATAAAATGAAAAAAGCAAAAATAATTCTTGGCACTCTTATTTTAGGCAGCCTTATCTTCATCACAGGTTGTAAGAAGGATGACAATTCTTCCGGAGGAAGCAGCAATCCTAATGTATCCGGAAATATTACATCGGGTAGCTGGAGGGTTTCTCGTTTTATTGAAAGTGGTGATGATCACTCTGCCGATTTATCAGGGTATGTTTTTGTATTTTCAAGTGGTGGACAATTAACTGCTACGATTTCCGGTGTCAGAACTGATGGTACGTGGAGCAGTGATGATAGCTCGCACAAATTGAAACTAAATATAGGTACAACGCAGCCTTTATGCAAACTAAGTGATGATTGGATTGTGGTAATGAATTCTCAAACTCAAATTCAACTAAATGACGATAATCCGGCTCGCACAGATGAATTGCATTTTATTCACAACTAAGTCAGGATGTATGGATTTTATTGCAAAAGTGTTTTGAAGCGGATATGCTGAGAAGCAATCGCATAACACGCATGTGTAAGAATTATATGGAAAATGTATTAAAGGACTGAAATATAATTCCTGTTACACTGAAAATAGTATTCATCAATCTATTCACGACCTCGATAAAATACTGCAGAAGTTTTATATACTCTCCGCAACAATATGCTATGAACTGCACAGTTTTTTGGGTCTGTTTCGAGTCGATTGCTAAGCCAAACTTTATGGAACGCTGTTTACCAGCTTCTCTTTTTTCTGCCGTGACGTGGCTTGTTAGATTTTCCCTGATCAGAGGAATTCTTCTTAACAGGTTTGTTCTGCGAATTGTTCTGATTAGCCGGCTTGGAATGTGATCCTTGTCCCTGCTTTTTCTTTTTCTGTTGATTAGACTGATTGGTTGTTTTCTGATTGGAATTTTCTTTACCGGAATTTCCCTGCATTGGATAAGGATGATTTTCAACAACCGGAATAGTTCTGTTGATTAATTTTTGAATATCTCTGATGTATGGCTGTTCATCTCTGTCACAAAATGAAATTGCAATTCCTTCAGCTCCGGCACGGCCGGTTCTTCCGATCCGGTGAACATACGTTTCTGAGATGTTGGGGATTTCATAATTGAAGACATGTGAAAGCTGGTCAATGTCGATGCCACGTGCTGCTATATCCGTCGCAACCAAAACTCTTGTTTTACCCGATTTAAAATTGCTGAGCGCTCGCACCCTGTTATTTTGTGATTTATTCCCGTGGATTGCTTCAGCATGAATACCTGCTTTGCTCAAATCCCTTGCAACAACATCAGCACCTCTTTTTGTTCGCGTAAAAACCAGAGCTGACGTAATGGCTTGGTCTTTCAACAAATCAATCAATAATCTTTTCTTGTTCCCTTTATCCACATAATACAACGATTGCTGAATTTTTTGCGCGGTTGAGGAGACAGGTGTTACTTCTACACGAACAGGTTTCTTCAAAATCGTATCCGCAAGACTTGCTATTTCAAGAGGCATGGTAGCGGAGAAAAACAGAGTCTGACGTTTTTCCGGAATGGCTGCAATGACTTTTTTTACGTCGTTGATGAAACCCATATCCAGCATGCGATCTGCTTCGTCCAGTACAAAGAATTTTAAGTGCTGCAGATGAACGAAACGTTGTCCCATGAGATCAAGCAATCTTCCCGGCGTAGCAACAAGAATATCCACTCCGGTACGAAGAGCTGAAGTTTGCGCGTGTTGAGAAACACCTCCGAAAATAACAGCATGCTTTAGGCCTGTAAATTTACCATATGCGCCGAAGCTTTCAGAAATCTGCAGAGCCAATTCGCGTGTAGGAGTAAGTACCAATGCCTTTATAGTCCTGTGACCCGGATGGTGTTTTTCTGCATGTAATAACTGTAAAATAGGAATAGCAAACGCTGCTGTTTTTCCTGTACCTGTCTGAGCACATCCCAACAAATCATGATGTTTCAAAACCACCGGAATCGCCTGTTCCTGAATAGGAGTAGGAGTTGTGTAGCCTTCATTTTTCAGCGCTTTCAGAATGGGTTCTATCAGATGTAATTGGTCGAATGTCATTGTTGGTTTTGGTTGATGGTTGATGGTTGATGGTTGATGGTTGATGGTTGTTGGTTGATGGTTTATGGTTGATGGTTTATGGTTTATGGTTGATGGTTGTTGGTTTTGTGTTTAGTAATTCCTTAATCTGATACAATACCTACTCTGTACCTGATACCAAATACCTGGTACTTAATACTTAATACT
>CALMQM010000071.1 GCA_937871435.1 uncultured Bacteroidota bacterium | reverse complement strand
AATGGAATCATAATATCTTGCGTGATGCGCGCATTTTCCGGCCGCACAAACTGCACGCCATCTTCATTAAAAAAGCGCCCCGCCAATTGCGTGGTGTTACGCGCTAAAACCTCGACAATCGCACCCTCTTCTTTGCCGCGATATTGCTCGCCGGACAAACGCACCAAGACTTCATCGCCATCAAATACGCGTCGCATTTGGCGATTGTGCAAATAAATATCTTCGCCGCCATTTGCTGGAATCACGAAACCATAACCATCTTTATGGCCTTGAACACGCCCGCGAATTACATCGATTTTATCGAGACGGAGATAAGCATCTTTGCGGTTGCTAATCAGCTGACCATCGCGCGCCATGGCGATCAGGCGACGGCGCAGCGCCTCAATCTGGTCTTCATCCGTAAGGTTGAGAATCTCGCACATTTGCGGGTGGGTGATAGGCTCTGAAGCGCTATCGAGCAGATCCAAAATGTACTCGCGGCTGGGAATGGGATTTTCGTATTTCTCAGCTTCGCGAGCGGCAAAAGCGTCTTGATGCGGGGCTTTACGTTTGGTCAAAGGAGTTGTCCTGTAGTGAAAA
This sequence comes from uncultured Bacteroidota bacterium, assembly GCA_937871435.1. Lineage (GTDB taxonomy): Bacteria > Bacteroidota > Bacteroidia > AKYH767-A > 2013-40CM-41-45 > JADKJP01. The sequence goes on along the minus strand of CALMQM010000071.1, from coordinate 8,567 downwards.
AAGCAACCACCTGGCTGCCTATCATTGGCTGGATGCCATCTGCATCCAATTATAGGGTAGTCATTATGACAAACCCACAAATATATCCAGTTTGCGCGTTGACAAGCCTTGAGTCGCTATTTATAGTTCGCGGCCTCAGCAAACGCCAGAGATTCAGGCGCTAGCCGAGCTGCCCAGGTGGTGAAATTGGTAGACACGCCAGATTTAGGTTCTGGTGCCGCAAGGCGTGGGGGTTCGAGTCCCTCCATGCGCACATATTGAATCCCGGCATTCCGGATCCGGAATCCAAATTTTGAACATACTATTTATTTGCCGGGAATTGAGTCAGACTATTTTAGAGAAAGAAACATGAATATCACAAAACAACAAGTTGATGATTTGAATGCTGTCGTGAAGATCGAGCTTCAGCCGGCAGATTATCAGGATCGTGTAGGACAAGTTATTCGTCAATATCAGAAGACGGCGAATGTTCCGGGATTTCGTCCGGGAAAAGTTCCTGCAGGTATTATTAAAAAAATGTATGGCAAAGCTGTCCTGGTGGATGAACTGAATAAGTTGCTTTCCGAATCTTTGGGAAAATACATTTATGACAATAAACTGGAAGTGATCGGTACTCCATTGCCAAAGCAAGGTGAGAAAGAACAGGCTTTTGAAGAGGGCAATGCATTTGAATTTATGTATGAGCTCGGTATTGCGCCATCTATTGAGGTGAACATGCCGAAAAAGAAAGTTCCGTATTATCTGGTGAAGGTGGATGAGAAAATGGCGGAAGATGACATCTCTGATATTCGCAGACGCTATGGAAAATTTTCCAATCCGGAAATTTCTGATGAAACCAATATTTTGTACGGTGAATTCAATGAGTTGGATGAGACAGGAAATTTGAAAGAAGGTGGGCATAAGACCACAACTACTCTTTCAATCGAAATGGTAAAGGAAGTTGCGGATCGCAAGCCGTTGATCGGATTAAAAAAGGGAGACATTGTGCGTATCAATCCGGGCAAAATTCTTCGGAGTGAGGCTGAACTCTCCGCTTTGTTAAAACTTGAAAAAGGATCTCCATCCCTGGAATCCGATTATCAGTTCACGGTGATGACAATTAACCAGATTGAAAAAGCTGAATTGAATCAGGAACTTTTTGATAAAGTATATGGTGAGGGTGTAGTGAACAGTGAAGAAGAATTCAGAGCGAAAATTAAAGAAGGTATCGCATCCTATTTTGAAAAGGAGAGTGATAGAAAATTGAAAAAAGATTTACGCAATATTTTCCTCGAAGAAATGAATATTCCTTTGCCGGATGCTTTTCTGAAAAGAATGCTGAAAGCAAATCAGGAGAAGCAAATGGATGAAGCGACTTTTGAACATGAATACTACCATGTTTCGGAAGATTTGAGGTGGAATCTTATCCAGAATAAATTGTCAGCAGTTCATTCTGTTGAAGTGACAGAAGACGAGGTGAAGGATCTTTCTCGACAGGTCATTCGTCAGCAATTTGCTCAGTACGGTTACTATGAAATGGAGCCTGAGCGTTTGGAAGATATTTCTATGCGTTACCTGAATGAAGAGGGGAATTACGATAAGTTGGAACGCAGCATTCGTGAAAATAAAGTTTTCGATATTCTTAAGAAAGAAGTAAAGCTTGACATGATTGAAATGCCGTATGCTGATTTTGTTGCTAAGCTCAGTGAACAAACAGCACATGAAAAGGAGCATCACCACCATTAATATCAAGTCAATGAACTCTATCAAAAGCCGGACATTCATCCGGCTTTTTTTATTTTAGCTGAGGAAAGTCTGTTGCAATCGTACGGGATTATGTACATTTACTAAGCGCAGTGAATGAAATTCCGATACCCAGATTAGATATGATATCCACTTTTAAATTTTTTGTTCCCTTATTTATCTTTTATCTGATGTCCGGAACTTCTTTCGGTCAGACAATTGATGATGACCAAAGCGGAATAATTCAAGGGAACATTGACAAAAGATATTCTGAAAGAATAGAAAATCTTCAGTATCCATTTATTTCGCCGGCAATGTCATGGATAGGAGATATCACATTTGAAGGACAAAATATTTGGGCCGGAGGACCAACGGGATGGATATATAAAATTTCTCCCTTGAATGGTCAAATCCTTGATTCAATGGATACACAACTGGGAGTATCCATTGATGGGATTACCTATGGAAACGGGAGTTTGTGGGTAGCTCAAAGTTATCTGGGTCATACCATTCTGAAAATTGATCCGGTGAATAAAGTAATTCTGCAATCGTTTGTGCATCCTGTTCCTTCTGATTTCACCCATGGAATGATGTTTCTTAATAATCAGCTTTGGATAAACATGTTTTGGATTGGCAGCACGGACACAACTTTTGTTCTCGATACGCTTTGTCACGTTGTAACACAATTTCCAAATCATGCATTGTTCAGTCATGGACTTGCATTTGACGGATCACATTTTTGGATCACAGCAAACAATCAGCCCCCGACTAATGGGGATTATCTTTTTAAATTCGATATGAATTTCCAGGTGCTCGATTCGTTTCCGATTCCCGGGGGGCATTATCCCAACGGGTTGGTATGGCATAACAGGTGTTTGTGGTTATCCAATGCACAGTCCTTGAGTATCTATGAGATGTGTGAAATTGTAAATGGAATGGATGGCGAAAATGGAATGGCTGAAGATGAAATTATGATTTATCCGAATCCATCTGAAGGAACGCTGCATATTGCATTTTCGGATCCGGAAGAAAATGAAAGGTTGGACATTTACAATTCGACCGGACAATTATTGAAGAGCATTCGCAATCCTGAGCAGAATCTGATTGATTTGACAATAGAGGATTCAAAAAGTATGTTTCTTTTTTTTGCAATAACAAAACGCGACGGCAGCCGTACAAGCCGGACAATCGTTCTTAACAAATAAGCGAAAGACTTCAAAAAGCAGGGGAATATTCTAATCTATTTTCCGCTTTGTTATTTGTGCATCATCAGGATAATGAAGAATGCGTGTTGATTCCATTGGGAATGACTCATCCTTATATTCCTCAATATTGCATGGGTTCAAGAAGATAAGGCTGTTGTTGAAAACTATTTTCAGGATGTTCGGGTCAAGACCATACGGAAAGTAATTTTGATAAGCTGAAAATAATTTTCAGCTACATACGTCACTTTGTATAGTATTAAAATAAATAAACGTTAAGGAGAACTATGAATTATTCAGATGAATTTAGAAAGTATGCCGTGAAGCATCGTGGCATCAGCAGTTTATCCGTCGACTCATTTGTTTCGGCGGTGAGAGCAGATTATATCTCACCAACCATCATTGAAGAGCGTCAGCTAAACATTGCAACAATGGATGTATTTTCCCGACTTATGATGGACAGGATTATCTTCCTTGGAGTAGGTATCAACGATTATGTTTCGAATATTATACAAGCACAATTGTTGTTTTTGGAATCTGTTGATGCAAAGAAGGATATTCAGATTTACATGAACAGTCCGGGCGGATCAGTGTATGCAGGTTTGGGTATTTATGATACCATGCAATTTGTGCAACCTGCGATTGCGACTATCTGTACAGGGATGGCGGCTTCTATGGCAGCCGTATTAATGTGTGCAGGTACAAAAGGAAAGCGCGCTGCATTGAAGCATGCGCGTATTATGATTCACCAGCCAATGGGTGGAGCGGAAGGACAGGCTTCGGATATCGAAATCACTGCCCGTGAAATTCAGAAGCTGAAGAAAGAGTTGTATGAAATTATTGCCACCCATTCCGGTCAGGAGTACGATAAAGTTTGGAAAGATTCAGACCGTGATTACTGGATGACTGCGGAGGAATCCAAAGCTTATGGGATGATAGATGAAATCCTGACCCGCAAGAAATAAGTCGGCAGGAAATAATTCGAAATTTCATTAAAAACGCAAGCTTAAAAGCTAAATAGTTTACCGGATTGAACTATTTTCTTTAGCTTGCGTTTAAATTTTTTAAGCATTCGCTGATTTTTATGAAAAATCAAAAGGAGATTAAGTGTTCGTTTTGTGGACGCGATAAAAGCGAAACCTACGTATTAATAGCAGGTATTACCGGGCATATTTGTGATCAGTGTATTCAACAAGCTCAGAACATTCTCAATGATGAGATGAACAGCAAGTTGAAAAATACCATCAATGGACATCTTACACTTTTAAAGCCAACAGAAATCAAGAAGTTTCTGGATCAATATGTGATCGGTCAGGATGAAGCGAAAAAGGTATTGGCTGTAGCTGTATATAACCATTACAAAAGAATTTCCGCGAAGATTAAGAAGCAGGATGAAGTGGAGATTGAAAAATCCAACATCATTCTTGTCGGAGAAACCGGAACAGGAAAAACACTTCTGGCACGGACTATTGCGAAAATGCTCAATGTTCCATTTTGTATTGCCGATGCAACCGTGCTCACTGAAGCCGGGTACGTCGGTGAAGATGTGGAGAGTATCCTCACACGTTTGTTGCAGGCTGCAGATTATGATGTGGCCTCAGCGGAAAGAGGAATTGTGTACATAGATGAAATCGACAAAATAGCAAGGAAGAGTGACAATCCTTCCATTACACGAGATGTGAGTGGTGAGGGAGTGCAACAAGCCTTGCTAAAATTGCTTGAAGGTTCAGTAGTAAATGTTCCGCCACAAGGAGGCCGTAAACATCCTGAACAGAAAATGATCACCATGGATACGCAAAACATTTTGTTTATCTGTGGCGGGGCGTTCGACGGTATTGACAAGAAGATTGCAAAGAGATTGCAGGCAAATGCCATTGGATTTAAAGCCGGCAAGGACAATGATACCATTGATAAAGCGAATTACCTGCAATACATTTCACCGGTTGATCTTAAATCATTTGGAATTATCCCTGAGTTAATCGGGCGTTTGCCTGTTCTTACTCATTTGGATCCTCTTGACAAGGCTACTCTTCGTGCGATTCTTTCTGAGCCTAAAAATGCTCTGATGAAACAGTACGAGAAATTGTTTCAATTAGAAGGGATCACCCTCAATGTTGACAAAGCAGTTCTTGATTTTATCGTTGAAAAAGCATTTGAGTTCAAACTTGGGGCACGCGGACTGAGGTCTATTTGTGAGGCCATTTTATTGGATTCAATGTTTGAGCTGCCGACAGCTAAACAAGGGGTGAAAGATTTCCATGTGACCTTATCTTATGCCAAAGAGAAGTTTGCCAAATCAAACGTCAACAAGCTAAAGGTTGCTTAAAAATATTTAGAGAAATTAATGACATCCCGTTCTGATAGGACGGGATTTTTTGTTTTGGGTGCTTTTCCTTTTAATTTTTTTCAAACCCTTAAATATTGATTTTTTAGAACAGGATTTTGTGTGTTCCATGCGATCAGTGCATCCGAAATTAGGGCCTTTTTGGCCTGTAAAACTGAATATAAATTCTAATAGTGCCTTTTTTGTAAAAAAATCAAGAAATTAATAACCCAAAACCCGGTAATTGTAGTGTTCTTTTTTGTTGAAACTGTTTTATACAATCATTTGTGGATAAGTCGGTACCAGACGAATACCATTCCTTCTTTATCTCAGATTTTCAGGCGATTTGTTGAAAATATTTTATCAACAGGATTTGGTAAATAAAAAAGATCGTGTACCTTTGCATTCCCTAAAAATGGGGTAAATACGCTTAATTACCTGAATCTTAACCCGAAAGAAACGTTTTAGAATGCCTACAATACAGCAGTTAGTTCGCAAGGGACGTGAAAAATTGATTGATAAGAGTAAATCACCTGCTCTTGCTTCTTGTCCTCAGCGTCGTGGTGTTTGCACAAGAGTATACACAACTACGCCAAAGAAGCCGAATTCGGCAATGCGTAAAGTTGCCCGTGTGCGTTTGACGAACAAATATGAAGTAACTGCATATATTCCTGGTGAGGGACACAATCTTCAGGAGCACTCTATTGTGATGATTCGTGGGGGAAGGGTGAAAGATCTTCCGGGAGTACGTTACCACATCATTCGTGGTACGCTGGATACAGCCGGAGTAGAGGGTCGCAAGCAGCAAAGAAGTAAATACGGCACGAAGCGTCCAAAAGCAGGAGCTCCGGCAGCCAAAAAATAATTGAATAAAGAAAGCATTACACAATCCACAGTCCTGAAATACAATGCGTAAGTCGAAACCAAAGAAAAGAATTCTCCTTCCTGATCCTAAATTCAACGATACTCTGGTAACACGTTTCGTGAACAACCTGATGTATGGCGGAAATAAAAGTACTGCTTACGGTATTTTTTATGATGCGGTAACAAGGGTAGAAGAGAAGACCAAAGAAAATGGTCTGGATATGTGGAAAAAAGCAATGACGAATGTGATGCCAACTGTGGAAGTAAAAAGCCGTCGTGTTGGTGGAGCGACTTTCCAGATTCCAAGTGAAATTCGTCCGGATCGCAGAATTGCATTGACAATTAAGTGGCTCATTTCTTATTCCCGCAACCGCAATGAGAAATCAATGGCGGAGAGGCTGGCTGGAGAAATCATCGCTGCTTCAAAAGGTGAAGGTGCGGCAGTGAAGAAGAAGGAAGATACCCACCGTATGGCGGAAGCAAACAAAGCTTTCTCTCACTTCAAAGCTTAATAAAAATGATCAAAACGGTTTAGTCCGCATTGATCAGATAAACAGAGTTCACGACGAGAAATCGTCAACCCATAGTGTTAGTTCTTTCTTTTCAGGATAACCACTGACTTGCCGCAGAAATCGAGCAAGGAAAATTACAGGATAACTGAGTCGGACGCAGGATTGATTGCGGAAGAGATTACTGATTCAAAGTGTCCCGTTATCGCGAAAAAAGAAATAACTATCGTTATGATTAACGGATAAATAATCAGATGAGCAAAGAATTAGTACATACTCGCAACATTGGTATCTCTGCACACATTGATGCAGGAAAGACGACCACGACTGAGCGCATTCTTTACTACACAGGTAAGGTGCACAAAATTGGTGAAGTTCACGAAGGAGCTGCAACAATGGACTGGATGGTTCAGGAGCAGGAGCGTGGAATTACCATTACCTCAGCGGCCACTACAACTTATTGGAATTACCTCAACGAGCAATACAAGATCAACATCATTGATACTCCGGGGCACGTAGACTTCACCGTTGAAGTTGAGCGTTCATTGCGTGTATTGGATGGTGCTGTTGCGCTTTTCTGTGCTGTTGGAGGTGTAGAGCCACAGTCTGAAACTGTATGGCGTCAGATGAACAAATACCATGTTCCACGTATTGGTTTCGTGAATAAAATGGACCGTGCTGGTGCGAACTTTTTGAGTGTTGTTCAACAGGTAAAAGAAAGACTTCACGGAAATCCGGTTCCTCTCCAGCTTCCTATCGGGGCTGAAGACATGTTTAAAGGTGTAGTAGACCTGATTTCTAACAAAGCCATCATCTGGCATGATGAAACTAAAGGTGCTACGTTTGATGAAGTTCCTATTCCGATCGATATGCAGGCAGAAGTGAATCACTGGCGTGCAAATCTGGTTGAATCAGTTGCTGAATTTGATGATCACCTGATGGAAAAATTCTTCGAGAATCCAAATTCCATCACGGAAGACGAACTGCGTAATGCAATTCGTTTGGCTACCATCGCGATGAAGATTACTCCGTTGATGTGTGGTTCAGCTTTTAAAAACAAAGGTGTTCAGGCGATGCTTGACGGAGTGATCCAGTATCTTCCAGCTCCTTCAGATGTTCCTTCAGTTAAAGGAATCAATCCTGAGACAGATCAGGAAGAAGAGCGTAAACCGGATCCTAAAGATAAATTTGCAGCCCTTGCATTCAAAATCATGACTGATCCATTTGTGGGTCGTCTGGCATTCTTCCGTGTATATTCTGGTCGTCTGGAAGCAGGAAGTTATGTGTTGAATGCACGTTCCAATAAAAATGAGCGTATTTCCCGTATCATCCGCATGCACGCGAACAAGCAAAGCCCGATTGATTTTATTGAGGCAGGCGATATCGGTGCTGCAGTAGGTTTCAAAGAAATCAAAACAGGAGATACATTGTGTGATCCAAAGAATCCGATCATCCTTGAATCAATGAGCTTCCCTGTACCGGTTATCGGTCTTGCAGTTGAGCCAAAGACGCAGGCTGACATGGACAAGATGGGTATGGCACTTGCGAAACTTGCTGAAGAAGATCCTACATTCAAAGTTCACACTGATGAAGAGTCAGGTCAGACGGTTATTTCCGGAATGGGTGAGTTGCACCTCGAAATCATCGTGGATCGTTTGAAGCGTGAATTTAAAGTAGAATGTAACCAGGGTGCTCCTCAGGTAAATTATAAAGAAGCTCTCACGGCAGGTACAAATCACCGCGAGGTCTACAAGAAACAAACCGGTGGTCGCGGTAAATTCGCGGATATCCAGTTTGAACTTTCTCCTGCAGATCATGATTGGCTGGAAAAAGGACACACAGGTCTTCAATTTGTAAATGAAATCACCGGAGGTAATATCCCACGTGAATTCGTTCCTTCTGTTCAAAAAGGTTTTGAGCAGGCAATGAATAATGGACCGCTTGCAG
>CALMQM010000070.1 GCA_937871435.1 uncultured Bacteroidota bacterium | reverse complement strand
TGGTGAACATGTTCATCGCGTTGTCATCGGTATAGTCCATGTAGTTCATGAACATTACACCGGGAGATGAAGGAGAACAGGCATCTGTATGAGGATATGCAGGAGCTCCGTAATTTTCGCTGGATTGGTTAGGAGTGTCACTTACCTGGTCAGAACCTGTACATGCACTACCATCATCTCCCCAGATATGAATCAGGTTTAGCCAGTGACCAACTTCGTGAGTTGCCGTACGGCCAAGGTTATAGGGTGAACCAGAACTTAAACCGGGAGATGCAATACTTCCAACACTGTAATACATTAACACCACACCATCAGTTGCGGCAGATCCACCGGGGAATTGAGCGTAACCTAATACACCACCTGACAGATTACAAACCCAAATGTTCAGGTAGTTCGCGCTGTTCCATGCATCCATACCGTTAGAAGATGCATGTTTCATATTGTCATTCGTACTGAATGAAACGTTAGAACTAAGCTGACGACGCTCGATACCAGTTGTTGCGGCTCCGGTTGGAGTTCTTTGTGCAAGACAAAACTGAATGTTTGTATTCGCGGCTGCGCTCTGGAAAGCTGCAGGAGTATTTCCTGCATCGGAATTCTGACGTGCATAGTCAAGATTCAACTGATTCAACTGGGCGATACATTGTGCATCACTGATGTTTTGTGCAGCGGTGTTATAGATGATGTGGAAAACAACCGGAATGGTAATTACCATGTCCGCAGAATTCTGTCCTTTACTGGATTGTGCGGCTACATAAGAAGCGGTTTGACGCTCGATTTGTTGCATCCTGTCGGCAAGTGCAGGATCTTCTCTTTTTAATCTGTCCAGATTCTCCATCGTTCCGCAGTTACGATGGTTCTGAATGTTCCCGGCAATCGCCGTAAAGGTCAAAGTAATGACCGAAAACAAAGCCAATAGCTGTTTTTTCATTCGTTCTGATTTATTTTAGTTAGCAAGCCCAATGATAGGGCAGAATTTTGGTGCAAAAGATGAATTTTAACACAGAATATTACAGTTTATACCCTCATTTCTTGGGTATTCACCGATATTTCACCTATTCTGTCATGAATTTGTAACCAACCCCACGAATAGAGTAAAAGTAGCGGGGTTCCTTGGGATCCACTTCAAAGTATTTTCTAAAAGCAAGGATGAAATTATCTACAGTTCGTGTGGATGGATAGATGTCATAACCCCAGACAGTCTCCAGAATCTGTTCTCTTGATACCACTTCATTCTTTCGTTCTATCAGGAGTTTAAGTAAGGCGATTTCTTTCTTTGTCAGACGAATCTTTTCTTTTTCTTTCCCAAGTATTTCATAGGTTTTGAAATTCACTTCATTACCACCAAAACGGAAAATGTCATTGATTTCTTTCTTTTCATCCTGACTCATACTTCGTTTTACGAGGACATTTACACGTAAAAGAAATTCTTCCAGATTAAATGGTTTGGTCATGTAGTCATCTGCTCCCCGCTTCAATCCCATGATCTTGTCTTCTGAAGCATTCTTTGCTGAAAGAAAAAGAATAGGTACTGTGCCATTGTGCAAACGAATCGCTTCACAAACAGCAAAGCCATCCATTTCAGGAAGCATCACATCCAGAACAACCAGGTTGAAACGTTCTGCTTTGAAAATTTTTACAGCTTCGGTACCTGTACTGGCAGCAACTACTTTGTATCCTTCCAGCTCCAGATTGAGCTTTATTGCCTCCTGCAGGTGTTCTTCGTCTTCGACTAATAGTATCCGAATCATAGGTTAAGGGTTTAAAGAATAAATATACAATACTCCTGCTGCAAACAAAAGGTCAGCCTGCAGTCAAATTATGTGTAAACTAAATGAATTGTGAATCGCAATTGTCAGATTTTCGCAAGATTTCGTTTGAGCATGAATCCGTACTGTTGAGAAAGCGCAATCGGTCTGTGTTTCAGTTTGGGGCATTATATCCGGGAAGGACTCAGCTGAATCCTGAATGAAGAATCTTTCCATGTAAAAATTTAGTGTTTAACTGCAACGGAATATGACGAATGTCGGGGTAAATCAGGATGTAATGTGTATTTTTGAGCTTTATTTGGATCATCTATGCAAATTAAAAGCATTCAAAATTATCTGGGCACACATTCTTTACCGGATGACTTAAAAAGAATTTCTGATAAAGTATTAAATCAGGAAAGGATAAGTATTGAAGATGGAGTTCATCTTTATGAGCATGCTGAGCTTGGTTTTTTAGGAGCACTTGCGAATCATGTGCGAGAAACGAAGAATGGCAATTCAACTTTTTTCAATCGGAATTTTCATATCGAGCCGACGAACATATGTGTCTTTACCTGTAATTTTTGTTCTTACTCCCGTCTGTTGAAACATAAAGAAGAAGGATGGGAGCTGAGTATAGAGCAGATGATGGATATTGTAAGAAAGTATGATGGACAGGAAGTAACGGAAGTGCACATTGTTGGTGGCGTTCATCCAAAAATGAATCTTGATTTTTTTCTGGACTTGTTGAGACAGATCAAACAGCATCGTCCGGAATTACATATTAAAGGATTTACAGCAGTTGAACTGGATTATATGTTCCGTAAAGCTAAAGTTGGTGTGGAAGAAGGACTGAGAAAAATGCAGGAGGCGGGACTGGATTCAATTCCGGGAGGTGGAGCTGAGATTTTTAATGAGAAAGTGAGAGCGGAAATTTGTAATGACAAATGTTCTTCCGATGAGTGGTTGCAGATTCATGAAACTGCTCACCGATTAGGAATGCACAGTAACGCGACAATGTTATACGGTCATGTAGAAAGTTTTTATCATCGGATAGAACACATGAATCGTTTGCGCGAGTTGCAGGACAGAACAGGGGGATTTAACACATTCATTCCTCTGAAATTTCGTAATCAGGGAAATGACATGGCACATATACCAGAAGTGAGTGTGGTGGAAGACCTGAGAAATTATGCCGTATCAAGAATTTTCCTGGATAATTTTGCTCATGTGAAAGCATACTGGCCGATGATCGGCAGAAGTACAGCGCAATTATCACAGGCATTTGGTGTGGATGATCTGGATGGTACGATCGATGATACCACGCGAATTTATTCTATGGCAGGAGCAGAAGAACAAAATCCTTCACTCAGTACAGCGCAACTGGTTGATCTTATCCGTCAGAGCGGACGGACTCCTGTAGAGCGTGATACTTTGTACCATGTCGTGAGAGATTACAGCAATTTTGATTTCGCTGCTGAAAGTGGAATGATGATGAATTAAGGAGAGAAAAGAAGTTTATTCTTTTACGTACTTCACGTAATTTCTCCACTTTTCTATAACGTTGGAAAAATCTTCCGGCAAAGGACATTCAAAAAACATTTTTTCTTTTGTTGTCGGATGAATAAATCCAAGTGTTTGCGCGTGCAGTGCTTGTCTTGGCAGCAATTCAAAGCAATTGTCGATGAATTGTTTGTAGCGCGTAAATGTGGTGCCTTTCAGGATTCTGTTTCCTCCGTAAGTTTCATCGTTGAAAAGCGGATGACCTGCAAATTTCATGTGCACTCGAATCTGATGAGTACGTCCGGTTTCGAGTTTACATTCAATCAAAGTAACGTAGCCAAAACGCTCTACCACTTTGTAATGGGTAACCGCATGTTTGCCATGTTCTCCTGATGGAAATACATCCATGATCTTTCTGTCTTTCAGACTGCGTCCGACATTTCCAATAATGGTTCCTTCGTCTTCTTTAAAATCTCCCCACACAAGAGCGGAATATTTTCTTTCTATGGTCCGGTCGAAAAATTCTTTGGCCAGTGCAGTCATGGCGTTTTCACTCTTTGCAATCACCAATAAACCAGAAGTATTTTTGTCGATGCGGTGTACCAGTCCGGGTCTGCTTCGGTTACTTTCATTTTGCGGCAGATTTTGAAAATGAAAAACCAGTGCGTTCATCAAGGTTCCACTGTAATTTCCGTAAGCCGGATGAACCACCATTCCAGCGGGTTTATTGATGACTACCAGATCATCATCTTCATATACTATATCAATCGGAATATCCTGAGGGATCAGTTCAATGTCACGGACAGGTTCAGGTAACACAACCTGAATTTCATCCATCGGTTTTACCTTGTAACTTGATTTTACGGCTTTGCCATTTACAAGAATACAATCGGCATCACAGGCTTGCTGAATTTTATTTCTGGAACTGTGTTCCAGACGATTCATCAGGAATTTGTCAATGCGTAAAAGGGATTGTCCTTTATCGACTGTAAATCGATAATGTTCGAACAATTCATCCTGTTCTATTACTTCTCCCTCTTCGTTTTGCATTGTGTGTAGTATGACAAATTCAGCAGCGAATCCATGCGAAAAGCCGCGATCAGCATTTCATTCTATTTGAAAAAAAATGAAATAGATAAATTTAATTGACTATGAATTTAATTGTACCCGCTTCCGTTTTATCCGCAGAATTGATTCGCAGGAAATAGAATCCGGGAGAAAGATCCTGGCATGAAATCTTGTTTCCTGAAACAGCCTCTTCACTTTTTATAAGCTGACCGCTCAGATCGAAAATGGAACAGGTGTATTTTTCTCCGGCCTTCATGATGAAGTCAAGAGTAAATTCATGCTGAACCGGATTCGGATACATTCTGATATCCATCGTTGGTGATGTCGGATCATCAATACCAATCAGCATACCACGATTGAGTGTGTCACCGAAGAGCGGACGAATCATCCAGGAACCATGCACTTGCGATGTATACCAGAATCCATCAAGGTGGTAATTCATTTTTTGATGAGAGTCTGTGTTTCTGTCCAGACCAATTCCATACAATGTCTGTGGTTCATTCTGAATCAGACCAACCCAGGCAGATCCTTGTGGAACTACCAGCAATGTATCAAAGAGATAAGTAGCGAAACCATTTATCACGTCAATATTGGCAGGTTTCTGGTTGATCATTTTATAGACCAGATGGTCGGTATTTCCTGCAACATCCACGCTGTTCCAGTATGCCAGTTGAAATAATTTGTTATGTACATTTAATCCAACCGGGTTGAAGTAAATCTGTATACCTCGCAGAGTATCCGGTTTTTTAACATCAAACTTGTAGGCGATTTTTAAATCAGTATTTCCTGATACCCCATAACCGATTTCTGCACTTCCGTCATCGTAGGAGTAATAGTTAAAGAATTTCTGTGTGAAGAAACTGGAATCATTGTAAGGATTAACAGTTCCGATAATATCTCGTTCAAAGGATGAGACTACAAAAAACTTGGCGCTGTCAGCTGCAACAGAAGGATATGAAAAACTATTCAGTGGCACTCCGTAACCTGTATAAGAATTGGAAGAAACTGAACTGGTGCTCCCGATATCAAATGAATAAATTTCAGTGCCGGTTTCATTGTAAATTTTAATTCCCGGAGTGAATGAATATTGTCCACGGTTAAGATTGTGTGTTGTGTCATTTACTACAGTCTGCATAGCTGCAAGTGGAGAAGACAATGCTTTATAATGTGTATAAGGCATAGAAGTAAACTCCGAGAGCAAAGTAGAATGAGAGGTAATCAGTGCATTATCACGAATAGAATCATTCGGTGCTGTTTGTTTATTCAAAATCACATAATCAATATTCCAATGATCTCTGTTGCCATTCACAGTGGCGATATTATAAAATCTGAATTGAAATCCTTTGTAGAGAAAAGTTGTATCTCTTACCTGGATATTGGCACGTTGAAAAGCGGTATCTGATCTTCCGGGAACAGACCACATATTAATCCAGTCATTTTGCTTGGTCTTAAACTGAACAACAAGAGAGTCGTCGGTTTCAGGAATATCTCCCAATCCCTGCGGCTGGTAAAAAAAGCTCAACCAAACAGAAGATGTATCCGGTCCGGTAATGTGCAGGTCAATCGGTCGAGAGGTAAGATAATCAGCAATGCCTTCCGCGCTGCTGGTGCTGTCGTGAGGTTGGCCAAGAGAATTAAGCCCGTCAAAGGTAGCCACACCGATTGTAGGAGGTGAATCAGCGAACGTGTTGTTGATGAAAACATCCTGATCTTCCCAAAGACTATCAAAAGGGTAAATTCCTTTTCTCGAAAAATCATCAATGAAAGGAAGAATCAATGTGTCCTGAATTGTTGCAACCCTTTTTGTCGCGCCCGGATGCTCAATTAAATAAGAATGGATATCAGCATTGGAGCCGAGAGGAACAAGTATTTCCTGTGCGAAACTGCTGAGAGGCAAAATCAACACAATCATTCGGAAAAGGACGGATTGAAAAATAACTTTTGAACTGAACATAGAGTCAATTTATTTACCTGAAATTTTCAGGGAATAAGAGGCGAAAATACAAATAAAGAATGGCTTTCGGCAGCGTTTTTAAAATACTGAAGATGCTGATTTTAACAGGAAAGGATAAAGATCCAGATGTATTTATAAACCTCTATAGAGCCTCGCATCTATGCAAGAACTGAATGGATCGTCAGGAATGGAAAATGGATATTAATGCAGGTAAATATCCACTGCTTCTCCCTGATTTATGGTTGCATTTTCAGAGGCTTCCGGACTTTGTTTGTAAACCGTTGCCGTAGTAGAATCGCGTACTCCCGGGTCAACATGTACTGTTCCTATTGTAAGAGATGAACCTTTCAATACAAATAAGGCTTCTCCTCGTGTTAATCCGTTCAAATCCGGTACAGGTACTTCCGTATTGCCCATGCCGTCTCCTAATACAAGGTCAATCACAGAGCCTTTGTAGATTTCTTTTCCCGGATGAATAGATGATCCTTTGTACAACTGATCGAGGACTGCATTTCTTGCAAGATCAGGTTTGTAAATAAGCTGGCCTACCTTGAGACCAAATGATTCCAAAATTGCTTCTGCCTGTCTGTAGGAAACATCCACCAGATTGGGCATTTTCACTTTCGGAGGTTTGGAAGAATTGACGGTCAGATAAATTGTTCTGTCTTCTTTTACTTTAGAATCCGGTGCAGGATCCTGTTCGATGATGGTACCCGGACTGGAATTTACCTGATACAGGGAGTCGACAATTTTATAGCGCAAATGTTTGTCACTAAGAAAGCTTTCCAGTTTTTCCATTTTCAATCCACGTAAATCGGGAACTGTAATGCTTTCTCCATGATGAGTGAAATTGCCAAGCCAGAAATAAATTCCGAGAAACAATCCACCCATGACTGTAACTGCGGCTAACAGGTTGATGAAAAATATCCGACTTTTAATAAACTGTATGAGAGTGGAAAACATAATGGCCGGGGTCAGTCTATGCGGACAGGTAATTTTTTCTTTTGCATTCCATATTCAAGAATTCCATCAATGAATTCATAAGGTTTGTATCCGGCTATTGCACTTTGATGAAATATACAAGTAGCCGGGGTCATTCCCGGGAGCGAATTTACTTCGATGAAAATTACTTCTACTTTTCCGTCAGAGAATATTCGTACAAATGCATCAATACGTGCGTAACCTTCGATATTGAGAACGATCGCGGCTTTTTTCAACTGCATACGCACTTCATCGGAGATTCTTTTGCGTTCATCCGGATTCTTCGCGTATCGGGCAGGCGTGATATTTTGTCCTTCTCCTGCAAGAAATTTTTCTTCCAGCGACAAGACATCGCCTTCCGAAAGTGCTTCAGACGCTTCGAATACTTCATAGCTTCGTTCGCCTTTGTCATTCAGGTGAGTGAGCATACCGCCGGTGATTTCCAGAAAGTGAGTGGCACCTTTTTTCTCGATTAATTCTTCAATCAGATATTGTTGCTTTCTTGGAAATTCTTCTTTCATTTTCAGATGAAGAATCTGCGCATCAGCGGCAATAAGTTCTTCCTGCTGACGAAATATTAAATCAGAAAAAGCTATTAGTTCTTCTTCATTGCGGATCTTTTTGACTGCGCTGCTGCATCCATCATCAACAGGTTTTGCAATGAAAGGAAACGAGAAGCGTTGAAGAATATTTTTTACAAACGCATTTTTATCCAGATTCCAATCTGCAATATTTACCAAAGCATGTTTTGCAATGGAAAATCCGTTGCGTTGTAAAATTTCGTTTGTTTCGTATTTGTTGATGGTAACTTTTGAAGAGTCAACACCGGAGCCATTGTAAGGCAAACCAACAGATTCAAGATGACGTTGCACTTCACCGTCTTCACCCGGTCTGCCGTGCAAAGCGATAAACACGACATCACAGAGTTCAGCAAGTTCAGCATAGGAAATCTGACGTGGCTGAAGAACATTGTCGGCATCCGTGTATTTGGACGTAATGTTCTCGCACTGATCCATGATTTCCTGAATGACTTCATGAACTTCATAATGCATTGCTTTTTCACGAATATCATCCGCATTGTCTTTCAACATGAGGTTCACAGGAATCTGATTTAGCTGATGATGCTCGTTATTCCCGCTCAAAAAAATCGGAATGGCTTCGTATTTTTCAGAAGAGGATAATTTTTCATAGATATTTCTTCCGCTTTCAACAGAAATATGTCTTTCAGATGAGTAACCACCCATAATGACCGCGGCTCTGATTTTTGTTTTGCCTGCGGATCTGAGAGATAATATATCTTCATCCAATTGCTTCAATAGTTTTGGAATACGGACAATATTTTTCATGTCCTTTTTTCTTTCCCAAAGAGAAGTGCGGATGATGTAGGTGAGAAACTGCGAAGGATTCAAACCGATTTCGGCAGCCTGATGAAAGAAAAAGGAGGAAGGCATCATTCCGGAGGTAGTATTCGGATCATTCAAAAATACTTTTCCTTCTTCATTGATAAATCCGTCGATACGAGCATAGACATTAAATCCTAAGGATAAAAATAATCGTTCACAGTCCTTACGAATTTGTTGAATGTGTTCATACGGAAGATGAATGGGAGTTATTTTCCTGGAGAGTCCGGGCAAATATTTTGAACGGTAATCGAAAAGTTCTTTTCCTTTTCTGATTTCAGTCGGAGGTAAAGCCACAGGCAGACCATTTTCATTCCGTATCACAATGCATGAAAATTCTTTTCCGGAAATAAATCCTTCGATGAGAACTTCGCTCTCCGCATCCAGACTTTCCAGTTGAATTTTTTCTTCCCCATTTGAAAAACAGGATTTGATTTTATCGAGCAAATGTTCAGGATGATAAACAACATCTTCCGGTGAACGACTCTTCAGTAAAACCGGAATCCCGATTCCTTCACGGATATCAGTGAGCGTACGGATAAATTCTACCTGTTTCGTTTCATCCAGTTTGTTCCATTGGCTTGCATCAATAGTTCGAATGAAAAAAGCCTGTTGAACAGCATCCAGTAGTTTCTGTTCATTTGCTTCAATCAAAATACTCACTCCGATAGAAGATCCCTGATTAGCAGCTTTGATGACACAGGGAAAACCGATTTCCTCTTTTACTTTGGCGAAAATATTTCTCCTCAATTCAGTGTCTGTCCATTCATTTCGTTGAATAGTGAAAAATGCAGGACTGGGAAAACCTGCTTCCTGCATCAAATGTTTTTGAATGGCTTTGTTGATACCAATGGCAGATGAAAAAATGCCGGAACCGGAGTAAGGAATTCCAAGGTACTCAAAGAGGCCCTGAATTCGTCCATCCTCACCAAATGGACCATGGAGACACAAGAAGGCGAAATCAATTATTTCTTTCAGTGCATCCGGCGAAATTTTTTTACCCAGAGAATGGATTAAATTTTCCTGTTCAGATGCTGACAGATCACCAAGACTCTCCGCATATACCTGATACTCGTGAATAGAATGAGGGAGTCGATCTACAGGTGGGTAAAAATCACGGATACTTCCTTTGTAGATATATTCCCAGTCCAGCAAAATGAAATTTCCGAAACTGTCAACAAACAAAGGCACAGCTTCGAAAAGTGACTTGTTAAGATTGTCGTAAACAGTACGGCCTCCGGCAAAAGAAATTTCCCGCTCACGTGAGAATCCGCCGAATACGATTCCGATTTTTAATTTCATGGATGAAACGGGTGATTTTCCCGAGTCACAAAGTTAATAAAATCGGGGTGAAGGAATCATCCCGCACCCCGACTTTTCAAATTCAGTTGTTCAAAAGTATCACTGCATTGTCATGCCTAAATTGTACATGAGGAATGAGAAGATATCTGTTTGTTCTTCTATTTGTTTCGCGATAGGTTTGCTGGAACCCAAGACTGTGGTTCCGGCGTGACCGGCATTGACATCAATCCGAATCAATGCGGGATTGGGGCCTTTGTATTTCTCCTGTAGAGTTGAAATAAATTTGAAAGAATGGGCAGGAACAACACGGTCGTCATGATCACCGGTTGTGACCAATGTAGCAGGATAGTTCACATTCTCTCTGATGTTATGCAGAGGGGAATAGGAGAGAAGGTTTTTAAAATTGGCTTCATCTTCACTGGAACCATAATCACCCTTCCATGCCCAGCCGATTGTAAATGTGTGATAGCGGAGCATATCCATCACTCCAACCATAGGAATGGCAACTTTAAAGAGATCCGGTCGTTGAGTCATAACAGCGCCAACCAACAATCCTCCATTGGAACGACCATTGATGCCAAGCTTTTCAGGACTTGTATATTTTTCCGAGATCAAAAATTCAGCTGCTGCTATAAAATCATTGAAGACATTTTGCTTTTGAAGCTTGGTCCCGGCTTCATGCCATTTTTCTCCATACTCACTTCCTCCGCGAATATTTGCCATGGCGAACACTCCACCATTTTCCATAAAGACCATCCGTTCTACTTTAAAGATCGGAGTTTGTGGAAGGTTAAAGCCACCGTACCCGTACAATAAGGTTGGATTTTTACCATTTAATACAATTCCCTTTTTGTAAGTAATAAACATCGGAACTTTGGTGCCATCCTTACTGTTGAAGAAAACCTGTTTGGTTTCATAATCTGAAGGATTGTAACTGAGTTTGGGTCTGAAAAAGATGGTGTACAGTTTCGTTGAAAGATTGAACTGATACAAAGTTGAAGGAGCAATAAAAGTATTGAGCGAATAGAAAATATAGGGATCTTTTTTGGAAGCACTGAGCTGATCAACAGTACCGACAGTTTCCATCGGAATGTCATACATAAATTGACCATTTTTATCGAAAACTTTCAGCAGGCTATGAGCATCTTTCATGTATCGTGCGATGAAGCGATTAAATCCTACCACCACTTCTTCGAGTACATCAGAAGATTCCGGAATTACATCCTGCCATGCGGTTGAAGGATTTTCAGCATCAAATTTCACCAGTTTGTAATTGGAAGCTCCCTTATTAGTAAGCATGTAAATGATGTTGCTGTCGTTGTCGACTACACTGTATTCATTTTCAAAATCAGCAACCACAGTTTTCCATTCTGCACTTTTGTTTTTGAGGTTTTTAATCATCAGGCTATTGCCGGATGAAGCTTCACTCGCGCTGAGGAGCAGATACATTTCATCTTCGGTAGTACCTGCGCCGTAATTTCTCAGAGCATGTTCTTTATCCATGTACACAAGTTTGTCCATGCGCTGATCTGTACCAACTTTGTGATAATAGACTTTATGAAATTCGTTTTTTCCTTTGAGGATATTCGCAGAATCCGGTGCATCGTAACGTGAATAATAAAAACCGTTTCCTTCCCAGGAAATGCCTGAGAATTTCACCCATTCAATTTTTTCCGGACTTTCTTTTCCGGACCAGGTGTTTTTAATGTGTATTTCACTCCAGTCGGAACCACCTTTTGAGATTTCGTAGGCCAGCCAAGTTCCGTCTTTGGAAACTGAAACATTTCCGATGTTTACTGTACCGTCTGTGGCCATTTTATTCGGATCCAGAAAAGGTTCCGGTTGTGCATTGAACTTACCACGCAGAATGTTTAGTACATATTGGTTTTGTAAACCATCATTCATGTACATAAAATAATTTCCGCCACCTTTAAAGGGAGCGCTTTGTTTAGGAAAATTCCAGAGTTTGGTGAGGCGATCCTTCAGCTTAGCACGAAAAGGAATCTTACTGAGGTAATCAAATGTTACTGTATTTTCTGCTTTAACCCATTCGGCTGTTTCAGCTGATTTATCATTTTCCAGCCATCGGTATGGATCCGCCACTTTTGTGCCGAAGTAATCATCTACCTGATCAGTTTTTCTGGTGGAAGGATACGTGAATGTTTGTGCAAGACTCAATTGTACAGAAATACAAAGGAGCGCACTCAAAGTCGTCAATTTAATCATCGTGTGATTTGTCTTTGTTTGGAAGAGCTAATTGGATTGGTTAAACAGAATAAATGCGTTGAATTTTGGCTGAAAAATAGGAAATTCCTTTGGGATACTGAATGCCCAGAATATTCACCATTCAAAAAGTATCATTGACCTCTGAAAAGGGATAATTGACAAAAAAACAGGTTTTTGAAAAGGACCATCTCGGTATTTTTACCCCTGAATTACGTTCATTGATGCAGTTAAAATGATTTTCACTGCTCTGAATAATGCAGGAAAGTTTCGGGTATAAAGTGATCCCTCATCCCTCAAATTGCCCGGGATTTTTTGGTAACGGCTGGTGCACAAGTCCTCGTGTTTCCAACTTGTCTTTTCGTCAGCCGTTACCCCATACCTGCCTTTGTTGAATTGTTAGTTTTGTTTAGGTGAATATGTTCAAAGCCCTTCCGTTCGCGGGAGGGTTTTGGGCTTTAATTAGGGCAGATAATTTTTATTTTATTCGGGTTTCAACAGAACTTACAATTCACCCAGAAGAAGAATCCACTCACCTTATCAACTTTACAGAAAACCAAATAAAATTGAATTCCGGGACAAGGTGGACTATTATTGATTCATCAAAACAGAATTATGGGACAAAACGAGTTTTATACACAGGAATTTTTACCTAAAGATGATCAGCAACAAAATTTATTTGAAGACTTCAAAAGACTCCGGAGTATATTCGGTACACCACACAAATTTGCCTATCTCAGATCAGTCGTAAGGACAAGAAAATTTACACGTACAGTATATCCTCCGGGATGGCAGTACAAATAAAAAAGTTACCGGCGTGGGGTGAAAAAGAAAGGACCCCCGGTTGCGATGCCGGAGGCCTTTCAAACACACCATGAAAAACCAAACGCACTGTCTTTAATACACGATACTCACGTGTCCGACCCATTCGGAGTATTTACCGTCTACTCCCCATCCTTTGATTTTGTATACATAGGTGTCAGACTGACATTTTTTACCCTGGTAATATCCGTCCCATGATCCATTGAGGCCTTCCCAACTGGTGAGCAACAATCCCCATCTGTCAAAGATCCACACTTGAATATCTTTCATTTGTGTGTAGTACGGACGGAAGTCGTCATTTTTACCATCTCCATTCGGAGTGAAGCAGTTCGGAACAAACAAGGTTGAATGCGGACGAACTTCAATTGTCTTTTGTACTGTATCACGGCATCCATATGAGTTTACAGTAATCAGCAATGCTGAATAAGAACCTGTATCCTGGAATGTATGAATTGGATTCAATGTAGAGCTTGTGAAACTACCATCACCAAATTGCCATTGATAAGAAGTAAATCCTTGTGACAAATTGGTAAATTGAACGGTCGGATTTAAATTGTCTACAACCACCTGATCAATTGTGAAATCAGCCAATGGACGGCCATACACACGAATGGCATTCGCTTGTGTATAAGAGGCCTGACAACCCTGATCCGAAACAACAGTAAGTGTTACATTGTATTGTCCGCCATCCTGATAATAATGTGTAGGATGCTGATCTGTTGAAACATTTCCATCACCGAAATTCCAAAGCCATCCGTCGATACTTCCTGAAGTGACTACAGAATTATCGTGGAAGATTGCTCCCAAAGGAGCGCATCCCTGGAATCCTCCGGCAAAAGTTACAGCCGGATTCGGATTTACCCGCACCGTAGTTGAATCAATGTTTGTACATCCCTGATTAGATACAGCAGAGAGAAATACCTGATATTGACCCGGAGTTGAGTATGTGTGTGAAGGATTAGCCTGGGTACTTGCCTGAGCATCTCCGAAATTCCACGCATAACTGCTAATCGTTCCGTTATTGATGGTACTTTGATTATGGAATGCAGTTGCAGTTCCCTGGCAAACATCCATTCCGCTGAAATCAACCGCAGGTTTTTCATAGATCGTCACACGACGTAAGTCTGTGGATGAACATCCATGATCAGTGGTAGCTACCAATGTTACATCATACACTCCTGGCGTAGTGAATACATAATTGAAGAGTGAATCGGATGAACTCACTCCGTTTCCAAGATCCCAGAGGTAATTAACTGTTCCGCCGGTTGTGTTTAAAGTATTGTTGACAAACTGAACAGGAGCTCCTTCACAAGCATTGCTGCTTTGAATGGAAGGGGCAATGGATCTGAAAATTTCCACATCACCCTGCATGTCATCATAACATCCGTAAGTTGTAGTAGTAGTCAATGAGACGGTATAATTTCCGGCATTTGTGTACTGGTGACTTGGGTTGCGTTCTGTAGAAACTCCGCCGTCACCAAATGTCCAGTTCCATGCAGCGATTGCTCCGTCCTGAGATATAGTCTGATCAGTAAACTGAGTAGGCAAACCAATACATACATCGTTTGCTGTCCAATAAGGTGTAGGTCCGATGTAAACAGCCAGACTTTGAGTTACCTGATCTGTACAACCGTTGGCTGTTGTGATTACAAGGTTAACGTTGTAGTTACCCGGATTCTGGAAGCTATGAGATGGATTATCCAGTGTCGAAGTTATACCGTCACTGAAATCCCATGAACTTGTATATGCAATACCGCCACTAACTGTAGATTGATTTACGAACTGGTTGGCACTTCCAAAACAAACGTTATTTGTAGAATAACTCGCCACCGGATTCGGAAAGATATTTACATTATTAGAAGAAACACTTGTACATCCATTGTTCGATGTAACAGTAAGCTGTACCGGGTATGTTCCTGAGTTGGAATAAATGTGTACAGGTTCTTCCAGAGTAGAAGCTGTCTGGTCTGCAAAATCCCATGTCCAACTTACTACGCTACCGGATGAAATTGTAGAACCATCGAGGAATTCAACTTCGGCACCCTGACAAACAGGTTGTGCAACGAAATTAGCAACCGGTAAAGGATATACATCCACTGTGCGTTGCACTGTATCACGACAACCGAAGTCAGTTGTACTGATCAGTGTAATGGTGAAGTTACCATCATTTGCATACGCATGTGAAGGAGCATTCTGACTTGAAGTAGAGTTGTCTCCGAATACCCAGTAATTATTTGCTATTGATCCACTGACAACAGAACTGGAGTTCAGTATTCCAACCGGACTGTTTGCACAGGCAGGAGTTACACTGAAATCAGCTTCCGGTAATGGATGTATAGTGACAGTTCCGGTTGCAGTATCCGTACATCCTGCGGTTGTTGTTGCGATCAATTGTACTGTGAATGTACCTTCTGCAACATAACTATAACTTGGATTGTTAGCTGTTGACACATTTCCATCACCAAAATTCCATTGATACCCGGCCATGGTCGCGGTATTTGTGGTACTGGCATTTGAAAATTGTGTAGTCGATTGGGCGCAAACATCAGGAACCGTAAAGGCGGCGTGAGGAATACCATTGATAGAAACACTGTTCGAAACTGTATCCTGACAACCATGATCAGATGTTACAATCAAAGTGGTTGTGTAAGAATTTGTGATCACATAGGTATGTGTAGGTGACTGCACGCTTGAAGTTCCATTGTCACCAAAATTCCATGACCAGTTAGTAATAGATCCTGAAGAAATTGAACTTGTATTTGTGAATGTTGTTGGGTTTAGTCGACACACAGTGTTTGCACTGAATGAAGCAACCGGTAAAGGATACACCTGTACTGATTGAGCGACACTTGCTGTACAGCCCGCATTCGAAGTTAGATTCAGGGTTGTTGTATAAGATCCATCTGACGCATAGGTATGACTCGCATTCGCTGTAGCAGCAGAATATGAGTCTCCAAAGCTCCAGTTATATGAAGCTATTGAACCGGAACTGATTGTACTTTGGTTGGTGAATGTTGTACCGGTACCTAAACAATTGAGGGTAGCAGTAAATGCGGGAACCGGTAATGGATTGACGACTACGTTGTGTACAACAGAACCGCTGCAACCGTTCGGATCTGTAATTGTCACATAATATGTTCCTGCAGTATTGGTTGTGATAGTTTGAGTTGAGTCTCCCGTTGACCATGAATAGGTACAGCCAGGATTTCCTGCATTCAGGGTAGCTGATTGTCCGGCACAAACCGCAGTGGTAGAAGGAACGGCGTTTAAACCACCACCTACTGTCACCTGGGTGGAACCCAGAGCAGAACAACCGTTCGGACTTGTGACTACAACAGTGTAATTTCCTGAATCAGTCACTGTAATAGCCTGAGTAAATTCTCCTGTTGACCATGAGAATGTTGAACCGGTATTTCCCGCATCCAATGTTGTGCTGAATCCCGGGCACAAAAATGCCGGATACAGATTTACAACCGGAATTGGATTTACAGTTACAGAAACGATATCACTGTTCACACAACCATTTGCATCCGTTCCAATGACAGTATATGTAGAATTAGCAGATGGAGTAATCAATACGCTGGCACCGGTATTTCCAATCGGATTCCATTGATAGGTACTTGCTCCTGTTGCTGTAAATGAAATCGTAGAACCAATACAAATGCTTTGATCCGGACCTGCAGAAACTGAAGGCAAAGGATTCACAGTGACAGTTACCGTATCGCGATTAATACAACCATTGATGTCAGTGCCTGTCACTATATATGAAGTAGTAGATGTCGGGTTGACTGAATAGGAGAGACCTGTGAAATTGCCGGGATTCCAAACACAAGTTGCAGTAGTGCCTGCAGTAAGTGTAGTATTTGCACCAATACAAATATTTTTATCCGGACCGGCAATTACAACCGGCAAGCTGTTCACAAGCACATTTACCTGATCGCTTGCAGTACAACCGTTCGCATCTGTTACAGTAACAGTGTAAGTTGAGTTGGTTGAAGGTGAAACAGTAATGCCTGCACCGGTTTGACCACCCGGAGCCCATACATAGGATGTACCACCACTTGCAGTAAGAGTGGCTGAGTTACCGCTACACAAAGATTGGTCAGTACCAGCATTTGCAACAGGCAACGGATTAATAGTTACAGCCTGAGTCACTGTATCAGAACATCCATTTCCGGAAGTCACAATTAAATTAACCTGATAGGTTCCGGCTCCTGCGAATGTATGAGAAGGAGCGGATTGAGTAGATGTATATGTATCACTAAAGTCCCAGAAGTGTGATGCAATTGATCCGGTGCTTATAGATGAGTTATTCAGAAATGTTGTAGGACTTCCAAGACATACAGGAGTTGTAGTGAAGGCAGCAACCGGAGACGGGTGTATCGTTACAGGATGTGTAATGCTGCTGCTGCAACCTCCGGCTGTTGTTACCTGTAACGACACAGTGTAGTTACCGGCAGTTGAATAGGCATGCGAAGGATTTTGTGTAGATGCTGTTGAACCATCTCCGAAATTCCAGTTGAATCCGGTGATATTTCCTGTGCTCACGGAAGAAAGATCATTGAATGCAATGGCTGTATTTGTACAGGCATTGCTTGCACTGAAATCAGCAACAGGAAGCGGATTAACTGTTACCGTTTGTGTAGCTGAACCGGAACAGCCCGCCGCACTTACTGTAGTAAGTGTGGCAGTATAAGTACCCGGATTGGTATACGTATGAGATGGATTTTGTTGATTTGAAGTTGTTGTGTCACCAAAATCCCAATTCCATGAAGCGATGGATCCACCGGCAACTGAAGAAGCGTCTGTAAACTGGGTAGAGGCGCCAATACAAACAGACGATGCGCTGAAGTTTACAACCGGGAGAAGATTTACCTGAGCTGTTACAGTGATTGCTCCACTGCAACCGGAAGTGTCAGTAACAGTCACACCATAAGTTCCGGCAGTATTCACAACAATGGTTTGTGTTGTCGCGCCATTTGTCCAACTATAATTCATACCGGAATAACCGGCATCAAGAACTGCGCTGTCTCCCTGGCAGAAGGACACATTTCCAAGATTGATAGTGATCGATGAACCGGTATTGACATTGCATGATGCAGTGGTACTGCAACCGTATGCATCTGTCACTTGTACAGAATATGCGCCACCGGTGGTAATGTTGATGACTTGTGTGGTTTCACCATTTGGCAACCACTGGTATGATGTTCCTCCCGGTCCGGCATCCAGTGTGGCAACAGATCCTGCACAAAGGAATATTGATTGCAGATTTACAGGGAGAGGATCATGCACATTTACATTCACTGTTGCAGAGGCTGTACATCCTACCGCATCGGATGCGACCACTGTATAATTTGTAGAAGCGGATGGAGTTACAGTGATACCGGAATTCGCACCACCGGTAGGGCTCCATGTGTATGTAACACCACCTGAAGCATTGAGTGTTGTACTTGCACCTGCACAGATATCCACATCCGGACCAATGTTTACAACAGGCAATTGGCCAACATTTACATCTACCATATCGGAGAATGTACATCCGTTTCCAT
This sequence comes from uncultured Bacteroidota bacterium, assembly GCA_937871435.1. Taxonomy (GTDB): domain Bacteria; phylum Bacteroidota; class Bacteroidia; order AKYH767-A; family 2013-40CM-41-45; genus JADKJP01. The sequence continues at coordinate 18,361 of CALMQM010000070.1, read as the reverse complement.
CTGTACCAATAACAGTAAAGGTTGTACTGGTTGCAGGGTCAACAGTAATCGTTTGAGTTGTATATCCACCCGGCATCCATGTATAATTCAATGCACCACTTGCAGTAAGGTTTACAGTACCACCTGCACACAGAAATCTGTCGGCACCTGCTGAAACAGTCGGAAGTGGGTTCACATTTACATTTACCGTATCACGTGCAATACAACCGTTTGCATCAGTTACTGTAACTACATATGAAGTGGATCCACCCGGGGAAACAACAACTGAGGAGCCGCTGCTTCCTCCGGGCTGCCAGCTATAAGTACCGCCACCGCTTGCATTCAGAGTAGTAGAAGATCCACTACAAATAGTCTGATTTGCTCCGGCATTGGCAACCGGCAATGGATAAATGGTGATCTGGTGCTGTACCGTATCGATACAACCTGAAGCATCACCTGAAATTAACGTTACAGTATATGTACCTGCTGTATCATACACATTACTTGGATTTTGAATTGTAGATGTGTTACCATCACCAAAATCCCAATTCCATGTAGTAACCGGAGGATTTGTCTGATCGGTAAATGCAACTGTTGTGTTTACACAAGAGTTGGCCGACGCAAATTCCGCAACAGGAGGAGGACTGATAACGATTTGCTGAACGATTGTATCCTGACAACCGAGAGTATTTTCAATGATTAAAGAAACATCATATGTTCCCGGATTCGGATACTGATGGATTGGATTTTGGATTGTAGAAATACTTCCATCACCAAAATCCCAATGCCATGACCAGATGATTCCTCCGGGAGTAGTGGACTGATCTGTAAAATGTATCGGGTTATTGACACATGAAGTCGGAGAGTAATTAAAAGCAGCAGTCGGGATATATGGCATTGTTACCACTACTGTATCAGTTGCAGTACATGTACCATCACTGGCAGTCACCCACCAGGTGCCGGCACCTACTGTTATTGCTTGCATAGTAGAACCATTATTCCAATGATAAGTATAGGTACCACTACCACCAGAAGCATTTGCATTGAGTGTTGCTAAGTCGCTACATGCAATTTGCTGATCAGGACCGGCACTAACATTCAGTCCCATGACATTGACTGTGTAGGAATAGATCTGACTTCCGACATAAGGACAGGCATCGTCGGCAACTCTTACTGTAAAAGAGTAGGAGTTTCCAATGTCAGCGGAAGTTGGAGTCCAGCAAAATGTTCCTGTAGGATGTAAAGCGGTATCAGTTGTAAATGTTCCTCCGGGAATACCATTGTCCCAGGTTACTGTCAGTTGTTGTCCTGCATCCACATCATTGGAGAAGATGTTGAAGCAGGTTTGCTGATTTGCACAAACAGTGATGGAGAAATTATTCGTACCATTAATACCGGTAAGTGTTGGCAGAGTGTTCATGCAATTCATTACTGTAATCTGCAAGTCACGTTCTACACTACCGATAAGCACACCATTTCTGTATTCCAGAACGTTCACTGCCATGACAGTGACTTCCAGTGCTTGTGGTGTCATGCAAATATCACCGGTTGCAGAATTAAAGCTTGTAGCCGGAAGCGAGTTCAAAGGATTGCTCGCATTGTAAGGAGCAATATAATTGACTGTAGTTGCTGCAGTCTGTTTTGGAGTTATCAACTGATATACCAGGGAGTCACCGTCTGTATCATATGCACCATGGTTGAAACAATACTGCTGACCACGACAAATAAATGGTACAGGCTTGTTGGAAAAAGTAGGTGAACTGTTACAAGGAGTAATCAGGTTGTTCAGGGTTGCATATATATAGAATGTACTTGAACCCGGAGTTGTGATTGTAGTAATGGCTGCATTTCGGCAACACAATGAATAGCTGAAAGTCCAATCGGCACATTGTGCAGGAAGTGTTACAATTCCATCGTACACCCATTCCTGAATACCTGTGAACGATCCTCCATTACATGTAGTAACAGAAGTGGAGCAGGCAGGAGTTACTTCCTGTCCGGTTCCGGCGCGGGGATAACAGGTAACACCAAGACTTTGACCGCATGTGGATGAATTGATAGTTACAAATGGATTTGCCGGTGCTGCAATTCCAATACAGTCACGGTAAAATGAAAGGGTGATCTTATAGGTATTTCCACCCAGACATTCATACGTCAGGTCGGCACCCATCGTATGACTGGCTTGAGAAGTTTCGGCCGAAAGGAGGCCTGCCAACAACGCAAAAATTACCAGGATTTTCGTTTGTAATTTTCGTTTCATGCTCATCGAATTTTGTGGGTTCTAAAGGTTAGGGGGCATGGCCTTTGGAAGCACCACTTTTTCTACACCTTAAAACTATTCTAATGCTTGAGCAGAAGTTGTTGAATGCGTTCATCAACAATCACTTGTAAGATTTATCGAATTGAATACATGAAGTACACTCAGATGTTTGACTTTTATATTAAAAAGCGAGTCTGAAAAATGAAAGCCGATTTTTAACCCAAAAAATTGATGCAAGAAAAAGGTATAGATTTTTGAGAAGGATTAGTTTTCAAATTAAAAACCTGCAATGATTGAATAAATTACACTTTGACCCTCTTTATTTTTTCAGGATTTTGATACATTTGCACCTCAATTTTTTTGAAAAAAAACGGGAATGGAAACCTTTTTCCGATTCGTTTTTCTTCTTAAAAAGTCGAGTTGAGTCTTTGGAAATTTCCAGGAAAATTTCGCATAGAATCGGGGTGTAGCGTAGCCTGGTAGCGCGCCAGCATGGGGTGCTGGAGGCCGTGGGTTCGAATCCCGCCACCCCGACTAAGAGGGTTTGCAGGTTGATGTCAGAGTTTGAATCGATTGCCTTAAAAGCCAATTCCAAACTGATCACATCAGTCATCAAACCTTTATTAATTTAAACAGGATACTATCTTAAGTAATGATGTTACTCTCCATGTTTTTGAATTTGTTTTCGATCGATGGAATGATCGGATTGGTGACTTTGGTGTTGCTGGAGATTGTATTGGGAATTGATAACATTATTTTCATTGCCATTTTATGCAGTTATCTGCCTAAAAAAGATCAACAGAAAGCCAGAACCATCGGATTGATGTTGGCTATGGTTTTTCGTGTGTTGCTGTTGATGGGAATTTCATGGCTGGTACATCTCGTTGAACCTTTGTTTTATATTGGTTCCTTCGGGCCAAGTGGAAGGGATCTAATCTTGTTTAGCGGAGGTGTTTTTCTTGTTTACAAAACTGTCAAAGAAATTTATCACAAGTTAAAAGGCAGAGATCATGGACCGGATGCAGGGAAGGAGAGAAAACTCACAGTGACACAGGCTATTTTACAAATCACTATCATTGATATCATTTTTTCTTTCGATAGCATTTTAACAGCGGTAGGTTTGAGTCGCGACATTGTAGTAATGATTACCGCGGTGATTATCTCGATGTTTGTGATGTTGTTATTTGCACCTCATGTGAGCAATTTCATCAACAAATTTCCTACACTCAAAATGCTTGCATTGGCATTCCTTGTTTGCATTGGAATCCTGTTGATCCTTGAAGGCCTTCATGTACATGTGGATAAAAGCTACATGTATGTTGCTATGGCTTTTTCGTTGATTGTGGAGCTGTTAAATATTCGCCTTCGAAGACTGAACCATCAGTCACTTTAATAGTTAGACAGACCTATCCGGCTGCGTCATATTTGCCGGAGAGGCGATCAGGCATTTATTCAGGATTTATTACTTTTTAATGCCAGGGCTTGTTGGTATTTCCTGAAAGACTTTCAAAGCTCATATTTGGAAATCAGCCAAATAATGCTAGATTTGTACAACCCCTTAATCCAGTCTGTCTATGATCAAAGGAAAACCATCCTATCCATTCGACAAGATTGCATTGGCTGTCGCATTTTCACCAAGACTGGAACAATTGATTGCGGAAACAAAACGCCTCACAGAAACACATAAGGCGAAGGCTGTTTTTATTCATGTAGGTAAAAAGACTTCCGATAAGCAAAGACAGCTTACATCACTGTTGAACAATTATGGTTTCAATGATTCCAATTCCATTATTGCATGGGAACAAGGAGATCCTGTTGAAGTGATTCTGGCAGTATGTAAAAGAGAAATTGTTGATCTTCTCATCATCGGTGCTCTCCAAAAAGAAAATGTGATCACGTATTACATGGGTTCCATTTCTCGTGAAATCAGCCGCAAAGCAAAATGTTGTGTGCTCATGCTTACCAAACCTTCAGTTCAACCCCGGCCGTTTCAAAAATTTGTGGTGAATGGCCATGAACATCCAAAAACGCTGAACACACTAAAAACTGCTATTCATTTTGCCAAACAGGAAAAGGCAAACGAAATAATTATTGTTGACGAAGTGGATATTCCTGCTTTGTCCATGAGTATGGCTGAAGACAGTACAGAGCCGGAAGGACATCAGATAAAAAATGAGTTCATTTCAGATGAACAAAATCGAATTCAGAAAATACTCAAGGAAGTTGATCACGGAAATGTACATGTTCATCATCGTATAATCAGCGGCCGAGCGGGCCATACCATTGCTAAATTCGCAATGGAACAGGAGGCTGATTTATTGGTAGTGAATTCACCGGATCACACACTCAGCATCTTTGATCGTATTTTCACTCATGATATCGAATACATGCTCGCGGATATGCCCTGCAACATGTTAATTGTGCACACCCGGAACGTAGAGTAATCATGGCTGAACTTTCTCACCATGAAGTAGTGGTGTTATTTCTCTCTATCGGAATCCTCTTACTTTCTTCCCGTTTGCTTGCGGAATTAGGCAGACGATTTTCTCTTCCTGTTGTCATGGGAGAAATGATTGTTGGTATTCTGTTAGGACCAACTGTCTTTGGATTTTTCGCTCCTGATTTATTTAACAGCCTGTTTCCATCCACCGGTCCTGTCGCGATATCATTACAAGCCATAGTACGATTGAGTGTAGTAATGCTGCTTTTTGTGGCGGGAATGGAAGTTCAATTGCCGGTGATGCTTCGACAGGGAAGACTCGCACTTTCCACCAGTCTCACGAGTATGATCGTTCCTTTCAGTCTTGGATTCTGGATTTCCTGGCATTGGCCTGAAATGTTTTTAAGAGAAGCTCATGTCCAGCCACTTGTATTTTCGTTGTTTTTTGGAACTGCCCTTGCCATTACCGCCTTGCCTGTTATCGCCCGGATTCTGATGGATCTGAATATGTATAAAACAAAAATCGGGATGCTGATCATGGCTTCAGCAATGTTCAATGATCTTGTTGGTTGGCTGATATTTTCTGTTGTACTCGCCCTGGTGGAGAATAAAGGTGTCGGGACCGATCTCGGCTTAACCATTTTGTATATTCTGATTTTTGGAATTCTTATGTTAACAATTGGAAGGAAAATATTGAACCGCATATTACCGTTCATACAAACAAAGTTCAGTTGGCCGGGAGGTGTGTTGAGTATCGGATTGGGCTTGTGTTTCCTTGCCGCGGCCTTCACTGAAAGTATCGGGATTCATGCCATTCTTGGCGCGTTCATCATGGGGATTGCTCTTGGAGACAGCGTACACCTGCATGAGCGAGCCCGTGAAATCATTCATCAGTTTGTGACCAATATTTTTGCTCCCTTATTTATGGTAAGTATCGGATTGCATGTAAATTTCATAGAACATTTCGATTTGAGTCTGATTGCCATTGTCCTCTTACTTGCCTGTGTCGGAAAGATAGTTGGTGCATCTGCAGGAGCCTATGCCGGCGGATTAAATTTACGTGAAGCAACTGCTGTTGGAATGGGAATGAATGCGAGAGGAGCGATGGAAATTATTTTGGGAACTCTGGCATTCAGAGCAGGAATTATACAGGTGGAATTATTTGTAGCTCTCGTAGTGATGGCATTGGTAACCAGTTTAGCCAGCGGTCCGGCTATCAAAAGAATATTGGCTCGTTCATAAAATTTTGTATGAATATTTTTCTGATTGGATACATGGGAAGCGGAAAATCCAAAACCGGAGAAGCTCTGGCAAAAGCACTGGCATTTTCTTTTCTGGATACAGATCAATTGATCGAACAACAAACCGGGAAAAGTATCCGTGATCTGTTTTATGCTCCCGGACCTGAAGAATTCCGATTAATGGAGAAAAATCTCATCCGGAAATTAACAGAAAAAACAAATCAGGTTATCTCTACAGGTGGTGGTTTGCCTTGTTATTTTGATAACATGGACTGGATGAACAAGAATGGTATCACAGTGTATCTTGAAGCCAATGCAGGTCTGTTGTTTCACAGGTTGGTAAGAAATCGCACTGGCCGACCGTTAATAGAGAATATTTCAGACGTGGATCTGATGGATCAGATTCAAAATCATCTGATGGACAGAGTTCCGATCTATGCTCAGGCACAAATTAAAGTGAATGCAGCCAGTCTGGATGTAAAAGGATTGACGGAGAAAATAAAAAATCTGCAGGAAGAAAAATCAACTTAGGAGCGCGGTTACTTTTCCGTTTTCGAGTTCAACTGTGACATGCTCTTGTAAAGTTGTAGCAAGACTTAAACCGACATAATCCGCAGCGATAGGGTAGCGACGATGGTTTCTGTCAACCAATACCACGGTCCGGATTTTCTTAATGTCCGCAGCCAGAAATGGCTTCAGAGCATACATCATAGTTTTTCCTGAATTCAAAACATCATCCACCAGGATGATTACTTTTCCATGCAACTCCTTTTCGGGAATTGATATCTTAATTTCACTGAGAGTCTGACTGTGTTTGTCGAGTTGAACATCAATCAGCTTTACTTCGAAGGGAGCTATTTTTTTTAGTGCTGCTGTTAAGAGTTCCGCAACCTGGAAGCCCGTCGATTTAATTCCTGCTACAATGATGGAAGACTCCTCTGCGTTGTCTTCGTAAATTTGATATGCAATGCGATTAATACGTTGTTCACATTGTTTGTTGGTCAAAAGTGTTGTATGCAAAAGTTCCATATGGTGTGAAGCTACTAAATTCAGGATTTTATCCGACCGGCCTGGTAAAAATATTTTTGGTAATAGGGTTCAGTAAGATCACTGATGGTGACACCAAGCTGGGTGCTTGCGTGTGCAAATTTATTTTGTCCCAGGTAAATTCCGACATGAGAAATTCTGCTTTTCTTTATTTTGAAAAAAACCAGATCTCCTTCGCGAAGTTCAGATTTCTTCACCGGATTGGTTTTTTTATAAATGTCTCTGGCACTTCCAAGTAATAAAATATGGTAAGAATCCTTCATCATCCTGCATACAAATCCAGAACAATCGATTCCTTTTTCAGTTTCTCCTGAGTATTTATAGGGCGTTCCGATCCATTCTCCGATTGATTGAAACAATCTTGGATTAATGATGTAATCAATATCATAACCAAGCAAGTTAGAATAGGTGAAACACCATTCCAACTGCTGTTGTTCCGGATCCTGATCATTCTGCTGTTCAGTATTAAAGGACTCCTGTGCAAGCATTGATGAGAATGATGCGAATAATAACAGAGTAAGAATGAGAAAAGATTTCATTTTATAAGGCATCCGAATCTGATCTTCTTTTGAGTAAAACTACATTTTCCACATGTGTTGTATGGGGAAACATATCCACCGGTTGTACCTTACAAACTTTGTACTGATCATTCAGCAAAGCGAGATCCCGCGCCTGGGTGGAAGGATTACAACTTACATAAACGATTTTTTCGGGATTTAATTCTATCATTTTTTGCACAACATCCGGATGCATGCCGGCACGCGGTGGATCAGTAATGATAACATCCGGTTTTCCATGAATTTTTACAAATTCATCCGTCAATGTATCCTTAATATCACCTGCAATAAACGTCGTGTTTTGTAATGAATTTTCTTTCGCGTTCTGTTTGGCATCTTCAATGGCCACAGGAACGTTTTCTATTCCGACAACATGATGTGCCTTACGAGCAATAAAGTTAGCGATAGTTCCGGTACCGGTGTATAAATCGTAGACCAATTCCTTACCGTTTAGTCCTGCAAATTCACGTGTGATTTTATACAATTCGTAAGCTTGTTCGGAGTTTGTCTGGTAAAATGATTTGGCCGAGATTTTAAATTTTAATCCTTCCATTTCCTCCAGAATATAATCGCGACCGGAAAACAAATGTACAGGAAGATCGAATACGGTATCGTTACGTTTTGTATTGATGATATACTGTAGTGAAGTAATCTGAGGGAATTGTGTTTTGAGATGATTCATCAACAAATTTCTCTCTTTTACTTTGTCTTCATGAAATACAACGGTGACCATCCATTCGCCTGTAGAAGTGGAGCGAATAATCAGGTTTCGCATAAATCCTTCCAGAGCGATCACATCAAAAAAAGCAAAGCCATGTTCTTTGCAAAAATCTTTCACTGAATTACGAATAGCATTGGACAGATCATCCTGAAGGTAACAGGTTTTTACATCCAGAATTTTGTCAAACCTTCCCGGTACATGAAAACCCAGAACATCTTCGGATGCAGAAGCATCTGTTCCAATTTCTTCTCTGGTGAGCCAGCGTTTGTTGGAAAATGTGAATTCAAGTCTGTTTCTGTAATACTCGGTTTTTCTGGATCCGACAATTGGTAGGAGAGAAGGGATTTCAATTTTTCCAATGCGAACCAAAGCTTGTTCAACCTGCTCCTGTTTGTAATGCAATTGCTTGGAATAACTCATATGCTGCCATTTGCAGCCGCCACAAATACTAAAATGAGAACAAATAGGTTCGATACGATCGGGAGACTTTTCTTTGAATGCAACTATCCTTGCTTCAAAAAACTTTTTCTTTTTACGGTAAACTTCAACATCAACTACATCGCCGGGCACTCCGCCTTCTATGAATACAACTGCATTGTCAATACGTGCCACAGATTGGCCGTCGGAGGAAGCATCGATTACCTTCAGATTCTCCAGCCGGCTTCCTTTATTGATTGGTTCTTCCATATGGCTGCGAAATTAGCATTGAAAATTGATTTTCAGGAGCTGATTTTGCATTGTTTTCAGCTATTTTGACTGGCATTCAGCGGGCTAATTCCGTACATTTGCAGAATAATCCAATTTTATGAAAATAGTTGTTGCCGATAAAAGTCTCAGTGAACAAGCGATGGATCGTGAAGATCGCTTTGGAGCTCACAATTACCATCCATTGCCGGTTGTTCTTGAACGCGGAGAAGGAATATACGTATGGGATGTAGAAGGCCGGCAATACTTTGATTTTTTAAGCGCGTATTCCGCATTAAATCAGGGTCACAATCATCCAAAAATTGTGAAAGCGCTGACAGATCAGGTTCAAAAACTCAGTTTGACCTCCAGAGCATTTTACAATAATGTTTTGGGTGAATATGAAGAGTTCATCACCAATTATTTTGGTTTTGATAAAGTGTTACCAATGAACACAGGCGCGGAAGGTGTGGAAACGGCAATTAAGCTTGCAAGGAGATGGGCGTATGTGAAGAAAGGAGTAGAAGAGAACCGTGCTAAAATCATTGTGTGTGAAGGAAACTTTCATGGAAGAACAATCAGTATTATTTCCGCGAGTACAGATCCGGATTCGTATGGAAAATTTGGTCCCTTTACTCCGGGGTTTATAAAAGTTCCTTATGACGATGTGGATGCTTTGAAGAATGCTTTGAAAGATCCGGATGTTGCAGGCTTTTTGGTTGAACCTATTCAGGGAGAAGCCGGTGTTGTTATACCGCATGATGGTTACCTTAGAAAAGCATATGATGCATGTAAGGAAAAAAATGTGTTGTTTATTGCTGATGAAATTCAAAGCGGACTGGGACGTACCGGGAAGATGCTTGCATGTGATCACGAAGCGATTCATCCGGATATTCTCATACTTGGAAAAGCATTGTCCGGTGGTTTATTGCCGGTATCCGCAATTCTTGCCAATGATGAAATTATGTTGTGCATCAAGCCCGGTCAGCATGGCAGTACCTATGGCGGAAATCCATTAGCAGCGAAGGTGGCAATTGCCGCTCTGGAAGTTTTGCGTGAAGAGAAGCTGGCAGAAAATGCTGCGCGATTGGGAAAAATATTACTGGAGGAACTTCAATCCATCAAGCATGAGATGATTCAACTGGTTCGTGGTAAAGGATTGTTTTGTGCGATGGTGATTAAACCTTACAAAGGCAAAGATGCCTGGGATGTATGTATCGCGTTGAAGGATGCCGGTTTGCTTGCTAAACCAACACATGGTGACATTATCCGGTTTGCTCCTCCGTTGGTTATCAATGAGGAACAGTTAAGAGAATGCATAGCGATCATCCGGAATGTGATTCAGAATTTTTAATTTTTTTTTAAGCGGAAAATTTCAAATTCATTCATACAAAAATCCTGGCCCGGCGGATTTTTCTTGTTCTGTTGGTGATGATTAATTTCGGAAACCTCTCGATATAGGGAGAATTGAATCTGATCATGTTGCAGGGTGAATTCTTACACCATCAAAGAGCGGAGGCAATTTTTGCTCCCAATCTTGCATTGTTTTTTACCAATTCAATATTGGCTTCGAGACTCTCACCACCGGTCGCATCAGCGATAGATTTTAGCAGGAATGGGGTGATTTCTTTTCCGCGGATACCTTTTTGATCTGCGAGGATCAGAGCCTGATGAATATACTTTTCCATCAATTTATGTGGAACTTCTTTGTCCTCCGGAATGGGATTGGCAACGAGTACCGAACCGTTAATTCCCATTGCCCACTTGCTATTCAGTAATGCTGCAATTTCTTTTGGGGTATCCAGCCTCAACGGAGTTTTGTGTCCGCTTATTCGCGAATAAAAACTTGGGAATTCATCGCTTCCGAAGGTTACTACAGGAATACCGAGTGTTTCCATAGTTTCCAGTGTAAGCGTGATATCCAGAATTGATTTAATTCCCGCGCTGATAACAGCAACATTTGTTTGTGACATCTCGGTGAGGTCAGCGGAAATATCAAAAGTAGTTTCAGCTCCGCGATGCACACCACCAATTCCTCCGGTGACAAAAATTTTGATGCCAGCCATGGATGCGATCCGCATGGTAGCAGCAACAGTACTCGCGCCGTTGAGTTTTTTGGAAACAACGTAGGGAAGATCTCGCAGACTTACTTTCCAGACATCTTTGTTCTGTCCGAGAGTGTTGAGTTGTTCATCATTTAATCCAACACATAATTCACCGTTCAAAATCGCAATAGTTGCCGGTACTGCACCTGCATCCCGTATAATATTTTCCACTTCCACAGCAGTATTTACATTTTGAGGAAAAGGCATTCCGTGAGCGATGATCGTTGATTCAAGAGCTACAATCGGTAGACGTTTGGAAAGTGCACTTTTTACTTCTTCAGAAAAGTGAATAGGATAAGCGTTCATGGATTCAGATATTGTTTTAAAACGGAAATGCTAAAATCCGGACGTATTGCTCCATTTGTTTCGAGTATTGCTCCTGCAGCCGCATGACCATACTGAATACATATCAACGGAGGAAGACCTTGCAGATAAGCCCAGATCCAACCTGCAAGAGCTGCATCACCTGCACCTGTTGTATCGCGTACATTAATTTTAGGTGCCGGAATGCTGACTTGTTTGTTGCCATCAGAAAACACAGAGCCATTTTCAAATGCACTCATCCAGACATACTGAACACCTCTTGAATGCAGCCAGGTGATCCTTTCGTCGCTTGAATAATACGCATTTGTATCTCCACCAAATACTTCGAGCTCATCACGATTGGGTTTAATCAATAAAACTTTTCCCGGCAGAGCTTTTTCGAGGCGGATTGCTTTCGGAACAGAAACGGTTTCAATTATCAGTGGAATGTTTTCAGTTTCGCAAAACGACATCAGCCATCGAAGTGTTTCGAAACTGAGATTGCAATCAGCAAGCAGAACTTTTGCTTTCCGTAAAACATCAATTCTCTTTGCAAGAACATCGATCGTGATACTCTCTTCTGTTGAAGATGCAGCGACACCAACAAATAAATCTCCATCAGGATTCAGTATGGAAGAATAGGTTCCGGTTGGACTCTCCGTTTTGTGAATATGATTGAGTCCGATTCCTGCGTCTGTACAAACTTGCTCCAGCCATTTACCATCCGGATCATTTCCAAAAGCGGTAATAAGTTCAACTGAACAATCCAGTTGTGCCAGATGATGTGCGATATTGCGCATTACGCCGCCCGGACTTTTATGTAATACAGCCGGATTAGAAGTATGTTGAATCGGAGGAGCTTTGCATTGAAAGGTCAGGTCCACTAAGGAGGCTCCTACACATACTACGTCAATCTTCCCGGGAACGTCACTCTTCATTCAAAAAGAAATTTATTTGCGCAACTGTTCAATACAGTCTTTTATTTTTTTAGTGAGTCCCGCAATTGTATTTCCCGCGGGTTGAAGTTCCTTCACTGCACTGCTGATTTCCTGCGCATCTGTAGAAATCTGATTGAGATGGCTCAGTGTATTGGAAAACACATTCGGAGCAGCACCTAAAGCGGCGATCCTGTGAATTTCTTTCATCCGTTCCCTGCTTTGTTTCAGTTTAACGCGAATGGAATTAAGTTTAATCCCGGAACCCACGAGAAGTGAAGCGAACAAAGCACTGAGTGCAATAAGTCCTGCCGAGAAATATTTTTTAAAATTGGAACGTTTGCTGATCAACTGATCATTTTCAATTTGTAACTGAGATACCTGATTCTGCAAATCCATCACCAGCTTTTCATCGGCATCTTTACGGGTATGAATGGAAGCCTGTGCGGATTGGATGGCGTCAGATTTGATTTTCAGATAATAATTTTCTTTAAAAGAAAGATAACGTTTATATACTTCATATGCCTGCTTGAAATGATTGTTCACGGCATACCCATTGGCGATAGTTCTGTACGTATCCATCATCAGGCTTTCCTGACCGGCAGGTAAATTGTTTTCAAACGGACGCAAACGAATCATCAGCTGATCAAGTGATTCAGCTTTTACGTAAATGACTTTTGCCCCGGCATTAATCTGTTGCAATTCTTCTGCTGTTTGTGATTTTGTTTCAAATGAGAAAACCATCAAACCAAGAAGAATGAAGCCTGAATATGTCAGAAGATTTCTTTTCATGATAAATAGAATTTGATGTACACATCAGTTCCGTTTCCGGTCTGGCTTTCAAGCTTTAGTTCACCTTTGTGAATTGCCGTCATGATGTGCAGACTGTCACTCAATCCTAATCCGACACCTTGTTCGAGCGCTTTCATGCTTACATATTCCTCCGTTGAACGGGTGAGGTCGGCATCATTCATTCCATCACCGTTATCTTTCACACGAATTTGCAGGAAACGGGGAAGAATGCGTGTGCTTACAGTAACTTTTGGCTGGTAGCCTTTGATTCCTTTGTTTTGTTTTTCAATCACAGCCTGAAATGCATTGTTCAATACATTCAGAAGCAAACTTCCGACAGCTTCAGGGATGATTTTGATTGCAGGAAGATTTTTTTCGAGGTCTTTTGTAACCTGAATAGTGTAAGAACCATCGGTCGACAAATATCCCCTTTGTGCTACTTCAAGGTATTGCTCACACAATTGGTTGATATTGGTGGCAACTTTTTCTTCACCCGCATCTCTTTCCTGACTCAGGATGGCTTCATTAAAACGCAATTCTCTCAGAGTTGCCATTTGTAAGCCATCGGATTTTTTTACCCAGCCACTCATTGCTTCTACAAATGGATGTCCGGCAGGCAACTGATCATCAGCTAACTTCATGGCAGCTGAGAAATCTGTACCAAGCGTAGAAAGAAGTTTGACTTTTTCCTGTCTTTGTTGCGCCCATTGAATCATCTTCTTTCCATTCTCAGCTCTTTTCTCACTGTTTTGCAGTTGGATCAAAGTAGCATCCAGTCGGGTAGTAGCACTTTTTAATTTCCGCTTACGGAATTGCATCAGAATCAATACAAGTATTATCCACGCTGCGAAAGCTATCGCGGCTTTCCGTAGAAGACCATGGTAACGTTCAAGTGAGGTATCCTTGCTGCTTGTAAGTTCAGAAATGTGTTTTTGTTCTGCTGCCAGCAGGTTTTTTCTATCTGAAGATTCCTTCTGGAAATTTTTTTCCATCAGATCCAGTGTGTCCTTTTTCTCCTTTTCAAATAGTGTATCCAACACGCGGTCGTATGCCTGTAGCTGTTCCAAACCAAAACGGTTGAGGTTTTTGAGTAGGTAATTTTCAGCTTTACTCCTGTAAGTATTCAGAGTATTCTGGTCTGCAGGATCACTCAATACCCGGGAAGAAGGTGCGGGGGATTGTGCCTGCAAAAGCAGTGGCAGCAAGAGGAACAGAAAAATCCAATTCCGAATTCCGGTCGATTGGAAATGGTGGTGACATTGCATAGCGAGAAATCAAAGAGTGTTACAAATTAGGCAGTTGCTGAGTGCGATCTGCCCCCTGAGGAAAAAATTATTAACGAAGGGATGTGTATGAATATTCCTCTTGAATTCTATCTAAACTTTCCTCATTTTAGGTGTCTGATTGGACACATGAACCGAAAATTCCTCTACCGCTCCGCAATTGTGTTAACAAGTATTTTGTTCGTCATGGTTCTGGGCTATTTCCTGTTCAGAAATCTTGTACTACATAGTTTGTTGACAAAGATCACACATCGCCTTGAAAGCGAGTTTCAGATGACTCTGACTATAGAGGAATCCGGTTTCAGAGGAATGACAGGTGTGATGATGCGAGGAGTAAATTTGTATCCTGCCGGAGGCGATACACTTTTACATTTGGATTCAGTTTGGGCTGAACCTTCTTTTTCTTCCCTGATTACCGGGAATGTCAGGATTAAATCCCTCTATACAGAAAATGTCGAGTTGAGTATTCGCTGTCACGACGGTACCTGCAATTATTCCAATTTTTTGAAACACAAAAAGGAAGATCATGACACCATTCGCTCTGAAAAAAATTATGCAGCTTTTCTGAACAGAGTATTAAGACAGGCATTTAATCTTGCTCCACAGCAGGCAGAACTGAAAAATATTCAATTGTCGTTCAGCAATGATACGACTGAACAATCGGTGACGATTCCATCCTTTGTTTCTTCAAGCAAGTCACTTGAAGGAATCTTAAGAGATGATTCTACTTTGTTCCAGTGGAAGTGGAGTGGACATTTTTCCCAGCGTGAAGAAACATTTGATGTGGAGTTTTATCCTCTGATGGAACAGACACAACCTTTGCCATTTTTGCGTCCATTGTTAAACACCTCCTGCAGTTTTGATACACTGCATCTGGCCTTGTATTCGATGCATTATGGCAGTGGTTTACTTGCAGTGGATGGACATTTTTCGATGGAAAATTTTTGCATCCACAACAAAAAAATAGCGGATGACACGGTACGGGTTCCGCATGCAACTTTTGACTATCATGTTTCTGTTGGTAAAAATTATTTGTCTCTTGACAGTACATCCGGAATGGTTCTGGATAAAATGTCAATCACACCCTATGTGAATATCAGCAATGAGAGTAGCAGAGTTTATACATTGAAAATTCAAACGGCAAAAACTCCGGCGACTGATTTTTTCCGTTCTCTTCCGGAGGGAATGTTTGATGTAGTAAGAGGAATAGAAGCAGATGGAACATTAAAATTTGCGTTGGATTTTAAGCTTGATTCCTCAAAACCTGACAGTTTATTATTCGATGCTTCTCTCAGGAAAGAAAAATTCAGAATAAGAAAATATGGCGACAGCTATCTGTTAAAAATTAACGGAGATTTTATTCATTCTGTCTATGAACACGATCGCTTTGTACGTTCATTTCCGGTGGGTCCGGAAAATCCGGCATTTACACCTTTGGATCAGATCTCAGTATATTTCCGGAATGCTGTGATGACTTCCGAAGATGGCAGCTTCTTTTATCACAATGGATTCAATGAAGAAGCATTTCGAAAATCGATCGCGACGAATTTTAAAGCAGGAAAATTTGTGCGTGGCGGGAGTACAATCAGTATGCAGTTGGTGAAAAATGTATATCTCACACGTAAAAAAACAGTTGCACGCAAAGCAGAAGAAGCATTGATTGTTTGGTTGATAGAAAGCAACCGTTTGTGTTCAAAAGAAAGGATGTATGAGGTTTATCTGAACATCATCGAACTTGGACCCGGTATTTATGGGATAGGAGAGGCGGCACCGTTTTATTTTTCGAAAAAACCTTCTGAGTTAAATTTGAGAGAGAGTATTTTCCTTGCCAGTTTGCTTCCTCATCCGAAATGGTTCCGTTACAGTTTTGATACACAAGGACAGCTGAAACCATACTTTGCCGATTATTATCGGGTGGTTTCCAATTTTTTGCTCAGAAAGAATTTGATTACTCAGGAGGAACATGATGCTCTTGTTCCGGTTGTGGAATTGAAAGGACCAGCAAGGGAAATGGTAGTTCCGTCAGACACACTACCTGCAGAAGATGATGACGTAGAGAATTAATTCCTCCGGGAAAAATCTGTTTTTCGTCTTTTGAAAAAAATGAAATCAGGCGAGTGAATTCAACTGATCAATTTTTGCCAGCAATTCCTGGAAGTGTTCGTCATCCTGATAGCAGCCACGAATCTTTTGGATAAATTCCTGAGCCTGGGTGAGGAAAAAACTGCGCACACGAATGAACTCTTCTTCGTTGGTTTCTCCGCTTTCGATGGCCATTTTTTTCAAGTCGTCACCAATTTCACAGAGAAATATTCTGCAGCTAAGCTCCAGTAACGCATAAAAGAACATGATTTCTTTCTGATCGTAAGTGATTACCTCATCAATTTCAAATTGCCAGTTGTGCACTTCAAAATCTTCAAGGCGTTCATCTTCGAACATTTCCAGACGCATGGCCTCCCGAATGAGGTCATAATCAGGGTGTAACAAAATGAATTTACCGGCAGCAATGGAGATGTTCACCAGCTGCTTGAATTCACGTGTGATCTTCACACTCAGTTTGTCGCCATATAATACGATCGGAGGCATATTCAGTACTTATTACAAAAATACAATGATTTTGTTACTCTGTTTGTGTTCAGGATTATTTCTTCGTCAGCCTGAATCTTACATTTTTCTGGTATTTTCGTGGACTTGATTTTAATGCATAGACAAATGTTAGGACTAAAATTACCTACAGATCCACGTTGGGTCAATATTGTTGAGACAAATATTAGTGAAATTCTTACGGATCATGCGTATTGTGAACAGAAAGCCGCGACCAATGCGATCAATATCGTGATTCAATTTCCTGAATACCCTGACCTGGTGGATGCATTGCTTGAACTGGCTCGTGAAGAACTGCAGCACTTTCAACAAGTGCATAAGAAAATAATGGAAAGAGGATATACTCTTGGAAAGGAAAGGCGGGATGAATATGTTTTTGAACTGAATAATTTTATCCGGAAAGGGCACACTAAAAATATTGTACTGGTGGATAAACTGCTCTTTTCAGCTTTGGTAGAAGCGAGAAGTTGTGAACGATTCAAAGTATTATCGGATAATATTAATGATCCCGATCTCAAAGCATTTTACCGCGACCTCATGATCAGTGAAGCGAATCATTATACTTTGTTTCTGGGTTTCGCAAAAAAATATGCGGAAGGTGTAGACGTGGACCAGCGTTGGAAAGAGTATCTTGACTATGAAGCGCAGATTATTTCAAAATACGGGAAGAAGGAGACGATTCACGGGTAGAGTATGGGGCATTTATTTTAGGTAGTGTTTTTCTTTTTTGATCGTTGTTTAGTAAGTGGGACGGGGGACGTGGGACGAAGGGACGATTTTCTCAAGAATATAGTCGAAAGACACGCAATTTGATCATTGCATAAGCACGTCTTCGCCCTCATACGCTCGCAACGCTTCGCGCCAGGCTGGCGGAACTTCAATGGATTTTTTAGTTGTGTAATCAAAAGCCACCATTACTGTACAGGCATCGGCAACGATTATTTCTTTTCCTTCTTTAAAGCGCGAAAGTTGATATTCGAGATCGAAACTTTTTGTGCCAATTCTTGAACAACGAGTATACACAAAAATTTCATCTTTGAAATGAATCGGTAATATGAAATCAATTTCAGCTTTTGCCAATATTATTCCTTTGCTGGACCAATCATAAGACCAATCAACAATTTCATCGAAATATCTCACACGTGCTTCTTCGATATAGGTAAGATAGCATGCATTATTCACATGTCCGAATGCGTCTACATCCGAGAATCTGATGTGAAGTGGTGATTTGTGTTTGAACATGGTATTTGTAGTTTGGAGTGGACGTATTAAGAATTAGGTATTGGGTATTGGGTATTAGGTATTGGGTATTGGGTATTAGGTATTAGGTGTTGGGTATTGGGTATTGGGTATTGGGTATTGGGTATTAGGTATTAGGTATTAGGTATTAGGTATTAGGTATTAGGTATT
>CALMQM010000069.1 GCA_937871435.1 uncultured Bacteroidota bacterium | reverse complement strand
GCCGCATTGCGGTGCATCGGCCAACGAGGCCGTGTTCCTCGCCTTCCTCAAGCCCGGCGACACCATCATGGGCATGAGCCTGGCCGAAGGCGGCCACCTGACCCACGGCATGGCGCTGAACATGAGCGGCAAGTGGTTCAACGTGGTGAGCTATGGCCTGAACGACAAGGAAGAGATTGACTACGACGCCATGGAGCGCAAGGCCCATGAAACCCGCCCCAAACTGATCATCGCGGGGGCGTCGGCCTACAGCCTGCGCATCGACTTCGAACGCTTTGCCAAAGTGGCCAAGGCCGTGGGTGCGATTTTCATGGTGGACATGGCCCACTATGCCGGCTTGATTGCAGCCGGTGTGTACCCCAACCCGGTGCCCCACGCCGACGTCGTGACCTCCACCACCCACAAGAGCCTGCGCGGGCCGCGCGGCGGCATCATCCTGATGAAGGCCGAACATGAAAAGGCCATCAACAGCGCGATTTTCCCAATCCATTGCAAACTGTCAACAACAAGCCGCCCCATCCGGAGCGGCTTGTTTGTTTCAACTGTTATTCCGCGAATCATTTGTGACTCACACCACAAGTACAGTTTTCACATACACAGATTTCACATGTGCAATTTGCATTTGCAGAATTTCTGTTAATCATCATTGGAGCGCTCAGGCTCAGAATTGAAGTTTTCATTTGTTTGTGTTTTAAAATTTACACTGCAAATGTATATCCCCTTCCTGCCTCAGGCATTACACTACTTTGGGCTTGACTTATATAATTTTGGGTTGAGATTAATTCTAAACTTTGTCGAGTCCTTTCCGCTTGGTGCTGCCCAATTCTTTAAAATAAGAAGGCGTGAGTCCGGTTACCTTCTTAAACTGGCTTGACAAATGCGCAACACTGCTGTATTCCAGTTCATCTGCAATCTCAGACAAAGTAAGTTGTCCGTATACAAGCAGCTCCTTTGCTTTTTCGATTCTTTGTTCAATGAAAAAGTTTTCAATCGTTCTTCCCTCAACAGATGAAAATAAACTGCTGAGGTAAGTGTATTCGTGGTGTAAATGTTCGGACAAATAAACAGAAAGGTTTTTCCGTTGATCATTTGGTTCCGCTTCGTTGCGTGCTCTTTTAATAATATACTTTTTAATTTTTTCAATTTGTCCCGTGAGATGAGTATCTATCAATTCAAAACCAACTTCTTCAAGTTGTTGTTTTAAACGAATTTTTTGTTCTGCAGTGATGGTTTCTGCAAGGTGTATTTCACCAATGAGAACTACCTGGTAATTGATATTTTCCTTTTTCAATATATTCTCAACGACCATTATGCAACGATGGCAAATCATATTCTTAATAGGTAATGTAGTGGTTGACATTGATACGGGAGTTTGAATAGAAATATTAAGTAGTTTTTAAGTGTTGCAATGAATCGCATTTTAACACTTCTGCGAATGTGTCCTGTTTTCTTCATGTAAATTTATTCGTCTTTCAATTTTAAAATATTCAGAGTAACCTTTCATCTGTTCGGGTTACAATTTTTCCTGATCAACATCATTTATGTGCATTGTCATACATGCCAAATTAGATTTGTTCGCGAATTCAAAAATTCATCGACACAAAACATCAGACCAGAAAAATTCCCTACCATGAAAAAAGTTTTACTTCTACTCTTCTCTCTTCTATTCATTCGAACAGTTGCTTTCGCGACCTATTCCATTGACTGGATGAGCACGCCTGATCTTCTTGCCAATACAGGTTCATCCATTGCAACGGACGCCGATAACAATGTGTACACGACAACAAATTACGAGGCGTCTATTTATGTAGAAAAGAGAGATCGCTTTGGTGTGTTTCAATGGCAGCGTATCTCATCAACCACACTTCAGTTCAATTATGAGACTGCAGTTAAAGTACACATCGACCCACAGGGTAATCCTGTTGTGGTTGGCTACAGGCATACTGTTTCAAGTGACGGACATAATGCGAACGCGTTGATCGTTCTGAAATATGATCCTGCCGGTACACTACAATACAAGCAGGTGATTCAGGGTACTTTCAGTTATTTCAACAACAGTCAATACTGGACACGAGTCACAAGCCAGATGGATGCGACAGGAAATGTATACATAGGAACAGCCGGAGCAGTGAGTGGATATCCTGGTTCCGGATACAATGTTGTAAAAGTTTCCCCTTCAGGAAATGTTGTCCGGGTGAGTACAAAACTATTTCCATCAGCTACTAATTTTCATTATGTGAGTCAGATTCGACTCTATGGTGACAAGCTTGGACTGGCAGGTGTTACCGACTACGCTTATGCCAATGCGACGACATGGGTTGTAGATACAGCAGGAAATGATTTGTGGAACAACATTTCTACCGGAGTTCAGGGTCGTGATATTGCATTCGACCAGTCGGGAAACGCGTACATGTGCACATGGATTTCTATTGCACAAATGGGAGATATAGCTATATACAAATTTGATGTGAATGGAAATTCCCTGTGGAATCAAACCTATGATTTTGGCGGAAGCGATGCAGGTGGAACAATTCTTCCATCAGCGGATGGAAACTTTGTAATTATGGCTTCCGGCAATCAGGCACCGTCCACCAGTTTTTATATCGATTGGATCACTTTCAAAGTAGATACAGCAGGAACATTATTGTGGTCGGATCGCTACGATGAAACTACACACAACGATGAATATCCGGGAGCGATGGCAGTTGATGCAATGGGAAATACCTATGTCACCGGAATAGGGGGACCATTCCCCGGTGGAACATCAACCATCAGTACGCGTCAGATGATTACTGTTAAATATACACCGAACGGAACCCGCGAATGGTATTCACCTGTTGACACTCTGAATCTTGATAACAAAGGAGCGGCTATTTGTATCGGTGCCGACAGCAGTGTATTTGTAATCGGATACATCAACAGTCTCATCATACATTATCTGGATCATACCGGTTCAGCTCCTTGTACAGTTCCAACCAATGCAGGTGCAGCAGTCATTTCGAATGACAGTACACGTATCAGCTGGAATCCTGTTACCAACGCTTATCTCTATCATGTTCGCTACAAAACAGCCACTTCATTAGTGTGGGAAACCTTATCTACAAATTCTACTTCAGCAATATTGTATCCCTTATATCCCGGTACAGTGTATGATTTTGCAGTTGAAGCAATCTGCAACAGCGGACCAACAGGATATTCCGCAACGCAACAGTTTACGACAACAGGCGTCGGTTATTGTCAAAGTATGGGAGTAGATGGAAATCACGACTGGATTGATCTCGTATTTATAGAAAATCTGTTGAACAGTACTCCTGATCCTGCCAGCGGATACAGTGATTTCACACACCTGAGTACTACATTGATTCCGGGATCAACGTACAATATTACTCTAAGCGCAGGAATAGATCCGGGCGGAGCCAATGAAAGCTGGAAAATCTGGATTGACTTTAATGGTAACAATGATTTCTCAGATCCGGGTGAAGAAGTTGTTTCTTATGTGTCCAATCAGATAGGCTGGGAAACGAGTACGTTCACGGTTCCGTCCACTGCGACAGCAGGAACCACACGCATGCGTGTTTCACTGAAGAATGGTTCTCCTGCTCAAACACCTTGCGAAACATTCGCGCTTGGTGAAGTTGAAGATTACACAGTGATCTTGAGCGGAACTACTTCTGTTCAACAACAAAATTCTATTTCAGAAAAAATGCTTGTCTATCCAAATCCCGCACAACATGTTCTCACTATTGAATCTTCCAAGAATCAAAATATTCAGTCTGTCGAATTGTGTGACCTCAGTGGTCGTGTACTGCTATCTGATCTCTATCCTGCAACCGGCCGTATCAGTGTTGATGTGCATGCTTTCAGCAAAGGCATCTACCTGCTGAGAGTTACCTGTGCTGACCAATCAGTTCAGACAAGCCGTTGGATAAAAGAATAAATGTGATTCTTGTTGGGCATACTTTTATAGTTCTGACAAAAAAACTATCCGCTTTGTTCAAAAAATAATTTTTGCGCTTGCCATTTATTATTGAAGAATTAGTTCCCCTCCCGACAAAAGCACCTGGAAATTTCAGGTGCTTTTTCGATTTTGTAGATGATACTCAACAATAAAATCTCTTTTTATACCATTCAATTATTTCGATACAGAAGCTCCTTTTCATTTAATCATGGAAAATGAGTTTCTATGCATTGAATCATTAACACATTTTAAGAGTTTCTGTAATGATGTTTGACTACTTTCGGAACGCTAATCAAAACACACGAAATCACTATCACATCATGAGAAAATCTACATTTTTGTATAGTCTCCTGATTTCTTCCACCGGTCTGCTCGGTACTGCAAATGCAGGCGATGCAGGTATGAAGAATTCAAACGAAGGCTCAGCTTCAAGCACAATGATTGAGACAACACTGGATCAGAATCCTATGCTCGCGAAATGGAGCGGTCCGTATGGTGGTATTCCTCCATTCGACAAAATCAAAATTTCGGATTTCAAACCTGCACTGGAAGCAGCCATGGAAGAGAATCTGAACGAAATCAAATTAATTGCCGACAACGCGACTCCACCTACATTCGAAAATACGATCGCAGCGATGGAACGTACAGGGAAGACATTGGATCGGGTGCAAACGATATACGGAATCTGGAGTTCCACGATGAATTCGGATGAATTCGGTGCTGTAGAAACAGAGATGGAACCAAAGCTTGCCGCTTTCGCGGATAAAATTACCCAGAACGAATCCTTGTTCAAACGTATCGAAACAGTGTACAACAGTCCGGAGAAAAACAAACTTACTCCAGAGCAACAACGACTCACCTGGACATATTATAACAACTTCATCCGTGCCGGTGCGAGACTCGATGCCGCGTCTAAAAAACGTTTGTCTGAAATCAATCAGGCACTTGCCGGTTTGTACACCAACTTCAGTCAGAATCTTCTTGCTGATGAATCCGGAAAATTCCTCGAATTAAAATCCGAGGCAGATCTTGCAGGTTTACCGCAATCCTTGAAAGACGCTGCTGCAGGTGCGGCGGAAAGAAAAAAATTATCCGGAAGCTGGGTAATCACCAATACGCGTTCATCTGTAGATCCTTTCCTTACCTATTCTGATCGCCGTGACCTTCGTGAGAAAGCATGGAGAATGTTTGTGAACCGTGGAGATAACGGCGATGAACATGATAACAACAAAATCATTGTAGAAATCCTGAAGCTTCGTCAGGAAAGAGCTCACCTTCTTGGATACAAAACGCATGCTCACTGGAGACTCGAAAACTCGATGGCTAAAACTCCGGAGAAAGCGATGGAACTGATGGAGTCGATGTGGAAGCCGGCCGTGAACCGTGTACACGAAGAAGTCGCGGATATGCAGGCACTCGCCGACAAAGAAGGTGCAAAAATTACCATAGAGCCCTGGGACTACCGCTACTATGCTGAAAAGGTCAGAAAAGCAAAATACGATCTTGATCAAACAGAAGTTAAACAATATCTCCAACTGGAAAATTTGCGCGAAGGGATGTTCTGGGTTGCAGGCGAATTATTCAATTTCTCATTCACACCTCTCACAAACATTCCTGTTTACGAACCAAGCATTCGTGTGTGGGAAGTAAAGGACAAAACAACAGGCAAACACATTGGTCTGTGGTACTTCGACGCGTACGCACGTCCCGGTAAACGTTCCGGAGCATGGATGAACGCCTACAGAAGTCAACAAAGAATGGATGGAGAAATCACCACCATCGTATCTAACAACTCGAATTTTGTAGTCGGCAAACCCGGTGAACCTGTATTGATTTCATGGGAAGACGCGACAACTTTGTTTCATGAATTCGGTCATGCATTGCATGGACTATCGTCCAATGTGACATATCCATTGTTATCAGGAACTAATGTCGTGAGAGATTATGTTGAATTTCCATCTCAACTTCTCGAACATTGGCTGAGCACAAAAGAAGTGCTGTCTAAATTTGCTCTTCATTATAAAACCGGAAATCCGATTCCGGATGCTTTGGTTGATCGCATTCAGAAAGCTTCTACATTCAACAAAGGTTTTACTACTGTTGAATATTTGTCAAGCGCACTGGTAGACATGAAATTGCACCTTGCTGATGCCAATACAATTGACGCGGATGCTTTCGAAAAAAGTACGCTCGCTGAGTTGGGCATGCCGAAAGAAATTGTGATGCGTCACCGCACACCGCAATTCGGTCACGTGTTTTCTTCTGATGGCTATTCTGCCGGCTATTACAGCTACTTGTGGTCAGATGTTCTCACAGCAGACGCGTTCAGTGCTTTCACTGAAGCCGGTGGCCCTTACGACAAAGCCGTTGCAAAAAGACTTCGGGATAATGTGTTCTCTGTCGGAAATACGATTGATCCGGAAATCGGATTCAGGAATTTCCGTGGACGTGACGCGAAAACAGATGCTTTGATGAAAAAACGTGGTTTCATGACCAAATAATTTTTCTACTTCATACTGCACAAAGCGCATAGAGAAATTTCTCTATGCGCTTTGTGCATTTATGAATACAAATTATTATCTTCACAAGAGAAAATATTAATCAATCTTCCTATGAAATATTTTACTACCCCATTTCTCGTATTTGTTTGTGTGTTTAGTTTGTCTTTTACAGGATATTCTCAAAATTACAGTACAGTCAATTTTGGAAACCCTGCTTCCTTTCAATCTGAGTTAAGAAGTTCTCAAATTATTTTTTCGAAGGCAAATGACTACTACTCATGGTCAAGATTCAAAACAACAAAAATTGAATCTGTAATTACATTTCCATCCGAAATTCATTACTATACATTCAACTCCTCGAGAGATACGGCAACCATCGATACCAACTGTGGATCCTGGGACGGTCCATCCTGGATGGGAGATGTAATCATTGAAACAAACAACGGAATGACTTATCTGTTCAATGAATCAGGCGATACCATTCGTGTTGATCAAAATGCAATTACGGGTCAATCCTGGATTTTTTATCAGTTTTCAAATGGAGCCAGCATCAATGCTACAGTTAATAGCATCACTCAAATGACCATTGCATCCATAACGGATAGTGTAAAAGAAATCCAACTTCAGGTTCTGGACAGTCTGGGGCAGCCAAATCTTTCGCATCCTGCCAACAATCTGATTCTGCTATTGAGCAAAAACAACGGCTGGTTTCGTACTGTTTCTATGAGAGAATTCCCGTTCATGGTTCTTCCTTTGAATCGCATTGAACTGCTTCAGGTTCCGCAAGTAAAAGATATATACGACTTCTCCGTCGGAGATGAATTTGAATACATCGGACAGTGTTACAATTTCAGTGTATCCACACCTCCGGGATATACCTATATACGTATCGATGGCAAATGGTTAAATGCGGCACAAGACACGGTTTTTTATCAACGATTAAATACTTCCCTGCAATTACAATTCAATCCTTTTCCGTCGCCACACCTTGATAGCCTCATATCAATTGTGGAAGATACAGTTGCCTATCCCTATTCTACAGATCCCTTTTACCCGACTGTGCCGGAAGAAAACAACACACCTCTTCACTCAAGCTATAGCGTTCCTCTGAATTGCTACACGGTGGATCAGGATTCATCACAATATAACAACCGATTTGTTTATCGGGAAGGGGAAGGTTATTTCGATACTTATACCCTACCTGTTACCTGTGTCAGGTTTAACCATTTCGAGCCACTATTTAATGAGTGGTATTATTCTCCGGGATTGGGAACTACAGAAACAGGATTTGACGCCCGGAGCATATCTGGAAATTATTGTCAGCAGAACCTGATCTGGTTTCACAAAGGATCTGAAACCTGGGGAACATTTATTCAATTGACTTCAGGTTTAGAGGAACTGCAAAAGCAGCAATCATGTATTGTATATCCGAATCCTGCGAGTCAATTCATAGAAGTTCAATTTCAAAATCAATCACCGGAACAGGTAAACATTTATAGTCTTCAGGGGAAAATAGTCAAATCAATTCAGGTTCTTTCTTCCCATGTAATCATCAACCTGTCTGATCTTGCTCAGGGATCTTATATTTTGAAAACAGAATTCAAGAATACCTCCGGGGAAACCAAATTATTGCAGGTTATCCGATAAGCCAAAACAATTTCAAACACAGAAAGAGTTCAGTTCAGCAAACTGAACTCTTTCTGTTTATCTGGCATCTCTATTTAATTAAAGTGCAAAGCAAAGACTGCTGAATTATTTATTCCGATCATTTTAGAATTACTTATAGGTTACGGCGCAAACTTTTTTAAACTCCTTTACCTCTCCATCTGTTGTGAAAAATTCTCCATACACAATATACATTCCTGCTCCGGCTGTTTCTTTCTGATCGGAACATCCGTCCCAGATGAGAGTCGTTTCATCTCCGAACAAGCTTTGCCTTTCCAGCTGTCGGATCATTTTGCCATCTGTAGTATAAATGCTGACATGTCCGCTACTCAACTTCCCTTCTTGTTGGATATGGATAAGCATCACATCATCTTTCCCGTCATTATCAGGAGATATCACTTCGGGCTCCAGATGTATATTTTCAGAAAACGGAATTTCATTGAGCCAGACCGAATTCCTGTAACCAGGCGTCGCATAAGCATTCCCGGATGAAGAGGAATGCCAGTTTTCAATCAATTGGGTTGGTAATGCCGGACTCAGTCTTTCCAGTGAAACTCCCTCGGTGTTCGTTAACAAAGGAAAATGCATGTCATCCGAATAGACCAATGCATCCATTCGTTCACCATCCGGGGAGAGCAACACAATTTCTCCTTCCGTGGAATTAAAATCAGGTAAGTCAGGCATGTCAAAAAACACGCTGCTTTCTTCTACACCATACATCGTTTGAATATTTTCCGGATCTTCTGTCAGTACCAGATATTCACCCGGAAATAGTAATAATGTTTCATCCGTCATCCGTTCATTGGATAACAAAACATCCGGAGCTTCATAATCTCCTTCTGCAATCCGCCATTCCTTCATGTCCAGAACTTTTTCAGAAACATTGTACAACTCTACGAAGTCCACCCCGTTTTCCTTTGGATGATACAAAAGTTCATTAATCACAACATCGCCCTGCACAGCCATCTGAGGGAAGGCAAATGAAACAACACGATTGCTGTCGGCATGATTCCCCGGACAATCCCTGAAATTCCCGCTGAGTCGCACACTGTACTTTTCATGAACGGCAACAAACGGCAAAGTCAGCAACAATTTCGCATGGTCCGTTTCCTCCACTACTGCGATCGGGTGACCTAAGAAATTATTTTTCTGATAAAATGAATAATTATTCACTTCTGATAGAGTTGATGAATCCGGTACTTTATTCAACGTTACGCGAACATGTGTACTGTCGGCCAGATAAGCCCTGAGCAATGCGGGAGCTTTGTGATCTTCATGATGACCGTTCACGCTGTTTACTTTTCCGGGAGTACCCCCTTGTGTCGCCAGAGAAGCCTGCCAGTTGTAAGCATCTTCACACACAAATCCAGTGTCAATTTTTTCAAGGGTCCAGCCGCCGTCGTCTTTTTCCGAATTTCGGTAAGTGTCATTGTTGAAATGAAATTGGTCCACCACTTCACCGGATTCATTTCTCAGTACAATCTGATCTCCGCTGTCGTTGTTCAAACCGGGAAATGAACTCAATCCGCTGACCTTTCCGTAAGGTGTAAAAAGCTGCGTATTGTCTTCCGCACAAAGGATCATGTATTCTTTGGGCAAAAGAATGACATCGGGAAAAAGAGCGGTACTGCTGCCGTCGCTGATCGTCCAGTTTTCCAAATGCAAAGCCTTCGCACTTCGGTTCAGGATTTCGACAAATTCTTCATCCGGCAAAATAGAAGATGCAGAAGGTTCAAACATCACCTCTGTAAATACTACGTCGTGCAACAATCCCGGAACGAAAGGAAAATAAACAAACGTATCAGTAAATGATAAGACAGCATTTCCTGCAAGATCCTCCACTCCTTGAATCACAATGTGGATCGAATCACCATCCGGAAATGATCCTGCAAACTGAATATGCACCAAAGAGAGATCTACAGGATCCCGCCAGGCCAGAGTCGGAACTCCCAGTTGATGATCCGCAGTGTAGTTGGCAACTATCGCAGCGGAAGCCGGTTCAACAATTTCATTAAATCTCAGCTCAAGTGAATGCTGGTCTGTCGGTGTGATGGAGAGCAGTTGTGGCAACACTGTATCACCAACCAATGCGCCTGCATATACATCATCAAAGAAAAAATTCTGACGATTTCCGGATGTATATGTACAGATGAATCCGAAATATCCTTGCGGTTCATACAATCCTTCGGCTCCGGTCGCTGCCGGAACATAATCGGTTCCGCCATCTGCATCCAGCCAAATAGTCCAGACACCAATATCATCCCGTGTAACTTTTACTCCCAAAGAAAATGCTGATGCGATCTGAGCGTCCTGCGCCCGGCAAACAGAAATACTCGTTGTACCGTCCTGCCTGAACAACTCCACTGCATCGTTCGACAAGGCTTCTCCAAAACGGAGAAAATAGCCATGGACGGATCCATCCAATGCACTTGTATCCGAAGAGAGATACACTTTCCCATAATTGCTCGAACTGGGAGAGAAATTCTCCCGGATAAAAAACCGCCATTCCATCGCTCCTCCTGCCAGTGGCGGCAATGGGATGGAAAGAAAAGACTCCCCTGCTGTCTGTGCATTCAGTTGCAGCTGGCCGGTGACATTCACTGAAAAATCAGCTGTGTCACCGGACCAGGACGGACTCCCCATAAAATCCCCGTCATCGAAGTTGTCCTGCAACTGGGCAGCAGCGAATTCGGAAATGCTGAAAAAAAGTATGGCAAAAAGAAACTTCAGCATGTCTTTGTCGTTAATTTGCGGACAAATCTATTTCCGGTTAACAACATGAACAACCTCGTAAAAGGTGGTTCTTTTATTCAACACAATATGAAAGTAGCAGTCGTAGGTGCAACAGGCCTCGTAGGAGGAATGATGTTAAAGGTTCTTGAAGAGCGGGCGTTTCCGGTGACGGAGCTGATTCCCGTTGCATCTGAAAAATCGGTCGGAAAAGAAATCATTTTCCAGGGAAAGAAATATCCTGTAGTTGGAATGGAAGAGGGTGTTCGCAAGCAACCGCATATCGCGCTCTTCTCTGCCGGAGGGAACACGTCCCTTGAATGGGCACCGAAATTCGCGGCTGTCGGTACTGTAGTGATTGATAATTCCTCCGCGTGGAGAATGCATGCAGACAGGCCGCTTGTAGTTCCGGAAATCAACGCGGATGTGCTCAGTAAAAAAGACCTGATCATTGCCAACC
>CALMQM010000068.1 GCA_937871435.1 uncultured Bacteroidota bacterium | reverse complement strand
GGAAATGTTTTTCCTTTTTGAGACAAATTCGGTTATGACGGCATGCACTAAACCACCTTTTGTGTGATGTTCCCCCTTAAATCGGAATTTTCTCATGTCCCTTTTTCCCTCATTCTTTCCATAACTCGTCTTGGTTTTTCCCGTATTCTCCCCGGCACCAGTAATTTGGTCATCCTCTTTTTCTTTTTTCTCCTTTTTTCTAGGTGAAATTTGCGGAATACTTGTTTCTGCTGTTGAACTTACATCTGTTTCAGGGGAAATGGAATAGATCTTCTCTCCGTCTTTAACTTCAACAACAAGAATTTTGTCTTTGATCAGTTTGCTTAGCGCTCCTTCAAGAACAATTCCTTTCGTGGCTGTTGATTCGCTGATAGTTTTTTTGTCAATGCTTGTAGAAGCTTTTACAACATGGATAATTTTTTCCTTTAATGTCTGTGGCATGTCTATGTAGATTTAGAATTATATAGCAGTCTATCAGATTCGGGTGATAAATGGAAGCCGGAAAAGCTAAAGTTTTCTATGGTTTTTAGGTAATTGCGCAACAAAATGGAAACCAAGGGGAAAGATTTCCGTTGGTTTTCATAGGTAAAAGCTGGTATAGTCAATTTTCCTATCAGAAAAGTCTTTTATATTCGACTATTCACATATTTAATAATCTACCCAGAGGCATGTCTGCATTCTATATAATAGTCACACTTGAAGTAATTGACGGTGAACGATCATACATTCATGAGTTATTTGCTGAAAAGAAAAAGGGAGAATCATCAACAGAATGTGCTAAGCGAATTGCAAAGACATATTATAGTGATGGAAGAAAAGTGAGAAATGAAGACTTCTATGAGTCTGCCGGTGGCGAACTACTCATCAAGATAGTCCGTTCTATGAAAGTTGAAAATAATGATGCCCCTATTTTGGCGAAGTATTTTCAAAGCATCTAATGCCAAATAAAAAACCCTGGACAATTTGTCCAGGGTCAATAGATAAAACAATTATATCCGCCAATCGAAATTTGTTTCATAGCAACCTTAGTTTATATGAACCAAGGTTAGAAAGGTTCATGCCATCCATTTCATCCAATCATCCTGCGTAAATACCGGGACATTGTTTTGGCGACATACTCTCATGGTGTGTCCTGTACCGCCGGATTCAGGATCATCCTGATTGACAAAGAATATTCCGGCAGTGATTGGTACAAGGTTGTTTTCCAGTGAGCCTAAAACCTTTAAGGTGTCTCTTAATAAGTATAAACTCTTTTGTTTCATCATGCCTTCTTGTTGCAATTCATAAGCTTCGAACAATCGCTTATTTTTGGGTGTGGCACGTTTTGATTCATATATGATTTGTTTCTCTTCGGCATGAGTGACATCCTCTAGTGCTAATACATAATCACTGTTATGCAATCGGGATTTTCCGGAATCTAATTTTGGTAGCACAATTTGCATTCGATTCGGTACAACTTTTCGAACTCCTTGCGCAAAGGCACCATCAGAACCAGAGGCGTTGCCAGATCGAAAGCAAACATGAGGAAACTTCTTAGCTAAGAATTCTCCGAATAGGACTAATTTTCCAAATTCTTCATTTACTATTTTTCTTGTACCCTCAAGAAGAATTACTGGCTGTTGAGTTGAATCAAGTAAGCGTTTTAATTGTTGAATAGATGTTTTCATTGTGCCATAATGTAGAACTTATACCCGTTCTTCACATCCCCCATTTTATAATACGCATCACTTATCTTCTTATATAAATGAGATTTATGTGTTAGATCATTTGTACAAGCCAAGGTCAAATCATATTGGTTAATTGCAGCAGTGTACTTGCCGGCATTGAAGTAGATGTCACCTACTTGCTCTTTGTTGTCACATAAATCTTCGGCGCTCAATTTTAGTTTCGATGGCAATCTGCTTTGCACATGAATTGCAGAATCAATCAAGTTTTGATCAATTAAAATTCCAACTTGAAAATTATATGCTTCTCGTTTTGTTTTGTAGTCGTTGGATATATCGAACAACTTCTCATAACAATTCATTGATTCCTTGTATTGGTTACTGTTACTAAGCTTCCATCCTAGATCAAAATAGTCCTCTTTTGTTTCTGCTAATTGAAAAGCAAGTTTGAATAATGATCTAACACTATCAGGATTATCAATCCTGTCAATTATTTGTAGGATTCCATAGGTAGAAGCTGTTGGGTTTAAACTGGCTAGTGCTTGTTTCTTCTTTGTTGCTTCTGCTTCAAATCCTGGAAATGATGGTGAACGATTACAAAGGAGTTTAATACTATCTGAATAAATGAACATGCTGTCTATCTTGGCTGAATTATAATTAGCTTTCATTGCTTCAAAAAAGAAATAGTGAGAAAGTAATTCCATCGCTTCACATCGTTCTTCGATAGACCAAGGGCTGCAATCATGATTTTCAAATGGTGTATTATTCAGAACATCCGTTGCAAAATTTACCGACGAAGATCCAGAGAGAAAATAAGCCTTTAAATACTTATGCTTAATAATACAATACTTAGGTTGGTCATATAGTGCATTGTATAAAGTATTTACGGCATCCACATATTTCTGCTGGGATGAGAACTGATCAGCAACCTGAATTATAGAATCAATATTTAATATGTTACCGATAGTTGTTGTGTCAGTCTGAGCACTAGAATAATTCTGGCCTAAGATCATCCAAAATAGGAGTAAAAGTTTGTTTTTCATAAAGGGTTGTTATTTAGATTTATACAATAGCGAATATAGCAGTTTGATTCTAAATAACACAGTATAGGAAACACACTATAGGCGGTAACACATAATGTGTTGAAAAACCACCTTTCGGTCATGGAAATACCGAAAAAGCATGAAAGGCGAATTGCTAAAATTGGAGAAAAATTGAGACTTCTCCGGACTGAGGCCGGGTACACTTCCTACGAGAACTTTGCTTTTGACAATGATATTCCAAGGGTTCAGTACGGCAGAATGGAAAAAGGGGTGAACTTTCGGATGGCTACTCTAATGAGAGTTCTGGATGTCCACAATATTACTTTAGAGGAATTTTTTGAAGGCTTGAAATAAGGACTTAGTCTTTAACGATTACAGCCGAACCAAGACTGTCCATGAAATCATGGTAGCCTGGACTTTCTTTCGCCATCAAGTCATTATAAATGAATTCGAGCAAATCTGCACTATTGCCGAATGTGCCTTCTACCTGAACCTTTCCGGATTTACCAAATACTCCCAATTCACCATTGCTAGATGATTTCCTGATTGCTACTGGGATTTCTAATTTATCAAGTATCATCTGTATCGTTTTGGGATCACCGGTGAATACGGCACCTTCCAGTATAGCTCTTTCAATGCTAATGCTCCGCATTCGAAGTATGTACTCATATGGATAAAGTTCAAGGCTTTCTATCAATCCAATTAGTTCGTTAAGCAATAAAGGTTCCTGCATAGCTTTCAATTCCGTTGAGCAGCCATGCCATGACTTGTAGAACGTTTGCTGTTTCGTATCTGTTCCTATGAAATGTTCAATCGATACAGAAC
The DNA here is from genome assembly GCA_937871435.1 of uncultured Bacteroidota bacterium. Lineage (GTDB taxonomy): Bacteria > Bacteroidota > Bacteroidia > AKYH767-A > 2013-40CM-41-45 > JADKJP01. Next base: position 8,749 of record CALMQM010000068.1, on the reverse strand, counting down.
AGTCTTTCTCAAAAAGAGAAATGACTTCACCCCATTTTAAAGGTTCATAGTAGAAGGAAACTTCTTGCCCGGAATTGTGATACCAGTATTTCATACGCTGAAGATAGCAATAACCAACGAAAAGGGGACGCGAGCTTCCTAATACGTACTATGGGTAAATAAGGGACTTAACGTCCCCTTTACATCTTAAAAGATAAACTCCTTTAAAGCATGCCAATATCTTCTTACAGTTCTCACACTCTTACCTGAACTAATAGACACACTCTTTTGAGTGATCTTGACAGATGAAGCTCTAAGAGCAGAGATGGTCTTTTCCAGGAGAAAGAATGTAAGATCTTTTTGTTTGGAACGCAATAGCTCTCCAGCGATAGATTGTTTCTTCTTGGCAGAAAGAGGATAGGCCGGATTAAACCATACATATTTCAAAACAGATCGCGCGTAAAGTGTTCCTGAGTCTCTGTATTGAAGAACGGAACTGACAATCCTAAAGATGTCTTGTGGCGTTTTAGGAGCAACGCAGAATCTCTTATTGATGGAAAACAAATGCTGATAGAGTGTTTGGTGAGTTGAACTTGGATTGATCACAGCTAGTTTACAGCAGATATTGAATAGTTTGTTAGTCCGTTCGCCAATCGAGAATTTTGACTTGCCAATGTAAATTGAAACAAATGGTATGCCCTCTGGTACAAACCTGTATTTTTCATCATGCCCCCAATCTGTGACTTGGGTGCTGTAATGAAGCTTTGATGGTGAAGACTTCGCATCCGTTGTAGGTATGACTTCTTTATTCTTTAAAGCATAAGTAACGGTGGGTTCAGATTCCATTTCATCCTGCGTTGGCTTCGGAATCGAAATAGCGTTCTCGTTTATCCATAAAGTTGAATGAGAAATATAATTTAATCGTGAAATGTTTTTGCAATTGGGATCAATGTATTGTACCGTTGATCCAAACTGAGATAATGTTGTTTCAGCTTCTTTGAATGCAATTTTAAATGTCAGGTCACATGTGTCGATCCAATCTGCCTTTACTAGACAACCTATCCCTCTTCCACCGGCGGAAGTCCATATCACATAGACGTAAGGATTCTTCCTTAGACATTCCATCTCACGATCAAAATCAAAATTATCATCCGAATCAAAATCCATATAGACAAACCCGGAACTCGCTGAAACATTATTACGATTTACATAATCTGAGAAGCTTGCATTCGGCGTGAAGCATTGCAAATGCCGTTTAATTGCTTTGTACTCGGGATCAGCCTTTGTCAACTCCCTTAACTTCTGAATCAATTGATAGTTAGGATTCAGATTCTTGTCCTGAATCATTTTTAAAATGGTTGCGGTATCCACATTGTTAAGTGGAATTGGCTTGGTGTGATTTTGTAGAATGCTGTGCATCTTCTGTAGTTTTAAGATTAGCACATTTTATTTACCGGAAGTCGTTTAGTTTTTACAACTTTTTTTCTTTCACTCAGCCCGCATTTAATGAAGCTCCGTTCTGTAATAATTTCAAGTATTAACGACTGATTTGTCTGAGAAACATTAGCGTTTTACATACAAATCGTGATCATTCGCCAGTAAAACTCAGTTACACAATAAGGCCTATGAAATTCAAATTTTATAAAACATGGAATTATTCAACAATAGCATATAAAAAGAATAAGCTTTTCATTGTATTTGCTATGAAATGTTAGATCGTATTAGTTTGTAACATTCGTAAAGCACGATTCATTATTCTAAATGTTTTTGAAAGTATTATTCGTCTTTCTCTAGCAAATACTCTTAGTTACTCGACATTTTTCATTTTTCCTTTTCTAAGTCTATGTTATTTCCTTTTCAACAATTTCGGCTATACTCGCTGTAAACCATACAATCATGAATAGAAAACAATACCTTCCCGCTATGGAGAAATCAAATCTCTTGCATATGCCCACTTATTATTATATCAAGACAGGAAACATTCCGTCTGTACATACTCATTATCGAATTGATGTTCAGAAATTATATGACAAGCTCATTTCTTCTTTCAATCTGACTGAAGAGCAAGTAGTCAAATCAGAAACATTCATTCAGCCAATAGGTCGTTTGAAAATCTCAACTGCCTACATCGAACTGCCTCATTCGATATTCTTGTACATGTGCAATCATCAGGGATATGTTGAGCTCTTTTTTGATCACACAACAAATAAGGGAGAAATAGAAAAGATACAGTCAATTATTTTCGATTGTGTTAAAAAAGTAGGTGATGAAAAAAAGGTAGGGTTAATTATTTGCGATTCCGGTGGATCACTTGAAGTTCGTGACTTTAATATCGCAAATCAACACGATGACATTAACGATTTGTATAATGACGACTTTCTTTCGTTCCATGAACAAATGCTAGAGAAACTTCAAAACCGAAAAGCAAATGGTATTGCATTATTACATGGAGTTCCTGGGACTGGTAAGAGTTCTTACATCCGACATTTGATCGGATCAGTTAAAAAGAATTTCATTTACCTGCCTTCGTCTCTTGCAAATCATATTGGACAGCCATCGTTTCTGCATTTCCTGAGCAAGCATTCAAATTCAGTCCTCATCATTGAAGATGCTGAGGAGTTGTTGATGAAACGAAAAACAGATAGCAAGCCAGCAATATCAAATCTATTGAATTTATCAGACGGCTTACTTTCAGACTGCTTGAAAGTTCAAGTGATTGCAACTTTTAACTGTGACTATTCAAAAATTGATGATGCCTTCTTACGTAAAGGCAGAATATTAGGACGGTACTGCTTTGATGAACTATCCGTTGCTAAATCAAACTCGTTATTAAAAAAGTTAGAATTTCCAAATGAAACAACAAAGCCGATGACACTTGCCGAAATTTTTAATCAAACCGATAAAGATTATACAATCAACACCAAACGAACACCCTTAGGATTCACCGCCACTCAACCCTCAAACTAAACCACCATGGACGCAATTATAGCAATCACAGAAGCTGCTAAACATGCAGGCAGAATAAAAAGCACTTTAAAACCGGAACTAGCGGCATTGATCTCTGAAGAATTTCAGTCAGAAACATTTTGGATGGATCGAATTAGTCCTATCGCTTGGTTCTCATCTGAGCGAGAGCTGATCGGATTTGTTTTTAATATTCTGATGAATCAGATTGAGAAGAAAACAAAAACACTATCAATTCAATTTCTATCCGCTTTTGTTCTCGACGCATGGACAGAAACAGTAGCTGCTAACAAACCAGAAGAACAGACTGATTATATCAAATTAAAAAATGGAACGCTGATTACAATTTCGGAATTGCGCATCAAATTCTTTGATGCTGATGATTTGGAGGTGCCAGGTAGCACAGTTGAATTTAAAAATATTATTACACGAAATAAATAAGAACACATGACTGCAACTAAACTTACTGCCCTTGATCATGCAAAATTGGAACTTGCTTTTGCGCATTTATACTACTACAAGAATTTGTTAAAGTATGGCCCGAACCTTTTTGAAGATGACGGAGACATAATTCTTAAAGGTAAGAATGGTGAAAAGGATGAACGAATGAATGGGCGTGAATTGATTCTAAGAACACTTAAATATTTTGAAGAGAAAGACCACTCATATTTTTACCGGATGTGTGAAAAGCTTAAAAAAGTTCTTGATGACTATGATGATAAATACTCAAGTAAATGAAGTCGTCATGTTTCAGTAGAACTCCTTCCGATATTTTTCCGCCTGGTGTATTTGAACTTAAGGTTTCTTTCTTCCGGCGAAATGAAACACGTATTAAATTGAACAGTGCGGAAGCGGTTGCCACTTATGCAAGAAGTATTATCTATCCAGAAGGAACAATTCAGTATGTTGAGCAGTTTTACGTTTTATTACTCGACCGTCAGAATCAATTGTACGCTTACAAACAAATCAGTTCTGGTGGAGTTTCAGCCACCTTCACCGATCCAAAATTGATTTTTCAAACGGCGCTTCTTTGTCATGCAACACAAATTATATTGGTTCATAATCATCCTTCAGGGAATATTCAGCCAAGTAATAACGATCTTCAAATGACTAAGCGATTAAAGGAAGTAGGTGAATTGTTGGAGTTACCGGTTTTGGACCATGTGATTATTACAGAAGAGAGTTTCTATTCATTTGCCGATGAAGGGAAGATGTGAACCGAGTTGCTAATTAGACAAAAAAATAGCCCCAGAAATATTCTGAGGCTATTTTTATTTATAGCATTAGATTGTAAGCGGACAAATTGTCCATAATTCTAAGCACCGGCTTGGTCAAGGAGCAAATGAATATGCTTTGCTAATGCTTGTGCCATTGGAACGGCAACCATGTTTCCAATCATGGTATTTGCTAATGCTTCGTTTTCCGGATGCAGCCAAGTTGGCGGGAGTCCGAATGCCATAGCCTTTTCATGGATTGGAAGATTTCGCCCATCAGGAATTCTGACATTTGGAGTTGCAGTTAATGTGGGTAGAAAATCACCTGGCATCAAAATCTTCTCCAAACGTGTTTTATCCTTGTTGTGAAACCCGTAAGTAAGATGTTCATAATGTGGCAATATGTTTCTGATGCGAAATGATTCAGCAGCTTCTAAGTTAGGTGTTGGCCATGACGGAGTTATTTCTAAATCACGTCGGAACATCATACAGAACCACCGCTCCCTGCGTTGAGGCGTCAGGTAATGTAGAGCATTTAAGATTCGATCATCGAAAACATAGAGATCGCTCAACTGCAAAAGTTCCTCCATAACTATCCAATAGAAAGTATTCATTCTTCCTTTTTTTATCCCGCTTACATTTTCTATTAAAACAGATTTAGGTTTCAGGTACCGTAACATTCGAATACATCGTAGTAGTGTTGCATTTCTTGAATCAAACGGATCGAACAACCCCGCCGCAGAAATACCTTGGCACGGACATGTGATTACTACTGCATCTACTAAGCCGCACAACAGAATTATGGTTTCCACCTTTACGGTGTTCAAGTCCAATTGGTGAACCGGTGCATCAGGCATGTTTTTACGATGCCATTCGAGAATATCACCATCATAGTCAATAGCTCCACTACATTCCCAACCTTCAAGTATAAATCCATAACTAGAGCCTCCTTCACCGCAAGCAAAAATTAGAAATGATCGCTTCTTCATAGGGCAGTTCCTCCTTCCACTGGTTCGATAGGATTTAACTTATTAAACCAAATCCAGTTTGCTCTGCAGGTATTGCAAAATTGTTTACCGAAATAAGTTCGCATAGCTTCTTCTTGTCCATGGGTAGACGATATTTCGTCATCGATGTCATTACTCTGATCTTTCTTGGATTCAACATCTAAAAGATTCTCAGCAGCACTGCTATCATCCGGAGAAGTAACTTTTGCTTGTTTTCCATTCACCTCATCGAATAGTTTTTTCCATACCGGATGAATAGGGTTTTCAACTCCAAGTAAATCAAGTAGTGCCGGTCTGTTGTCGTTGATATACTTTAACTTTTCAATGTTACGCAATCCGATTGGAGTGCCGAGTAGCTTGAATCGCCCACTAATCCAAACAGTTTTGTCTCTTTCATGGTCTCTGTTGTTTGGGCGTGTCGGTCTAATGACACGTTCGTAATACTCCTCAAATACCGGCAGCATGTTTACAAGCATACGCCGTGTTACAATTCTCCTTTCATTGAGACGTAACATTTCCATTGGCTGATTTTCAGCCGTCACATCAATTGTAATTACGAGCATTACTTCGTACTTTAGAATATCTCTTGCTGCAAGAAATGTTCTTACTCCCTTCAAGACAGGATATTTCCCATCGCTATCAGGATTCATAGCAATGATCAGAGGAGTGTAAATGCCACAAGCCTGAATGTTTTCAGCATGTTCTTGCAAATCCTCTTGATTACTTGTCCCGAAAATCACTGAGTGAAAATCCGGGACCTTTAAAGAACCGATTGTTCTTTGTTCTGGGGTATTCATTTTGGTTGCTTTTTAAGGCAACGCATTTGGCGCCAAACACGATGCGTGTTTATAAGCCGCTAAATTAGGTTGTGTACAGGGGTACCTGACTCCCCAAACTCCCCGTTAATTTTCATTAAAATGAGGTATGAAAAAGCTCTACTATTGAAGTGTCATCTGGTCTTTTAATAGGATAAAAAGCAAGCTAATTTAATTCACTAATTTTTTTGAAGATAAAAGTTTTAGAACTACAATTCTTAATTTGTTTCATAAGATATTTTTTATCTTGAATTTCCTCCCATAGACCGAAATATTTTATAAATGAGTTTGGAATTCTCATTTTTGCTTTAGAAGGTTTCAGAATTCCATTATTATTAAGTGCTCTTATAAATTCTGCCAAGGAGGGAACGACTGATTTTCCGATGCCCACCCAATAGAATGAATTACTATCATGGTTGTAAAGTATTGGTGGGCTATCTACCTTCTTATCTCGGAAATTGTTTCCGTCTGAAAAATATTTGCAGATTAGAATAAAACGTCTCCAATCAGAAATTGACGATCTTATATCAAAATCGAAATAACTACCCGTTGATTCTTGTTCTTTTTTTGAATTTAAAAGAATTGTATTGCGATTCATAAATGTCTCTGCATGAAAGCGTACAAAGTCTTTGTAGTCCTCAGTAATCATTGATCGCATTTTACTTGAGGACAATACCTTTTCTCGATCACGAGGAGAAGAACTTAATCTGCGTTCACCCGTCCGTTCAAGAAACCATGCCCGTTCGAATTTATTTTGCTCAATTATATTTTTTTCAATTTCACTCTCATCGACTCGACTTTGCATGTATTTTATGTCACTACCAATGATCTCCTTTATCCGTTTTCTAAACATAGGTTTAGCTACCAAAAGTATGTCCGTTAAATCGTAAAAATACCTTGAAAGATAAAAATGGAACTCCTCTTCTGCTATGGAGATTGATTTATATTTTCTGCTGAATAATAAACTGTCCTTAGTACAACCTTCTTTTATTGCCATTGAGAATTCCAAAACAATATCCGGATCGAATAATCTCTTGAAGCTATGGAATACATCAATCTTAGATGAAAGATTTATGTCAACTATTTTGGCCATACAGTAAATATGTATAATGTCTGAAAATTATTTTTGTATATGTCTTTTCTTGAAGCGAAAAATAATTACTCTTCCTCCTCTGAATTATCATCTGTATTGGTATTATCTGATTGAACATCTTCTTGAGGATAAAAATCAGTAATTGTTACAGTATATTCATAACCTTTATCAGAAGTAAAAGAAGCGCTCCCATCCTCGTCTAATTCAGTAGCTGTAAAATGTGACTCGTCCAACCAACCACCATTGGGCCAGTATATTTTAACTATTTCTCCGTTCTCAACTTCAACAGTTAAAGTATAAGTAGATCTTGTTCCGGTGTTTGGATTAAAATATTGTACATCTGCTTGGTGATCACCATCTTCAATTTCTGAAGCTTGGCCGTCGTTCGTGTTTTCATTATAGGATTGAGTGTTATCATCGGAAGTAAATGAAGACGTATTAAGGTTTTGATTTTCCTTATTCTCTTCAGGACTTTTATAGTGGTCAATTCTATTTTGATCTTCAATCGTTTCTTCTTTATTTTGTGTTTCACTTTGACACGCTGCAAAAACCATTATAAAGAAAATAATATATTTCATTCGTCTTGTTTTTATTTACTAAATGTATTAAAAGTTAGTTTTCATTACTATTCGATCATTAAGGATAGGAGGTGTTTTGTTCTTTTGAATGCTATGAATGAAATCCCATTTTCCCAGCTTTTTCAGCGATAACGTATACTTCTTTTGGGTAAAAATTTAAACAAAACAACCTTATAGTGCTTTTAAATGTTAAATAATATAAATATACAACCTTATAGTTGTTTTTTGCGTTTTATTGAGTATATTTGCGTTTTAATATGATATATGAGTACGGAAGATGTAGTGCAAGCCTTTCTCAAAGACTTTAAGATTAAGATGAATTTATGGGGTATCCTAATAAGAGATGACCGTAGCAAAAACACACAAACACTCATTAACCTTGAAATTAGCCGCAAAGACAGGGATGAAATTCTTCAAGCACTTGAAGTAAAAGATTATTGCGAAGGCCCTTTAAAGGAAGTCCTTTACAATGGTGCTGACATGTGGGTGTTTGGTAAAATGATAAAAGGAAAAGAAGTATACATAAAAATAACTTTGGGAATACCGGGATCAAATGTGATTTGCATTTCTTTCCATATTGCAGACCATGCAATGAATTATCCTTTAAAATAATATATTATGAAAAGTCCAATAACAGGTAAAGAAATGATTTTGACCAAGGAGAAAAGGTCAATGGATTTCAGGAAAGAGAAATTTGAAATTGTGTTTCATTATTTAAAATGCGAGGATAGCGGTGAACAGTTTACCAATGAGGATTTAGATGATTTGAATATAAATCAAGTATATAATCAATATCGTGATTTACACAATATTCCATTCCCTGATGAAATCATTCGCATTCGCGAGAAATATGGCGTTCCAGCAAACAAGATGTCTGAGATTTTAGGATTTGGAGTAAATACCTACCGTCAATACGAAGCAGGTGAAATTCCGAGCGTTGCAAATGCAAGGCTTATTCAAATGGTTGATGACCCGAAGAAATTTTTAGACATGGTAGATTTGTGTGATACATTGGATGAAAAATCAAAAATCAAATATGTAAAAGCGGCACAAGACCTTGTTGAGGAAAGAAAGAGAATCCATTTCAACTTTAAAGACT
>CALMQM010000067.1 GCA_937871435.1 uncultured Bacteroidota bacterium | reverse complement strand
GTGTTGCGTTTTCTGATATTATTTTTCTGATTGTAGATGCTGATCCTGTGTATGTAAATGCTTCGGGCCCTCTGAGTTTTTGCATTGGTGGGCAAGTGCAATTGACGGCTCCTTATGGATCACAATACGTATGGTCAACCGGCGATACTATTCCGGATATTCTGGTTAGTACTCCCGGAAATTATTTTTTCTCCATGCTGGATTTGAACGGATGTCCGAAGAGTTCGGATACCGTTGGTGTAGTGATTAATCCGCTTCCATTTATTTCCTTAGGACCTGATACAACTGTTTGCGATACCGGAAGCATATTATTGGATGCCGGCCCGGGCTTCAATTATTATTTGTGGCAGGATGGATCTTTTGATCAGACTTTCCTGGCAACTTCACCACATGCAGGTCCGGATTCTGCTGATTTCTACGTTTTGGTAACTGATACAAATGGTTGCGTTTCGGGGGACACACTTAGGATTACTTTTGACATATGCGATGGCTTGTCAGAAGTGCATATTTCGGATGGTGTGGTTTATCCAAATCCTGCTGAATGTAAACAGGGATTTCATTTGAAAAGATCACAATACAATTACGATTCAGAATTTTTTCTCTCGGATAATCTCGGCAGAGATGTCTGGCAAGTACATCTTACGCAGACTGCAGATGTTATTTTAGTTCCAAAATCAATTAATCCGGGTCTTTATCACTTTAGAATTCTTGGAAAAAATGGAATTTTTGTGAAAGGAACTGTCATATTGCAATAAACTGGCAGGATTTTCATCCAAAATCCATTTCATGATGTACCTTTGTAGAGAATGAAGAATTCAATCAGGCGTTTTCTTGCGTTTTTTCTTACACTTACGATTCTCGTTTCTTCAACGGGTGTAGTGCTTGCTGTTCATACCTGCTTCATTAGTTCTAAAAAACAGATTTCTCTGTTTCAAAATAAATCCTGTTGTTCCAGTCACGATAAAAATTGTCATTCAAAACCGGCTTCCTCATTAAAGGCAAAATGTTGCGAACTTTCAATTTCTTATCACAAACTGGATGTAGTTTCAAACACTTTAAAATATCAGCACTTAGATTCTGATACTGGTTTGCCTTTAGTTCTTTTTTCGGCTTCTACAAAACCACAACATTCATTTACCAAAATCTATACAAACAAAGCTCCTCCGGATTCGCGTGGAGGAATTGAGTTTCTTTACAGTATTGGTTCCCTCTTGATTTGATTGAATGCATATGACCTTCAGGTCAACTACCCATTGTTCTTTTCGGAGCAATTGGGATTTTTTATGCGTGTATTTAATCAACTAAATCAAAAAGATGAATTGTATTTATAAAACAATACGGATCTTATCGTTGCTACGATATTCCATTTTACTATTAGCTTGCGCATATTTCTTGTCAGATCATGTGTATGCACAATCGCTTGTGAAAGGGGTTGTCATGGAGTATGATAAAGCCACACAAAAAGAAATTCCAATCACAGGTGCCAATATTTATTGGCTTCCTTCACTGGATGGAACCAGTTCAGATGAAAAAGGAAAATTCACACTAAGAAGTCCGGATATGTATCCCTCCAAATTAGTTGTGAGTTTTGTCGGCTACAAACCGGATACACTTGAAGTAAAAAGCAATTCTGATCTGCACATCCGACTTGAAAAAGTGCTGGACCTGAAAGAAGTTCAGGTAGCTGCAAGGCAGGAAGGAGTAGGTGTTTCTACCATTAACCCAATCAATGTCGAGAAAATATCCCACAAAGAATTGCTGAAAGCTGCCTGCTGTAATTTGTCTGAAGCTTTTGAAACAAGTCCGACGGTGAATGTTTCATATAAGGATGCCATTACCGGTGCAAAAGAAATTCAGCTGCTGGGACTTGCAGGAATTTATTCTCAGCTGATGACAGAAAATATACCTTCTATGAGGGGAATTGCCTCAATTTATGGATTGAGTTTTATTCCCGGTCCCTGGATGGAGTCCATTCAGGTAACTAAAGGTACAGGTTCGGTTGTGAACGGATATGAATCGACAACAGGACAGATCAATATTGAGTTTCATAAGCCGGCAGAAACAACGACTCCAAAATTTTATCTCAATATTTTTGGTGAAGGAAATGGCAATGCTGAAGTTAATACCTTTTACAAGCAAAAAATAAATGAGAAATGGAGCTCCATGCTTTTTGTGCATGGAAATTACATGGACAAAGATATTGACCGTAACAAGGATGGTTTTCTCGATATCATGCACAATAAGCAGCTGAATGTGTACAATCGCTGGAACTATCATAGCGGGAAAAAACTGGAGTCACAGTTAGGAGTGAAATTTCTGGCCGATGAAAGAGAAGGAGGGCAGTTACATTCTATTGTCAATACCGGCTCCCATTCGCATCCTTACCGGACTTCAATAGAAACCCAACGACTGGAAGCATATGGTAAGCTGGGATTTATTTTTCCTGAAACTCCGATGAAGAGTATTGGGAATATTGTTGAATACACATACCATAATATGAATTCCTCTTTTGGCCTGAAAGCCTACGATGCGACTCAACAAACTGTATACATTCAAAGTATTTATCAGAATGTACTCTGGAGCCGAGAACATCAGTACAAAACAGGCGTTGCATTCAGATATGAAAAACTGGATCAGAAATACAATTACAGCAGCATTCCGCTGGTAGAAGAAGTTGTGCCGGGTGCTTTCTTTGAATATACTTACAACCATGTTGACCGCACGAGTTTGGTACTGGGGTTAAGAGAAGACTATCATCAGGATTACAACTGGATATTTACTCCCAGTCTGCATGGAAAATACAATTTCACGGATAATTTCCTTGTTCGTGCAAGTGCCGGAAGAAGTTTTCGATTACCTTATCTGTATGCTGATAACATTAGTAGTTTTGCCTCTTCGAAAGAAATGTTTGTCACAGAAGAAATACTTCCTGAGAGAGCATGGAATTATGGGTTGAATTTTACGTGGAAATTTGAACTTTCGCATCATGAAGGTTCCTTCTCAACTGATTTTTACAGAACAGATTTTATCAATCAATTGGTGATGGATGCATACAGCGACAGTTCGAAAATTTTATTCTACAACCTGAAAGGAATTTCCTATGCAAATAGTTTCCAGGCAATGTTGAACTATGAACTGATAGAAGATCTCGGGATCAGGCTGGCGTATAAATTTGATGATGTAAAATCAACCTATAATGGAAAGCTGGAGCAAAAACCATTGGCTTCTCGCGAAAAAGCATTACTGAATATTTCTTTTGCTACAAATAATGAACATTGGAAGTTTGATTACACCCTGGTATGGGACGGACCGAAAAAACTGGAAACTACATTCACAGATCTTGATGAGGGAAATATTCCTGAATACAGCCCGGATTTCTTTGTGATGCATTTTCAGGCTACCAAGGTTTTCAAGAGATTTGAAGTGTATGCGGGGGCGGAAAATTTTCTTGATTACAGACAAGAGCACCCGATTATTAACCCGGAAAATCCGTTTTCCAACACCTTCGATGCAACCAATATTTATGCTCCGGTAGAAGGGAGAAGAATTTATGCCGGAGTTCGTTATAGTATTCGATAAAATTAATAGATCAAATCATTCATCGTCCAAAGGAAAAAAAATGAAAACGATAAAAAAATTAATGCTGCTTGCTTTCTTTTTGATAACGACAAACACTCTAATGGCGCAAACAGATACCATCAGAATTCATACTTCAAGTTTATGTGATATGTGTAAAAAAACTATTGAACATGATTTGTCGTTTGAAAAAGGGGTGAAGTCGGTACATCTGGATATTGATGCAAAATTGGTGACTGTAACTTACACAGTTTCCAAAACAACTCCTGACAAAATCAGAATTGCATTGACAAAAATTGGCTATGATGCCGATTCATTGAAGGCGGATCCGAAAGCTTTCGACAAACTTCCGGATTGCTGTAAAGCTCCGGAGGGTCATCATTGACATCATTGAATATCTGTTGTGGTTCTTATTTTGAATAGACTTTTTCTCCGTTCACATAAGTTGCCACAACAGATGTTTTAGGAATTTTGTCGCCGTCTACTTTCATTATATCCTGATCAAGGATAACAAAGTCGGCAACTTTTCCTTCTTCCAGACTTCCTTTTTCTTCCTCTTCAAAATTTGAATATGCTGCCCAAATGGTCATTGCTTTCAGGGCATCTTTTTTCTTCATCTTATTCTCTGGCTGGAATCCACCGGAAGGTTCGCCATGTAAATCCTTCCTTTCAGTCGCAGCATAAAAGGTATAAATGGGATTGATGTCTTCTACAGGAAAATCTGTTCCAAATACAATCAAGTTGCCCGCTTCGTCTTTCAGCTCCTTGTATGCGTAGGCATTTGCGATCCTTGATTTTCCCAGCCGTTCTTCTGCCCAGTACATATCGCTCGTTGCATGCGTTGGTTGAACTGAAGGGATGATGCTGTAGTCGCTGAAATAATTGTGATCCTTCGGATCGACTACCTGGCAATGCTCAATTCTCCAGCGTCGGTTATTTTCGCCATTCAAATGATCTGCATAAATTTTCATCACTACACTCACCGCGGAATCTCCAATAGCATGAGTGCAAACCTGAAATCCGTTTTCCAGAGCTTCGTCGGCAATTTCCTTCATGTATTTTGTACTGTTCAGAAGAAAACCATAATGTCCCGGTTGATCACTGTATGGTTTTTTTAAACAAGCACCTCTTGAACCCAATGCTCCATCGGCATATACTTTAATCGCTCTTACTGTCAGCCTTTCAGTTTTTACAGGACCGTGCTGAAAGAAATGTTCACGCGTTTTTTGTTCATCAGAAAACATTGCATACACACGTATTTTCAATTTACCCGACTTCTGCATATCATGAATCAGTTGAATTGAATCTTTTCCGAGCCCTGCATCATCCACGGTTGTCAGACCAACGGCAAAACAATTCTGTTGAGCCTGAATAAGTGCTTTCTCATGCATGTCATTTCCAAATGGAGGAATTTTTGATTTTACCAAATCCACTGCATTATCAATTAATATTCCACTGGGTTGGCCATTCACAAGTAATATTTCTCCTCCGGAAGTTTTTGTTGCCGCTGTTATACCGGCTTTATCAAGAGCTATTTGATTGCACAATACTGCATGCCCGTCTATCCTCATCAGATACACCGGAGTGTTGGGAAATAGACTGTCGAGTTTTGATTTAGTTGGAAACTCTTTTTGCTCCCAGTCATTCTGATCCCATCCATGGCCGAGTATCCAGGAGAAAGTATTCGTTTTAGAATAGTCAATTACTTTGTTTAAGACTTCATCAAAAGACTTGGTATTGTACAAATCACATTTTACAAGATCGCTGGCATAGCCAAAAAAGTGGCAATGTGCGTCAATAAATCCAGGGTAAACTGCCTGGCCATTCAAATCCACTACTTCAGTCGCCTGATATTCATGAAGTATATCATCATTGTGTCCTATTGCTATTATTTTTCCATTGCGAACTGCCATAGCTTCAACTACATTGAAGCCATTATCGACAGTATAAATTACCCCATTATGTAATACGAGATCTGCTTTTTTTGTCCAGCTACATGAGGTTAACAAAGTAGTTGCAAGAAGCATGACAAAAGTGAGGGTGCGTTTGTGCTGCATGTTAATACAGATATGATTTTGTGACTGCAAAGTAAACCAATATCTTCGCATGTTCCCAAATTATAACATTTATGGCTGACAATTTAGACGATCAATTAAGGTATCCGATTGGAAAATATATAAAACCAACTGTGACTTCAATTCAGGATGTAAAACAATTTATTCATCGGATTGATCATGTTCCATTTGCGTACCGTGAAGCAGTGAACGGTTTATCTGATATACAACTGGACACTCCTTACCGGGATGGTGGCTGGACAGTAAGACAGGTTGTGCATCATGTCGTGGACAGTCACATGAATGCATACTGCCGTTTTAAATTAGGCATGACAGAAGTTCTGCCTGCGATTCGACCTTACAACGAAAAAGCATGGGCTCAAACTGAAGATGGAATGCATGGAGCACCGGAATTAAGTCTTGACTTATTGAAAATGCTTCACTTCCGGTGGGTGTTCTTTCTAAGAAGCCTGAAGAATGAAGACTGGGATCGTAAAATATTTCATCCGGAAGCAAAGACGGAATTCACACTTTTTCAACTTCTCGCAATGTATGCCTGGCATGGAGATCATCACCTGGCTCAAATTATTTCTCTGAAAAAGAGAAATGGTTGGGGAAAGTGAAGATGTTAAACTTAGGACTAAATACTTTTGAATCGGAACAGATCTGAATGATCGTTCAATTTCAGGATAAGTATTTCCAGACAAATTTTAATGAACGAAATGCACCGACATTTTATTATCCATAAACCATATGGATACCTAAGTCAGTTCGTAGGTGATTTGAAAGAAAAGAAGCTGTTGGGAGAATTACATGACTTTCCGGAAGGCGTCATGGCCATTGGAAGACTGGATGAAGACAGTGAGGGTTTGTTGTTACTGACAACAGACGGAATGATGAGCGAAAAATTCCGTAGTAAGAATATTGAAAAGGAATATTACGCACAGGTGGATGGCGAAATAACAGAGGAAGCAATCAAATCACTTCAGCATGGAGTGGAAATTGGAATTCGAAATGTTCGGTATAAGACCTTGCCATGCCGGGTTTTTCGACTGACTCCACATCCCGATTTTCCACCACGTACAAAAAAAATAAGAGATGACCGACATGGTCCCACTTCATGGATTTCTATTACATTGACGGAAGGGAAATACAGACAGGTCAGAAAAATGACTGCAGCCGCCGGCTTTCCTACACTTCGTTTGTTCAGAGTAAGAATAGGTCAAATAAAATTGGGAACAATGAAAGCTGGTGAGGTAGTGGAAGTAGAGAATCTGGAAACCGTATAGATGGATATTCCTGGAGCTAATCTGTATTCGAATTATTTTGATTGCATTCCGGTTTGTTGACCGGGCATTCTGTGCAACTTCGCTTTCTGTTGGAAATGAAAGCATTCGCGGGAAGAATTCTATCATTCACCGAAAGTGATGGCTTTTTAAGATATGTCACCTACATTTGAATTGCTTGAAAGTGAATTACTCAAAAATACTGACGCATATTCTTGTCTGGGCGGCTCTTATTAGTTTGCACTATATGTATTTCCCAAAACTGGTGCGACCTCAGCCAAGACCATTGTCTGCTGTTACACTTCAGGCCCCGGAATTGAATAATCCTGAATCCGGAAGATTGCAGGAACCTCCTCCGCCTCCTCGTTTGTTTCTGGTCGTCTTGTATGTATCATTGATCGCATTCTATTACCTCAATGCGCTTGTTTTTATTCCCAAATTTCTTTCCAGACAAAAGAGATGGGAATATGGTTTGATTGTGCTTCTTTGTGTTGTGTTGTTTCTCATTCTGGTAGCTATTCCGGACCAGATGATGCACCCGGAAAGACCTTTGAACAGAGGAATGATTATTTCTTCCGTACTTCTTATTTCTCTCGTTTTTATTATGAGTGGAATTGGAAGAATAACAGACCTTTGGTTTCAGTCAGAAAAGCGTGCTCAGGAGATTGAATACGAGAAGAAATCGCATGAATTGTCGCTCCTGAAAGCTCAGATCAACCCACATTTTTTATTCAATACACTAAATAATATTTACACACTGGCTTCTAAAAAATCTGATCTGACGGCAGATGCTGTTCTTAAACTCTCCGAGATGATGCGATATGTTATCAGCGAAGCGAAAGAAGATTATGTTCCGTTAGTGAAAGAAGTAGAATATTTATCCCGTTTTATTGATCTGCAGAAACTGAGACTGACTGATAAGGTGGAGGTGAATTTTCAAGTCATAGGTAACCCGGAAGGTGTATCTGTTGCACCTTTAATTCTGATGCCATTTGTTGAAAATACCTTTAAGTATGGTGTGAGTACGCATGAACAATCCACAATCAGTATTTCCATTGTGGTCGGGAAATCAAAAGTGATTCTGTCAACAACAAATCAGATTTTTGATTACGCGAATATTCTTACCGCTTCAACAAATATTGGAATTGCCAATACCCGGCGACGGCTTGACTTGTTATATCCCGGGAAACACAAGTTGCAAATTGATAATTTAAATAACAACTATGTTGTACATTTGGAATTGATTGTCTGATGTTGCGTTGTATAATCATAGATGATGAACCTTTTGCGGTTGAATTGATCCAGTCTTATGTGGAGCAAATTCCTTTTCTCCAATTGAAAGCAACTTTTCATGATGCAATTAATGCATCTGAATACATCCATAAGAATGATCTGGATCTGATTTTTTTGGATATACAAATGCCTCATATCAACGGTATTCAGTTGTTGAAATCTATCAAACAGCCTCCATCCATAATTTTTACTACAGCATTTGATCAATATGCTGTGGAAGGATTCGAACTTAATGCAGTGGATTACCTGCTCAAACCGTTCAGCTTCGACCGATTTCAAAAAGCAGTAAACAAGGCACATCAAATTTATAAGATAAAACATCCTGACAAGGAGGACGATCCCTTCATTTTTGTAAAATCTGATTATCAAATGATCAAAATTTTCATCAATGCAATTCAGTTCATTGAAGGATGGGATGATTACATTAAAATATATGTTGGTGACAAACCAATCATGACATTGATGAGCCTGAAGTCTGTGCTTGAGATCTTACCTGCAAATGACTTTCTTCGTGTCCATAGAAGTTATATTGTTCCGGTAAAACGAATTGAAAGCATCCGTAATAAAATGATTCGCATTGCAGGTAAAGAAATACCTGTTGGCACGACTTATATGGATGCTGTAAATGAGTTTATCAATAGAAAGTAGCATTAAGAAATGGTTCTTTTTTCTGTTGTATTTCCGGAAATCCTAACCCGATATTTCCGGGGATTCGTTTCAAAACCAGAATACTTAATCATTCAATATCAAACCGTAAAATAATCTGACACCAATTCCAAATTGCAGACTCCGATATATTTCGCCTGTTTACCTGACAAATAATTGGAATTGCAGTCACGGGTGTAATATTTACTCTATGTTTCAAATCGGATTAAACTATTGTTCGGATTTGACATCAAATTACCCCACAACCTCCACTCATGAAGCTCTTATCGAATATTGCAGTCAGCGAATCCGGCTACCTTTTTAATCCAACAAACGGGGATTCTTTTTCCAGTAATCCAGTAGCAACAGATATAATTTCATTGCTGAAACAGGATAAATCTCCGGAAGAAATTAAGCAATTCATCCTTTCGAAATATGATGTTGAGAAGTCAACTGTAGAAAGAGATCTGGATGAATTTCTGCAGGAGTTGCGTGACAATTACTTAATGAATTCCAATGCAAAATAAGAAAACATTTACTGTAGCATTAACCGGATTGAATGCAGTGGATAGTCCCGGACCCGGAGTTCCTGTGGCCAGGGGAATCCGTGAATGTGAAGATTTCAATGTACGGATTATCGGCTTATCTTATGAGTCCCTGGAACCGGGAATTTATATGGAAGGGATTACTGATAAAGCGTATCAAATTCCTTATCCTTCAGCCGGAAGCGAATCGTTGTTAACACGACTTGAATACATCCACGAAAAAGAAAAGATTGATGTACTCATTCCGAATTTTGATGCGGAGCTTTATAATTTTATCAAGCTTTCTCCAAAACTGAAGGAAATGGGTATACATACATTTTTACCTACAACAGAACAATTTGAAGCCCGCGACAAAATCAATCTCTTTTCCTTTTGTAAAAAGCACAATTTCCTTGTTCCTCGTGACAGAACAATTTATGCGGCGTCTGAATTGTCAGCTGCAGCAGCCCACTTTAATTATCCTCTTGTCGTGAAGGGAAAATACTACGATGCAACGGTGTGTCAGACATTGGAACAAGCTCAAAAAGCTTTCCATAAACTCGAGGCCAAATGGGGTCTTCCTGTTATTGCACAGGAATTTATTCACGGTACTGAAATTAACGTAGCTGCGTTAGGTGATGGAAATGGTAACACCATCTCCGCGATACCTATGCGTAAGTTATTCATTACAGATAAAGGCAAAGCATGGGCCGGTGTAACTCTTGAAGATAGTAAGCTGATTAAACTGGCTAAGGATTTTATCCGGGCTACAAACTGGCGAGGTGGATGTGAACTGGAATTGATGGTTACTACTGATGGCAGACCATATTTCATGGAAGTAAACCCCCGTTTTCCTGCCTGGATTTATTTGACAGTAGGAGCGGGTCAAAATCAACCGGCCGCACTTGTGAAAATGGCATTAGGAGAAAAAATTGAACCCTATACCAGTTATTCAGTTGGAAAAACTTTCATCCGGTATTCCTGGGATATGATAATTGACATTGAACAATTTCAACATTTCTCCGCATTGGGAGAGAATTAAATAACCGATCATGACTTCTGAAACGAAAGCTAAGTTGCGCTACGAGCGACCGATAATCCGGAAAATGAATTCCGGTCTCATGAATAAATTCGGTACACGAACGGAGTATGCGCCCACTTCACATATTGATAATGTTCCCGTCAAAAGGCTGATTGATGACTATGGTTCTCCGTGTTTTGTGATTTCGGAACGTACAATGCGTAAAACGTATCAAAGTGCCGTGCGTGCTTTTAAAACACGGTACCCAAAAGTTCAATTCGCGTGGAGTTACAAAACCAATTACATTGATGCAGTCTGCAATGTATTTCATCAGGAAGGTTCCTGGGCAGAAGTGGTAAGTGGCTTTGAATATGAAAAAGCGATTCGTAACGGTGTTCCCGGAAACAAAATTATTTTCAACGGACCGGATAAAACAGTAGAGGAATTAAAACGTGCAATCGAAAATGAATCGTTGATTCACATTGATCATTTTGATGAACTGTATGATTTAATTGAAATCACAGAAACTTCTTCAAAAAAAGCAAGAGTTGCAATTCGAGTGAATATGGATGTTGGAGTTTATCCACTGTGGGATCGTTTCGGTTTTAACTATGAATCCTATCAGGCATGGCAGGCGATTGTGAAAATCATGAACTGTGAAAAAATGGAATTGGTTGGTTTGCACTGTCATATTGGAACTTTTATGCTTACAGCAAATGCCTATGCTGTTGCTGCCGCGAAGTTGTGTGACCTCGCATACAATATCCGGTTGAAATGGAATACGCGAATCCAATATCTTGATCTCGGTGGCGGATTTGCATCAACCAATACTCTCAGAGGTTCATACTTACCCGGAGTTGACAGCAGCCCGGGATTTGATGATTATGCTGAAGCCATTACCTCCACCATTTTGAATTTTGGTTTTAAACAGGAGGAATTGCCTCTGTTAATTCTGGAAACCGGAAGAGCATTGATTGACGATGCAGGATATTTATTAGGAACTGTTCTTGCCAATAAACGATTATCTGATGGAAGAAGAGCTACCATCATGGATTTTGGTGTCAATATTTTATTTACCGCCTTTTGGTATGAACATAAAATTTCTCCTGCTCAGGAATTTACTCATCATTCGGAAGAAATGGTTGTATTCGGACCATTGTGCATGAACATAGATAAAATTCGTGAAAGTGTAAATCTGCCGTTGCTGAGCCGTGGCGATCATGTGGTCGTTCATAAAGTTGGCGCATACAACATGACACAATGGATGCAATTCATCAGCATGCGTCCGAATGTTGTGATGATAGACGCAAAAGGTGAAGTTCATAAGATTCGTGACCGGGAAACCATCGATACACTCACCTCTCAGGAACATATGCCTTCGCACTTGAAAACTTTTAAATTGTAAAAAGGTGGTCAATTGGGAGCAAATTAGTTCGCGACAAATTCAGGGATTGCTCTATAGCTATTCGCAAATCTTTTTTGCGAGAAGTTTGTGGTTTGGTGTTCTGTTGCTATTTGTTTCCTTCCTGAATCCAGTCATTGGTTTGTCCGGATTGCTATCAGTTATCATCACTAACATCCTTGCAGAATCATTTACCATGAATCCGGTAAGCATTGAGGAAGGTGTCTTTGGCTTTTGCAGCGCTTTGGTCGGAATGGGGATGGGAGCATTTTTTCAACCAAGCCCTGTATATTTCGTCATCCTTATCCTGATGGCTGCTTTGTGTTTATTTGTTACAGTTCTTTTCCAGGGATTTCTCTCAAAATACCAATTACCATTTATGGGTTTTCCTTTTTTGGTCACTATCTGGATTTTATTGCTCAGTGCAAAATACCTCACATTTCTCTCGCCTGCAATACAAGCGGGAGCTGATTTTTTCAATGGACCATTCTTTCATCTGCAATCTTTACTTCCATTTCATCTGCCACGTTTTGTTGAATTATTTTGTCGTTCTCTCGGAGCTGTTTTTTTTCAAAATAATAGTGTTGCAGGATTACTGATCGCTGCCGGATTATTTTTGTATTCCAGGATTTCATTTTTACTTGCATTAGTTGGATTTGCAACTGCATTTATATTTTATCATTTCACAGGTTTAGACACAACTGACCTTACTCACTTCTTTGTTGGAGCAAACTATATTTTTATTGCTATTTCTCTCGGCGGATTTTTTATTGTTGCCAATACCTGGTCGTTCATTGCGGTAATTTGTATGGTACCTGTTACTGCTATTGTGCATTATGGTAGTTCAGAAGTATTAAAAGTTTTCCATCTTCCGGCTTTCACTTTGTCTTTAGCTGTTTGTACATCATTTTTTCTTTATCTTCTTAAATGGAGAATGAATGGAAAATATCTGCATCAGGTACAATTACAATATTCATCACCGGAGAAAAACCTGTACCATTATTTGGTTACAAAAGATAATTATCGATATGCAAAATTTTTCCCTGTATCCTTGCCATTCTGGGGAGAATGGACAGTTAGCCAGGGGCACGATGGCAAAATCACTCATCTAGGACAATGGAGGAATGCATTTGATTTTGTAATTCAGGATGATGAAAGTAAGACATATACATCTCCGGGAAATAGTGTCGAAGACTATTACTGTTACAATAAACCTGTGCTTTCTCCCGGCAATGGAACAATTGAAACAGTTGTGGATGCAATTGATGACAATCAGATATTTGATGTCAATACGAAAGAGAACTGGGGAAATTCAGTAGTAATGAATCATGGAAACGGTGTGTACACCCAGCTTTCTCATTTGAAAGCAGGAAGTTTAAAATTCAAGACCGGTGATTTTGTGAAACGAGGTGAAATTATCGGTTTGTGCGGAAATTCCGGAAGGTCTCCCGAACCGCATATCCATTTCCAGGTTCAACTGGATCCAAAAGTGGGCGCAAAAACATTTGATTATCCGGTTGCGTCATATATTTTAAGAAAAGGAACAGAATTTCAATTGAAAATATTTGAGAAACCAAATGAAGGAGAATCAATTCGTAATCCGGAAATTAATCCATTACTAAAAAATGCATTTGCATTTAAACCGGGAAAGAATTTGAAATGGAATTGGAATGGTAAAACAGAAAACTGGATTGTGTATACCGATGAATGGAACAGAATAACCATTTGGTGTGAAGAACTAAAAAGTCTTGCTCGTCTCGAAAACGATGGTGTTGTTTTCCGGTTTAATTTTTTTGAAGGCAAGAAGGAGTCATTTTTGTATCAGTTTTATTTAAGCTGTTATAAAGTATTTCTTGGCTATTACAATGATCTGATTCTCGAAGAATCTTTTCCGGTGATGTTCAAGTCAAATTTCTTGGTTCAATGGATGGAAGACCTGTCCGCGCCTTTTTTCAGTCTTGTGAAATCTTCCTATAATTTGAAATATGTTTTTGCGGATGATTTTCAATACACATCAAAAATGGAATTGCATTCTTCCTCAGTCTCCAGAATTTCTACTATGACCATCAGAAAGGTAAGCTTTAGAATTTATATTGATAAAATGGGATTCAACAAGATAGAAATTATTGAAGGCGATACTATCACCACAGCCCAATGCGAAGCGCAGTAATTGTTTATTTAATCATGTTGTTTTGTAAACGGTCGTCAGCGCAAAATGATTTACCGCTTTCGATCGACTACGATTCTCTGACGTATGTAGATTATTATACAGGCCAATGGGATAGTTTAATTGATCATGGAAGCAAAGCTGTTGAACTTGGAGCGGGTAATACACTCATTCAAAAACGCATTGCCTATGCCATGATGATGAAGAAGGATTATTTTTCTTCTACAGATGAATACTTGAAAGTATTGCGCCAAAATCAGAGTGATGAGGATGTCTTGCAAATGTTGGTGTACAATTCAGCCCAGACAGGAGATGATGATGACGCCCGTTTCTTTTACAAAAAAATATTCTCTACAAAAGGAATTGAACAGAGTCATTATAATTATGCGATCAGATCCATTGACCTGAGCTCAGGAATTATTCTAAATAATAATTTTTCAAAAAACAATCAGCTTGATATTCGGAAAAATGGAGTATATGCCCAGCAGGCATTAAATGGAGAACTGTATTTTGCTCAATTGGGTGTAAAATATTTTGTGGCTCCCTGGTTAAATTTGTATTGTTCCGGAAATACTTTACAGATGCAAAAGGAAGACAGACTAAGCGCTACTGATTTAAAGCTGACAGGTCGTGTTCCGGATACATACAATGGAGTATTTTACCTGAGAAATATTTACAGTTATAAGGATACAACATACCGGCATAAGAGTTTAGTGAATCAACAAAGTTTTTACATGAATGCATGCTGGTTAATCACGGGAACATTTCATGTGAATTTATTCGGGAACTATCTATCGAATCAGTACTCTATTTCCTTTAGTACGAACAATGATGAACCATATCATGCACAGGTTATTGATCCGGGTCCTTCATTTAAAACAGTGTATCATTTTTATGACAGTACAATTGCCTCCAATGAATACCTTATCGGAGGAATCCTCGAAAAAAGAATAAATAAATATCTTGTTCAGGCAGGAGTATCATATTCGGAGTTAAATTCTATGATCCAGGTGCAAAGCAATGCGGGATTGAAATGGTTTCCTCACGGCAACACAAACTTTTCAGCCTCAGGAATGGTTTCATATTTTTATGAAGAGAAACAGGGGAGAGGAATCATAAATGCCGGCATTGATTTTCGTTGTCTGAGGCATTCCTGGTTGTCAGTTTATGGTTTATTTGGTGATTTGACGAATGCTTCTGAATTAAATGGTTTTGTAGTTCACAATACTACCGATCGAACCGATTTTCGCATTTCAATTTCTTCATACACAGAACTCAGTTCTCACCTTTCGCTAAGTGTTATGTGTCATTTTGCCCGGAAGAAGAGTAATTATATTTCTTATCCTGATGATTATCATTACCTAAATATTCTAACTCCATATTCAAGTCATCTGTTTTCTATCGGATTAAAATACACATTATGAAAAAGACATCTCTCTTCCTCTTCTTGATTGTTGTTTCTTATTCACAGGCTCAGCAAAGCACAGTTCTTCGATCTGTTTTCTCCAAAAGTTACGCTTACGAAACTAGTAAACAATACTCTAAAGCCGCGATGGAATTGAAATCAGTATCAACGGAAAATACCTATGAGCTTAATTTAAGAATCGGCTGGCTTTATTATGAAGCCGGTGAGTACAATGAATCCATTACCTATTATCAAAAAGCGATTCAGTTAGCCCCGAATTCTGTAGAAGCAAAATTAGGTTTAGTTTATCCCTTGTCTGTTCAGAATAAATGGGATGAAGTACTCACTCAATACCTCGCGATTCTTTCTGTAGACCCGAAAAATGCGCTTGTAAATTACCGGACTGGGTTGATATATTACAATCGCAAAAATTATTCGACTGCAAAGAAATATCTTGAAACTGTGCTTGAGCTTTATCCATTTGATTATGATTCCAATTTGCTGATGGGATGGACAAAACTTGCACTTTCAGACAAGGCCGGTGCGCTTTCATCTTTTGAAAAAGTTCTTTTATACAAGCCATCGGATGCTTCTGCATTAGAAGGAGAAGGTTTGTGCAAATGAGTGGTTGCCTGAACAAAAAATATCTACATGGTGTATGATCATTATTCCTGGAGGTAGCATCGCTTTTCCATTGCAGTAAAACCATTGTTCAAAAATCCGGGATTGGTTGTGCTAAGATTAATTTATCTTTCATTGAATTCTGATCTCAGTTTGATTCAAAGAATTGATTGTAGGAAAATTTGAAATTATCAATAAATTCTAAAGCAATGTTATCCACCAGAGAATTGCAAGTTGAAGACATTGGACATCTTGTTGACTATTGGACAAAATCAGATCCTGAACATTTGAAAAGAATGGGAGTGGACTTAAGTAAAATGCCATCCGTGGAAGACCTTACCGCGATGTTGAATAAAGCGGCCACCTTGAAATATGAAGAAAAGCAATCGTACTGTATTATTTGGGAGATCGATAAAATTCCGGTCGGACATTCCAATGTCAACAGGATTGTTTTCGGCGAACATGCTTCCATGCATCTGCATTTGTGGAACGAGCATAACAGGAAAAGTGGGAATGGGCTTGCTTTGGTAGCGATGACTCTGCCATTTTTCTTCAAAAATTTGAAACTGAAGATGCTGTACTGTGAACCCTATGCGCTGAATCCAGCACCCAACCGGACTTTGGAGAAATTGGGTTTCATTTTTCAACGAAAGTACCTCACTGTACCTGGTTTCATTAACTTTGAGCAAGAAGTGAATCGCTGGGAAATGAGTGTGGAAAGATTCCGGGAATTATTCAATAAATAGAAAACATCTTCTGAAATAGTTCGTTTGAGTACGAATTCCGGTCAGGTGGTAATTTTCTAAATTCATATTACCCGATACAATCACAATCTATATTAGATATCAGCTCCCGAGCCTCAAGTACATGCTAACTCAAACTACCATATATCTTGAACTATGACCAACGAACAGGAGCCCAGTCAAAAACGATCGTCTCTGGCAATGTTCATAATCCTGGTTGGTGTGATGGCCTTGGTGTTATTGATCGAATGGCTATTGGGTTTTCTGAAGTGAATTTCATTCGAATTAACCCTTTTTAAGAAATAGTTTTTTAAAAAATTCCGTTCTTGCAGATTATTCCATTGTCTCATAAAATCAACCTCTAATCCCACATACATGAATTGGATAAAATCCATTTCCCGCCGTGCAAAACGCTTCATCCTTGTTATTTCGATCGTACTGGTATCGATAGCTTCTTTCAGTTTTGTAGAAGACTATTATTTCGAAGTCAGTAAAAACCTCGACATCTTCACAACACTCTTCCGTGATGTGAATATTTATTATGTGGATTCACTTCAGCCCGGTGATTTGATGAAGAAGGGCGCTGATGCCATGCTTCGTTCCCTCGATCCGTATACAGTTTACATTCCGGAAAGTGAGATTGAAGATTACAGGATGACACATATTTCCGCTGAATACGGTGGCATCGGAGCTCTGGTACACGAACGTGACGGACAGATTGAAATCAGTGAAGTATACGAAGGTTTCCCTGCACAGAAGGCCGATATTCATGTAGGAGATAAAATTATTTCGGTAAACGGTGTCACCACACAAAGTAAAAAAGTTGACGATGTTACCGAATTTATGAAAGGGCAGAAAGGAACATCGGTGAAAATGGTGTTGCAGCGAGAAGGAGTTCCTCAGCCCATAGAAAAAACCATTGTTCGTGACGAAATCAAATTTAAAAACGTCCCTTATTTCGGAATGGTCAACGACCATACCGGATATATCAAGCTCACACAATTTCTTGAAAATTCTGCTGATGAAGTAAAGCAGGCTCTGACTACTTTGAAACAGGATCCGAAAATGAAATCGGTCATTTTGGATTTACGTGGAAACGGTGGTGGACTGCTGAAAGAAGCCGTGGATATTGTCAATTTGTTTGTCGACAAGAGTCAAAAGATCGTTTCTCAGAGAGGGAAAGTGAAGGAGATGAACATGGAATATTTCGCCAGCAAAACAGCAGTAGACACAGATATTCCTGTAGTTGTTCTTGTGGATCGTGGCTCCGCGTCTGCTTCCGAAATCGTTACAGGCGCCATTCAGGAATTGGACAGAGGTGTAATTATTGGTCAGCGGACATTTGGTAAAGGACTAGTTCAACAAACTTATAATTTGTCTTATAACACCTTGCTCAAAGTAACGATTGCGAAGTATTACACGCCAAGTGGTCGATGTATTCAGGCGCTCGATTATACGCATCGCAATGCTGACGGTTCTGTTTCAAAAGTAGCGGATTCTCTCATCACCGAATTCAAAACAAAGGGTGGACGGGTGATTTATGATGGAAGCGGAATTTTCCCTGATATTTATACTGATCCGGATTCATACAGCAATTTATCAGGAGCTTTGTTTCACAATTATTACTTCTTTGACTATGCCAACAAATATTCAAGAGAACATTCAACCATTGCTGCTGCAAAAGATTTTTCTCTCAGTGAATCAGAATACCAGGAATTTGTTTCTTTCCTGAATGGAAAGAAATATGAATACACAGATAAGAGTGAGAAAGAACTGGATTCCTTCAAAAAAGCTGCTGAAAAGGATAAGCATTTCGAAGCGCTAAAACAGGAATACGACGCGTTGAAAGCGAAGATGGCCAACTATAAGAAACAGGATCTGATCAATCACAAAGATGAAGTAAAAGAGATTCTTGAAGGTGAAATCGCTTCCAGGTATTACTTCCAGAAAGGCCGCCTTGAAAGCAGCTTCAGAGGAGATCAGGATTTGAAAAAAGCGCTTGAGGTTTTGGATAACTCTGCTCTTTATACCTCCATTCTGAAAGGGGATGGACCATACAAAGTAATCGGTAAACCCGGTAGCGAAGCTCAGGCGAAGGCCAATAGTGAAAGGGAAGAAGACGACGGATTGAATTGATTTTCTGCTCTTAAAAGCAATCCCCGAAACACCTGTTTTGGGGATTTTTTTTGGGATATAGCCAATCTCCCCGCGGGTTTGCTTAATTTTCATGAATCCCGTACGTTTGCGCCTATATTTTAATGAAATTCTATGGGTCGTATATTTGAAAAACGTAAACACAAGATGTTTGCCCGCTATGATAAAATGGCGAAAGCCTTTACCAGGGTGGGTCGTGAAGTCGCAATTGCTGTAAAAGCCGGTGGTCCGGATCCAAACTACAATCCAAGATTAAGAACAGCTATTCAAAATGCCAAAGGCCTGAATATGCCGAAAGACCGCATCGACAATGCGATCAAGAGGGCTTCTGCAAAGGATGAAGGGAATTTTGAGGAAATTGTATACGAAGGGTATGGCCCCCATGGAGTGGCCATTGTGGTGGAAACAGCCACTGATAATACTACCCGTACGGTAGCCAATATCCGCATGTATTTTAATCGTGGAAACGGAACATTGGGAAAAACCGGTTCACTCGATTTCATGTTTCAGCGCAAAGGTGTTTTTAGAATCGTCAATGACGGCAAACTCAATACTGATGATCTGGAACTTGAACTGATCGATCATGGACTGGAGAACCTTGAATCAGACGAGGAGGAAATAATCATCTACACAGCCTATGAAGATTTTGGAAAAATGGCTAAGGCACTGGAGGAAAAGAAAATTGAGGTGAAGAAAGCGGCCCTGGAACGTTTGCCAACAACTTTCGTGGAGTTGACAGAAGAACAACAGGACGAAATCTTACAACTCGTCGATAAGTTTGAAGAAGATGACGACGTTCAGGCAGTCTATCATAATTTGAAATAAAAAAAACGGCGAAATTTTTTTTCGCCGTTTTTTTTTTCAATATTTTCTGATCATCGCATCAGATACATTTTGCCCCATCCTTTTTTGAAGAACTTATCTGCATCAGTCGCACGGTGCTCAATAGATTCGCCATGCAGGTCAGTCACTACACGATAGAGGTAAAGCCCGTTTGCAAGCTGATCACCATATTCGTCTTTTCCGTCCCATGCATAATCCGTAATGTTTCGGCCGATGTGAATATTTCCAAGTTCGTTCTGCATTATTTCCCGGACTATTTTTCCTGTAACAGTCATGATTTGAATTTTCATGTGCGTTGGAATTTCATTCCCCGTAAGTGTGAACACGAATCGGGTAGAAGTGGAGAACGGATTCGGGTAATTCAAAAATTCAGTGATCGTGGATTTATTGACCACTTCAAATGAAATTTTATAGTTGAATTTACCGGATTCATTGTTGGACTTATCAGTCGCTTCCACTTCCAGCATATAAATACCGTCCTGATCAAAAACCGGGCTCCAGTCTATCTTGCAACTGTTTTTTGGTAATACTGCAGGCGTAAATCGCATGGTATTTCCGTAAGTCGGGAAAGAGAAGTAAACCGGAATCATGTTCTGGGAATTCGGACTCTTGAGGTAAACTTTGAATTTCGCGGTATCATTCAGTGCAAGGAATTTATTCTCGTCATGCAATTGAATGTTGATGGTTGGTTTGCCCGATACAATATCCCCATCCAGAATGTGAACACCATCAAAAGTGACATCGAGAATAGGATTGATCTGATCACGATTCATGGAAAACTTCATTTCCATCAAATTGTTGAAATGGTATTTTTCAAGCTGATGAGTAGAGTTGAACGGATTTGCTTCTACCCAAAGACTGTTATTGCCAGCCAGACCGAATGTATGATCCACCACAACACTTGCATTCAGAAATTGTCCTTGTCGTAAAGAATCGAGTTTCACATTCTGAATATCATGGCGAACACGATTGTTGTCATACAAATAGAAACTCACATCAAGGCTGTCCATTGGCAAATCGCCAAGGTTGTCTATTGCTATGTTCATTCTCACGGTATCACCTTCCTGTATAGGATTGCTGTAAAAACCAAATGAA
Organism: uncultured Bacteroidota bacterium; assembly: GCA_937871435.1. Lineage (GTDB taxonomy): Bacteria > Bacteroidota > Bacteroidia > AKYH767-A > 2013-40CM-41-45 > JADKJP01. The sequence continues at coordinate 21,430 of CALMQM010000067.1, read as the reverse complement.
CGATTCGGATTCAACGCGCATTCAGGAACATCATCATAATAAATTCTCCAGTATTTCATCTGAGCCGGAGTTCGCAATGAATCATCCTGAACATAGGATTGTAACTTCAGGTAATTGTATGTACTGGCACTGATCCAGTTTAACGTCGTGTCCTTCCCACTTGTTGAATATGTCAATTGATTCACAAGTGTGTCCCATGATTTAGTCAGTTCATTCAATCCTAATATGTTGATGTACACCTGATCTTTGGTCGGATTTTCAGCAGGAACCTGGTTCCAATGGAAACTTTCCCAACGTGTACTTGGTCCGATCAGATCAGTGGTGATGGTGCCGCGATTCCAGATTGCACTCAGCAATGTATTCAACTCTATTCTGGATGTATCGCTGGTTCCCCATTTCTCTTCTATAGTGGATGCATACCCTTTTTTTACAAGTAAAATATACGGGGTATAATCCTGCAACATATTCATATGGAAGCCAAGTCCGGCCAGCGAAGCATTGAATGATGGATCAGCAACCGAGTAGGGATAGGTGTACCATGAATAGGCGAGGATGTAATTTCCGGATGGAACCTGAGAAATCATATTTTGCATGGCCTGCATCTGAGCTGGATCACTGTATCGGAAAATAAAAAAGTTTTCCGGACGCTGACGTCCACCCGGACCCTGACAAACATTGTATCCCTGCATGGTCGCGTCGCCACAGGCTCCTGAATAGATGAGCCATGGATTCGCCTGGCCGAAGTTGTATTCACAAGTCGTCCATGGATCAAGAGTTACGGAATCCAACACAGCAATCATTACTGCTGCGGCAGCCTGACAACCATTGTATTCCACCGGGGAATTATTCATGAAATATCCGATCTCATTGTATTGTTCCTGTGTTCCGTTAGGAGATCCATTAGTAAATATTCGCAGAGATTTATTGTTGCGAACGAAATCATATTTCCTTGGTGTTGTATTGTACTGAATATTTTCAAATTTATCGTGTCCGAACTGATAAAAATGATTTTGGGCAAAACCGGTTTTCCCGGAGATGTGCATAAATGAACTTTCCTGCCATTTGTAATTTACGGTATCCTGTGTGATTGAATCATTGGCAACTCTCCAGAAATATACCGTACTGTCAAGCAAAGTGTAGTTTGGAGGAGCCCAGCTGAATACTCCACCGCTGTCACTGATCACTGTAAATCTGAATAAAGGGCTTGGTGACATTCCCTGTGTTGTATCAACGACGTTCAGATCTACCGTATCAATTTCAAATCTGTAATTTCTCACATCTGAAAGCGGATCAGATGTACTTGCTTTCAAAGTAACACTGGAGAAGGGGTGAATGGAGAATTTTGGTGGATATACAGGAAGTATGTCATTCGATTTGATGAAGACATTGGTTGATGTGAAATTGTTACTGTAGTCGTTATATTCCGAAACAGAATCCGGTAAATCAATTTCAACTCTGATTTTATTCACACCTGCAGAACTGAATCCTCCTGTTTTCAACGTGAGATTGATCGTATCCTGATAATAACATCTTGCACGTTTGAATGAAAAAACAGAATCAATTCCGTCAGGGTAAGTGCGGATGACATTTACACGGAATGAATCCTGAACAGCTTTCCCAATATTTCTAAGTGTCACATTTACCTGGAAAGTATCAAGGTCGGTAGAGATTTCGGATGGAGAGAAACTGATGTTACTTTCATTGACTGTGTAATCCGGTTTAGAAAAATGATTAAGTCTTAACGATGGATCACCCTGCAACGACATTTCATTACATACAATGCGAATGTTTTCCTGATTGGGTTGTTGAATCGTTTCAATGGCTTTTTTCATCAACTGGCCAAGTGTAGCTCCGTAATTGTAATAGGAAGCATTTTCAAAAAATGCATTGGAATAACTATACAGATCATTCGGTATTCCCTGACCTACACTGGCGATAAATGCGATGGCAGCTTTTTGTGGTTCGAGAACAAATTTTTCACTTACACTTTTTTGGTACGCATGGAAATCACCGGCAAAACAGGAGTTAGCAACCACAACCGGATACCTTCCACGGTTATTGTATGCGGATGGTTCATCTGTACTCTGATCAAAACCTGAACCGGAAGCATGCCCGAAGAATGTCATCACAGCAACGCCGGAATCAATTTGTGCCTGCAGTGAATCACTGAGGTTAATGACGATCGGACTGGAGTTATACTTCAGGTAAGTTGTAACATGACCACCAAACAAACTGTCTTCCATTACATTTTTGAAAATATCCAGGTAACCTGCAAGTGTTTCCTGTTGAGCAAGATTGTCGCCACCTCCGAAATGCAGGATCTCTTTCATCCAGGGTTGAGGAACACCGGCTTGAGCAGCTTCGTATTCCTGCACCTTGCTGAGATAATCTGTTACATCTGTTCCTGTTCTTGCTGAGACACGTCCCACCGGAACCTTTGGCTCATACAAAGACCCGTCAATTCCGGATGTCAGCAATTGGTCCGATGTAGGAACTCCGAAAGAAGGAACCAGACACAATGCGAACAAGCCGGGATTGCCTCTGAAATCCGCGCCGGAAATAGATTTGCCGAGCAATAACAGGTTCTCTGGTGGCGCAACAGTCCAGCTGTTCAGGGTGAAGTGAATAAAGTTCTTGATCGATAATGGATGCTTTTGAATTCCATAAGCAAACTGGTCAGCCAATTCATCCACGTCAATCAAAATGGCCTTGTTGCCGGTTGTCTGATCACGATAGGCTTTATAGGTTTGTGCCTGATTCCATAGTGAACGATGCGCGATGATGATGAATGCTGAATCCCGTCCAATGGATTGCATGTTGTTGAAGAAACCGAAATTATTCGCAACATAATTGATTCCGGAAATTGAAGTCACCGATTGGATGGAACCGGGAGTGGAAATGAAACACATTTTTGGAGTACTGCTTCCATCATTCGGAACGAGAGACTGAAAATTCGATCCGGATGCCGTAACAAGGATTCTTTTATGGTTTGTAACATCATAAAGAACCGGAGTAGCGGCAGGATTAAAATTGCTGATGTTCATCAACGTCCTGCTTTGTGAAGCATCATCCGGAACATACATGCGAAATGTATTTCTTCCTTCCAGATCATATGTATGCGGATAGCGAACAGACAGCCAATAGAACGCGCTGTATTCGGCAAGACTTACAGACAATGGAGTAGTGGAGTTGTAAACAAAAGGCGTTGATGCTGAAGTAAAGACTGCAGGAGAAACAGAAAACGGATACTTTCTCAGCGACTGCGAATAATACGTGTCAGTAAAATTTGCACCGGGAAATGTAATTGAAATATTGTGGGGATTGTTATTGATCCCTCCGACACAAGTAGTGATTTCCACATTCGGTCCGCTACTGTAAATTTTATCCGTATTCACCATCACAGTCAGCGGATAATTTCCTGCAGAGTAATTTCCAAACACATCACACCATCCTTCGCTTTCCGTATATTCAATCGAAGTTGAATTCATCCCTCGGTTATATCCTATATACCTGCCGGCTTGCGCCTGCGTGGTAGGATCCTGATAGGAATCTTTGATGAAGTAGGGAGAAGGGGAGTAGGATGAATAATTATTCTCATTTACATCAGTAAGTCGTTTACCATTCACTGTATTACTAATGGTCAGGAAATAAACTGCTGTGTCTGTAAATAAACTGTAGTTTGGTGTAGGCTGCCAGGTTGCATCTGCATACAATTTGGAATCTAATGACCCGTCATTTTTATCGGCATAAAATTCAATGAAATCTGAAGCGTCAAACTGACCATCATTTTCTCCTTCGATATGGATATACTGCTCTACTCCGTTATGGAAAAGCTGAATTTTTCTTGGATCAGAACCTGTTACCTGAACACCGGCAAATAATAGCGTTTGCTGACTGATTCGGTAAATGCCTTCCTGTGAAATTTTTATTTTGTAATAAGGCTGGCTGTAATTTATCCACGAATTTTCATAAGGCTGCCCGTACAGAAAAAAGGAGCAGGTACTGATGAGGATGCTGAGTAAAATTCTTTTCATAGGAATCTTTTAGCTTGTATTTCACTCTTTGATTTGAGCGAATTCAATGCATTATTTGTGTTTGTAGATATCCAGTTTAAGTGAAAATACGTTTGAATAAAGAATTTCCTGGCTGCCGATATTGGTGAGTGCGTAATCAATTGTGAGCTTGCCCAGGCGCAAACCAACACCCATATTCGGTTGAACAATTGTGGAAGAACGTCCGTCAAAATCTTTTACTTTCTGAATGTTCTGTATACCACCCCGGAGGAAAATAAAGTTTGCATAACCGATCTCCAGTCCGATGTGTGGATCCACACTCACCGGATTAGAACTGATCAGAACGTTTCTTTGTCCGTCAAAAGTCATGTCCGCATTCAGCTCCATGCGTCCGGTGATTTTTTTGCTGAATTCGTATTTGTAACCGGCTCCGAGAATCAGTTTCGGCAAAGTAATTTCAGTGGTGTTTTTTGGAATCTCGTTATTTGTTTTGCTATAAGTTTCTTCCAGCAAATCGGTATTGTAGCTCCAGGCATTGTAAGTGGAGGTGACATCTTTAGCCATGATCCCGAATTCCCAGCCATTGCTGTGATATTGCGCTCCGAGATCAAATCCAAATCCCCAGGCTTTACCGAAATCTCCGGCTTTACGATGAATAATCTTTGCATTACCACCAAATCGGAGTCCGGCTATTTTTGAAATCTTGGCATAACTGAACAAGAAGGCATAATCCGCTATGGAAAAAGATTTGATTTTAGAATAATCAATGACACCGGAAGCGTCTATCAGGTCCAAAGTGTTTGGAATATCATCTGTTCCGAAACGAACGATGGAAAATCCCAGAGTTCTGGCAGAATCGATTTTTGTTGCAAGCGTCGCATAATCAAATTTTGAAATGCCGGCAAACAACTCGGCATGCATTGCAGCAATCTGGAGATTGCCTTCGATACCGGTTAATCCTGCCGGATTCCACACAGCTGCAGTAGCATCATCCACACCGGCAACTACAGCTCCTGACATACCCATCGGTCTTCCGCCAACTCCGATTGACAAAAATTCATTGCTGTACTTCGGCGCCTGGGCCATTGTTATCAACGAGATACTACTAAAGACAAGGCTGAGTAAAGTTTTTTTTGAGTGCATATTCATTCTTAAATTAGGATACCAGACGAAACGTCCTGCACCTGCTTTTATTGTTCTTTACAATGAATGTAAAATTACCATTTTCAAGTCGATACCTCAGTTGCACATTACGCCAACAGCGGTATTTTGATTGTGAATACTTATACCTGAAACAGGGATAAAAGATACAGGAATTCAATGCGTTTGAAGGTTCTTTTCAGAGTGAAAATCGAAGATGTTACGAACATGCTTTTGAGCGAAAATGTTTGAAAAACCAAATGAAAAACTAATTTTGAGCCACATGAATTTCATTCGACAACAAATCCCCAATGCGCTCACTTGCCTCAATTTATTCTGCGGCTGTGTGGCAAGTGTTATGGTTTTCAGAAACCATCTCGATTGGGCTGCTTATTTGGTTTTCATTGCAGCCTTCTTTGACCTGTTGGATGGAATGGTCGCAAGAGCATTGCATGTTACTTCCCCAATCGGAAAAGAACTTGACTCATTAGCTGACGCAGTCAGCTTTGGATTTGTTCCAGGGTTAATAGTGTTTAAGTTATTGCAAATGTCTAATTTATCGACAATCATCGAATCTAATAGTTTAAGACAAATTCTGCAGTTTTTCCCATTTGTTATCACCGTTTTTTCAGCTCTCAGACTGGCAAAATTTAACATTGATACCAGGCAAAGCACTTCATTTATCGGACTACCAACCCCCGCAAATACGCTCTTAGTAGTATCATTTCCATTAATGTTAAAACAGGATCTGAATGCTTTTGGACCCATAATTCTGAATCCGTACTTCCTTATCGTCTTCTCCGTTATTTGTTCCTTTCTGCTGGTTTCGGAGTTGCCGCTATTTTCTCTAAAGTTCAAAGACATGAGTTTTAAAAACAACAAATTTCAATATATCCTTCTCCTTATTTCAGCCCTCCTCATTCCATTCTTTTTCTTTGCAGCCATCCCCATCATTATAGGTTGTTATGTACTTTTGTCAATCATTCAAAATTCTACTCAAAAGCAAACCTCATAAATACTGATCCATGAAATTTACAGCGGAAATTGATGTCATGCCTCTTAAAGCACTTCTTGATCCTCAAGGCAAAGCCGTTGGACACGGTTTGTCAAATATGGGATTAAAGGAAATAGGGAACGTTCGGATTGGTAAGCACATCACTCTGGAAGTTGAAGCAGGAACAAAAGAAGAAGCTCAAAACAAAGTGGATGAGGCTTGTAAAAAACTTCTTTCAAATCCAATCATGGAATCCTACCACTTTGTGCTCAATGCCAATTGAAATCCGACAGACACCCGGATATCTGCACTTATAGTACACCTAAATTGTTGATGTGAGATGTCCTTACTGTCTGCCATATGCCGACAGGAAGAAATTTCAGAAAATTTATAGGAGTATTTTATTTTCTGAGCTCAAAATTTTGTCCCAGATAAACTTTTCTCACCTGCTCATCGGCGGCCAGCTCTTCGGCAGTACCTGCTTTCAGAATTTTTCCTTCAAACAGTAAATAAGCACGGTCTGTAATGGTCAATGTTTCGTGAACATTGTGATCAGTAATCAGCACACCGATATTTCTGTGTTTCAGCAAAGAGACAATGCTTTGAATATCTTCCACAGCGATTGGGTCTACTCCCGCAAAAGGTTCATCAAGTAAAATAAATTTTGGATCAACAGCCAGAGCACGGGCAATTTCAGTTCGTCTTCTTTCTCCACCGGAAAGTAAATCTCCTCTGTTTTTACGTATTCTGTTGAGTCCAAATTCCTGCAGCAATGATTCCAGTTTATCCGTCTGTTCCGCTTTACTCAGTTTAGTCATTTCCAACACCGCTTTGATATTGTCTTCTACGCTCAACTTTCGGAACACAGACGCTTCCTGTGCCAGATAACCAATTCCCAATTGTGATCGCTTGTACATCGGGAGATTGGTGATTTCCTGATCATCCAGGTAAATTTTTCCTTCATTGGGTTTGATCAAACCAACAATCATGTAAAAGGAAGTTGTTTTTCCGGCACCGTTTGGCCCCAGCAAACCCACAATTTCACCCTGACGAACCTGTATGGATACGTTGTCTACAACAGTCCTCTGCTTGTAACGTTTGATCAGGTTTTCAGAGCGTAATAACATAAAGTGGCGATAACAAGAATGATGAAGTGAATTGTTCAGGTTTTATCCGGAAAATGATTTTTCTGAAATCACGCTGCAAAGATGCTTAATCCTGCCGATCTGCCAAAATCAGAATGAAAGGGATACGGTTCCCAATATGGCAACTTTTGAAATGCCGGGGTGATCGAGATAAGAAATTCTCCAAATGTTATCGATGCGTAATACTTTAAAAATGTTTTCGATTCCAACACCTACTTCCATATAGGGTTTTTTCTCCATGTTGTAAAATACGTCCGGGTTCGAAAGTAATCTTCTGTTTTTCGGAGAGAGTTTTCCTATCACGCCACTAAAAGTTGCAACTTCTCTCCATTTTAATTTTCTCAATGCCGGAATCCTGTCAAGAAAAATTCCTCCAAAGTGATGCTCCGCTTTAATACTCACATATTCATCACTCACGAATTCATAAAAATTCATCAGGTTAAATGCGGCTTTATCATAAACAAATGAATTGTTCCCTGGATGAATAAAGAGCAATGGGTAGGGAAGTGCCTGGAAAATTTTTGCAACTTCAGCACTGTAACTAAAAATACCAAAATTTCCGAGATAAATATTGTCCTCTATTTTAAAGCGAAGTTTATCATACACAAAAGAACTGTAAATAACATCTTTTAATCCATGTGAATATTGAAGGTGCAAAATTGGATAACGTGTTCCTAATGAAAGGCGGTCAACTTTTCCACTTACAAATCTTTCTTTGTATGCAAAACGAACATACAAACTCACTTCAGAATTATTAATCTTATTTGAGGAATCTGTTTTCGCGTCATTCAGATAATAGGTGTAGTCCAGAATTCCCAATGGTTTATACTCGCTGTGTGTAAATGAAATCCGGTTGCTGAAACCTTCCACCCATTCATTCTCCAGGTAGATTTTTTCCTGGTCAATGTCGTTGAGCTTGTTACTCTTTTCTCTTCGCAAAACAGTAGCGAAAAAATTGTCGTCGGCAAAAGCATTCGCACTCTTTCCCAATTGTTCCACATCGTGCTTGTATTCTCCACCGACTATTACTCGCGGTTTTTTAGTAATAAAAAATCGTGTAGTCCCTCCGTATTTAAATCTTTCATCCTTTGTTCCGTATGCGCCGTAACCGTCAATTACAAGCCGTTCACTGAATTTATTGCTGGTTTGTCCGCCAAAACGTAGGCGCAATCCTTCCACGGAATTGGAACTGACAAATGTGTACACAGGTCCAATTTCTACCAGGCCCGCCGCTTTGTATCCTGTAGCAAAAACTTTTACCAGATCAGACCATCTTTTGTAAGCAGGAATTGTTTTGATGGTATCTATCATGGTATAAATCGCGCGTTCATTTTTGGACAGACTTTCTGCACGTGTGGAGTCCCAATAAGACAATGAATGTTTCTTGGCATCTTCTGTCAAATCAACTTCTGACCCTTTGAAAAAATCTACATCCTTGGGCTGATCCAGTACAAACTTTCTGTAAAATGTTGTCTTCCTTCCAATAAATCCGGTTGTTTGTTTTGATTTGGTTTCTGTTGGAGCCAGATTCACAACAATCACTTCTTTTGTCAGCATCCAATGTTCGTTGTTTACATATTCGTAATCATGAACAAGTGCAAGGTCTTCGATAAAATTGATGTTCGCGTCTGACGCGATGCGCATATTTATTTTTCGAATGGCAAATGAAGAGTCCGCAATCCACATTTCACCATTAAATGTCAATTCCTGTTTTCTGCGTGGATGAAAGGTTACTTTATAACACCAGTTGTTGCCGATAAATGCGCTATCCATCAGAGAATATTTGTAATACAACTGTGACAGGCCGGAAATCGGACTCACAAAACCTTTTTGAAAAAGGTAAATGTAGTTGTCGTAAATATTTATATTCGAATACAAATCTCCCAGATATTGAGATACTGTTTCATTTTCTACACCCGAAATTTTACTTGCTTTAATAACTTCTTTACGGTGTGTGGGATCTGAACGGAAGTACACATCTGAAACTGTTTCCGTCAGAAATACCGGCAGGTAGGGAATCTTGTTGGAAGTGGAGGAATCAACATTATCAAAAATGAATTGAAACGGTTTGAAGATTCTTTTCTGTTTAAATTTATCCGTAATGTTGTTGATGTCAAATTCAAGCTTGTTATACGATTCATACTGAAATGAAGTAAGCTCACTTCGGTCATTTTTTGGTTTGTTGTCGAGCACTTTTCTAAGGAGAATCAATGCCGGGTTTTCTCCCGCCTTTATCACGACTTCCGGCAAATCAAATTTATTCGCGCGAAGAGCAATGTTGATCACCTGTGTTTTGTGTCTTTGTACTGGCAATGTTGCAGGTAAGTAACCAATGAATGTAACTCGCAGGCTGTCTACATTCTCCATTGTTTCGATGGAAAAGTTGCCGTCAATGTCAGTGTTTTTTCCCGTAGTTGTCCCAAGAAATAAAATACTCGCGAAAGCAACAGGTTCATTCGTCAATGGATCATAGACACGTCCGCTTACACGCGTAACCTGACCTTTCGCTTCCGGCGAAGAACTCAACAGGATCAGTAAAGAAGATAAAAAGAGGAGGGCGTTTTTTAGCATACTATTTACCGGCTCAATTGCCGTGTATCTGGCAGATCATCCGGCTTGCAATGCTTCCCAGTATTCAACAGCACGGCGCAAATGTGGAATCACAATTGTTCCGCCGACAATGTTCGCGACAGCAAAAACTTCAAAAATTTCCTCAGTGGTGACACCTTCATCTTTGCATTTTCCAAGATGATATTTAATGCAATCGTCACAACGAAGAACCATTGAAGCAACCAGGCCCATGAGTTCTTTCACTTTCACAGACAATGCACCGGATGTGTATGTATTGGTATCCAGATTAAACAATCTCCTGATCACCAAATTGTCGTTTGCCAGGATACGTTCGTTCATCCGCGTCCTGTATTCATTGAATTCTATAACGGCTTTATCCATGGAGAGTTCAAACTAAGCAATTTTATTTTTACTGCGGATTACATAAGCGCTTACGAAAATACTGATCTCATAGAGGAAATAGAGCGGAAGCGCAACCATTATCAGTGTGGTGGCATCAGATGTCGGAGTGATCACCGCTGCTATCACCAGAATCACTACCACAGCGTGCCTGCGGTAGGTACGCATAAAAGTCGGAGTGAGAATTCCTATTTGCGTAAGGAAATAGACGACAATGGGCAATTCAAAAACAATTCCGGTAAGTAAAGTCATCGTGGTTACCGTGGAGATAAAACTATCCAGTGTAATTGTATTTTGAACCTCGGTACTTACCTGATAATTACCCAGGAAATTTACTGTCATCGGTGTGATAATGTAATATCCGAATAATACTCCAAGCAGAAAAAGAAAGGATGTATAGAAAACAATACCGGTTGCATAGCGGCGCTCTTTCTCATGCAATGCAGGCTTGATGAATCTCCAGAGTTCCCAGACCACATACGGAAAGCCGCACACCAAACCTGCAATAAAGGCCACCCACATATGTGTTGTAAACTGTGCTGAAATATCTGTACTGATCAGAATGAACGGACTGGTGGTGATACATAAGTCATCACCCAGGTTCAGTTTGGCTGACAAATGACAAAGTGCACGATAGGTAATAAAGTGTGGGTTTTTCGGTGCAAGCAATACTCCGTCAAAAAGAAATTCCTTGAAGAAAAAGAGGATCAATGCGAGCGACATCACTACCACTACGGAGCGGAAGAGGTGCCAGCGTAATGCCTCCAGATGTCCGAGAAAGGACATCTCGCCGGTTGGGTTTTTATCAGGGTTGAGGAAATTAAAAATCGCCATTTGGGCGGTAAAGATAGCTTTTTGAAATTGTAAAGATTTGTTTGGAAGGAATTGTATTGAACCCGATTCTTTGATTTATTAACAAGAAGAAATCGCCATGTTTCACAACCTTATAGAATGCCTTCTTTCACGAGATCATGCAAATGAACCATACCAGCATATTTGCCTTTATCTGTAATGATCAATTGAGAGATGTTGTGCGTTTTCATCAGATTCAAAGCATCCACTGCCATCATATCCTTGTCGGCAGTCTTGGGATTGACACTCATGATATCCTTCGCCTTCATGTTGTCGATACTTTTACCGGTCAGCAACATCCTCCTCAAATCACCATCAGTGATAATTCCCACAAGTTTGTTTTTCTGAAGAACAGCTGCTGCTCCCAATCGCTTTGAAGAAATTTCTACAATCACTTTTTTCAGATCATCATCAGCAAAGACTCTTGGACTTTCATTGTGTGGAAAAATGTCTTTTGTTTTCAAATACAACTTTTTTCCCAAGGCTCCACCAGGATGATATTTTGCAAAATCCTTACTGGAGAATCCTTTCATTTCAAGCAGACAAACTGCCAATGCATCTCCCATTGCCAGTTGAGCGGTTGAACTACTGGTAGGAGCCAGGTTATTCGGACACGCTTCCTGTTTCACATAAGTATTGAGACATAAGTCTGCTGAAGTACCAAGGTAGGATTCTATATTGCCAACAATTGCGATGAGCTTGTTGCCCCAGGATTTTAACAGCGGTACCAGAATTTTTATTTCAGGTGTATCACCGCTTTTGGAAATACATATGATCACATCATCTTTCTGAATAATTCCAAGATCTCCATGTATCGCATCAGCTGCATGCATAAAGATGGATGGTGTACCTGTGGAATTAAGTGTCGCGACTATTTTCTGTCCTATAATAGCGCTCTTTCCGATGCCGGTAACAACTACTCTGCCTTTACTTTTTTGTATCAGCAGAACGCTTTTAACAAAATTTTCATTCACATAATTCTTCAGATTGTAAATCGCTTCTGACTCTATATCAAGCGTTTTCTGAGCTATTTTTTTTATTTGAGATGGAGTTTTCAAGTGTTTGAAAATTTTTTTTAAAGTACATCCGTTTTTCACTCGGTATTTCGGCAAAATTATTTAATTTTAGTTCCGATTGCTTTTCTAAAGCATATACCTTTTTATTTATCGTAATATCATAAAAATCAACTCAATACAATGTTAGTGGCGGAAAAACCTCTGAAAACCTATCTCCAGAAATATTTTGGATTCGACAAGTTTAAAGGGGAGCAGGAAGAAATCGTACAGAGCGTACTGGCCGGGAAAGACACATTTGTGATCATGCCGACCGGTGGTGGAAAATCCATGTGTTATCAGCTGCCTTCGCTGATCATGGACGGAACAGCGGTAGTTGTTTCTCCATTGATTGCATTGATGAAAAATCAGGTGGATGCAATGAGGGGGTTCAGCAATGCAGATGGTGTTGCCCATTTTTTGAATTCATCACTCAACAAAACAGAAATTGCTCAGGTCAAAGCGGATATTAAATCAGGTCGTACCAAACTGTTATATGTAGCCCCTGAATCTTTAACCAAAGATGAAAATGTAGAATTTCTTCGTGGGGTTCAAATCTCGTTTTTTGCCATAGATGAGGCGCATTGTATCTCAGAATGGGGTCATGATTTTCGACCAGAATACCGTCGTTTGCGCCCCATCATTGAAGCAATAGGTAAGGTACCCATTATCGCTCTCACCGCAACGGCTACTCCTAAAGTTCAACTTGATATCCAGAAGAACCTGGGGATGATGGATGCCAATGTTTTTAAGGCGTCCTTCAACAGAGCGAATTTGTATTATGAAGTTCGTCCCAAGGTGGATGTGGTGAAAGAAATCATCAAGTTCATCAAACAAAATATGGGCAAATCAGGCATTGTTTACTGCCTGAGCAGAAAAAAAGTGGAAGAAGTTGCATCCACACTCGCTGTGAATGGAATCAAAGCTCTGCCTTACCATGCCGGACTGGAAGCATCTGTCCGTGCTGAAACACAGGATAAATTCCTGATGGAAGACATTGACGTGATTGTGGCTACTATCGCTTTCGGGATGGGTATCGATAAGCCTGATGTGCGCTTTGTAATCCACCATGACATTCCAAAATCCCTCGAAGGATACTACCAGGAGACTGGTCGTTCCGGTCGTGATGGTCGTGAAGGAAAATGTGTAACCTTTTACAGTTATAAGGATATTGAAAAACTGGAAAAGTTCATGAAGGGTAAACCCGTAGCCGAACAGGAGGTAGGGAAGCAACTGCTACTCGAAACTGTCGGTTATGCGGAAACATCTGTTTGCCGGAGAAGAGTCCTGTTAAATTACTTTGGTGAATCCTACAATGAATCGAATTGCGGAAACTGTGACAATTGTCTGCATCCTAAGAAGAGTTTCGACGGCAAAGAGGAAATGTGTACAGTACTCGAGGCAGTACTCGGAGTAAAAGAGAAATTCGCGATGGAACACATTGTGAATGTGATCACAGGGAAGCAGGAAAACGCAGTGAAACTTCACAACCATGATCAGCTGGAAATTTTTGGCGAAGGTGGAGACCGGGACGTGAAATTCTGGACAGCGATTATTCGACAGGCTTTGTTGGCCGGATTCCTTTCAAAAGATATAGAAACTTACGGCACTCTGAAAGTAACCGAAAAAGGAAAAGCTTTCCTCAAGAAGCCGGTGAAAATTCTGGTTGTCGAAGACAATGACTACAGCAATGCCGAAGCAGATGATGATGATGAATTTGGAGGTGGAGGAGCCGCAGCTGATCCGGAATTGTTTGCAGCCCTCAAAGATCTTCGGAAAAAAATAGCCAAGCAAAAAAATGTTCCGCCCTTTGTTGTATTCCAGGATCCTTCGTTGGAGGAAATGGCGATTCAATACCCGATCACTCAGGATGAATTAAAAAATATTACTGGAGTAGGAGCAGGTAAAGCCGTAAAATTCGGCAAACCATTCCTCGATCTCATTTCAAAATATGTTGAAGAAAATGAGATCGAGAGACCGATGGATCTTGTCGTGAAATCGGTGGTTAATAAGAGCGTCCTGAAAGTATACCTGATTCAGAATATCGACCGAAAAATTTCTCTGGATGATATGGCTTCTGCGAAAGGTTTACAGATGCGTGATCTGCTTACTGAAATTGAAAGTATCGTAGGTTCTGGAACCCGAATTGACATCAACTATTATATCAATGAAGTAATAGATGAAGATCGCCAGGCCGAAGTATTTGAATTCTTTAAAACTGCCGAAACTGATTCTGCTGAATATGCGCTGAAAGAATTAGGGGAAAATGATTATACTCTGGATGACATCAGACTTATGCGTATCAAATTCATGTCGGAGTTGGGTAATTAATTCCATCTTAACTGAACACAAAAAATCCCGGTCGTTGATCGGGATTTTTTTTTGAACCTTAGCCGGATGTATTTCCCGAACGAATTTTCATTTCAACGCAGTTCATTATGATTTGTAATCAACATTGAATTTTTCCCCCTGAAAATTTCTCATTTGAAAAATCAGAGGTGGACAAAAGCGATATATCTGCTAAAATAACGAAGCCGAAACTTAAAGTTCCTGCTTCATATTATATAAAAGATGATTTGTTGTTCCGACGATTATCTCACCAGAGTTACATGTCCGATGAAACGGTGAAGTTTACCCTGGAAATCATGTACACGAATCACATATTCATACACATCATTTTGTGCCATGTTTCCATTTTGATAATATGTACCGTCCCATGGTTGGTTTTTATCTTTTGAATGGAAAATTTTCAATCCCCAACGATCAAGAATCCACATATCGTAATCTGCAAAGCCAACACCTGTAGCAATAAACCCGTCATTTACCTGATCATTGTTTGGAGTAAACGCATTCGGAATATAAATAATGAAATCTTCAGTCACCTTTACAAGACTGCTGATTGTATCAGTACAACCCATCTCATTTGTTGTGATCAGTTGAACAATATAAGTACCTGTATCCTGGAAAGTGTGAGATGGATTCGCATCAGTATTAAGTGGTGATCCATCACCAAAATCCCATGTGTAATTTGTAGCTCCTGAGCTCATATTGGTGAATGCAATACTTGAACTGGCCAATGTTACATCTGTAGCAGACTGACTGAATTCTGCTGACGGATAAGATGTTACTTCTACAAGTTGTTGGATCAGCAGGGATCCTTCACATCCAACCGGTGAAGTAACAAGCAGACTCACATTGTAAGTTCCCGGTACGGTATAATCATGAGATGGATTTAAATCATTTCCGGTACTGTTGTCACCAAAATTCCAGTTATACACTGACCCTGCAGGAGCAACTGTTTCATTGATAAAATCAACATGTACCGGTGTACATCCATTCACTTCGTGCGGGGTGAATGCGACAACCGGAGCAGGCGCCACTGAAAGTATAACCTGATCCTGAACAGCAGGAGATCCGCAGCCATCCGTAACAGTTACTGTGAATGTTGAATCATGATCCGGAACCACTGTTGCAGAAGAACCGATAATAGCACCATTGTTCCAACTGTAGGTATAATTTCCGTCACCACCGGATGCCAGTGAACTTATGTTAGTCGGAGTTCCGCCACACAATGTGTTGTTACCGGTGGCGACAACAGAAAGAGCAGGATACAAATCAACTGTCACACTTTCCTGTGCAGTGGTACATCCATTTGCGTCAGTAATACTTACAGTATAATTTGTTGGAACAAGAGGGCTCACCGTTTGTGTTGGCGAATTTGGTCCGCTGCTCCAATTGTAAGTGTATGGACCTGTACCACCTGTAACTGTTGCTTCTAATAAAGTAGATTGACCGGCGCAAAGCGTTGCTTCACCTGTCACAGCAAGTAATAGTGCGTCCGGTTCATTTACAGTTGCGGATGCAGTAGTGGTACATCCGCTGGCGTCGGTAACAGTAACGATATAATTTCCTCCGGCAAGACCGCTTGCATTGGAACCTGTTCCGCCGGCAGGTGACCAGTTGTAAGTATAAGGAGGTGTACCTCCAACAGAACTTACTGCTGTAGTTCCATTTGATCCTCCGTAGCAACTTACATCTGTTGCAGATGGAGTAAGAACAATTCCGGATGCAGACAATACATCTATATCATTTACTTCGGCACAGCCTCGTGAATCAGTTACAACCACACTGTAATGACCGACACCAAGGTTGTTTGCAGTTGCATTGGTGCTTCCACCAGGACTCCACTGATATTGGTAAGGCGGAGTGCCTCCATTGACTGTTGCAGTTGCTGTTCCGTTTGTTCCACCGTTACAGGCAGCAGGAGTCATGCTCATGGAAATGTTCACTGCATCCGGTTCATTGATTACAACTATAACATTTGCTGCACAGCCGTTAACATCGGTTACAGTGACGGTATACGTATCGGCTGCCAGATTGCTTGCGCTGGCTCCTGAACCACCAGAAGGAGACCATGCGTAAGTGAACGGTGCAGTTCCGCCGCTTGTTACTACAGTTGCTGAACCATTCGATAAACCATTGCAACTAACATCTGTGGATGTAAGCAAGGAAGCGGAAGCGCCACCGATACTTGGTACAACTACTGCAGCCGTACTGGTGCATGTATTTGCATCAGTTACAGTAACTGTATAGTTGCCACCTGTCAATCCACTCGCTGTTGAAGTAGTCGCAGTACCAGGAGACCATGAATAAGTGTAAGGTACGGTTCCACCTGCCGCAATTACACTGGCTGTTCCTGTAGAACCTCCACATGCTGTTCCGGTGGATGAAGTTTGTAAAACGATGCCGGCCGGTTCTGAAATGGTGACGTAGACTACATTCAGACAACCACTGCCATCAGTTACTGTCACTGTATAATTTCCTCCTGATAAACCACTGGCACTGGAAGCAGATCCTCCGGAAGGAGACCAGGCATAAGTATAGGGCGCGGTTCCCCCGCTGACATTCACATTCGCACTTCCATTTGACGCACCGGCACAAGTCACATCTGTTGAAGAGGCAAGGCTGACATTTGGCCCTCCTGTATTGTTCACCACAACAGTTGTAGAAGAGGTACAACCATTCGCATCGGTAATTGTAGCAGTATATGCACCAGCTGTGATATTGTTTATGGTTGGAGTGTTTCCACCTCCAGGATTCCATGCATATGAATACGGGGCAGATCCGCCTGCAGGAACAACTGAAGCTGATCCGTTAGACGAACCACAGGTAGCAGGAGTAGAACTATTCTGAATTGTCATTGATGCAGGTTCCGTAATAGTAACACTGGCTGAACGAGTACATCCGTTCGCGTCAGTAACTGTAACTTGGTAACTACCTGCTGCAAGATTGGTTGCGGAAGATCCGGAACCACCGGCAGGGAACCAGGAATATGAAAATCCTGAAGCACCGCCACCGGCTGTGACTGATGCAGTTCCATCTGCTGCTCCATGACAACTTGCATTAGTATGCACCATTGACGTAGTGATAGCAGCCGGCTGACCTACTATTGATGATCCTGTCAGTGTACATCCATTTGCATCTGTAACTGTTGCAGTATAAATACCTGCAACAAGGTTATTGGCAGTCATACCGGAACCTCCCGATGGAGCCCAGGCATAAGAATAAGGTGTTGTGCCACCGGCAACATTTACTCCGGCACTTCCGGTTGCTGAACCGGAACACAAGGCATCGGATGCGTTTGTTTGAACAGCAAGAGCTGTTGGTTGGGTGATAGTTATCTGATCAGTTGATACACAACCATTCGCATCGTGAACTGTAACAGTATAAGCACCGGCACTAAGGTTATTTGCTGTTGCACCATTACCACCGGCAGGAGACCACAAATATGTATACGGAGCAGTACCACTGGAAACAGACACCGTTCCGGAACCATTGTTTCCATTGAAGCAACTAACATGTTGTGCAACACTTGCTGCTATAGTTGGTCCGCCAATATTGGTAACATTTGCTGATGCAGTAGATGTACATCCGTTTACATCTGTAACAGTAACCACATAAGCGCCGGCCGGGATATTGGTAGCATTCGCACTGGAGGATGATCCCGGTGACCAGGAGTACGAATAAGGTGAGGACCCACCATTTGCTACAACCGATGCAGACCCATTGGATGAACCGCAGTTCGCCGGATTGGTTGAAGTTTGTAATGTCATTGCAGCAGGTTGAGAAATACTCGCTGAGGAAGTAGAGGTACAGCCGTTTGCATCAGTAACTGTAACACTATAACTTCCAATTGCAAGATTGCTGGCTGTCGCTGCAGAACCACCGGATGGAAACCATACATAAGAATATCCTGAAGTACCTCCCGAAACATTTACCGTAGCTGAGCCATCTGACCCACCGTTACAGCTGGCAGGAACTGTGTTCATAGAAAGAGTCAATCGCGCAGGTTGACCAACAATTGCCGAACTGGTGGAAGTACATCCATTCGCATCGCTGATACTTACAGTATAAGTTCCTGCCGAAAGATTATTGGCTGTAGCAGCATTTCCTCCTGACGGTGACCAGGCGTACGCGTAAGGGGAAGTACCTCCTGCTACAATCACTGAAGCTCCTCCACTTGCAGAACCAAAACACAATGCATCGGTTGAACTCGATTGCGCTGCAATAGCACTCGGTTCAGTAATAGTAACATTATCTGTTGACACACATCCGTTGGCATCATGAACAATAATCGAATATATTCCGGCTGAAAGTCCGTTTGCAGAAACCGCAGTACCTCCGCTCGGAGACCAGGAATATGTGTAAGGAGCTGTTCCGCTATTCACATTTACAGTGGCAGCACCATTCGCTCCACCATGACATGTTACTTGTTGTGTAACACTTGCGGCAATGGTTGGACCTCCGGTGTTGGAGACATTGGCAATTGCTGTATTTGAACATCCGTTCGCATCCGTTACTGTAACAGTGTAAGCTGCAGCTGCAAGATTGGATGCAGTTGCAGTGATAGCGTTTCCTGGAGACCAGGAATATGAATAAGGTGCTGATCCTCCGTTTGGAACAACTGTTGCTGTCCCTGTAAATGTTCCGCAGGCAGCAGGAGTAGAAGATGTTTGCAATACAATAGCGCTGGGTTGTTGTATCGTGGTTGATTGAGAAATGGTACAACCGTTCGCATCAGTTACTGTTACAGAATAGTTTCCTGTTGAGAGATTGCTTGCAGTAGCTCCGGAACCACCTGAAGGGAACCAACTGTAAGAATAATTCGGTGTACCTCCATTTGGATTCGCAATCGCTGAACCATCAGACACTCCATTGCATGAAGTATTTGTTGGTTGAATATTCAGACTCAGAGCGGCAGGTTGTTGTACACTCGCAGACGCACTCTTCGTACAACCATTCGCGTCGGTAATTGTCACAGTATAGTTTCCTGCATTCAACCCATTCGCAGTAGAAGCATTTCCTCCTGATGGGGACCAGGCATATGTATACGGTGTTGTTCCACCGGCTACGTTTACTGAAGCACTGCCTGTTGCAGTTCCTGCACAACTGGCAGGCAATGTTGCTGTGAGTGCATTGATTGACAAAGGTTCCGAAACATTGATGTTATCTGTAGAAACACAGCCATTTGCATCATGCACAGTTACTGTGTATGCTCCTGCTGAAAGTCCTGAAGCATTCAATCCGTTTCCACCGGTTGGAGACCAACTGTAAGTAAATGGCGCGGTTCCGTTGGCTACATTGACAGTAGCAGTACCGTTCGATCCACCATTACAAGAAACATTTTGTGTGACACTTGCTGCAATTGTCGGACCTCCGGTATTAGCTACATTCACAACAGCTGTATTCGTACAACCATTCGCATCAGTAACCGTCACAGTAAAAGCTCCGGCAGAAATATTAGAGGCTGTTGCAGTATTTGCACCTCCGGGAGACCATGAATAAGTGTATGGCGCTGAACCTCCGTTGGCAACCACACTTGCACTGCCGTTACTTGTACCGCAGGTGGCAGGTGTAGAATTAGTTTGAAGTGCTATTGCAGCCGGTTGTTGAACCGTAGCAGTGGAAGAAGATGTGCAACCATTCGCATCAGTGACTGTTACTGTATAATTCCCGACTGCAAGATTCGATGCAGTGGATGAAGATCCGCCGGACGGAAACCAGGAATAGGTATATCCGCTTGTCCCTCCGTTAACACCCACACTAATTGAACCGTCTGCTGATCCGTTGCAAGCGGCAGGAACAGGAGTCGTATTGAGAACAAGACTTGCAGGTTGCGTTACTGAAGTGGTAGCAGTTCTGGTACATCCATTGGCATCAGTTACAGTGACCGTATAGGTACCGCTTGCAAGATTATTTGCAGTTGCAGAAGATCCACCTGCAGGTGACCAGGCGTAGGCATATGGAGAGGTACCTCCAGCAACATTCACAGAAGCTCCTCCGTCAGAGGAACCATTGCACAAAGTTGAAGTAGAACTTGCCTGTGCAACAATTGAATTTGGTTCTGTGATGGTAACATTATCTGAAGAAATACATCCATTCGCATCTGTTACATCCACCGTATAATTACCTGCCTGAAGATTTGTTGCACTTGAACCACTTCCTCCTGAGGGAGACCAACTGTATGTAAAAGGAGCTGTACCATTAGATACAACTACATTGGCTGAACCATCATTGCCTCCTGCACAGGAAACAGGCTGAAGAATATTGGCAGCAACTGTTGGTCCACCTGTGTTAGAAACGTTGGCTACATCAGTTTGCGTACATCCATTGTTATCTGTCACAGTTACTGTATAAGCTCCTGCCGTTAGATTATTTGCATTCCCGGAAGAGCCACCCGAAGGTGACCATGAATAAGAATATGGAGATGAACCACCGTTGACAACAACAGAAGCGGTTCCGTTTGATGTACCGCATGTTGCTGGAGTTGTACTCGATTGAAGTACGATGGCACTCGGTTCCGTTACGTTTGCCGATCCACTGGTAGTACATCCGTTTGCATCAGTAATAGTCACAGTATAAGTACCTGCCGTCAATCCTGTAGCATTCGCTCCGGTACCACCGGAAGGGAACCAGTTATAACTGTAATTTGCAGTACCTCCGGCTGTTGCCACTGAAACAGAACCGTTCGAACTACCATTGCATAATGCAGGTGAAGGAGTGAGATTTCCGGTGAGTTGAGATGGTTGGTTTACAATTGCAGTTGCTGTTTGCGTACAAGAATTTCCGTCTGTAATTGTAACAGTATAGGTTCCGGCACCCAGATTTGATGCATTGGCCCCTGATCCGCCTGACGGTGTCCAGTTATAGGAATATGGAGCTGTACCACCGGAAGCGCTTACTGAAGCAGATCCGTCGTTACCA
>CALMQM010000066.1 GCA_937871435.1 uncultured Bacteroidota bacterium | reverse complement strand
ACTGTACAGACTCATCGACAGAAATAATATAGTTAGTATTCTTTTCATCGGATTGGGGTTATTACTAATGCATGCAAAAATTTACCTAATGAGATTACCTTCTCAGATCAACATATGTATTCCTCTTAATATCTGAATTCTTAATTGTAAGAACAACAAAGTAGGTTCCTTCAGGCAGATCTTCGCCGGATTTATTTTGTCCTCTCCAGTCAGTATTCGTGAGATTTTCTTTTTTATAAACTTCATTTCCCCAACGGTTGAAGACAATGAATGTATTTTCAGGATATCTCTCCAGTCCGTGTATAACATAGTAGTCATTGTATTCATCACCATTCGGAGTGAAACCGGATGGCAGATCAAGATCACAATCGGATACCGGTCTGACAGTTATCCTGACTGTATCGTATCCATAACAATTTCCATCTGTTACAGTCCACAACAATGTGTTTGTTCCATCAGCAAGATTAGAAACAGTCGCTGTTGGAGATGTAATGCTGCTAAAACTTGCTGATCCGGTGACATAACTCCAGGTTCCGGTAAGTCCACCGTTAAGCTGTGCATCGAGTCCGTATTCCGGATCACAACCGGTCTGATCTGTACCAGCATCGGTGAGGATTTCATTTGGCTGAGTAATGATCACAGAAGCTGTGCGCGTACAACCATTGCCATCTGTAACGGTAACAGTATATGTATTTGGACCCAATCCACTTACTGATGATGTTGTATTTCCACCCGGATTCCATGAATAGGAATAAGGAATTGTACCACCATTCACAGCTGATGAAGCTGTTCCATCGAGATATCCATAGCAAGAAACATTCGTGGATGAATTGGTGATGGCGATGGAAGTAGGTTCTGTAATTGTTCCGTTTAATGTGATAGAACAACCATTTGCATCAGTGACAACAACACTTACAGGACCAGCAGTCAGACTGTCGGCAGTCAATCCTGAATCGCTGTTAGACCAGGTATATGTATATGGTGAAGTACCTCCTGTAGCAGCAGTAACTGTAGCTGTTCCGTTATCACCCGTATTACAACTAACCGGAGATGTTGTGGATATAGCGGAAACTACAGCAGTTGGCTGCAGTATGTTGACTGAATCCTGAACAGAGCAGAGATTGTTATCTGTGATTGTTACAACTGCATAACCTGCACCCAGACTATCTGCCATATTTCCTGAATCGCCATTTGACCAGGTAAGTGTATACGGCTGAACACCACCGACAACCGAAACATTTGCCACACCATTATTTACACCACTGCATTGAGCATCTGTTCCGCTCACTGTAGGAACAAGCTGAGGAGATTCCGAAATGTTCGTTGAGCTGGTATCCTGGCAATTGTTCGCATCAGTGATGTATACGCTCACATTTCCTGCCGGCAGACTATCTGCTGTGATACCAGTATCGCCATTAGACCAAACGTAGGAGAATGGTGCTGTTCCACCGATGAGAGAAACTGTTGCTGTTCCGGTTGAACTACCAAAACATGCATTATTTACCTGAGAAGAAATAGTTGAAACAATAATTGGTAATGCATTCACCACCACACTGTCTAAGTGGGTACAATTCACGCTGTCTGTGATGGTTATATAATATGTATCCGGATCAAGCCCGGTAGCAGTTGCGGTAGTTTGTCCGGAAGGAGTCCAGCTATAACTATACGGAGTTAATCCGCTTGTTACAACAACAGTAGCCGTACCGTTACTTTGTCCGCATGTTGTTGCCGAAGAAGAAACTGTATTGGTTATTGCAGGCGGTTCAGTGAGTGTATACGAGGCAGAAACCACACAACCATTTGCATCCGTCACGTTCACACTGTAAGTAGTGGCATCCAGTCCGGAAATACTCTGAGTAGTTTCAGTTGTTGACCACAAATAGTCAAGCGGAGCTACTCCACCGTTAACATTTAGACTGATAGTACCGTCACCGGATCCATTACAAGTCAAATTAAATCCGTTCGGATTGGAAAGTGTAGCAACAGGATCCAGTGGACCGGGTTCTGTAAGGATGAAAGAAGTATCGAGAGAACATCCATTAGCATCAAAGATTCTCACGTTGATTGTATCCGCCGGAAGATTGCACAACACAGGACCCGGAACAGAATCAATGATATCCCATTCATACGTATACGGTCCGCTTCCACCTCCTACTGAGAGCGTGATACATCCCAAAGAATCGCCATTGCAAGGAACATTGTATCCATTGTATGACGATAATACAGCGGTCATGTTTACAGGTGCAGGCTGAGAAAAAGTAATTGAATCTAAGTGCTGACAACCGTTGCTATCTGTAACAGTTAGATAATAGGTGCCTGCTGTGAGACCCACTGCGGAATCAGCAATATCACCATTTGACCAGTTATACTGATAAGGTGGAACACCACCACTTACTGTTGAATAGGCTGTACCGTCATTGTATCCGTAGCAACTCACATTTACTCCACCATTGAACACCGTAGAGATAAGAGTATCCTGTAATGAAGTTGGTTCGGTAACAACCACACTTGTATCTTTACGGCATCCATTACCATCGAGAATTGTAACAGAATATGTTCCGGCACTCAAACCACTGATACTATCGGTAGTTGCGGTATTCGACCATTGATAAGTATAATTTCCATCACCTCCGGTTACATGCAACACAATGTAACCATTGCTACCTCCATTACATCCAACAGTATATCCCTGATAGTCTGAAGTGACAGACGGAGTTGTCAGTGAATCCGGATTTGGAAGAACAAATCCGAGACTGTCTGTACAATTATTCATATCCGTGATAATCGCGTATACAGTTCCCGAAGTGAGATGACCACAGGAATCTGTAGTAGCGCCATTCGACCATGAATAAGTATAAGTAGGTGTACTGCCGGATGCATTCAGAATAACATAACCTGAAGAATCACCAAAACATTTTGGTTGCTGAATGACGGGAGCATAATTGAATGGAGGAGGCTGAACAAGATTGGTTGAACCTATGATCGAACATCCATTAATATCCGATACGCGTACTTCCACTCCACCGGCCGGCAAATTATATACCGTATCATTTGGTGAACCGGTTGACCAGAGGTAATTGTAAGGAGGAGTCCCTCCTGTTACCTGAGCAGAAACTGTTCCTGAAGAATCACCAAAGCAACGAACGTTTACATCCCCAAAGAACTGAATAGATGTGATAAGAGAAACAAGTGTATCCGGTTCAGTAACTGTTACTGTATCCAAAATAACACAACCGTTGATATCAGTTGTTGTTACACTATAAAATCCTGCCGGCAAACCTCCGATACTATCTGTAATTTGTGAAAGTGGAGTCCACGAATAAGCATATGGAGTTGATCCTCCATACACAACTTCTTTAATCCAGCCGCTGGATTCACCACGACAAATTACATCGTGTACGATCAGGGAATCCTGTAATAAAGTTGGTTCTGTTAGTGTAGTTGTAGACTGAGTAGTACAACCATGATTATCTGTAACCGTTACTGTATACGAACCGGCCGGTACCTGCGCGATGGAATCAATCGTTGCTCCATTTGACCATGAATAGGTATAAGGAGTTGTTCCGCCGATCACACTGGATTTCACTGTACCCGTAGAGTCACCCTTACAACCAATGTTGGTACCTCCTGGAGTTGTGGAGAAATTAATAAATGTCGTATTCAACACAGCCGGTTCCGAGATTGTTACTGAAGTATCAAAAGTGCAGAAGTTGGCATCAACAATTGTTACAGTATAGGTTCCTGCAAATAAACTATCAGCGCTATTTCCGATATCTCCATTTGACCAACTTACATTATAAGGTGGTGTTCCACCTGAAGGAACTACATTGGCTGCTCCGCTGAATCCACCATTACACAAAACATTACTTGCAACCAATGAAGAAGCAGGTATCCCAACAGCAGCACCGGGCTGAGTGATTACCTGAGATAAAATCTGTTGGCAACCTTTGGCATCACGAACAGTGTCACGGTATGTTCCAGGAGCCAGTCCGGTAACATTCGCGGTAGTCGCACCATTCGACCAGGAATGTGTATACGGCGAAGTCCCTCCACTGACTGTTGTAGAGATTGTTCCGTTTGCATTGCCGTTACAAGTCACATTTGTAAATCCGGAAACAGATGCCACCAATAAAGTAGGTTCAGAAATGACAACTGTATCGGTACTGGTACAGGTATTTCTGTCAGTAATGGTTACTATATATGTATTGGCTGATAATCCTGTTGCTGTGACGGTAGATTGTCCTCCCGGCCACCATGAATAGGTGTACGGAGTAAGACCACCGGATCCACTGGCAGTGGCGGTTCCATCTGCTCCTCCATTGCAACTAACATCTGTTGATGAAGCGATCGTGGATGTGATAATCGTAGGTGGTGCTGTAAGACTCGTAGAATTTGTTTTTGTGCATCCATCTGCATCGGAGACCGTAACAGTAAAAGTTCCGACGCCAAGACCGGTGGCAGTTTGCGTAGTTTGCCCGGAAGGATTCCAGGCATATGTATAAGGCTGAGTTCCTCCTGTAGCTACCGCAGTTATTGCACCATCACTTCCTCCATTGCAATGCAGGTTGTACCCATTGTATGCAGGAGAAGAAACTGTGACATCTATCACGGGAACCGTAATGGAATAAGAGAAAGTTTGCGAACCATTGGTTGGACAAGCATTGTCACGAACAGTGACGATGAAAGTATAAGGTTGTGAACGAGCATCAGCAGGTGTTGGCGTCCATGTGAAAGTTCCCACCGGGTTAAGGACACCAGTGGTAGTGAATGTCGCTCCCGGAATTACGCCATTCCAATACATCAGAATGGTATCTGTTGGATTCGGGTCAGTAGAGTTCACTGTAAATGAAATCGTGCTGGAAGGACATCCAACCGTAGCGAAAATATTTGTTCCGTTAATTCCGGATGCCACGGGTAATAAATTCGGATTACAGACTTTTGTGAGGAACTGCATGTCCCTGACAACACTTCCTATTAATACTCCATTCCTGTATTCCTTAACAAGAATTGCAGTAACACCAATCTCACCATTCGCTGTAGCAAACATGTTGATGTCCCCTGTAACCGGATTCAGGCTCACAGCAGGACTGGAAGTTAATGGTGATGATGCGGAATATCCTGGATTGAATGTTACAGTACCTACTGTACTGGTAGCTGCATCATATTTTTTAGGAGTAATGAAAGAATACACAAGCGAATCGCCGTTCGGATCATACACACCATGATTGTAGGTGAAGCTCTGGTTAACGCAAACAAAAGCTACCGGAATATTTGTGAATTGCGGCGAACTGTTTCTTTGAAATGCTAAATTATTCAATGTAGCTTCTACATACATGTTATCACTGCAAGGGTTCACCAATGTTGTGATCGCACAATTTCTGCAACACACATAGAAACTGAATATCCAATCCGAACATTGCTGCGGAAGAGTTACATTGTTGGTGTACTCATATTCCTGATAACCTGCATATACAGATGCTGGATTTGTACATTTTGTTTGCACTGTTCTACATGGAAAAGTGATTTCCTGTCCGGTACCGGGAACAAGATTCAAGGTGTAGTTCTGATTTTTACTGCATGAGGTTGATTTCGCATTCAGTGTTACAGATCCCGGTGCAGCAACACCTGCGCAATCCCTGTAAAAGGACACTGTTACTTTGTAGGTATTTCCGCTTACCCATGTATATGTAAGGTCAGCTCCTGAAGAGTGAGTAGCAAATGTTTTTTGCGTTGGAAGAACGGAAAAAACAAACATCAGCAGAATGCTTGTAGTAGTTAACATTCTGAAAGTACTACCGGATAAGGCCATAACTTTATAGTATATTTTCATCATCGAAGGGGATTGTCTATACGAACAAAAACTGTTAATTTGATTTCAAAACAGTTTTTGCATTATCGTGCAAGTTCGTATTTCACTCTACATTAATTCACTTCCAGGGAGTAGTCCTTATGAACACTTTTATTAACAATAAAGATTGCGAAAGCACACTATGAAATTTGTTTCAAAAAAAATCCGGAGGGTATCCGGATAAATTTCAGATTATGAAATGATTTTGTGAGAACAATTGAATATTCAAACATTCAATATTGAATCAAACTAATATTCGTCTATATAATCAATTTAGATTTCAAACGCGGAAATCTGTTGGATAAATTTCAAAAGTAGTTAATATCACTATATACACTTGATGAGTGCAAGTAAATGTTAATATCGAATGTAAAAGAGAAATTTATTTTGGCCACGATTGTTCCATATTCACAGAACCAGGGTTGTCACCAAATGTTGTGATTTCAATTGCCCTGGCCGCTATAACAACGCGTTCAGTTGTAGGATTGGAATCAAATTCATTATATGATTCAAAATACTGCACAACGTACCCTTCTGTAAATTTTATAGTCTTCTCTCTTCTTCCGGTGCGACGTGATAAAAAATTTATTTCACCTGTTTTGGTTGCATGGTGTTCAATCATCCATTGAATCAAAATTATGCTTCCCGGGGAATCAATTTCTAAATTGATTTTTCCTCCCAACACCCTCCCATTCGGACGATTGTTTTCATCCACCGGCTGATTAAAAGCATAATCACAATGTACTACACGGAATATTTTTCCTTCAATTTTCAATTCACAATTGTTAGTAAAAGGCATAGTCTGAATTTAATGTAGTTTAAAAGATTTGAGATATATGCTTCACAAGTTACATAATTTCAACCAGAATCAAAATTCTCCATAGCAAAAAAATGCAAAACCGGGATCAGCTATGCTGTCCCGGTTTCAATACTTTTCGTTCAGAATTATTTACTGACTTAATTTCTGCTGCATGCTGGTTACCTTGAACTCTGTTCTGCGGTTCGCCTGGTGTT
>CALMQM010000065.1 GCA_937871435.1 uncultured Bacteroidota bacterium | reverse complement strand
ATATCTATAGCCAATAAGTCCGGAATCTGGAATCGTGAGGAATTTATTTTACATTGAAATGCCTGACCCTGCAAGGGTCACATATCTATAGCAAAATATCTCCCGCCGCTAACTCTGACCCTGGAAGGGTCACATATGTGTCGCTTGAAAATCGCACACCGAATTCCTGACCCTGTAAGGGTCACATATCTATAGAAAATAATATCACCCCGTAAACTATGACCCTGGAAGGGTCACATATGTGTCGCCTGAAAAAGACGCACCGAATTCCTGACCCTGTAAGGGTCACATATGTGTCGCCTGAAAAACACACACCGAATCCCTGACCCTGTAAGGGTCAAATATCTATAGCCCAAAAAATCACCCAACGATATCACTGACCCTGCAAGGGTCACATATCTATAGAAAAAAATATCACCCCGTAAACTCTGACCCTGCAAGGGTCACATATCTATAGCCAAAAAATCACCCAACGATATCACTGACCCTGGAAGGGTCATATATGTGTCGCTTGAAAATCACACACCGATTTCCTGACCCTGTAAGGGTCACATATCTATAGAAAATAATATCACCCCGTAAACTATGACCCTGGAAGGGTCACATACCTATAACCAAAATATCGCCCAGCGCCAACTCTGACCTTGGAAGGGTCACATATGTGTAGGCAAGATAACATCAAACCATTTCGCTTATCGACGCACTAAATTTAAACCTACAACCCGCAAACTTGAATTTGATTGTGTCATCAGATGCAGATGAAAGAAAATGATTAAACAGAAATATAATCATATTGCGATCCGGCAAATTTTCGCTATGAAAAATGGTCTTATGAATTTTATTCGTTGGTAAATTTCCCTTCACTTCATTCACGTTCACTCAACGAATAAATATACTCTTCGATTTCCTCCTGCCTCGCATTCGCAAAACCTTTATCTGTCCCAATTTTAATGAAACCACATTTTTCCAAAACCCGTTGTGAACCAATATTGTCAAACGCGACTCTCCCAAAAATTGGTCTGTTCTTTTCTATGCGGAGGAATTTCTTCAATGCTTTTGTTGCGATACCTTTTCCCCAATAATTTTTATCAATCCAATATGTAATTTCATTGTCGCCAGACATGACAAATTTTGCAAGGCTGCCAATAATTTTGTTTTCGAGTAAAATAGTCTGATTGTTTACTGTCGGGTCTTGAAGGAGTTTAGAGTATTTGGCAATGTAAGCCGACTTATCAGTCGGATCCTTTGGAGTAAAAGCGGCCTGATGTATAGCCTCTGTGTCTACCTGAAAAGTAAACAATGTTTCCAGGTCCTGAACAGTAGTAGGTCTTAAGATAATTTCTGATTCAGAGTTCATTTGCTGAGGTCAACAGTAATTAATCCGGATTATGAAACTTGAAAAAGCCCAAAACATTTTTCATATATACTGAATACTTCTCTCCGTAATACTGATCGCTTTGTTTCCGTTGTATTGAACTTGCTTCGTCCAGTTGCCGTTTGTATCGTAATCGTATTTGTACGTCCAGCTCATGCTTAGTTTGTCTGGCCTTTTATACCAATGCATCTCTGTTTTATTTCCACGCTCATCGTAAGCATAAGTGTATTTGCAATAAAACTTTGTTCCATCTCTTAATGATGTTTCTTCGATCACCTTTCC
Source organism: uncultured Bacteroidota bacterium (assembly GCA_937871435.1). Classification (GTDB taxonomy): domain Bacteria; phylum Bacteroidota; class Bacteroidia; order AKYH767-A; family 2013-40CM-41-45; genus JADKJP01. The sequence continues at coordinate 7,694 of CALMQM010000065.1, read as the reverse complement.
GTTTTCATTCAGCACATACAAATATTTCCACTCAATTTTACCTTTTGAATCATACACTGTTTCGGAAGTAATGCGTCCTTTGTCATCACAGACAAAAGTACTTTTCTCGAACTTAGACCCATCCTGATTAGTCCATGATTTTTCAGATAGATTTCCATTCACATCATATATGTAGGTTGTTTTACCTTTCACCTTGATATCCTCACTCAGATTTTCCATTTCAGTAATTTTCCCTGAGTCATCGTATGTGTAAGAAAATTTAGTCTGGTGTAACAAGATGCCATCCAAAGTGTAACGATTCTCTGCTGTGCGATTCATTTTATCGTCATACGTATACGTGAGTTTAATAGTTGGATTGCCGGCTTCATCGTAACGAATATCTTCTATCTTGTTTCCATTATTGTCAAACGTTGCTTTGGATTCAATTTCAAATTTGTCGTTTATTTTTTTCCCTTTAATAATCTGATCGCCTTCCTGAACAACATTGAACCATGTTTCATGAACAGAAGTAACATTCCCTGTTACTCCCCAATTTTGCTTATCGTTTTTCTTTACTGCTTGCGCATTGATAGTTAAAAATGCAGAAGAAAAAATAAGGGTCAGGGTTAAGATAATTTGTTTCATTGTTTGTAAATTAATAGGTAAAGATTAATTATACAATATTTGACTCATTGCTTTACTTATTTAAAAAACTTAGAGCTTATTCTGTCTGTAATATCGCTGAATATATTCGGATTTGCAAGAAAGCAAGCTGTGATAAATTTTTTGACAAACTTGATCAGAAGGCGTCGGTTTAATTCAAACTCCTCCATAAAACACAATCTTGAAAGGATGCTATTATTCAAGGTGGGAATAAAAACCCATTTCAAACTTCCGACCCGAAATTTCAGCCATTTGTTAACGTGAAAGCGCTGGAAATATTCTATTGCCAGCGGACATATGTTAAAGGTTTGATATGAAATTTACACTCATGCCTGTATTCAGATTGCAATTTACAAACAGGAAAAAATTGTTCCTGAGAACGGATACATAAAAAAACTCTTTCCGAAAAAAATTCTTCAGAAAGAGTATGAGAGATTTGTCGCTCGCGTTTATTTATTCCGTTTTATTCAGTAACTGCTATATTTAAATCAATCCCGCCTTCTTTTTGATCCGTACTGAAAGGCATACCGCCAACTACTCTTTGATTAATGGTGCTGTCATATCCGGCACCCAGAAAATAATAATCACCACATTTTAGACCTTCCAAATGAACATGGTCTTCGCCTGAGTTTCCGACAAAATAGGTGTCATAATTCACTGGGCTAAAACCTGCTGATTCCTGCGTGTTGTATTTCACATAAATCGTATCAGGATAGTTTGGCAGATTATAAATTGCCCTTCCATGATGTTGAGGGAAAGCGGAAATCGTTAAACTGCCTCCTTTCCCGGCGGAACATTTTTCTTCTTTTTTACAGGCAAACAACACAGCAGAAAAGTACAGAGTTGCAAGCAGGATGAATTTATTCATTGTTTTATAGTTTTCAGTTAAATCAAAGATCAGTAAGCGATTTAAGAAAGTTGATCAGATCCTGTTTTTCCTGTGAGGTCAGATTGAGTGGTTGAATCAGACCACTTTTATTCGGGTGAGGTTGCCCGCCACTGTTATAGTGTTCAATTACATCTTCCAGTGTTGCTTTACTGCCATCATGCATATAAGGCGCGGTGAGTTCAACGTTTCGCAGTGAAGGAATTTTAAATTTTCCCACATCGGAAGATAAACCTGTAATTCTTGCCCTTCCGCTATCCGCATAATGAAGATAGAGTCCGTTGTTTTTAAAACTATAATCAGTGAAATTATATTCATTGTGACAATGGAAACATTCTCCCTGTTCACCAAAAAATATATTCTTCCCATTGATCTCAGATTGCGTTAACGCGGCGGTGTTGTTGTTATAGAGATAATCATCATAACGAGAAAACCCCGTGAAGAGTGTACGCTCATAACATGCGATGGCTCTGGTAAGCGTATACACGCTTGGAGCCTGACCGTATGCTTTCTGGAAAAGCACAGGATACTCAGGATGATTGTTCATACGAGCCACCACCTGGTTTACATCAAAATCCATTTCAAGCGGATTGGCTATTGGTGCCAATACCTGTTGTTCAAGAGTTGGATTGCCGCCATCCCAAAACATGTATGGTTGATACGCGGAATTCAGAATAGTCATTGCATTACGGATCGTGTGATTTCCGTCAATACCATTACTAAATTGTAAGCCGTCTGTGAATTTTATATCGGTATGATGACAACTGCCACATGAAATGGTAGAGTCTCGTGAAAGAATCGGATCAAAAAATATTTTTCTTCCCAAATCAATCCTGTTTTGAGTCGGTTGATTGTCGGATGGAATTACAGGATACGGAAACCCTTTCGGTACTTGTAATGTAATGATGTCATTTCCGGAATCTTCAATAGGAGCGTCTTTTTTACACGATGAAATGAAAAGAAGGAGACATAAGACCATCCGGCCCTTTGCATCTAATGAAGCAAAGGGTTGAAGGATGGAATTTATCAACAGAATAAATCGTCTCATTTTATTCTAATTCGAATGCACCTTGCCAATTGTCCGCAATTTTCATTGCAAGCGGCATGTTGTTCATTGTATGTGTGATATTTTCAGTACGCATATCAACATTATTCAGCATTCTCAGCAAATCAAATTTGAGTCCGATTGCGTAATTGCTGCCACTAACAACTGTAAATGCGGATGTGCTGAAATCAATTGTACGTTTGAAGTCATCCATTCCAATGTGATAGAAATATTGGAAATCCAACGGGCCATTCGCCGCGAGGGTCGTATCCACATTTCCTTCCACTTTCATAAAAATGTATCCGCTGTTCCAGTCCCAGTGATTCCCCGGACTCTGGATGGAGAGCGGATTATTTGCAGGATAAGCTGTCGGGTCACTGTGATTGACCGCGCTATCAAGGCCCAACATGAATTTAAATCCTTTGTAGCTGCCAACAGGCACTTCACCTAAATCGTACGAGTTCGTTGCCGGATTGGCAAGAACAACTTTGCCACTGAGTGGCAATTCGCTTCCGTCATTTTTGATGAGGACAATGTTGGAAATGTAGTAGCGAAAGTCGGCGATATCAAATTTTCTTCCGGACGCATTCTGAAATTGTACACCGTATGCGGCTGCATCTGTTCCAACTAAGGTGTGCAAATGGAATGAAAGGTTTTGATTCGTGTTTGCTGTCGGCGTTGGAGTCTCGTCGTCATCGTCTTTTTTACATCCTGTAAAAACTGTTGTTAAGGTCAGCAGTGCAAATGCTGCTGTCATCATTAGTTTGTTCATTTTCATTTTGTGAATTGGGTTTAATTTTCTCATAAGTACTTATGTCGCATGTTTATTGGAGTGTAATGATTTAACCTGAATCGTCTTCTTCCGGGAAAATTATCGGTTGAATAAATCAAGTCAGCAAAATCCGGTAGATAAGATTGAGCTTTCTGAATATGACAATTCCCTATTGATGATTTCCTGCTAAATGAATTTAATGCGGATCACACCGGCAAGATGGAAATATGTTCAAAGGAATTGAACATGCATTTTCCGGATACGAGTTGTCATTTCCATGCGTTTCATAGAATTGATCTCTCGTTCAGGATCGTTTCAGCTGTAGCCACATTTACGTTCAAGTGTATACTGAACGCAACCGAAAAATAAATTAAGCTGAAGGTGGGTGGAAAACAGAAAAACTTACCGAAGTAAGTGCAGGCAAAAGATAAAAGCTGTTGTACTTATTAACCTTGGTAAAAATCCGAAAAGTAAACTCAGAGTTTTTCTGAAAGAACTGAACTGTTTCCTGTTTAGCAGGAGTAGGGGCGGCAGGATTTTGTTCATTGTTTTCCCGCTCTTTCATTTCTTTCATCATGTGACACTTTCCATTGCACTGCATTTTAGGCCTGGCTTTGTTCACACAAAGTACTGTCGCATAATGATGTTCGTTAAGAAGGTAATGAAAATATATCACCGACTGCCCGATTGAACTAAGCAGGATGAGAACTGTAAAAGGTATGATGAACAGTTTTTTCACTAAGACCAAAGGTAGGAAAAGTATATGTTAAATCTGTCGGCCGATATAAATTTATGAAACACACAATGTGGAAATTGTTAAACAAGGCAAATAGCTTACAGTTTTGCAACACCATATCGAACGTACTGTTTTTGAATGGCTCCTGAATCTAAAAAAAATGTCACTTCTTTTTTAGAAGTTTTCGTGTATGTTGTAAAGAATTCGTATTAGTCCAGCTAAAATGTCCGGGAATCACATACTCTGGATGAGGGTATTTATTGATCACATTTTTGATTGTAGCCGGCCATGCATCCAGATTCGCATCGGCAATATTCCCAAGTCCATTATTGTCAGTACTCTTTACAAGGCAGCCGCCATACAGAATTCTGGATTCCCCGCACCAGACTACAATATTGTCTTTGGTGTGTCCTTCGCCCGGAAAGAAAGTCTGGAAACTATGATTGGCAAATGTAAAGAGGGTGTCATGTATAAAATAGAACTCAGCCTGCTTATCGTTATACTTAGTGCACAAATCAAAAGTTGTTTTTGATGAATATGTTTTTATTCCCTTGCTTCTAAAGTATTCCAGTCCTGCTGTACGGTCATCATGAAAGTGAGTGGCGATGCATGCTATTACATTTTTTTTGTGTCTGTGGAAAATACTGTCGAGCAAAGGTTGGAACTGAGTCGTATCCCAGGGTGTGTCAAGCATAACCACTCCATCGTCTGTCACACAATACATTCCGTTTGATGGAAAAGGATTTCCATTGATTGATTTATATGTAGTGAAAATGTAATAGTCGCCTGTGAGAAACGTAATTTTCAGCTTTTCGACGGTGTTGATTCCGGTGTCAGTTGCATCTTGTTGTGCATAAACAGTCGGTCCAAAAAGGGGCGGAATTAAAAGAACGAGATATCGAAAAGCGATTTTCATTCGATTCCCGGGAAGTGCTGAATATGTAAAACGAATTGGCACATCTAAATATATAAAGAAGACTTTTAAAAAACTATTTTGTGTGATCTTTATAAGGAGATCAGGCATTGATCTGTGACTAAGATCATGAAATAAATTTTACTACACCTGAAATAAGTCTTTAGAGGAGTCCTTAAAGTAATGATGCTAAATTCCTGCTATGACAGGATTATCCGCTTGTCATAGAGGAGCTTTGTTTACATGTGCCAAAAATGGCGTAGCCTTTTAAAAAATCTTTAATTTAGTATTCCAGGCTGTACATATAAAAATACGTGTTACTCCTGAATCCTTTTGAAATCGAATGAAGGAATACCTGTCCGGATATTATCGCAGAATGAATTTTCCGGATGCCGTCAAGAGATGAATTTCAGGTTTATGCTGTATGAAGAGAAATTGTAAACACGCTTCCGGCACCAAAGTCACTTTCTAACATGATTTGTCCACCCTGTGCTTCAATAAATTCTTTGCTAATACTCAGGCCCAGTCCTGTTCCTTCTTTTTTTGTTCCCGGAATACGGAAGTAGCGGTCAAAAATTTTGGTTTTGTATTGCGGTGCTATTCCCTGACCGGTGTCTTTGACGATGAAGTTGACCATGGAATTCTTTGAATTTACACCGATAAAAACTGTACTGTTTTCATATGAATAACGAATTGCATTTGAAATGAGATTTGTCAGCACCCAGGCGGTCTTTTCGTTGTCTGCTAATACTTTTGGCAGATTTTCTTCACTATTGATTTCAATTTTAATGTTTTTCTGTTCAGCCATAATCTTAGTGGCATTCACCGCGTAATTCACCATGTCCATTGGATCTGCTGGCATGATACCAAGTTGAATGTTTCCACTTTCGACCTGTGTCATGTTGAGCAATTCACCTGTTATATTCAGTAAACGGGAAGCGTCATCGCTAATACTGCTTATTAAATTTTGTTGTTCTTCATTCAGCTTTCCTATTTTTTCATTCTCTAAAAGCTGTAAGCTCATTTTTATAGATGATATAGGAGTTTTGAGTTCGTGTGAAATAGTCGAAATGAAATTTGTTTTTGCAAAATCAAGTTCTTTGTAAAGTGTTACATTTCTCAGTATGATGACATGTCCGATTAACTGTGCAGTTTGTTCGCCGGTAGGGACAATAGAGATGTTGAGAATTTCTTTTTCAAAATAACTTTCTTTTCCATCAGCATAAATTTTCAAAGGCTTCTTTTCAATCTTGCTCGGTATATTTTTACCATTGTTTATTTCCTGGAGAAGTGAACGGATGAGGTCATTGTGAATAGAAATTTCCTGCGCATTTTTTCCGATTAATTCTTCCGTTTTCAAACCTGCAATTTTTACCGCTTCACTATTGGCGAAAATTATTTTCCTCTCTTCATCTAAACCAATCACAGGATCATGCATATTATTAATAAGAGTTTCAATTCTTTTTTTCTCCTTCATCAACTTTGCTAAATTGCTGCTGTTGTATTCTTCCAGTTTTTCAGCCATTGTATTAAATGAGCTGGCTAATTCTCCAAACTCGCTGCGGCTTTGGAAGTTCACTCTCTTAGAATAATTTTTAGCGGCAATTTCTTTGATGCTCTCAGTAAGTTCGCGAATTGGATTGGCAATGCCACCTGGGAGATTTACCAATAAAGAAAACGCGATGACAAAACAAAAAGTACCTGTAATTGAAAGCCATAGAATTGCATTTCTGGCGGTGGTCTTTGCAATTTCACTTTTACGCTGAATCGCGTCCATATTCACTTTCATGATATCATAAATATCCGTCCGGATTTTATTTTCTGTTAATGTATCAGATGTGTTTGTTTTAAAATCAGAAAAATGTTTTGTCAACCGATCAGTATATTCCTGTTCTCCGACTTCCGTAATGTTATTCTGCTGTTTGTTCAGATTATCCTGAAATGATCTGAGGGAATTGTTTTCCTGTTCCAATTCATCCAGTGCTTTCAACATATTCCGCGAAAAGTCAAGTGTGTTGTAGTTCGCGACGAGAATATTGTTGGTGTCTCTGGATAGCGAAATGATTTGAAATCCGCCGATTAAACCTAAAGCAATGATCAACAGAAATAGGAGCCCGACAGCGAGGGTTAGTTTTACTTTAATTTTCATTGAAATTCAATATAAGGACAAATTTGTTAAACTTGAACAGGTACGGCGATTTTTGGAGTTAAAGTTGATTTTGAAATAAGGAGCGCAGTATTTATTTGTAGCATCCAATGAATTGTAACTTCTTTAAACCCGAAGGTCGTGTGATTCACAGATGAAATTGACAACTTTTGTCACCATGGCAGCGCTTTTATTTCCCTGAATGGATCTGTTTACAATGTTGTATATAACCTTTTTACTTTCTCTTTCCCGCGATCCTATTTTTTAACACGGATTCATCTGTAAGAATAACAGATGGGAAATGCAGTGAGTAAAGTGGTTGTTTTAAAGTAGACGATTGCCATCACTCAGCTCAGAATCACGAGGTCGATATCATTGGCGGAAAGTTTTTTCAGCAATTCGTTGAATATATTGGTTGCAAGGATAATGCGAAACAAATTAAAATGCGGCTTGCCAATGCAAATTGTAGTAATTTTTCTTTCTTCCGCCTGCTCCATTATTGCTTTGGCTACATTAATTCCCTCTACTTTAATAATCTCTGCACCTAATTCTGT
>CALMQM010000064.1 GCA_937871435.1 uncultured Bacteroidota bacterium | reverse complement strand
GATATGCGTGTGGAAGTATTGGCAGACAAAAAACCTTATTCAATTGTATTCATTACAAGTCTCGTCTCTGATGATATTTTAACTTTTACATTTCTGATTGTCGAATTGTTGCTCAGAGGGTCTGTTGTGCCCGGGTTTCGGATATAACGCGGAAACCAATCGCTTCGAATTATGACAGCAAGTTTACTTCCTTTTTTAAACTGATGAGCAATTGGAAATAAATCAATTGTTGCATTATAATATTTACCCGGCTCAATTGGAGTGATATTTTTATTATCCATGAATGGTGCCCTCATTTTACCAGGATGGCTGAGTACGCTTATATTTCCGGAAGAGTCAACTTCCGCTATAATTACAAATAAATCTACGTCAGACTGATCAATTGAAAATTTGATTTTCAAAACAGTAGGCCCACCTAAAATTTCATCTTTTAAAAAGGGATCTGAAATAAGCGCAATGTCGTCTTTGGCATTGATATCTCTGATATAGTAGGATGATTCAGAGAATTCAGGATCTTCATTCATTCTTGCTTTGTCAGGAAAATAGTCATATCCCTCTGTTTGGCCCAATGTAATTTTATTATCAAGCTTATAAAATCCATTTAGGGATACTGAAAAGTTGAAAAAATATTCTCTTTGTTTAAATGTTTTATCAGGCCATTTTTCCATCGAAAGCCAGGTGTTTAAACCCGTTACAAAAAATTGCACATTCCTCTCTTTTTCTATACCATTATCAATGCCTTTCAGCCAATGGTCAAACCATCTCAACCAGATTGACTCAAAATCTAATTTTGATTTTTCTCCATACTCAATTCCGGAAAATTTTGTTGGTAATGCATTTAAAAAATTAGTATGCTCCCATGGTCCGAAAAGCAGGTGCTGATTTGTTTTATTATACGATTGCATTTTTAACCAGTTTGTCTGGGTGGAAAGAGCTTCTACATCCCAGTTACCACTTACATTTAAAACCGGTATGTTTACATCTTTCATGTCATCAAGGAATCTCGCTTTTATCCAGTCCGAAGGGTTATCCATTTTTATCCAGGAATTCCATAAAGGAATATCAATACCAAAAAATTCATCATCAATTTTTGATACCGGTAGTGTATATAACTTGTCTAAAATATATTCGGGCGGTTTCCTTTCCGGGAAGCTTAATTTGTAAGCCCATTCAATCATACTAAGTTTCAGAATGCCGTGATCATACAGTACATCTAAAAAAGGATCTGTACCGGCTACTTGCGGTATGATAGTTTTTAATACTGAATGTCCCGAGGCAGCGGCCAGCCACTGAACCTGTCCTTCATAACTCGCGCCAATCATTCCTACATTTCCATTGCACCAACTTTGTTTACTTATCCAGTCGAGTGCATCGTAGCCATCTTCTTTTTCATGCAGGTAAGGTTCAAAAGTTCCTTTACTTCCTCCGGTACCCCTGCAATCCTGTACAACAACTATATAACCTTGATTCGTGTAATGAGCTCTCATCTTGCATTCATATTCCTTTCCATACGGAGTTCTTAAAAAAATTACAGGGAATGAATGTTTGTTTTCTTTCGGTGAAAGTACATTCGTAGCAAGCGTTACATTATCTCTCATTGACACTTGATAAGTTGTCGTTGCAAAGGATAAAGTATCCGGAACTTGAGCTAAATTTAAATTTGGTATAGAAAAAAAAGTAATTAGGATAAGCAGGCTTTGAATTTTCATTGAGTATGATTTTTTAAAAGGGAAAATACAACGACCAATCGCCGGATAAATTACACTAAACTTATTTCTAATTATGTTTTCCAAAAGACAACCCGATCAACATTCTGTTTTACATTCATCAATTTGGTGTCTTTTTATCTCCTTCCGCGGAATCTATGTTTGAAAGTGTATGTGAAAGGAAATTCCGATGCACACTGTTTTTCAATTAATATGTTGCAAAGTATTTTACTAACTGCAAACATATCTCAAAAACACTTGCAAATGATCGTTTAAACTCAACTTGCTTTAGTTTATTTATTTCAATGGCGGAAAAAGATAAAGTACCACAATTTAATCAGCTACTGTCGAAAAAAATTAATGAATTTTAACATGAAATCTATATAAAGGTTTTTTTGTGTTAGAATATTTTTGTTTTATTAAGAGTATTTATCTGCCCACTCTAAATTAGAAAATATTGAATAAGCATATGTATAGGGTATTTTAACGCAAACAATATTTCCATTCAATCCGACAAAAGATTTAACAATTTCAAATCAACACAAAGAGAAAAATTAGTTTCAGTGCGAATTCAAATTCATTCATCCCGAAAAATTTTCCTGCACAAAAAACCCCGCCTGATTTCTCAGACGGGGTTGAACTAGCTGGACCACTACGTAGAACGCCCCCTTAGCAGTGTTACCTGCGTTCGCCCTTCGCTGTGGCCAGCATCTCTTTACAGTGTGAACACACGCGATACATTGAAACCTAAACGGATTCCGGCATCATTCCATTTTGAATCCGTGAAAGGAAGAAATTGATTTTCATCCAAACCGAATGAGTTGGTCAGATGAACCTGGAATACGTGTCCGCCTGTTTCAATTTCGTAACCGATTCCCATGCTGTCGTAATTTTTTGCATTCGTGTATTTGTTGATACGATATACATATTCAGCGGTGATCGCTGAACGCGCGCTGAATTTCAGGCGGAACAAACCGGAAACTCCATACATGTCGTTCTTATCTGAAATCGCGGTAACCATATTGTAATGAACAAACCATGGAGCTACCTGGAAAGAAAAGGACGGACTGAATTTTCTTCCGATGAGAATCTGGAAGTTGTAAGACAAACGACTGGATTCATGTTCAAACAAATCATATCCGTTGACAATCTGATTCTTCAACGCATTTCTGTACATGCCTGCAAAAAGTGTCATTGTAAACGGAGGACTGTTGTCGTCGCGCTGACGAATCAATTTCCATTTCAGAAATCCGTCCACCATCTTTTGATAAGAACTGCGACCGATACCGAACATGAATCGTCCGTCCGGACTGTATTCCAGACTCAGGCGAATGTTTACCGGACCATCGATCCCCCATGCATTGTAACCTTTGCTGTTGATCGCTCCGAAGCGGTGAGAAATTCTGAAGTCCAGTGTACGTGGCCCAACTGTTTCCAGCGTGTGGAAATTAATCAGCCTTGTAGTTTTGAAAGTAGCAATGGTGAGGTCGTGTGATTTTTCATTTTCATTACCGACCATGCTCAGCAAATCCTGACCAAACAAATTGCTGCACGATAAACTGATTGAAAGAAAGAGAAGGAGATGACGAATTTTCATAAGGGGGATTCTAGTTGTTTAAACGTCCTTGAGTGAACCATTTTTCAATTTTGGAAATATCGCAGTCGGAGAGTTTACCGGAAGGTTTTGGCATCCATTTGCTTTGTGAAACACTGGATTCATGTTTAATGCGGGCGAGAAAATCGGCTTCCGTTGCATCATCAATTGTCGCCTGCACATCGACGTAATTGGCAAGACCCAATCCACTCGAACTTGCATCCTGGTGGCATCCGTTGTCATTAGTACCACAACTTCCAACGAAAATCGGGAGAACGTCATTTGCAAATGATACAGTATCCGGAACAGTACATTCTGTTGTTTTGGCGATCGGATGAATCTCATCGAAGTTATCGTAATAACAAGCTTGCAGTAAAGCAATAGCAATAGCAGAGAGGAAGAGAAATTTTTTCATGCTTCAATAATGGGGCAATTAATTGTTTTTAGCACCTTGTTCTATCCACAAATAAATAGTCAGGATTTGTTTGTCAGTAAGAGGTGAGGCAGGATCCGGTGGCATTTTGTCTTCTCCTGAAGATTTGGTGATCAATTTATACAATTTACTTGAATGTGCTTCATTCGCATGAATTTCACCGGTATGTATTACATCATCATAGGTAACAAGGCTACCCGGTTCATGGTTGCCGCCACCGCCGTGGCACGACGACATATTGCAATTCCCCGCGAGGATGGGCTGCACATCCGTTAAAAAAGAAATTTCAGGAGACACAGGAATTTCTGGATCATGTCTGCAGGCGTTTAGTAGAAGTAAGCCGACTGCTGACACTCCATAGAGGAGTTTTTTCATTGATTTGATTTGAAAAAAAATCCTGCCGACACAATTCTATCGACAGGATTTTTTCTTTTCACACAGTTAATTAAAATGGAATTATTGGATAATTACTTTCTGGATTTTCGCAGATCCATCAACGATTGTTTGCAACATATACACACCTGCAGGAAGCGCATCCAGATCACGAATTGTTTCAGTATGTGGGCCTGACTGCATACTTGAAGCAAGTTGTTTGCGAACAAGCTGACCATTGAGTGTAAACAGATTCATCGTTACCAGTCCGCTTTGTTTTGCTGTGTAGCTCACAGTAACAAAATTACTTGCAGGATTCGGATAAAGAGAAGGAGAAGATGCGTTTTCGATAGAAGTAATTCCGGTTGTATTCGGATTCGCAACCTGACTTCCTGAATACACATAATCATTTGCTTCATCACCTTGTGCATCCGCAGCGACTCCTGCAAAATAGAAGGTAACAGGACCGATGTTTGTAGCCGGAGCTGTCCAGCTGAAATCAAATTCTTTGGAACCGGAAGTAGCGCCACCATTCAATTGATGCACCACATTACGGCGGGATACACCGGAAACAGTGCGGCTCTTGATCTGAGTAGACGCGGCATCCGTAATATTCAATGTTCCCGCGTTGGCGTTGCTTCCATCGAGGGCTTCAATAGCAACACCAAAGAGGGCATTCGCACTACGTGAAACAGTAACACTCATATTGTATGTAGTTCCGGGAGTGTATTCCCAATTAGTCATCGCAGCACTTCCGATAGCGATGGAACCTCCGCCGCTATTCAGAGTAAAATCATTATGACAATTGGTACATGTTTGTTCGCCCGGAGAACCGGTATATCCGGCTTTTCCGTTATCACTCATTTGTTCGCTTGTAAAAAGAGCGATCAATGCAATTGGCAATAATCCAAGTAGAAGTTTACGTATCATTTTTGATTGTTTAAGGGATTTAAAATATGAGGCGTGCCCTTCAATTTAAAGCACAAACCTAAGATTCGATTTTGGAGCAATTCTGAATAAGAAATTAAATTACTTTCTAAAAATCACGAATAGATATTCTTCATTTAAGCCCCCGATTCTGTCCGGATTTCAAGCTATCCATCGATCTGAAATACTCTCTTGTTTTCAGGCTGATATTTAGTAGCTTCTCTTGTTTCTACGGGTTGGGATTTGATGCAAAACTCAATCAGGTTATGCTCAAATCAATTTTTAGATTACCATTGAAACAAATATTATTCTCAGGCTTGTTCAGAATTCCTATTTTTACATTTTGCAATTGTCCTTGCGGATCAGAATTCTGTTCAAAATGCTTGATCAAAGTAACGGCAAAATGAAAAGAAGTTAGATGACGGTTGTCAGGAATTTCAACAGAAAAAGGTTAATTGTTTCACCCAAATTAAAATTAATACAAAATCCATGAAAGTTCTACTGGTTGAAGATGAAAAAGAATTATTGCAATCCATGGTAGCCTTTTTGAAAGAATCCGGGATGGTATGCGAACAAGCTACGGATCTGTCTTCGGCACTGGAGAAAATTGACTTATATGACTACGACTGTATTGTGCTGGATATTGGTTTGCCGGATGGAAATGGTCTGAAATTGATTGAGGAAATGCAGAAAAAGGAGCACAAAACAGGAATAGTCATTGTTTCGGCACGGAACTCCCTGGACGATCGCCTGACCGGGCTCAATATCGGAGCGGACGACTACATCACTAAACCGTTCTATATGCCGGAACTTACTGCACGTATCAAATCAGTGGTTCGCAGACGGACATTTGAAGGCAAACGGGAGATTACCTACCACGAACTCCGTGTGCTTCCGGATGAAATGGTCATGTATGTGAACGATAAAATGATCAGTCTGACCAAAAAAGAACATGAATTGCTCATGTATCTTCTCAGCAACAGCAATAAAGTTCTGACCAAAGAATCCATTGCGGAACATCTCTGGGGAGATCATGCCGACATGGCCGACTCATTCGATTTTATATATAGTCACATTAAAAATCTTCGTAAAAAAATCACCGATCATGGTGGAAAAGACTACCTCAAATCTGTGTACGGGGTAGGCTACAAGTTTTCTGGTGAATAATGAAACTCCTCAACCTCACCAACCGCTATTATATTGTCATCGCATTATTTCTGCTGCTGATCAGCGTTTCCTTTCTTACTTATCGGGTGATCTACCTGATGGATCGTGAAATTTCTGATCATATGCGCTATGAAAAAATGCAGATTGAAAAACAAATTGCTTTACAGCCGGGAATACAGGATTTGCATATTATCCTTGGTGATCGCATACAAATTGACCCCATTCCTAAATTTACCACGTTTAAAGTAATTCTGCGTGATACGACAGTATTGTTGAGTGAAGGAGGAAAAATTCTCAAAGTTCCCTATCGCATTTTGTCCTATGAACAGTTGATTTCAAACAAGAGTTACCGGATTACATTGTGGCGGCGACTCACCGAAAACCGTGACCTTGGAAACGGACTCGTCACCACAATCATTCTTGTTACACTTGATATCATCGCCTGTTTTTATTTTCTCAACCGATGGTTTTCCAGTAAAGTATGGCGTCCATTTTACCGGGCCATCAATGTGCTCAAGAAATTTGATTTGCAAAAAGGCGGACGTGTTTTGTTCCAACGTTCCAACGTGGAAGAATTCAACACCCTCAACGCCGAGCTTACCAAGCTGACAGATAAAGTTACACGCGACTACCGCAACCTCCGCGAGTTTACGGAGAACATGTCGCATGAGACTCAGACTCCTCTCGCCATCATTCGATCCAAACTGGAATTGTTGCTGCAATCGGAAAATCTTACCGAAGATCAGATCAATCACATCCGGAGCACTCTCGATTCTGTGAATCGTTTATCCAAAATGAATAAGAGTCTCATCTTGCTTACGCGCATCGAGAACGAACAATATGCGACGGAAGATCTTGTTCCAATGGGACAGTTGGTGAAAAAACAACTCGAAAGTCTCGATGTGTTTATTGAATCAAAACAATTGCAGGTGAGTACGCATATAGATGACGACATGAGCGTGAGGATGAATCTGCATCTCGCGGAAATTCTTCTCACCAATCTTTTTTCAAATGCTATTAAATATTGCACCCGCGGAGGAGAACTCAATATTATGCTGACCACACAAAGGCTGGTGGTTTCCAATTCCGGTCCGCCGCTCACCATTCCGGGCGATCAGATCTTTGAGCGATTCAAAAAAGGGGATTCACCGGATTCGGTCGGACTTGGTTTGGCGATCGTGAAAAAGATCGGCGGGCATTGCAATTTGCAATTGCAGTATGATTATATCAATGGCATGCACTGTTTTTATGTAGAATTCCGACCTGAAAGAGTTGTAGTAAGAACAGTCTAATGGCTTTGGATGGACCAACCCGGTGAAAGGGCTGAAAATGAACAAGTACTTGAAAATGTTGTAAATAAGTCGATTTTCATCTTTATTTCCGCAGGCTAAATTCTTATCTTTGCAGACCCATGTCTGACTCGCTTCACCATGAATGTGGTATCGCTCTTGTGCGACTCTTAAAACCACTTTCTTATTATCAGGAGAAATACGGAACCTCGTTTTATGCTTTGAATAAGTTGTATCTCCTCATGGAGAAACAGCATAACCGTGGGCAGGATGGAGCCGGAATAGCGAATATCAAATTTGATGTCGATCCGGGAACGCGTTATATCAGTCGCTATCGTTCGAATCACAAACAGGCGATCGCGGATATTTTCGCAAAAATTCATGCGCGTTTCGAACAAACAACGAAATCATTTCCCGGGAAAATTCAGGATCCGCAATGGCTGAAGAAAAATGCACCATTCAGCGGAGAGCTTTGGCTCGGACACGTTCGTTACGGGACCTATGGTGGAAACAGCATCGAAGCATGCCATCCTTTTTTGAGACAAAATAACTGGATGACCCGCAACCTCGTTGTTGCCGGAAATTTTAATATGACCAATGTTGATGAACTGTTCAATGATCTGGTTCGTCTTGGTCAGCATCCCAAAGAGAAAGCGGATACAGTAACCGTGATGGAGAACATCGGTCATTTTCTCGATGAGGAAAACGATGAACTCTATTACAAATTCAAAGGACTCGGCAACAGCAAGCAGGAAATTTCTCCGTTGATTGCGGAACATCTTGACATACCAAAAATTTTGCGTCAGTCATCACAAAACTGGGACGGTGGTTATACCATCGCCGGATTGTTTGGTCATGGTGATGCGTTTGTCCTTCGCGATCCGGCCGGGATTCGTCCGGCATATTATTACCGTGACGAGGAAGTAGTAATTGTCACTTCCGAGCGTCCGGCCATTCAAACAGCGATGAATGTACCTGTGGAAAAGATCCAGGAAATCAAACCTGGTCATGCACTGGTGATTCGCAAGAATGGAAAAATTACAGAAGAACAAATCAAAGAACCAACGCAACGACTAAGCTGTTCTTTCGAACGGATTTATTTTTCGAGAGGAAGTGATACAGACATTTACAAGGAGCGAAAAGAATTGGGAAGATTGTTGTGTCAGTCGACTTTGCAGGCTGTAGACTATGATCTGAGAAATACTGTTCTTTCATTTATACCTAATACGGCGGAAGTTGCATTTTATGGAATGCTTTCCGGAATGGAAGATTATTTACGCGATGTAAAAAAGAGAAAGATCAAAGCCCTGGGTGAAAATCCTTCGGATGAAAAGCTGAGTGAAATATTGTCGATTCGTCCGCGTGCGGAAAAAATTGCGATCAAGGATGCCAAGTTGCGTACGTTCATTACCAACGACAACGACCGCAGCGACATGGTGACGCATGTCTACGATATAACTTATGGTACTATTCGCAAAGGGATTGACAACCTCGTTGTGATTGATGATTCTATTGTTCGCGGAACAACGTTGAAGAATTCTATCCTGCGCATGCTTGACCGCCTGGGCCCCCGTAAAATTGTCATCGTTTCTTCTGCTCCGCAGATTCGTTATCCGGATTGTTACGGTATTGATATGGCGCGCATCGGCGATCTGGTTGCTTTCCGTGCCGCGATCGAATTGCTGGAAGAAAATAATATGGAGCACATCGTTGATGAAGTATACCAACGTTGTAAAGAACAACTTGAGCTTGGTGTGAATGAGATGAAAAATTTTGTACGCATGATTTATCAGCCATTTACTGCAGAACAAATCAGCGCGAAAATTGCGCAGCTTGTTCGTCCGGCTGATTGTCAGGCGGAAGTGCAGATTATTTTTCAGAAGATAGAAGATTTACACAGCGCATGTCCCAACCATCGTGGCGATTGGTATTTCAGTGGCAATTATCCGACACCCGGAGGAAACAAAGTAGTGAGCCGGGCTTTTGTAAATTACATTGAAGGAATCAGCGCCCGGGCATATTGATCTTTCCGGAGAAGCTCATTTTTTGTAAGTTTTTTATAGACCAATTTCTACAGTTGCGTAGAATAACGGGCTTATTTCTCTGATCGAATCGCCTTTTTTAGAGGTAAAAAGACTCTAAATCTTACAGAACCTTACAGTTTGGAAACCTGTCTAATGATCTGTCGTTTCCAGTATTATCCATTCACCGCATTTCATGCTAAGGATAACGATACAGACACGACAGCGTATTTCCATCAGAGCCAGGGTTCTCCTGTACAGCTCTGCGGGAGTGTTGTGTTTGTTTGGATTGTTTTTTCTTCTTCAAACTCTGGGTGCACATAAAGATGCGGAGGCCTTTCATGTTGTAAATGTCAACACATCTTATCAGGGAAATAAAAACATTTCCACATTGACGAAGGATACCAAATCAATTGTTTTAAAATCATTTGAAGCCCGGCCGGAAAATGGTATGGTGCAAATTGAATGGCTGACAGAATCAGAGAAGCACAATGATTTTTTCCTGATAGAAAAAAGTACGGATGGAATGCACTACAGCAAATTTTGCAAGATCAAAGGAGCGGAAGATAGTGATGAAGAAAGGTATTATTACCTGACTGATCCGAAACCTTCTCCTGGAATTTCTTATTATCGTTTATCAGAAGAGCACTATACAATCAAATCGAATCACTTTCCTGTTGCCAGCGTCCGGATGGAAGGCGCGAGTCCTGAAAAATTTTCAATGCATCTGGTTTCACCCAACCCATTTTCCGATAAAGTATCTGTGGTATTTTCGGAGGAAACAAAAAATGGAGCTCTTTGTCTTGTGAATTCAGCCGCAAAAGTTGTGCGTTGTCAAAAAATTCAGAGTGCGAAGAAAATTTTCAATATGGATGAATTGGAAAATATTCCTTCCGGTTCTTATTATCTTTGTTTTGTAAGCGGTGACAATACCGTTTTGATGAAAAAACTTTTTAAGGAATAAATTTTTTAGATAAATTTCCTTAGCCATTCGGATAATTCCGTTCATTCCGGAATTCAATAGTTCCCTGATCAGGTATTCAGAAAGTTAAAGTAGGAGGAAAGCGGAGAATTATACTCTTCTCTCAGTTCAGACTAATGATGGCTGGAGGATAAACCGGCTCCTTCATTATTCATTCTGACAAAAAACTAAACTAATTTTTTCTTCATAAGATATTCCGCAATCTGTACAGCATTCGTCGCGGCACCTTTACGTAAATTGTCTGAAACAATCCAAAGATTCAGTGTATTGGGCTGTGATTCGTCGCGACGAATTCGTCCAACAAAAACTTCGTCTTTCCCTTCCGCATCTACAGGCATAGGATATTTCGCGGAAGCGGGATCATCTACTACTACAACACCGGAAGTTTTATTCAGAATATTCCGGATTTCCTGCAGATCAAAATCTTTTTCAAATTCAACATTGACGGCTTCACTGTGCCCGCCTTTCACAGGAACACGAACTGTAGTTGCAGTAAGGCGAATGGAATCATCACGCATAATTTTACGTGTTTCGTTTACCATTTTCATTTCCTCCTTGGTGTAACCATTGTCCATGAACACATCAATTTGTGGCAGCACATTCAAATCAATAGCATATTTGTAAGCCATCTCACCCTGAATTCCTTTTCGTTCATTCATCAGTTGATCGACCGCTTTTTTTCCGGTACCTGAAACAGACTGATACGTACTCACCACGATGCGTTTTATTTTGTACTGATGATGCAGAGGATTCAATGCCATTACCATCTGAATAGTAGAACAATTCGGGTTGGCAATGATCAGGTCTTTTTTACTGAGCACATCCGCGTTGATTTCCGGAAC
>CALMQM010000063.1 GCA_937871435.1 uncultured Bacteroidota bacterium | reverse complement strand
AACAAATCTTTTGAAATCATTGTAGCGAATCCATGCAATTCCATTTTGTCCCCATTGTGGTCCCCAACTATTCATTATTTCAAAAGCACCGCCGTCATCTTTCCTGTCATCATATCCAATAACACACATTGCATGTCCGCCAAAACCCATCATAGTATAATCATCACTTGTAGGATGCCAAACTTCTTTGCCCATCATATCCTGCATAAAACTTCCGCCAACCATCATTCCAATTACTACAGGAACATCTTTTGCCAAGTGTTCTTTTATAGCATGCAGGTCAAGATTGTTTACATTATCACCTTCCGTTAATCTTGTAAAGCCAAGCATTCTATATTGTTGCGCTTCCTGTTTTAAAGCGCTTCCCGGTTGTGTGCTGCAATCCCTGTCATCATAAGGAAAATCATTAAAAGGTACAATGGGCTTTAGTTATTTTCAAAATGAAATAATAGGTTCTGAATACCAATTATCCGGAGATATTTTAAATCCATCACAACGAAGATATAATCTTTATCAAATTATCCGGAACAAAGTCCTCAGACTTTTGTTTTTGCTTTCTTTTGATCGAATCATTAAGCATGGAGGTTTGTTGCGTACGTCAGTTGGTCTTGGTTGTCACATTTATCCTATGCGAAAATTTAGTTATGAATTAATTGTAAGTAATTATTATAGTGAATTGCAAGATTCTTCAATTACTTACTTTCCCGAATTAGCACGAAATAAAACAAGTTATCGGCATACAAATTTATTAGGTTTAATTAACCCGGTCGTTAAATTAGATTATTACCGTTCAATTGAAAAAAACGTTTGTTTGTTCTTAGGGGTGTTCTTTACTTATATTTATATTCCGCAAGACACAGAATATTCATACCTGGTTTTCGAAGGCGAACATACTGATGATTATGCAATAAACTATAGTTTTAGCCAACAACTTATTTTCGGCGTTCATGCAGGAGTAATTATTCACAGTAAAAACAATTCAAAGTAAATCCAATCCACTTGTAAAAGTCATGATCTGGAAATTTAATATGAATTGAATAATCTTATTGCTTTCTCCTGATGGTTGATAAAAAAAATCGACATGAACTGAATTGTCAATTCATGTCGATTTTTTGATTTTATTTTTAAAGAATAAGACGAATCTTATTTCTACAAAAATCTCCGATTACTTTGTTCCTACCTGATCCAAGACTTTCATCAATTCGTCGAGCTTCGGTGTGAGGATTATTTCTGTTCTTCTGTTTTTCTTTCTTGCATCTGCCGTAGAAGCAGGGTCTATTGGCTGATAAGGTCCTTTCCCGGAAGCTGAAAGTCTGAGTGGATCGATGCTCACATTTTTCAAAATAATTTTTACGACAGAAGTGGCTCGCAGCACACTCAGTTCCCAGTTGTCTTTCGCTCCACTTGGCAAAGTCCCGTTAATCGGTACATTGTCGGTATGACCTTCCACCAGAATATTGATGTCTTTGTTCTTTTCCAACACACGTCCAAGTTCCTGTAATGCTTCTTCGCCTTTTTTCTCCACCACTGTACTGCCTGAACCAAAAAGCAAACGTTCTTCCATCGACACATACACTCTTCCGTTTTTTTCGTTTACACTTAGTCCGTTGTTTTGGAATCCAAGCAATGCATCACTCACCGCACTCTTCAACGCATTTACTGTTGAATCTCTCTTATTCAGTACAGATTGCAATTCATTCACACGGTCTTCTTTTTCTTTTAACGTTCCTCTCAACTCAGCAAGGTTGTGTTCACGTTCGGCCAGATCCAATGAATCTTTTTTCATCTTGTCTTCCTTCTTCTGCAAATCTTCTTTGATCTGGTTGAGCTGAACAATCAGTCTTTTTGTTTCCTCTGTATTGCCCGCGAGCAATTTCTCATTGTTCGATAACAGCTTATCGTAAGATTTCGTGAGTTCGTTGTAGAGATCCGACAAACGGCGATGATTCCGGCCTTGCTCCGTGGTATCCTTCTGCAATTCGTCCACACTTTTTCTCAGCTCAGTTACCTGTGCCGTCAACTCGGTATTTTTGGTGTTCAGATCCTGGTTGTCCGTTTTCAACTTCGTATTTTCTTCCTGACAGGTTTTTTCCTTTTTCTGAAGGTCCTCAAACTGCCTTGCGGGAACACAGGCGAAGAAAGCCATTGAAATAAAGGAAAATGCAAGAAATTGACTGATTCTCTTTGATTTTATCATAATTCTACAGTATTTTAGTTGTACCCGGGTTGAACCGTAGTCCAAAATTAGGGGAAAGAAAGCAGTCTGCTTCTGCCTGCGGGAATCTGTTTTCAACAACAGGCACAGAACATTTTAGCCCTTTTCCCGTTTATTATATAAAGAAGAATTCTGACTATGAAATTCCTCGATAAAAACTGGATCACTGAAAAGCATATTGATTTTGAGTATAAGAAATATGTGTTGCTTGCATACCTGCAGCATGTAAGTGAACATTTTACTGAACGTCGCTTGTATCCATACTTATCGGATCTGGTGGATCATTACCGGAATCTGAAGCAGCTGAAAGACAACAAACAACATCTTTACAATCTTTTTCCAGAGCGATTGAAAGGTGTAGACCTCGAGCAGTTTCGTACCATCTACAACAAAATGGTGGAGGATGACGTGATCATGCAGGAGATTGAAACAATCCTGGATTTTTCCATCCCGCAAATGGAACATTATCTCAAAGAAGGAAAAAAGGTGTATGACTTTATTGAAGAGCGACTGCGTGTATTTCCTGTCGGAGTGATTCCTTTGAATAACGAAATCGGTTACCTTTTTCTCAAATCCGGAGTATCTACCAACACGGAAGTCTACGAATACCACATTACCATCTTTGAAAACCCGACCGAGAAATTCAGAGGATTGCACATCTCCTATGTAGCTACTTATGAAAAGTCGTTACTCAATACTTTTGAGTCTATAAAATCGGATTTACTACTCTTCAACAAAAACCTTCCGAATCCGGCAGCCTATGTGATTGAAACGGAAATGATCCTTCCTTTCGACGAAACTTTTCTTCCTATGGCAAAGCGAACTCTGGTGAAAAGAATTGCAGGGAACGCCTGACTTTTGCTTTAAGTCAACTTCAGATATCCTTGTCTTTCCTGTTAGCCAGCCAGACAGAAAGCACAAAAAATGTTTTCACAAAGCGATAGGAAAACCAATTGATCAACCGCTGAAAAAGGGTGATTTCTTTTTCAAAATATTCTTTCGTCACGAGCCGGCATTCATTCTCCATAATCCTCTTTAATGTGTGAACGCATTTCAACGCGAAAGCTTCATCACGAATATCGATGTTCAGTTCAATGTTGCTGTAGGTGCTTAAATTGTTCAGGTCGTAGGATCCGACGCTGACGAATTTGGAATCTGCCACCAACACTTTTCCATGTACATTAGAGGGAATGTATTCATAGATCGCGATGTTGTAGCGAAGCAACCAATCATAGAGGTAACGTCTGGCATTGATAGCCAGTGAAACATCGGATTTCTCGGAGACTAACACACATATTTTGACGCCTCTTCTGACCGCGCTTTTAAGCAATCTGCGAACCTGTCCGCCGGGAAGAAAATACCCGCCCACAATGATGATTGTCGACATAGACTGGCGTATAGCATTGCGATAGGTAATAGCCGTATCGTTTTTCCTTCTCAAAAAATCATTCTGACTCACCCGAACCAGCATTTCCGAGGTGTGGGAGGAAGAAGCTGACAAATGAGGTTTTCTTATTTTTCCGGAGAATTTTTTGAATCGGATATTCATCCACCGTTGTCGACAGATGAGGTGAAGACGATTGCATACAGCACCATGGAGCAAGACAGCGAAATCAAGCCATGCTTTCTGGCCCTGACTGTCATTGTAATTATTGCTGATATTTATCCCGCCTACGATGGCTGATTTGCCATCGGCAACTACTACTTTTCTGTGCAATCTTCTGCCAATATGCAGTCGGCCATGAGAATAAAATCTCCCGTATTTTTGAAACTGAATTCCAGCTTGCTTTAGATTTTGAATAAAAGCTCCGGATAAATTTTGTGAACCGTAAGCATCCACCAGGAGGTAAACCTTTACACCCCGCACAGAGGATGCCTGAATGAGAGCATTTGCAATACGTTGTCCGGTTTCGTCCTGTGCAAGGATATAGGTTTGCAAATGAATCTCTTCGTGAGCCGAATGAATAAGGTTTTCCAACGCGGAAAAATATTCTTCCCCGCTTTGTAACAGTTTAACAGCATTATGAAGTGAATAGCGTTCCTTCCGGCTTTTTCCTGAACTCATGTTGGTGATGTCAAAAATACATCATCCGGCGAACATTTCCATTTTATCCAGGGGAAGAGGGGAGATAAGACGGAATTTCTACTCTACATTTATGATTCAACCAGTAGTTTTTAGTGCTTCAGCATCACTTACAGCAGTTCGTGAACCATCAGGCGCATAGATAGAACCGGATTCTGCACATTGACCTGTGAAATAACGGAACACATAAGATTTTTTGGTAAAATCGAAAAAATAGTATCTTTGTTTGCTGCTCAAATTTTAATTTTGAAATGAATAAGAACGACCAGTTATTTATTCAGTTAGTCTACATTTTTCATTCCTCCGCGATGGTGGCTATGGGCAAGTTGAAAAACCCGGCAACCGATAAGATTGAGCGTAATCTTGACCAGGCACAGCAATCTATTGATCTCCTTGAAATGATCCGGGAGAAAACACAGGGGAATTTATCCCCTGATTTGCAAAAGATGCTTGACAACTTTCTGACAGAATTGCGGCTTAATTTTGTTGACGAAAAAAACAAAGACCTAGTAGGCTCCTGATAGCGGCCTCTTTATAATCTACCACTATGGATTCACAAGAAAACAAAACGGAGTACCAGGAACAAGGCCCAAGGAAAGGCATTGTGATCATTGTTATTACCATTTTATTGGGTACAAACGGACTTTTGTTGTGGCAGTTTTTCGATAAGAAAAATACTCTTGATACTACCAATCAGGCTTTGGTTACCACGATGGCTGAAAGGGAATCTCTCCAGGCTCAGTTGAATCAGGTGAAAGCCGAATTCGAAAAGACGAAAGCCGATAATGCAGGATTGCAAAATCAACTGTCGGAAAAGGACGACGAGATAAAAGCCAAAGTAGCGGAAATCCAAAAACTGATTTCATTAGGTGGTCCGGCACAAATTGCACGAGCGAAAGCGGAACTGGCTAAGTTGAAAGAAATGAATACTGTGTATGTAACACAAATTGACTCTTTGAATGTTGTGAATGGAAAATTGCAGGAGGAGAATCAAAGCCTTACTTCGAACCTGTCTCAGGAGAAATCGAAAAATGAAAATCTTTCCGCTGAAAACAACCGCCTGAACAACCGGATCGCAGTAGGTTCTGTGCTTCGAGCCTACAATATCACCACCAAAGGAATTCGTTACAAATCCAACGGTACTGTAGTGGAAACCAACAAGGCCAAACAGGTTCAGAAACTTCGAACAAGTTTTGTTCTGGCAGAAAACCGCGTCCTGGATAAAGGAACTATCGATATTTATCTCCGGCTTCTCGCCATTGATGGTTCAGTAATGTCCAGTTCTGCTGAAACTTTTGTCAGCAATGGACAGGATTTGCAATATAGCGTGAAGCAGCAAGTGGAATATTCCAACTCAGATGTTCCTGTGAACATTGAAATAGCGAAAGGCACGAACTGGACGAAAGGAAAATACAATGTAGAGATTTACCACCTTGGTCAGATTATCGGTAAATCATCGATTGACCTGAAATAAACCTCATCCTTGAAAATTGAAACTCCCGCCTTCAGGTGGGAGTTTTTTTTTATCAGAAAAATGCCCTTACCTGTACTCCTCCCGTGTGGATTGTTTTTGCCGACTGTAATTTTCTTCCGTCATAATTCAGACTGAGTTGAATGCTGTTGCTTACATTTCTTTGAAGCGAAAGATTCCAGGTAAAGTTTTTCCCATTCTTCAATCCTTCCAGCAATTCATAAGATAGAAAGCTGTCATCCGGAGCGTTGTAGCGAATGTCCACCATAGAAACCTTGGCAAGTATACTTCCTGAATTTACCGTGTTGTATTTCACATCCAGTCCGAATTTGTTGCTTACTGCTTTCTCGCCAAGATTTCCTTCTGTATTTCTTTTGCCGGAATATTTATAAGATGCAGTGATCCGAAACACATTGCCCGGCTGATAGCTTAGTTTGGGTTCTACCTGATCAGAAAGGATTCTGTAATTGCGTGAAGAAAAGAAATCGGATGCATTGCGTTTGTCACCTTGCTCAAGTCCGAGATTGGCAAGGAAGTCACCTGTGATATTCCAGCGCAGGTTCAAACCTGTGGTTTGAATGGATCGTGTTTCGAATCCTGAGGTCAGAAAGGATTTGTTCTTGATTTCCTGCCAGGTAATATCGGCGCCGAAAACCGGATTGCTTCGGTTGAAATACAATGTGTTCCTCACACTTGAATTAGTAGATACGAGCGAACTGTCTCCGATATTTCTGCTGAACGGATTGAGAGAAGACAACAAAGATTCATCTTTGGTTTTCTTGTCCAGGCGCACAGACAATTGATCAGACCATCGATAAAGGAAAGACGTTTTGCCTTCGGTAGCTGCACCACCGCCAGCGGCCGGTTGGATTGACAATACTTCCGCGAACTGATTGCTGCGTGTTGTGATGTATGAATTTGTTGGCACAAACACACGAATGAATTTTGCCTGATCCGAAAATGAAGCAACGGCAAATTCATCGAGATCTTTCACACCATTCGCATTCAAATCACCCAGGTAGGCGTATACACCTTGTCCGGCAGGAACTTCGAGATAATAATATTCCTGTTTTCGTTCCTGTCCCGTTCCAACTTCATAATACGTATTTGCTGTGATGACTCCTTTCCACAACGTCAGACCGTGATCTATTCTGTTCAATAAAGTTTTTGCAGGTTCGGTAGAGGAGAGGGATGAATCAAGGATGCTGAGGATTCTGTAAGTGGTAGTTGTATTGAGTGTATTGTTCGGGTTTTTTGTAAAGGCAGTAGTAAGATTCGCTTCCTGCGCTTTTGTAGCAGCTCTGAAACTGCTGATGACAGGGGCGTAATCAATCCTTTGTTTGATACTAATGGTACCTCTCGAAGTAGAAGAGTCCTGTGTGGAGATGAATCCTTCAAGTTCCTGATAAGAGAAACTATTCAGTTGCAAAGAGTCCTTTCCTCCGGAATAGAATTTATTTTGTTCCGCATTTTCTCTTGCCCCTAAAGTAAATCGCCACACCGGTCGGGAAATTTCTGCATTGTGACGCAGGTAATTTGTTTGTGTAATCAAGCCCTGTGTTGTCAACAGGCTACTTGCACCCGACACTGCATATTTTCGAAGCTGAAGATTTGTAGATACAATATTCATCCAACCTTTGTATGCACTGCCTTTTTGATAGGATTTCAACTGATAACTCAGATTTCCCAGTTTGGGTTTGATCAATGAAGTCTGGAAAGCGGCAATGTGTTCGTCGTTGATAATAGTTGACGTACCAAGATTCCAGTCGCGTTCGAATTCGACATTTCTGAATCTTTCCACCGGACGGAAATTCTTTCCCGTATATTCATAACTCAACTGGTTAGCAATACGCCATCCACTGATACTGTCGGCGGAGAGGAGTGTAGTGTTTTGGTACTTCACGGCAAGCGCATAGCCTGCATCGTTTGCTTTGTCGAGTTTTGAAAACAAATTCACATCGTTATTGCTCAATGCGGTTTCGATGCTGAGGTTATTCCATTTGTTGATTTTGTAATCTGCTCCCAGTGTTAGCAATTGTTGTTTTTTGGGAGTAATGAGTAAGGCCACCGGAGCAAAATTTCCCTGTGAAACTCCATTGACCGGCTCGATCCATTTAAAAACTCTTCCATTCGCCGAATTCACATCGAGGATATAATCGCCTTTTCCAAAACCAACTTCTGTAAATGTGACTTGCCAGTAAGCACTATCCGCGTTTGTTGAATAGAGAAAGATGGAGTAGGTTCCATTGAGTGTGACTGTATCCTTTTTTTGATAAAGTACAACATTGGAATTGAATGCAACACTGTCTGCCGTCGGAAAGAACGCAAGTTGAGTATTGTCACCGACGGAAGCCATCAACGCTTTTCTCGAGCTGTCAAGTTCCAGAAGCAAAGGTTGATTTTTACTGTCCTGTTCTGAATAGACATTTAATTTCAGCTTCAACTTGTTGCTTTCAAATTCATCGTTAAAATAAATCAGTGAACGGGCGTAATTCTTATCTGAATATTCAAACTCTACGGTGATACGCGAATCTTTGGTGATGAGACGACGTGCCGTAAAGGTGATCTCCGCAATGTTGTAATCGATGGTGTAATCATCAGATAAACCCCGTGTTAGCAATCTCCCGTCGAGGTAGACTTTTTCTGTACCCGACAAGACGATGATATAAGTTTCACCACTGCTGCCCTGTAATTTGTATGGACCTTGGTTTCCTTCAATCGGTGTCACAACATTCTTCGCGAATTTTCCTTTGGATACAGCAACACTTGCACCTACACGCATGACGCGTTTCCTGGAAGAATCGGGTTTTGCATTAAGGTCAAACGATGTAGTAAATATTCCCCCTTGTCCTTTCTTGAAAAAATTCATGAAATAACTGTCCGGTCGGCGTAATTCAAAATCTCCTGCAATCAGTTTACTTTTCCTGTTTGACAATTGGATGAAGACTTTATCAAAATCCTGAAGTTGTTGTGTATTTCCTTCCGGTTGTATTGGAATATTTTCATCAGTGATGGCTGCAAGCAATTCAACATCTTCACTGATTTTACCTGCCAGCTGGAGGTTCAGACTGCTGTTTACAAATACATCCTGATTATTTCCAAACGTGATTCCGCGGGAGATACTTCCTGATTTGGAAAGCCCGTTGATTCTAAAAAAGTCGGGTTGTTGAGAAGAGGGATTATAGTAAAACGGATTTTGTCCGGAAGCTTTTACTATTTCCTTCATGCTTTTATGTTTGACTTCTTCGCCAAGAAGAAAGGAAAAAACTCTGTACACGGCTTTTACACTGTCCAGGTGGATGGCGTTAAATGCCGGGTTGTTTTTTTTCCAGGTGAATGTTGCATTCAATTCGTCCAGGGAATAGGAATCTGAATTGATCACTTCATTGTTATTGCTGAGCAGATAAAAAGAATGAGGAACGATGCTGAATGTATCCAGGCGGATGCTGTCCGCATTCAACGGAAGCCATTGATTGCGCAGATTGCTGGTCGATTGGGCGACTGCGGCGAGGGTTAAAAAAAGTAAAACGGAAAGCGATAAAAATTTCCGCATCAGCTTGGAGAGGGAAAGGGATTTACTGTAAATGTACGGGATTCACGATGGTTGGAGAATCAGGTAATGGCAAGATATTAACGAAATCTTTGCTCAGCTATTCTGTTTTCATGGGATAAATTGCCGGGCAAAAGAAGAATTCGTCATCGATCCGAACTTAATTTCAAAGGGAATTGTCGAATGATAACAATGAGGAAATTTAATTTTTACTAATTTGCTCTGATTATGAAAAAAATTATCTCTTATAACGTGAATGGCATCCGGGCTGCAATGTCCAAAGGTCTTTGTGACTGGATGTTGAAAGTGCAACCGGATATTCTTTGTGTTCAGGAACTGAAAGCGATGCAGGATCAGGTGGATGTTTCCTTTTTTGAAAAAGAAGGATACCATCACTACTGGTTTCCTGCTGAGAAAAAGGGATACAGTGGTGTGGCTATTTTCACCCGGGTAAAGCCGGATCATGTGGAATATGGTTCCGGGATTCCTGATTCGGACAGTGAAGGTCGGGTGATCCGTGCTGATTTTGGAGATGTTTCGGTGATGAGTATTTATGCTCCATCTGGTTCAAGTGGAGAGGAAAGACAAGCGTTTAAGATGGAATGGCTGGCATCATTTGGACCATACATTAAAAAGCTCAGGAAGAAAAGACCCAATCTCATTCTGGCAGGTGATTTTAATATTTGCCATAGGGCTATTGATATCCATAATCCTGTAAGTAATGCCAACAGTTCCGGATTTCTTCCGGAAGAACGGGAGTGGATGGAAGGCTTTATTAATCAGGAAATGGTGGATACTTTTCGTCATTTCAATAAAGAACCACATCAATACACCTGGTGGAGTTTTCGTGCCAATGCGAGGAGTAAAAACCTTGGCTGGCGTATCGACTATCAGATAGCTACCAGATCTTTGGAAAGTAGTTTAAAACGGTCTGTGTTGCTTCCTGATGCAAGACACAGCGATCATTGTCCGGTTGTGTTAGAAGTGGATTTCTGATTTTTTTGCAAATCAAATTTCAAAAGCGATAACAAGTATTCACGGAAGGAACAAGGCAAAAAAAACCACACCGGTAATCTGGTGTGGTAAAAAAAAATGAATCTTAAATTATTTGATGCCCAGTCTTGATTTTACAAGAGGCATGATGTTGTCGCTTTCCTGGGCGAAGATTACGCTACCCAAACTTGTATCGAAAATGTAGGAGTAAGCTTTTTCTTTCGCGATATCTTTAATCGCGTCTTCTGCTTTCTTCAGGATTGGTCCGTACAATTCTTCTTTCTTCTTCTGGATAGACTCTTGCGCTGTTTGCTGGAAATCCTGAATGCGGTTTCCGAGGTCTGTCAGTTCTTTTTCTTTTGTTGTACGAATGGCTTCAGGCATTGAATCCGCTTTTGACTGATAAGACTGGAGTTTGGTTTGGTATTCCATGGTCATGCCTTTGAGCTGAGAGTCGAGAGATTCTCCGAATTTTTTCAGTGTGCTGTCAGCTTGTTTTGTTTGCGGCATCATCTGGATCAACTGTCCTGAATCGATATGGCCAAATTTCAAAGTTTGTGCAAGAGCAGATACACCGGTCAACAGAACGGCAATACAAGCAAGCACCAGTGATTTTTTCATCATTTTTAAGGTTAAATATAAGTGTGGGATTATTTCTTTGGTTCGTCCGTTTTAGATGGAGCACGATCTGTCGGGGTTGAAGGCGCACTTCCTTCACCACTTTTTGCTGCGCCTGATCCGCCTTCTTTTTTCGCAGGTTTGAAACCAAGCGCGAGGAGGATATCGTCGCTCTTGTCATATTTTGGATTGGCGTACAGCATAATCAGGTCACTGGATTTATCGAATATCACAGCATAACTCTGATCGGTCGCTAATTTTTTAACCGCATTGTAGATTTTATCCTGAATTGGTTTTACCATTTCCTGTTTCTTCTTGAAAAGATCGCCTTCGTAACCAAAACGTTGTTTCTGTAAATCTTTAACGTCTTTTTCCTTCTGAGTGATTTCATCCTGGCGACGTTTTTTCATTTCTTCAGTCAGCAATACCTGTTCTGCCTGATACGCTTTGTAGAGTTTGTCAATGATCGCGTATTTGTCTTCAATTTCTTTTTGCCATTGAAGCGAAATGTTGTCCAGTTGCTGCTGGGCATTTTTATAATCCGGAATATTATCCAGGATGTATTGAGTGTTTACGTACGCGTATTTCTGTGCACTTGAAGTAAGAGAAGTGAAACAGAGCAGTAAAGAAAGTACTGCAAAAAGAGAGCGGGATGAGAAGGCCTTTTTCATGGCGGGTTCCTTTTTCTTTAAGGGTTGCAAATGTATGAATTTAAAATTGTTGACCAATTGAGAAATGGAAGTGAGCTCCACTTGCTCCCGGGTCATTTGTGATTTTATCGAAACCATAGCCCCAATCCAATCCGAGCAAACCGAATACAGGAAGGAAGATCCGGAGACCACCTCCGAGTGAGCGTTTGGCACTGAATGGATTAAACTCGTTGAATTTCAGCCAGGAATTTCCTCCTTCTGCAAAACCTAAAATGTAAATCGTGGCGGATGGATTTAATGACAAGGGATAACGGAGTTCTAATGTGTATTTGTCAAAGATTGTGCCACCGATGGTGTTGTTGTAAATGTTCCGCGGGCTGAGAGAATTGTTTTCATAACCTCTCAGAGCGATAATTTCTCTTCCATCAAGAGCGTATCCTGACAAACCATCACCGCCTAAATAGAAACGTTCAAATGGTGAAGCACCGATATCGCGGTTATACAATCCAAGAAATCCGTACTGAAGTTTTGTGTGTAACACAAGGTTTCCGGCCAAACGGGTGAACCACAAGGAAGAGAACTTCCATTTGTGGTATTCGATGAATTTGTATTTCTCGTTGTCGGAAGCTGTTTTGTAATTTTTATTACTCAGCAATGAATAAGGTGGCGTGAATTGCGCAGTCAGACTGAGCTGTGATCCACTTCGTGGATAAATAGGAGCGTCGATTGAATTTCTGGAAATGGTTTCCTGGAAACTAAGATTGTTGGCAACTCCATCGCTGAAGAGGAATGTGCTTCCGTAATTTTTCAGCACATAATACTGGTAATTGATTTCATGATAAATGGAGAAAAAGTCGTCAGGCTTCTTTAATCTTTTTCCTAAACCAACAGAAGCTCCGGAAATAGTGATGGATTGACGCGCAGGATTTTCTTTCGAGTAACCATTCGATTGTACAGAATGAAAAACTGAAACACTGAATGAATTCGGTTTCTTTCCTCCGAGATAGGGTTCAGTGAAGGAGACATTATAACTCTGGTAGTATTTACCATTTGTTTGTCCGCGCAAACTCAGTCTTTGTCCGTCACCGGCAGGTAATGGACGCCAGGCACCTTTTTTGAAAGTGTTTCTTGCAGAAAAATTATTGAATGAAAGACCTAATGTTCCAACCAACTGATTAGCGCCGTACCCTCCTGATAATTCCAATTGATCAGATGGTTTTTCTTCAACTGTGTATTCAATGTCAACAGTTCCGTCAGCCGGATTGGGTTTAGGATTTACACCAAGTTTTTCCTGATCAAAATATCCCAGCTGTGCCAATTCCCGCTGAGTGCGGATAATATCTGTACGGCTGAACAATTGTCCTGGCTTGGTCCGGATCTCACGCATGATCACACGATCATTTGTTTTTGTATTTCCAACCACAGTGACTTTGTTGATTCGTGCCTGTTTTCCTTCGTAGATCCGCATTTCCAGATCAATGCTGTCGGATTCAACATTTATTTCTACAGGAGTAACAGAAAAAAATAAATAACCGTCATCCATGTAGAGGGAACTTACGTCGCGGCTGTTTTGACTCATAAACAAACGCTGATCGAGAATACTCTGATCATACACATCTCCCTTTTTGATTCCGAGAATGCTGTTCAGTTCAGCTGCTGTGTGTTTGGTATTTCCAACCCAGGTGATATCCCGGAAGAAATACTGATGTCCTTCGTGGATTTTGATGCGGATGTCAAGAGAGTGATCATCGTGTGCGAATACCGTGTCTTCAATTATCGCGGCATCACGGTAGCCTTTGTCAGCGTACTTGGCGATGAGTTTGTTTTTGTCGTCCTGGTATTTATCATCCAGAAATTTAGAAGAAGTGAAAATGCTGTACCAATGTTTCTCCTTGGTATCCTTCATCGCTCTTTTTAGTTTGCCATCCTTGAATGCAGTGTTTCCTTCAATTTCAATATCGTGAATTTTTACTTTGCTCTTTTTGTCGACCACAATTTCCATGATCTCCCTGTTCGCAAGAGTTGTATCCGGAATTTCACGGATAGTAACAAGAGCATTCAGATACCCTTTGTCTACATAAAAATTCTTTACAGTATTTTTCGTGGAAGCGATTACATTTTCGGTAACCACTTTATCACGTTCCAGCTTAACTTTTTCCCTGATTTTATCCGCTTCCGATTTGCTGACTCCTTTGAAACTGAATTTGGACAAGCGTGGTCTTTCCTGTAATCTTAATTCGAGGAAAATAGTCTGACCAACAGTTCGGGAGGCAACTACCTTCACATCCGAAAACAATCCTTGTTTCCAAAGATTCGTAATCGCTTTGGTAATTTTATCTCCGGGTACTTCAATAGTATCACCGACAACAAGACCGGAAAGGTTAATCAACACTCCTTCGTCGAGGTATTGTGTTCCTGTCACCAATACACCTCCTACCACGAATTGTTTAGGGTTTCCGTAATCCACGATCAGGTGATCTCCGCCTAACTGCACCTGGGCAAAGAGCGACTGGCAGGAAAGAAAAAAGAATACTGCGAAAAGAATTCGTTTCATCATCAATGTTTAGGTAATTGTTCACTCACAAGTCCAAAACGGCGTTCACGGTTTTGGTAATCAATCAATGCTTCGTACAAATCTTCTTTACCGAATTCGGGCCACAATTTATCTGTGAAATACAATTCCGAATACGCAATTTGCCAGAGCAGAAAGTTACTGATGCGGTGTTCTCCACTGGTACGAATCAATAATTCCGGATCAGGAATATGTGAGGTATTCAGGTGAGAGGAAATGAGTTTTTCATCGATTTGTGAAGCATTGAGTTTTCCTTGTTCAACTTCTTTTGCAATCTCACGAACAGCATTGGTGATTTCCCACCTTGAGCTGTAACTCAATGCCAGTACTAAAGACATCCTGGTATTGCCCGATGTTTCATCCATCGCTTCCTGTAATTCTCGGTAACAATTTCCCGGAAGAGAATGAAGGTCACCGATAGCGAGCAAACGTATGTTGTTTTTGTTTAGTGTTTCTTTTTCCTGATTGATGGTATGAATCAGCAACTCCATCAACGCATCCACTTCTTCTCTCGGGCGGTTCCAATTTTCCGTGGAGAATGCATACAGGGTTAAATATTTAATGCCAATTTCTGCTGCAGCTTCAGTAGTATCCCGAACGGCTTTCACTCCATTCTGATGGCCAAAGACACGCATCTGTCCTTGTTTTTGTGCCCACCGTCCGTTCCCGTCCATAATGACAGCAACGTGAGCGGGAAGTTTTTCGGGAATTATTTTGTCTTTGAGGCTCATCCGCCAAAATTGAAAAGCGGCGCAAGTTAATTAAAATAGGGAAAAAGAGGGCTGAAATACAGATTAAGAGAAAAGATAAATTGTGTTAAAAAGGCAGAAAACCCAAGCTATTTACAATCAAAAATGATGATTTTAACTCAAATGATGAGATAAATTAATACCGTCTGAAACGGAACGGTCTGCACACATCTTTTTGGATACTGGTCAGACGTACATACAGCGTGATTCCGGCAAAAATATACCAGTCTTTGTCCTTTGAATTTCCTCTTTGTTTCTGAAAAACGGGAACATGAGCGCTGGTATCTGCTCTGGAAAAAGACCGATCAGAAAGAGCGACAGCGGCCGGACCACTGCTTGCCATCAGGCGGGCCATATCAGGATAGGTTGTACTTACATCATCGAGATAATCAGTATAGGTTCTGCGGGCGCCTATTTCAATTCCAACTCCCACTCTTCCGGAACCTGTTATTTTGATTCCACCACCAATTGGAATTGCCAACTGAATTCGTTTGTATGGTTTGGTGCCATTGAAATTTTGTCCTTCTGTACCGAGAGGTTGAAGCTCGAAAACTTCTCCGTTCAGTTCAGCTTTCGGATTGAAATGAAAGAGGGCGATTCCTGTGAAAAGATAAGGCGTAAAAGGGAAATCAGAATTTCCGGTTTCATACGGGAAAAAATTGAACTCAATCTGAGGAGAGACTTCCAGAATATTGGAATAAAAGGAAAGATTCCTGTCGAGCTCAAAGCCGGTACTTGCCTTGGCGTCGTCCCCTGAAATTCGACCGTAATTCAGTTCAAGTTTCCAGCTCCAGTGTCGGTTCCAATTGTGTCGATAGAACAGTCCAAAGGCCGGATGAATGAAATCGGTATTGAAAGTATGCGGTGACAATTCTCCTTTATAATTCGCCACGCCGGCCTGGATTCCAACCTCGTTGTATTGAGCAACAGAAGACTGGATGCACAGACACAAGAAGAGCAGGGTGAAAAATGGAGTTCTCGTAAATTTCATGAAGGGAAGCCCGGTAGGGTAGAGAAGCCTGAACGGAAGATGGTCAGGAAAATTCTCAGCAATTCACTAAAAACGAGGCAAATTATTACGGCCGTTTTTAAGCTTGTAGTTAATAGAGAAAATTCCAAACATGTAGGAATCCTTATCACGGGGATCTCCCCGTTGTTCACCCGGACTGGTTACCCGAGGATCGCTTTGGTTGGATCTGTCAGATAATGCAGCAGCATCGGGATTCGCATTTGGATAGTTAGCGAAGTCAAAATACGTGGTACTCACATCATCGATGTAATCGGTGAAAGTTTTGCGAATACCCAATTCCAATCCTACTCCCCATGTTCTGTCAATGGTGTATTTGAATCCTATTCCCACAGGAATACACATTTGAACAAGAGAATAACGGTTACGTGATGGAATCAAACCCTGGCCTTCTGTTCCCAGAGGTTGGAGACGAATGGTAGTTCCTTTGTAGGTAGTTTTTGGGTCGAAATAAAATACTCCGACACCGACGAAGGCATAGGTATACAATTCGTATCCTCTCATTCCACGAACTTTTCGGAGCCGGTAACGGTGACCGACTTGTTCTTGCTGGAAGGCGCCTTCGAAGTTGAGATTGAATTCGTAAATGTCAGAGAAGAAATTCAGGTTTCGGTAATTTCTGAAATACTCTGTGGTGAGTTTATCGTCTCCTGAAACACGACCATAAGTTAGATGTGATTTCAGCGCGAAATAATTACTGAGCTTGTAGCGGAGACCAACACAGGCAGCCATCCGTGTAAGGGACCATTCCAGATCGCGGAAGTAGTTTGTACCAATTTGGTTTGCACCTCCCAATTCACCAAGAAAATTGCTGATTCCAAGTCCAAAACTGAACTCGTAGCGTTGACGCTTCCAGCGCTGGGCATCTGAAATTGCCGGTGCCAGCAATAGAGCTGTTAAAATGAGAAGTACAATTTTCTTCATGCGGTCAGACAGTACTCGGCAAATATAGTAATTAAAAAATATGATGCATTATACGATTTAAATGAACTTTAATGTTCCGTTTCTTACAAAAAATATTGCTGAATGCCTTAAAATTCTCCTTTATTTTAGATTGAAATTCATTTTATCTGTGTTCTCCTTTCAATTGCCCCGCCTTTCTCAATATTTTTTGTTCGGCAGTCTGATACTCAGAATTCTAAGCTCTCAGGGCACACTTATTATAGGTTGAATCTCAGATTCTATTACCTGAAATGGGTTTAAGAAATGGTCTTTGATTTTGAGTATCTGCCATTCAGTTTCTTGTATCCAATCCCCAGTTCAGTTTTTTTCTTAGTGTATTCAGGAAATTTTCATTGCTGAGTCTCACGAGGTTAATACAATAATCTTCTTTTCTGACAGCCAACTGGTAACCTGAATCAATGGTTACTGATCTGGAATCCAGTGTGGCCATGAAGTGCTGACTTCTGCCTTCCACTTCAAGAGAGATTACATTTTTATCAGACACCACAATTGGTCTTACGTTCAGGTTGTGTGGGGCGATAGGTGTGATTACGAAGCTTTCCGATTGCGGAACGATGATAGGTCCGCCACAGCTGAGGGAATAACCAGTGGATCCGGTCGGAGTGGAGATCATGATTCCATCGGCCCAGTAGGAGTTCAGGTATTCACCATTCAGATATGTATGAATGGTGATCATGGAAGACGTTTCCTTTTTGTGAATGGTAAATTCATTCAGTGCAATGTTCTGACCTTCAAAAATCGGGAAATTGGATTCCACCCTGAGCAGTGTTCTAGCATCAGTGGAATAATGTCCTTTTGCCAGACTGTCGATAGCGAATTCAAGATTATCTCTTGAAACGCTGGAGAGAAATCCAAGCCTGCCGGCATTTACACCAACCACCGGTATTTTGGAATCTTTTACGAGTGAAACTGTGTCCAGCAAAGTTCCGTCGCCGCCGATACTGAAAAGAAAATCAATCTCACTGGAAATTTCTGCATTGTCAGTGAAGACAGTCAAATTATTTTCGAGTGGCAGGTGTTGTTTCAGAAACTCCGCGTAATCAGCATGCAATACAACGGTATGAGATGATTGTCGGAGTAATTTTATCAGTATTTCCGCGAGTTCAATCTGATTCAGATTCACCGGACGGCCATAGATGGCAATTTTCATTCAGCTAAAATTAAATATTATCCATCGGATCGAACTAAATCGGAGCAGTAAAATGGAGAAAAAATCCTGATTCACCTAATTTGTTTATTGAATATTCAAACCGAAAGACTATGTCGTAATACGTAACAAAGTCCAATCCGGTTCCATAACTGAACAACCAGGAATTTGCCAGTGGATTTCCGGTTTTATATAGTGGATCATTCACATATCCGGCATCACCGTATAAATTGATGTAAAATGCATAGGGAATGGTGTTAAACTTGGTCAGTGGGATAAATCCGGCATGAACAGAATGTTGTTTTAGCAATGCAAATTTTACATTGGTCTTTAACAAACCATATTGTTTTCCATCAATCACATAATATTCGTAGCCACGCAGAAAATCTTTTCCATATCCCAATCCACGGTAAAGAAAATAAGGTGTGTATTTGTTGACAATATACATGCCAGTAAATCCGGCAGCATAATAAAACCGATTGCTCAGTTTCCAGTGTTTTTTCAATCGGGTTGTTACAGAGGAGTTTTGAATATCGTCTTTCAGAAAACCAAAGCCGCGTTGATTGAATTCGAAATCAAAATATCTTCCTTTCAATGGATAGGCCACTAAATCCCGGTGGTCTGATTTGAAGAAATAGCGGAATGTGAAATAGCGAATGTTTTTCATTCCGTCACCGAAATAATCAGTGTTGAGAAGGGCTACAGTATCTTCAATAGCCGCGGTGCGGTAACCAACTTCGGCAGCATGAGTTTCGTAGAGACCCTGACGATAGATGTACTGAACTGAGCCACCATAATCAGTGCGGGCAAAAAAATTTTCGTCTTTGTAATATTTTGTTTTGTTTCCAAAAGTCTGATATCCTACCTGGTGATTGCGTGAATAGGAATACGAAATGGTGAGCCCGGCATTTTGTTTTTTGTTGAGGTAGGGAATGTTGTAATAAAAACTGAGTCGTTGTGTGTAGCCAAGCCGAAGAGAAGCGGCGAGGACTTCATTTCTTCCTCTGAAATTATTCCAGTTAAGAATTCCGCCATACACAATGCGGTTCAGATCTTTGTTTTCCCACCAGACATTAA
>CALMQM010000062.1 GCA_937871435.1 uncultured Bacteroidota bacterium | reverse complement strand
GTACATTATTGCCTTGCTGATCAGGACTCGCTTGTTTCATGTGAAGAAACCATCGCTTTTCAAAATGCAACCTCAGGATCAGTTTTTACTTTGTTTGAAAATAGTTTTCACCCGCTTGAGCAGGTGGATATTCAATTGATCTTTTCTGAAATCAGGAAATTAATTCAACTCTGAACCAGATATTCCTTTTTACAGCGGTAAATATTTTTTAAAATTCATAACGGAGCTTAACACGATTTAACCTCCTTTTAACTATCCTGATATTTTGTTCGAGCTATTTTAACAGCTTCATAGTAACAACACATTCTGTTTATCCTCTCACATTGTGAAAAAATCCCTCATGAGAAAATCGACCCTGTTATTTTCATTCTGCTTGTTACTTTCCAATTTTGGATTTGCCCGTAAAGCAGCAAATGTTACCGGAAATGTCATGGATGTCAACCAAAAACCGGTTGAATTTGCAACAGTAGTTTTGCTTTCTCAAACAGACAGTTCATTGGTGAAAGGAGTTTTCACAGATGAAAAAGGAACGTATTCTTTTGAAGAAATTCCAGCCGGTAATTACCTCGTGATGGTCTCTCAGATGGGATATGAAAACCAATATTCAGGTTCTATTAAAGTTGAAGAAACATCACAAACGTATTCTGTTCCTTCCGTTGAAATGAAGGAGAAAGCAGTTTTGCTGAAAGAAGCGAATGTTACTGCCTTAAAACCATTCATTGAAAGAAAAGTTGATAAAACAGTCGTGAATGTTGAAAATAGTATTGTGAGTGCAGGCTCTACGGCGCTTGAAATTTTGAAAAGATCACCGGGTGTAATTGTTGACAATGATGGTAACATCAGTATAAAGGGTAAACAGGGTGTTCAGGTATTGATAGACGGGAAACCCACCTATTTATCTACTTCTGATTTGTATAACATGCTTCGTAACATGTCATCAGATCAGTTATCGACTATTGAAATAATTACCAATCCATCCGCGCGGTATGATGCTGCCGGAAATTCAGGTATTTTAAATATTCGATTGAGAAAAAAGCAGAATCTTGGATTGAACGGTTCGGTTACCCTGAGTTATGGACAAGGAGTTTATCCGGATTTTTCTGCTGGTTTTAATCTGAATTACCGAAGGGAGAAATTCAATGCATATGGTGGTTATTCCTTTACCAAAGGATTTTATTTTGAAAGAACTGATATTGACCGGAGGTTCAGAGAAAATGGTTACACTTCATTGTTCAGGCAAAATAATTTTGATAAAGGGCATTATGATACCCATGATTTCAGAGGCGGATTTGATTATTTTATAGATAAAAAGCAAACAATCGGAATTCTTATCAAAGGATTTTACAATACGAATACGGATAACACTACAAGTCAGACAAATATTTTAAACAATACTGATGTACCTGATTCCGGTTATGTTACTCTCAATAATAGTATTGGGACATGGAATAGTTTAACCGGAAATCTGAATTATAGTAATCAATTGGATACTTCAGGTCAGGAACTGAATGTTGATCTGGATTTTGCCCGATATACAAACAGAGCAGATTATAAATTTTCAACAAGCCATTATTATCCTAATACGCTGTACACATACACTGAACTTGCAACCAACAGGCAACCGGCTACTATTGATGTGCAATCTTTCAAAGTAGATTATGTGAAGCCTTTGCACAAGACAATGAAGTTAGAAGCAGGGTTGAAAACAAGTAATGTTCAGACTGATAATGATGTGAAATATTACAATTATGATGATGTGATGCCTGTATTGGATACCGGAAAGACGAATCATTTCAATTACACAGAAAGAATTAATGCCGGTTACCTGAGCTGGACAGGAGAATTCAATAAAGTCGGGTTACAATTTGGTATCAGGGCGGAGCAAACAATTTCCAAAGGGGATCAGATTACTACTAATTCCGTTTTCAAAAGGAATTATCTGGAATGGTTTCCAAGCGCATTTTTTACATATAAATTTTCTGAAAAATATGATGTGAAGCTGTCTTACAGTCGAAGAATTGACCGGCCGGCATATCAACAATTAAATCCATTTAAATACTTCATTGATCCCTACAATTTCATGCAGGGAAATCCATTCCTGCAACCTCAACTGACCAATTCTTTTGAATTTGCTCAGACGTTTTTGAAATTGTTTACACTCTCCGTCAACTATAGCAAAACGGAGGATGTGATGACTCAAATTACCAAGCAGATTGATTCGACGCGTACAACATTTATCACAACAGAAAATGTCAGAAGCAGTGATAATTTTGGAGTAGGATTGAGTGTGCCGGTTCAAATAACTCCCTGGTGGTACAGTAGCAATAATGTCAATGTATTTAACAATGAAATCAGCGGCACTACAAGTGCAGGGATTATTACAAAGAAGATCACCGCGTATTCTTTGAACTCTTACAATTCATTCAAGTTGCCTAAAGGTTGGGCAATGGAATTGAGCGGGTATTACAATTCTGAAATGATTTGGGGAACATGGCTGGTTTCCCCACAGGGATCTTTGAGTGCCGGTTTTCGAAAATCACTCTTTAAAGACAGGATGACTCTGCGTGTGAACGTGAATGATATTTTCCATACTGATGTAATTACATCGGAAATCAAATACATGAATGTTGATGCCAGCTTTTACAGAATTTACGACAGTCAATTTGTTCGATTCCATCTTTCATACAATTTTGGAAAACGAACTGTAGCCAGATCGCGACAAAGATCGATGGGGGCACAGGACGAATTAAATCGGGTGCGTACCGGACATTAATGGAGAATAAATGGACTGAATAGATTGGGTAAATTTTCCTTCAAATACTTTTAGTGCTGGTTAAAATAAATGGGCCTAAATAGCGTTATTTCAAAGGAATAGCAGCTTTTGGTTGACTGCTATTCAGAAAAAATCCTATCTTAGAGCCTCATTTAAAATCAATGGAATTTACTGCCAGGCAAATTAGTGAACTTCTTCATGGAAAAGTGGACGGAAATGAAGGGGCCAAAGTTGACCGATTAAGTAAAATCGAGGAAGGGACTCCCGGTTCACTTAGTTTTTTGGCTAATCCTAAATATGCTTCTTTCATTTATTCGACAAAGGCATCGGTGGTCATTGTGAACCATGATTTTGTTCCCGAACAGCCTGTCTCTGCTACTTTGGTAAGAGTAGAAAATGCCTACCAGTCTTTTGTGAAATTGCTGGAATTGTACAATCAGATTCAGCGGGATAAAAAAGGCATTGAACAGCCAAGCTTTATTGCGAGTACAGCTAAACTCGGGGAAAATTGCTATGTAGGTGCATTTGCATACATTGGAAACAATGTGAAAATAGGGAACAACGTAAAAATTTATCCTCAAGCCTTTGTCGGAGATAATGTTAGCATCGGTGATAACACCACATTGTTTGCCGGAGCCAAGGTATATTCTGATTGTGTAATCGGAAAAGAATGTACCCTGCATACAGGGACTGTTATTGGTGCTGATGGATTTGGATTCACACCAAATAGTGAAAATCAATACAACAAAGTTGCTCAGATAGGAAATGTGATCATTGAAGATCATGTTGAGATAGGTGCAAATACTACAGTAGACAGAGCGACGTTAGGATCTACGATCATTCGTAAAGGTGTGAAGCTGGACAATCTTATACAGATAGCGCACAATGTAGAGATCGGAGAAAATACAGTGATTGCTGCGCAGACCGGTGTTGCCGGATCTACTAAAATCGGAAAAGATTGTATGATTGGGGGACAGGTTGGTATCGTGGGACATATCACGATTGCTGACAAAGTGAAAATTGCTGCACAGTCAGGGATTGGATCCAGTATTACTACTGAAGGAGAAATTGTTCAGGGTTCACCTGCATTCAATATCGGAGATTACAAACGAACATATGTTGTTTTCAGAAAGCTTCCACAGCTTGAAAAGAAAATAAAGGAGTTGGAGCAAATGATCGCTGATTTGAAACAAATACCTTCCTGATTTATTAATTTTTTTGGCTTATTTCAAAATTGAAAATCTTTTTGTGATCAGTCGATTCACCTTTTCTACTTGAATGAAGTACATCCCGTTTTCAAAATTTGTTAAGTTAATTTCTTGTGTTTTATTACAAATCGGTATTTTCAGACAATCTTGTCCAAGTTTGTTTTTTATAGTAAGAATGCCTGATTCAAATTCAGTCGGCACATGAACCATTAATTTAGAACCTGCGGGATTGGGAA
>CALMQM010000061.1 GCA_937871435.1 uncultured Bacteroidota bacterium | reverse complement strand
TACTAAGTATTAAGTATTAGGTATTAGGTGAGAAGGGACGGGAGACTGGGGACGATTTTGTTATAAACCCGAAACTTCTAACCAGGAACCAGAAAAAGAAAAAAAATGATCCTACGAATCGAACATCTTGGCATTGCGGTAAATTCAATGGAGAATGCTAACGCTTTATTTGAAGCATTGCTTGGCAAACCTCATTATAAAGTAGAAGCGGTAGCTTCTGAAAAGGTCGGTACTTCTTTTTTCAAAGTAGGTGAATCAAAGATTGAATTACTTGAAGCTACTGATCCGGAGAGTCCGATTGCGAAATTCATTTCGAAAAAAGGAGAAGGAATTCACCACATCGCTTTTGAAGTGGATAATATTTATTCATCCATGAAGGAAATGAAAGAAAGAGGATTTCAGTTGTTATCGGATGAACCTAAACGGGGAGCTGACAATAAATTAATCTGTTTCCTTCATCCGAAAAGTACGAACGGAGTTCTTGTAGAATTGTGCCAGGAAATCAGGGATTGAATGAATTTTTTTATCCGATAAAAGCAGATTCCAGATCCTGTAATTTTTTTCCTTTTTCAAGGAGTATAGAATTCAATCCGACATTCATTCCTCCTTCAACATTTTGAGGAGAATCATCAACAAAAACTGTCTTCAGGGGGTCCAGTTCATTTTCCCGTAAAACCAATTTGTAAATTTCAGGCTCTGGTTTTCTCATATGAATGCGGTGAGACAAATACATC
This sequence comes from uncultured Bacteroidota bacterium, assembly GCA_937871435.1. Classification (GTDB taxonomy): domain Bacteria; phylum Bacteroidota; class Bacteroidia; order AKYH767-A; family 2013-40CM-41-45; genus JADKJP01. Next base: position 14,415 of record CALMQM010000061.1, on the reverse strand, counting down.
TTTTCAAAAATTCTGTCGAACACATATTCACCATATCTGTTTTCAATCATTTGGCGGAATGCGCGTTCATGAATTTCATTGGTGTTACTTAGAAGGAACAAACGGTATTTTTCTTTTAAACGAAACAGTATGTCCACATTTTCTTTTGGCAATCCGATCAGGATGGCATTCCAGGCCTTGTCAATTTGCTGATCACTAAGATAAGCAGGAGCGTGACTTCTCAATCTTTCCCTGAAATGCTGAGGATCGATGAGTCCTTTTTCGAAATCATCAAATAATCTGTCCTGGCGGAGCTGAGAATATAAAACGGAAAAATTTTCTACACCCAGATCCACAAATGCTTCCGCGGTTTTGTGGTAGTCGATGTCGAGGATTACTCCGCCCAGATCGAAAATGATGGCTTCGGTAGTTTTCATCGATCCAAAGTAATTGAAATACTACTTCCGTTACAAAAGTTTTGGATAGATTGTTTCAGGAATCTGAACATACATTTCCAGCGCAACAAATTTATTGCTGATATGCAAAATGTAAAATGTTGGCTTTCCCTTCTTTTCCTTCGTCGGAAATATACATATCACCTTCCGGCGAGAAGGTGATTCCTTCCGGTTGTTTGTACATATGCGGATCCAGTCGCACTACACATTTGATACTACCATCTGTATTCAATACCACCAATTTCTTTCCTACCGAAGAAAGCAGATACAACTCTCTTGTCACAGGATGAATCGCAAGTTCAGACGGTTCAAAAAGACCGTCCTTCTCATCATGTGTTGATGATGTAAATACGTCTGTCCAGGAGGAATATTTTTTTTCTTCTTCATGGAGCCAATTCATCACTGTATCCGGATCCACTTCATAAACAGGTGAAGGATCCAGTGTTTTTGTCTGAAGTGAAAAAGAATAGATCGCTTTCATACTTTTCGCCGCTGTACCTTTTGCAGGTCTTCCTTTACAGGCAATCAACAGCCTTTGATTGGATTCATCGAAACACAATCCTTCGCAGTTGTTGTGTTTGTTGAGAAAAGTCTTGTATGTGGTAGTCAACTGTGAATCCAAGCCTGGCTGCTCTACTTCGAAGATGTCACCATTGCTGCACAACACATATAAAGTATCGTGAACATTGGTGATTCCTTCGTAATCTTTATCATCACCAAAAGACAACTCCTTTTTTATTTTGTCCTTCCGAATGTCGTACAAATAAATAATTCCTTTCTCATCCTGCACACAAGCCATTTTCGAAATGTTCCAAAAAGTGATGCCGCTGATTTCTTTTAATCGTCCGGGTAATTTTAATACTTCCGCCGGTTTATTCAGATCATAAGGCAGACAGGATACCGGTTTTTCACCGGAACAAGCCAAAAGAAGGGCAGAAAGCAGGAATATTGATAAAATTCGTGAAGCGGGAATCATAAAGAGGGCGAAAATCGTGTACTGATATTAACGACAGATGAAGCAATCCCGTTTCAACACTTGTAATTCTTGCTCTCAAGAGATACATTTGCCTCCCTTTTCAGGCTTTCTGTTATAAAGAAGCATTGAAAATCCGGGCCCTTAGCTCATTCGGTTAGAGCAACAGACTCATAATCTGTGGGTGGCTGGTTCGATTCCAGCAGGGCCCACCATTTTTCTGACTCTGAATTCATTAAAGCATTGAAGGTCAGATCATACATTGGAGTGTTCAGGAATCTGAAATTTCTTTGAATAGACTTCCGTACTTTTATTTGGCACCATTTTTAGCGTCGCGTGCTCAAACCTTATCGTATGAAAAAATCATTCTTCCTTGCCTGCATGCTGATCACTCTTCACACACAGGCACAACAATCTCTGGATCACAAAGTGACCAAGCCCACTGCTTTGTCGAAAATCACCAACAGACAAGATGGATTGATCATCAGTCTCACTTCAGATGGCTGGCTTGAATTGCCTGCAGGTATTGAAACACATCCGTTCAGCTCACGTGGATTCAGCTTCTATTTTATGGGAGAGAAAATGAATAGCGGAGGAGTAATAGGTCTCGGTTATGGAATCGGGATGAGCTCACAGAATTTCAGCAGCAATGGATATTTTGATGATATAAGTGATCCGGCAAAAACAAGGATGCACGCAATCAATGATTCAATAGATTACTCGATCAATAAACTTTCACTCAATTATCTTGACCTCGCTTTAGAAATTCGTTTGCGCACACATGCCAATGAAAACCACAAGCGATTCAAGCTGAGTCTTGGTGCGAAAGCCGGCTGGATGTTTCAGGATCATGAAAAGTACAAGGATGATCACAACAAAAATAAATCGTATAATCTCGAACATCTCAACGCGTTTCAATATGGCCTGACAGGAAGAATCGGTTATGGCAAATGGGCGCTGAACGGATATTATGCACTGACAGGAATATTTGAAAAAGACAAAGGTCCGGATCTTGTTCCGGTCTCCGTTGGAATATCCTTTACTCCGTAATCAAAAATTGATCTCTAACCGACCGGCTGTTTTAAATACAGCCGGTTTTTTTTTAGATACTCAGGATGAGGTATTCACAAAAAAAGCCGACGAGAAATCCCGCGTAAATTTGCATCGGTTGATGCGCGCCGAGTGTCAGACGTGCGGAACCCAACAATCCTGCAAGCAGCATACAAAACAAAATTGGCATACGTAAATCCACCAGCATAAACGCGGACAATCCAAAGAATGTTCCGACGATTCCACCTATACCAATCATGTGAATACTGATTTTCCATTTCAGGTTAATGATCACTGCAAGAACAACGGCAGCGGCTGCTCCAAGGATCAAGAGGTTGAAAATTTTCGGTAGCATTAATTTTTGCATCATGTAATACGCAATCATCATGAGCAAGGCATTGCTGATAAAAGGGATGTGACGTTCCTCTTTTTTTTCCATCTCAAAAGAATGGATCCATCCACGGCGAAGCAGAAAATAGGAAATGGCCAATGGAAGCAACAGAGTGTTCAGCACGATGACAGAATACAAGGCGAGTTTTTCGTGCGGTTGAGTTGTGTAAGCAAAATAGGTACTGTAATGCAGCAAAAAAAAGAGCGCATAGGTTGGCATCAGCACCGGATGGAGAACAATGGATAAAAAGTGAGCAAACGTTCGGTTCATAGTTCTTTGCGGAGGCGGGCTACCGGAATGTCAAGCATTTCTCTGTATTTCGCGACTGTTCGGCGAGCGATATTGTAGCCTTTGTCATTCAGAATTTTAGTGAGCGCGTCGTCCGTGAGTGGTTTGCGTTTGTCTTCAGCACCGATACAATCGCTAAGAATTTGTTTGACTTCCTTGCTGGATACTTCCTCGCCGCTGTCGGTTTGCATCCCTTCGGAAAAGAAACTCTTCAGCAGAAATGTACCAAATGGTGTTTGAACATATTTGCTGTTTGCCACACGCGAGACAGTGGAAATATCCATCCCGATCTTTTCCGCGATATCGCGCAGCACCATTTTTTTCAGTTTGCGTGTATCTCCTTCCAGAAAATATTCATGCTGATAATCCATGATGGTCCGCATCGTTTCAAACAGTGTGTGCTGTCGTTGCTTCAATGCATCGATAAACCATTTTGCTGAATCAAGTTTCTGTTTTACAAATTGAATAGCTTCCCGGTTGGTCTTCGCGTTTTTTTTATCCTTGCTGTAATGATCCAGCATCTCTTTGTAATCACGACTGATCCTCATCTCCGGAGCATTTCTGGAATTCAGAGTGAGTTCAAGTTTGCCGTCATTATTGGTGATGATGAAATCGGGAATAACATGTTCCACAGAACGCTGTCCCTGGCTCATCGTATTGCCGGGTCTCGGATTCAGTTTTAATATTTCTCCAATCCCTTTCTTGAGATCATCTTCCGAGATTTCCATTTCCCGGGCAATTTTTTCATAATGCTTTTTCGAAAATTCTTCAAAATGACTTTGCAGTATTTTCATTGCAAGTTGAATCGAACCGCGGGAAGCATCCTTGCGTTGCAACTGAAGCAACAAACATTCCTGCAGAGAACGCGCACCAATTCCCGGCGGGTCCAGACTTTGAATTTTTTTCAATATGCTTTCCAGTTCCGCAGGCTGCGTAGAAATATTCTGGGCAAATACAAGATCATCAACAACAGCTGTGAGTTCACGGCGTATGTAACCGTCATCATCCAGACTGCCGACCAATTGCTCCGCGATATGGTATTCTCTGTCATCAAGGTCCAGTTGATACAATTGTGAAAGCAGCTGATCCTGAAAATTTGTCTGAGCTGTCATTGGGATCTCCCGCCTTTCATCATCGGCGGAGGAATTGTTCACAGATGTTTTATAATCCGGAATTTCATCATCATCCATGTATTCATCCAGACTGATATCATCTTCTCGTTCGCTTAACTCTTCATCGTCATCCGCATCAATTGTTTCCTCTTCGTCGGTTGAATATTCCTCTTCTTCATTTTCAGATCCTTCTTCCAACGCCGGATTTTCCTGCATCTCTTCTTTGATTCTTTGCTCCAGACTGGCTACAGGAATCTGCAGCAGTTTCATGAGCTGAATCTGTTGTGGAGAAAGTTTTTGAAGAAGTTTCTGGTGTAATCCCTGCCTAAGCGAACTCATAAACAATCACAATTATTGGGGGTGAAGAATGGCACAAAAATAAAAAGAAAAAGGTGCCTGAAACTGACCGGGATCAATTATGCCAGATCCAGCCGCTTTGATTTTTTTCTGTCAGGCTATCAAGTAAAGCACTGGCGGCAGCACGGTTCGTAAAACCGTCATAACAAACATAAAAAGCCTTACCCTGATCAATGATTCTTGCTTCAGAATAGCCTTCCCGCTGTAGTTTGCTGACAAATTCATTTGCGTTTTCCGGAATTCTGAACACCCCAGCAATCACATAAAAAGATGGGGCTTTTACATCTGTGGGAATAGTCCCGGTTTCTGCAGGTTGAACCGCAGTAGTCGAATTTCTTTCAGGAGTAATCGCGGAAGTGGGTGAAGCACTTGCTACATACACTGTCTCCACCCGGGTAGTAGTGGGCTCCGGTTTTACAGTAGCAATTTCATGAGTTTGTAATCCTGTATCGGAAAGAATTTTTTTCAAACTTTCTTTATCCACCGGATTCACCGAAGTCAATGATGCTGGTTGAGGCGCGACGAGATAAAGATTGAATGAAAACCAGGCCAGTGCTCCTGCAACCGTCAGAATACTAAGGTAACGTTGGGCACTTCTTCTTGTTTTTTCGAGAGTGCGACCTGTGTCTTTTAGTGATGGACGAAGTTCGCGGACAACTTTTTTACGTACGACCGTCTCTGCAGTTTTTTCTCTTTCGATGGGAGCAAACGGAACCGGACTCAATCCGAATGAATCTTTCAGATAATTCATCTGACGGAAGGGTTCAAATTGCAGGTTGCGTTCATTGTCATAATACAATGTTCCCACTCGCTCGACAATTACTTTTTTTCCATCGGAAAGTTTTGAAAAACAATCCCGGACATATTGATCAATTCGAAAACGGGCTTCCGCATAGGTGACGGAATCAAATTCTACGAGATGATTCGCAAGCAATCCATCATTTTGCCTCAGGTAAATGTTAAAGGCAACTCTTCTGAATGGAGGGTCGATGATTTGTCGCGCAACATGAATGTGAGATGTGTCCTGAGAAACAAGAAAACCACCGAGTGATGGCACGATCACACAATCGTGATCATAAAGCAGCGCGCTGATATGTGATTCAATGGAATTCAATGTACTTTCCTAAATGGCGAATGTAGGATAAAAAGCGGCTACGAAAAATATTTTTTTCGGAAAAGAATGAATAAGAGCACGTTAATACTCAACCTGTTTTTTCAAATACAGGATTTTTTTCAGGCGATTCGGTAGCAGGAATTTAATTCAATCCTTTTTCGCGGATTGAATGCGTACAGACAATCTCAGCCCCGCAATTTATCCAATAAGTCATTCAGCAATTTCATTTCCGAAGGGTTCAGATTTGAAAAAAAGCCTTCAAAATTAACGTCCTCTTTATCGATGAGTTCCAGCAAATCGAGACCTTTCTGTGTGATGATTACATCACAGGCACGACGATCGGATTCATTGGTATTGCGTTCGACAAAACCTTTTGTTCTCAGCTTTTCTACGATTCGTGATGCATCACTCATCTTATCGAGCATGCGTTCCCGCAGCAATTTAATATTCGCCGGAGAAGGATATTGTCCTCTTAAAATCCGGAGGATATTAAACTGTTGGGAAGTGAGTCCATAACGTTTCATCAGACATGAGTGGAAATTATCCACCCAGTTAAAGGTGAAGATGATATTCACCCCAAGCTTGTGGGCTTCTGAGCGAAAGTTTTTCTGGACAATTTCATCTTCAAGTTTCATGTCTGAACAAAGCATTTAATGAAGCGAATAGGTTTTGTTTTATTGCATAGGTACTTCAACAATCAATAACTCTGATGGTGCAAGCGCGGTCATTGTAAAATCAGGTGTTTCAGAAATTCCAAGCGCGTCTCTGCGGGAAAGTTCCTGATCACCGATTTTTATTTTCCCATCTATTACCATCACATAGGCTCCGTTGCCGGATTTATTCATGGCGTAATGTAGGGATTTTCCTGTATCCAGTTTGCTCAGTGAAAGAGCCGCATCCTGATGAATGTATAATTCACCATTCTTTTTGAATCCGGACGCAACTGTCTGAATACTGTTCTCCCGATCCTTTACATCAAAGGTTTTTTGATCATACCGGGGAGCGATGCCATTTTCTTTTGGAAAAATCCACAATTGAAAGAGGTTTGTTCGGTCTGTTTTCGATGGGTTGAATTCAGAATGAAAGACACCAGTTCCTGCACTCATCACCTGCACATCTCCGGGTCGAATCACAGATCCATTGCCCATATTGTCGCGATGTTCAAGTGCTCCTTCCAGGATGATGGTGATAATCTCCATATCATTGTGCGGATGCATCCCGAATCCTTGTCCGCCCGCTACAATATCGTCGTTGAGTACACGGAGCAATCCGAAATGAACCTTAGACGGATCATACCAGTTAGCGAAACTAAAACTATGATGGGCATCGAGCCAACCATGATTGGCGTGTCCACGTTCATTCGAGGGATGAAATATCGTTTTCATTTGAGTGTTGAGTTGGATGAGAAATGGAATGGCCGGAACCAAATTTAGCAGAAAAGACAATATCTTCTACCGGCTTGCGTACCCGAGGATTGACTTCACGCATACGCAATGGCTCCGGAAGCAGGTCTGCATTTCCTGGAAATCCTGCGAGGATGATACTTACCGGCTCGTACCCTTCCGGAATTGAATAGATTTCTTTTGCTTTTCCGGTATCAAAACCACCGATCTGATGCAAAGCCAGATGCATGGATGATGCCTGTAACGATAAATTTCCTACAGCCAGTCCTACATCGTGCAAAGCGTGACGATTGGGTTTACCGTCGTGTGAGTTGAACATTTTCGCAAGGGTGAGAATAAGCAAACTCCCATTCACAGCCCACAACCTGTTGGAAGGATACAGCAGACTGAGCATTTGTTCAAATTCAGTTGTATCCTGACGACGCGCAAGAATAAATCGCCAGGGTTGTTCATTGAACGCGGATGGGGCCCATCGTGCTGCTTCAAAGAGCAGGAAGATGGATTCATCATCCAGAATTTTTGGTTCAAAAGCCCGCAGACTTCTTCTGTCAGTAATCAGCGGGAGAACATTTTTACCGGGAGTAATCATTGTTTTTGGATACAGGGTTAGTTGCGTTATTGTGCAAGTACATCTGTGGTGCGATGTGTGCCATCGCAAAATGGCTTGTTGGAAGAAAGTCCGCAGCGACAAAAAGCGATGTTGCCATCTTTTGTTTCTTCGGTTCCTTTTTCATCAACAAAAACAAATGTTCCTTTTACAAGGTAGGGTCCTTTGTCGAGGACGCGGATAGATACAATTGGTTTTTCCATTAGGAGTGATTTTTATTTTAAGATTGAATAGTATAACTCAGAGCTCCGGAGGGACATGCTTTCACCTGACGGATGATTTCATCTTTCTCCGCTCCATCCGGATTCACCCAGGGCCGAACCCGTGGATCAAATACTTTCGGCAACCCGCGGAAACATACTGCTGAGTGAATGCACAAATGTGGTTTCCAGATAACGCTGAGTTCTTCTTTGACGTAACGTTTGGTGATTTCTTTCATGACAATGATGAGATTGGCATTTCTTTTATTTCGATCGGTCCAAGCATCGTTTTGTGTACCGGACATTTGTCTGCAATCATGAGTAAACGTTCGTGTTGCTTTTCATCGAGATCTCCTTCGCATTGAACATTTTTATAAATGAGTGTACGTTCTTCTGTTCCGGAAATCACTTTTTCCATATTGAGTCTTACAGTAATTTTTTTGAGATCCCAGCCTTTTCTGTTGGCATACATGCGTACTGTGATGGCTGTACATGTTCCCAACGATGCAAGAAAAAGCTGATGCGCAGTTGGACCGGCGTCGGCTCCACCTTTTTCATGCGGTTCATCACCGAAGAATTCGAGACGGCCAGTATCCACACTTGTTTTGTAGATTTCACCGGAGTTAGTCACAATTATAGGTTCTTCAAATTTGAGCATACAAGGGTTCGGTATTTTGTAATTGCATTGACAGACTATCTTTCTCTCCATCGATCTTCAATACTGAATAATTATTCAGTTCAGTGAAGGATGTGGAAGCATGAAAGAAAGATTGTGGAAGAAGAGCAATTCCGTTATTTCCGGACGCATGAAGCGGATCAACGGAAGTTCACTCAAATTGTGGATTACATCCGCTTCGGATTCCGCTTCAAGTGTAATCCATAATCTACTACGGTCTCCTGCCACAGCGTAGGTAAGGATGATTCCTTTGTTCATCAGCCTGTTGACGGCAGCACGTTGCAACGGAATCAGCGAAAGGAATTCTTGAGTGAATTCTTCCGGGAGTTTAGAGGTAACGATGTATTGTTTCATGGGAGTAGATAAAAAAACCGGCCAGCCACACGAAGCGGCCAGCCGGCAAATTCACACGCTTCGGTATTATTGTTTGATAAGAACAGCATTGATGGTAAATTCTACATTGTCGCCAACCACTGCTTCACCTGTTTTTGCCGCATTGGAATATTTTAAACCATATTCCTGACGGTTAATGCTACCTGTTGCTTTAAATCCAGCCTTCACATTTCCCCATGGATCTGTTACTGTTCCTCCGTACACCAGTGGAAGTTCAACTTGTTTAGTTACATCACGAACAGTAAGAGTTCCACTCAGTAAGTATTTATTGTTTCCAAGGCTTTTGATACCCTTGCTGTTGAAAGTAATTTTAGGAAATTTTTCCGCATTGAAGAAATCATCAGACATCAGATGTTTGTCGCGCATTTCATTTTCAGTATTGATACTGTTGACATCCGCGCTAAGCGTTAGTTGCAAATCACTCCAGTCAGGTTTCGCTGAAGTAAAGGTCCCATCAAATTTTTTGAATTCACCATCAACATCGGAAATTACCAGGTATTTGGCAGTGAATTGAATTTTAGAATGAGCCGGATCGATTTTCCAGTTTTGAGCCACTGAAGTCAGCGAGAAGGCAAGACCGGCAGCTAACATGAGAACACTTTTCATTTGGATAAGGTTTTTAGATTGTTTTGGATGGATTCGTTTTTAGGTATTGAATTCGGGTACAAATATACGTCACAACATTAGATGTTGCAACATATAATTTGATGTAAAGCATTAAATTGTTAAAAATGAGGAGATTAAATTTTAGTGATGGTTTTTCAGCCCTTTAAAAATGGCGGATTCCGATAGCATGGCGGGCTTCCCGGAGGGTACGGGCAGCACTTTCCCGGGCTTTTTCGGCGCCCCGACTGGCAATTTTGTGGATGAGTTCTTCATCGTTTTTCAGGGATTCAATTTTTTCCCTGAAAGGCTGAGTGAAGGTGATCATGTCTTCCGCCAGTTGTTTTTTCATGTCACCATAACGAATCTGCATGGTGTTGTATTTCTCTTCAAAAAACGCGAGTGTTTCCGCGGATGATACAACTTCCATGAGCTTGAAAATATTTCTAATTGCTTCAGGCTTTTCCTGATTTTCTGTAGTAGGACCACTATCTGTTACCGCGCGCATCATTTTTTTGCGGATCACATCCGGTGTATCGGAAAGAAAAATTGCATTCCCTTCACCTTCGCTCTTGCCCATTTTCCCGGAACCATCGAGTCCCGGAATTTTCGTCAGCGCGGTTCCGTAATTGAATGCATAAGGTTCAGGAAAAAGTTCTGTATGATACATACGGTTGAAACGATTGCCGAAAGTTCGCGCCATTTCAAGATGCTGCTCCTGATCTTTCCCAACAGGAACTTTGTGTGCTCTGTGAATGAGAATATCCGCGGCCATCAGGGAAGGATACGTAAGCAATCCCGCGTTCACATTATCCGGTTGCTTGCGAATTTTTTCTTTGAATGATGTACAACGTTCAAGTTCTCCTACATACACATTCATATTCAGCAATAAATAGAGCTCAGCGATTTCAGGTAAATCACTTTGTACATACAATGTAGATACTTCAGGATCCAGTCCGCAAGCCAGGTATTCAACCAACACCTGTTTTACATTTGAATGTAAATCAGCAGGCGTCGGATGTGTTGTCAGTGAATGATAATCCGCAATAAAAAAGAAACAGGTGTATTCATGCTGCATCTGGATGAAATTCTTCACCGCTCCAAAATAATTTCCCAGGTGCAGGTTTCCTGTGCTGCGAATCCCGCTGACAACAATTTCTTTCATAAGGCGAAAATACGAAAAAGTGAATAGTGTGTAGTGAAGGGTAAATAGCAAAGAGCGTATAGCTTGCAATCGGAATTCAGGAAGCAGGCATTCTGTTGGTAATGAATGCAAAACTCGGTTTAAATCGATTCCTTTCTACAATTCAAATCACACTATTTACCATCACTCTTCACAACTCACTATTTACCCTTCTCTCTTCCTTACTCACTCTTCCCCCTTCACTCTATATTTCCTTATATTCGCCTATTCAATCAAGCAAACCATGAGTTCAAAGATAAAAACCCTCGAAGCAAAAATTGAAGAGGCCAAATTGGGTGGAGGAAAAAAAAGAATTGAAGCACATCATAAAAAAGGAAAACTGACCGCCCGCGAGCGCTTGCATTTTTTGATGGATGAAGGAAGCTTCGAAGAAATTGGCATGCTCGTCACTCACCGGGCAACGGATTTCGGTATGGATGCCGAAAAATATCTTGGTGATGGTGTGGTAACCGGTTACGGTACCATCAATGGCAGACTGGTGTATGTGTTTGCTCAGGACTTTACTGTCTTCGGCGGATCATTGTCGGAAACACATGCTAAAAAGATTTGTCGTATCATGGATCTGGCGATGCAGAATGGTGCACCTGTTATCGGATTGAATGATTCGGGTGGAGCCAGAATTCAGGAAGGTGTAGTATCTCTCGGAGGATACGCGGATATATTTTACAGAAACACTCTGGCTTCCGGAGTAATTCCACAGATCTCTGCTATCATGGGCCCCTGTGCCGGTGGCGCGGTGTATTCACCGGCCATCACGGATTTTATCATGATGGTAGAAAATAATTCTTACATGTTTGTTACCGGTCCAAACGTAGTAAAGACCGTGACTCACGAAGATGTGACATCCGAAGAATTAGGAGGAGCAGTTACTCACGCGACAAAATCCGGTGTCACGCATTTTACCTGCGCGAACGGACTGGAGTGCATCAACTTGTTGAGAAATCTACTGAGTTATATTCCGCAGAACTGTGAAGAACCTGCTCCGTCCGTTCCTTACGAAGCTGCCAATGAATTGCGACCGGAACTGGATACAATCATACCGGAAAATCCGAATCAACCCTACGATATGCATGAAGTCATTCGTGCAACTGTTGATTCAGGAACCTTTCTCGAAGTACACAAGGATTTCGCGGAGAATATTATCGTAGGTTTCGCACGACTGGCAGGAAAAAGCATCGGCATTGTTGCGAATCAACCGGCCCATCTCGCCGGTGTATTGGATATTCATGCTTCTACTAAAGCTGCACGCTTCGTTCGCTTTTGCGATTGCTTCAATATTCCTCTGCTTGTATTCGAAGATGTACCTGGTTTCTTGCCGGGAACAGATCAGGAATGGAATGGTATAATTACCAACGGCGCGAAATTACTTTTTGCATTCAGTGAAGCAACCGTTCCAAGAATTACTGTGATCACACGCAAAGCATATGGCGGTGCCTACGATGTGATGAATTCAAAACACATCGGAGCGGATATGAATTATGCCTGGCCAACAGCGGAGATTGCTGTGATGGGAGCAAAAGGTGCCGCGGAAATTATTTTCAAAAAAGAAATTTCTGAATCTCCCAATCCTGAACAAAAGTTGAAAGAAAAAGAACAGGAATACATCGAGTTGTTTGCCAATCCATACAAAGCCGCTGAACATGGCTATGTAGATGAAGTAATCAAACCTTCTGACACAAGAAAAAAACTTATCACTGCTTTTCAAATGTTGGAAAATAAAGTGGCAAAACTTCCGAGAAAAAAACACGCCAACATTCCATTGTAATTCTGCCAACGAGTTTTTATTAAATCCGTATTCCAAAGATGGTGATGAGCTTTCATCATTTTCAAAAACGAATACGGATTTGTTACTTATTGGCCGGTATACATATATATATGTATACATTTTTTCAATCAAATGGAATATGGAATTAAAAAGTGGCAGAACCCCTTCCAAATCATTAGCTGAATTTTACATACCACATTTTTCCCAATCCTTAGCCGCTTCATTGATTTGGCTAATGGCCTGTTATTCAATCCAGTCCGGTTTATGATTTTGGATGCATTTATTTTTTCATCATGGATGCACAACCTTTTTTTCCCTTTTCTGTAAAAATAGTCTCAAAACAGGAATTTCTCCCGAAACTGAATTTACCCATCCTTTTTTAACTGAAGAGAAACCAATGAAAGACGCAAAACAGATCCGGATTTTTGTTGTTGAAGACAACGACTTTTACAGGGAATTGTTGAAATACAATATCACATTGAATCCTGATTATGAGGTGACCACTTTTTCTTCCGGAAAAGAATTGCTGGCGAATTTGTACAAACAGCCTCACCTCATCACACTTGATTTTTCACTGCCCGATTTTAACGGAGATGAATTGTTGAAGCGAATCAAATCACAATTTCCTGATATGCCTGTGATCGTGATCTCGAATCAGGAAGATGTGAAAACCGCGGTTGAATTGTTGCGTGCAGGCGCCTACGATTACATTACAAAAGACGAAGACACGCGCGATCATCTCCTCCATCGCATCGCTCACATTTGCAAACAAATAGAACTGAGCAACCAGGTAGATCATTTGAAAGAAGAGCTTGGGAAGAAATATGAATTTGGTAATGTCATTCAGGGGAACAGTCCGGCCATTCGACAGGTTTTTGGTCTGATGGAGAAAGCCGCCAAATCCAATATTACAGTTTCAATCAGCGGAGAAACCGGAACAGGAAAAGAACTTGTTGCAAAAGCGATACACTATCATTCCGATCGTAAATCAAAACCATTTGTCGCTGTGAATGTGGCGGCAATTCCTGCTGAACTTCTGGAGAGTGAATTGTTCGGTCATGAAAAGGGATCTTTCACAGGAGCAATGGCAACTCGTGCCGGGAAGTTTGAAGAAGCGGATGGCGGTACTTTGTTCCTTGATGAAATCGGTGAAATGGATTTTTCTCTTCAGGCAAAGTTACTTCGTATTCTACAGGAAAGAGAAGTATCACGAGTTGGTTCGAATAAGATCATCAAAATAGATGTGCGTGTTATTATCGCTACGCACAAAAATTTATTGGATGAAGTTCAGAAAGGTACTTTCCGCGAAGACTTGTACTATCGTTTGTTAGGATTACCGATTTTTCTTCCTGCTCTGAGAGACCGTGGAAGCGATGTACTGGTTATAGCCAAGCATTTGCTGGATTCATTTTGCAAAGACAACAAAATGCAAAAGATCAGTTTCAGCGCGGAGGCTCAGGATAAACTGATGCGCTATTATTATCCCGGAAATGTGCGTGAGCTGAAAGCGATCGTTGAACTCAGCGCGGTGATGTCTTCAGGTAGTACCATCGAAGCACAGGATATCCGTATTGAAAATACCAATTCCATGCAGGCACTTGCATTTGAAGAAACTTCACTGGAAGAATATACGATGCGAATCATCGGACATTTTTTGGAGAAGTATGATAATAATGTCGTGTTGGTTGCCAAGAAACTCGGGGTCGGAAAATCTACTATTTACAGATACCTGAAAGAAAATAAACTTCAGATAGCGAATTAAAATTTTGCTGCCTGCATTGCCTGCTGTATGCTCTCATCCGGTTATTTGATTTGTTAATAAACAATTATTCAGTGCCTAATCCA
>CALMQM010000060.1 GCA_937871435.1 uncultured Bacteroidota bacterium | reverse complement strand
TTTTCAAGAAATAATTCAAGCTTGGTTTCCTTGTTTGTAAATAGAACACGGTTGGGTCTGTTTTCAGTCACAAATGGAAGCTCACGAAGCCTGTTAGATATTTTCGAAATTCTGGACTCATCATACACATCGCCGGGATTTATTCCAATATAACTGTTGATGTAAACTTGTGCGATTGTCGCTTTTCCGCGTAAGAGAACGCTGTCAATTGTTATTGCTTTGTTTTTTTCCAAATGCAAACTCGCGGTAAAAGAATTATCAATTAATATAATGCTGTCAAGCCTGATACTTGCAAATGGATATCCGTTGTTCTCACAATTTTGTAATATCTTTTCTTGTATGCGGCGAATCTGATCGTACTTGAAAATTTTTTTATCGACTGCTTTTGATCTGAATCCGGTACCGCTTAAATACGCATCTTCAACATTACCTTTTGACAATGTTCCCCAGTAAAATGTTTTACCCAAAAATAGATATGACCTGGCCTGATTGCCGGAAACGGTAAAACTATCGAAGCTTGCAGATAAAAAACCGTTTCCTTGCAATAAGAGTATAGCTTCCTGCATTGCTTTTTTCAATTCATTGGTGTCTCTGTAAAATTTTTGAGGGAGAATTTGTTGTTGAATCCCTGCAAAAGCACTCTGCTGTTCTGTATCCAAAAGCTGAATGGATGGACTTAATTTTGTTTGTGCAAAAAGTAGTTCACTTTGTAATAAACCAATACACAGAAAAAAAGCATACAATACCGGCTTTCTAATACTACCGGAGGCACAATAGTGTACACTCTTGTTGAAATCACTCATTCAGGTTCCTTTTATTACTCACACGAACGAAAAGAATAAAGTTTCATTGAAAATTGATTCTCACTTTAAACTCCAGTCTATTTCTTTGTATCCTTCTGACTTTAAAATTTCATTTGTCTTTGAAAAATGTTTGCAACCAAAAAATCCTCTGTCGGCTGAAAAAGGAGATGGATGAGGCGATTTAAGTACAAAGTGTTTTGTAGTATCAATGAGAACTTCCTTTGCCTGCGCATATTTTCCCCATAAAATAAAAACCACTCCGCTTTTCCTGGCAGAGATTTCACGGATTACAGCATCCGTAAATTGTTCCCAGCCTTTATTCTGATGTGAACCGGGTTGATTTTCCCTCACTGTAAGTGTAGCATTGAGTAAGAGTACGCCCTGATCGGCCCATTTTTCTAAATTTCCTGTAGATGGAATGGGTAATCCCAAATCGTTTCTCAGCTCTTTGAAAATATTGAGCAGGGAAGGAGGAATTCCGATACCTGCAGGAACAGAAAAGGACAATCCATGGGCTTGTCCGGCTCCGTGGTATGGATCCTGCCCAAGAATTACTACTCTCACTTTATCAAATGGGGTATGCTCAAATGCTGAAAATATTCTGGGACCGGGAGGAAATATGGGTTCTCCATTTTTTTTTTCGGTCTTCAAAAAGTCCTTTAATTTCTCGAAATAAGGTGATTTAAACTCGTTTTCGAGGTGAATTTTCCAGCTTTCTTCAATTTTAGGGTCCACTGTTGCCATGATGTGAAGTTAAAAATTGTAAGTATTGGGTTTCACATTCCCTTTTTTTTAATAAAAACGGAGCCATGTTAATATGTTGAAAACTCGCACTTGGTGAATTTTGATAAAAAGCTATTTTTGCAAGGCTTTTCGAAAGTGTTCAAAACATTTTTACAAAAGCTTCGTTTCCAACAATAACGACTTAATATTCCTCATGAAAAAATTCATCCGTGTATCTGCCCTCGTTGCAGTGATTGCAATTCTATTTGCTTCCTGCAAATCACATGAAAAATGTCCTGCATACGGACATTCCGGAAGTCCAAAGGCGACTAAGGAAGTACGCGGTTAATTTTCTCCGCAAAGAAATTGTTCCAGCGAACCCAATCCAGGTTCGCTTTTCTTATTTATAGGAGAAAAGCCTGATCACTTCCAGTGAAAAGTGATTTTCTGTTTCAAGTCGGGATGTAAACTCAATGCGACCGGACATGTTTCTGCAGTATGAATAAGAATTGCTTTTTCACGATCTGAATATTCTCGGTCTGGCATTGATAATTCAACCTGAACTTCAGCAACTCTCCTTGGATTTGCAGCCATGATTTTTGTGATGCTCAATTCCATACCATCGATATTGATGCCTTTTTCCCTTGCAGCAATACCCATTACAGTAGCCATGCAACTTCCGAGAGATCCGGCAAGTAAATCCGTCGGAGAAAAAGACTCTCCCTTTCCCTGATTGTCAGGCGGAGCATCTGTGAAAATGCGGACCTTCGATTTTACATGCGTTGCCTCAGTGCGCAAATCACCTGTATACACTGTATGAATAGTTTCCATATGACGAAATTAGGTATTCCTGAACATATATGATGGATTTGATGGAGTACAAATATGATTTGATTTTAATAGAATGACGTATTTATGATAGATGATCTAATGTCATGAAATACATTTAAGGAATTTATGTAGTTTTGTAATTCAGATATGAAGCGCTATCTCACCATTTTATTTCTGTTTTTCTCTGGACTACTTTTCGCGCAAGATTCTACGCGTGTCGCGCAAGACGATGTTACCATACTTTACAGGAATGAAGCCGAAGGCGGCTTGAATATTCATTCATCCGGTTTTGGCATCACGTTTCGCCGTGCATGGCATCAAACTGGATATAAAAAGAAATTACTGGATATTGATTTCGTTTCTGTTCGTCATCCTAAACAATACAAGCAACCTAATCCATATTACCCTGATTCAAGACCATTTTTTTATGGTAAATTGAATTTTGTGTATTTACTCAGAACCGGAGTAGGAAGACAACATACTTTGTTCAGCAAAGCGGAAAGAAGTGGAGTGGAAGTAAGATCAAATTATTGCGCCGGACTGGATCTCGGAATTACAAAACCGGTTTACCTGGAAATCCTTGTCGATGATCCTTATGATTCACTTGCAAAAGTAATTGATACACGGCGGTATGATCCAAACGATCCACAGCAACAAGCAGTGGAAAATATTTACGGACCCGGACCTTATTTCAATGGGCTTGGAAAGATGAGTATTTATCCCGGGATTTATGGAAAGCTGGCCTTGTCATTTGAATATGCAGGCTGGCAACAAAAAGTTACTGCTTTGGAAGCAGGCGTTGTTGTAGATTATTTTCCCAAGGCAATTCCAATTATGGCCTATAATAAAAACGAAAATTTGTACGTTAACTTTTATCTCTCCCTATTGTGGGGAGGGAAATGGTAAGCCTGCCAGATTATAGGATGAAACAGAAAGGACAGAGCATGAATTCACCTGCAGAAGCAAGTCGACCTAACACACGAAAACCGGATTGGTTGCGAGTAAAACTGCCGATCGGAGAAGAATATCGGAAGGTTAGGGAAATAGTGACAGATCATAAACTTCACACAATTTGCCAGAGTGGTAATTGTCCGAACATGGGTGAATGCTGGGGAGCAGGTACAGCCACCTTCATGATCCTGGGAAATGTTTGTACGCGCTCTTGCGGATTTTGTAATGTAGCAACTGGTCGACCCGAAGCTGTAGATCCATTTGAACCACTTCGAGTAGCGAAATCTGTTAAACTGATGGGAGTGAAACATTGTGTGATTACTTCGGTTGACAGGGATGATCTTGAAGATGGTGGTTCAAGAATCTGGGTGGAAACAATTCAGAAAATACGTGAGTATTCGCCCGGAACAACTTTAGAAACACTGATACCTGATTTTCAGGGTAAGTGGGACAATCTTCAACGAATGATTGATGTTAAACCGGAAGTGATATCACATAACCTTGAAACGGTCAGGCGCCTGACAAAACAAGTCCGCGTTCAGGCTAAATACGACAGGAGTCTTGAAGTACTTAGAAGAATCAGTGATGCCGGCATTCCTGCGAAATCCGGAATCATGCTCGGCCTTGGAGAAAGTAAGGAAGAAGTGATTGAGTCAATGCAGGACCTTCGAAATTCCAATGTTTCCATTCTCACTTTAGGCCAATACTTGCAACCTACATCTTCTCATCTTTCGGTGCAAGAGTTCATTCACCCCGATATTTTTACAGAGTACAAAACACTCGGAATGGAAATGGGATTTCGGGTGGTGGAAAGCGGACCGTTGGTTCGTTCCAGTTATCATGCTGAAAAACATCTTTTGTAAAAGCGATCATTTTGTTTTTACTTCTCCGTTTTCTATAAAAACAAATAGGGAGGATTATATATATTCATTCAGTAGTAATTTATTCAATTAATATTTAAAGAATGAAAAAAATCAGAGTAGCAATAAATGGCTTTGGCAGAATAGGTCGTATGACTGCAAGGATGCTGATGAAAAAGCAAAATGTTGAACTTGTTGCGATTAATGATTTAACGGACAATCCAACGCTTGCGCATTTATTCAAGTATGATTCTATTCATCGCCGCTTTGATGGTGATGTTTCTTGTGATGATAAATTTTTGAATATTAATGGACATAAAATTCAAAGTCTTTCAGAGCGTGATCCCGCTAAACTTCCCTGGAAGTCATTGAACATAGATGTAGTATTGGAATGTACAGGATTCTTTACAGATAAAGCAGGAGCGGAGTTGCATCTTACGGCTGGAGCTCGAAAAGTTGTATTGTCAGCTCCGGCCAAAGGAAAGGAACCTGTCAAAACAATTGTGTTGGGTGTAAATGATGAAATAATTCTCCCTGAGGATAAAATATTATCTAATGCTTCCTGTACAACAAATAATGCAGCTCCAATGCTCAAGATTTTAGATGAAAGATGGGGAATTGAATCTGCTTTTGTCACTACGATCCATGCTTATACAGGTGATCAGAATATTCATGATGCTCCGCACAAAGACCTCCGAAGGGCACGGGCAGCGGCGGTTTCTATCATTCCAACGACTACTGGTGCAGCAAAAGCTCTCGGTGATGTACTGCCTCATTTACAAGGAAAGTTGGGTGGAGCAGGGGTTCGTGTGCCAACACCCGATGGTTCATTGACAGATGTTACCTGTATTTTGAAGGCACATCCTGATTTGGAAGAAATCAATGCTGCTTTCTTGTACGAGTCGGAAAATAAATTGAAAGGAATTCTTGAGTATACTTCTGACCCAATAGTATCCGTTGATATAATTGGGAATCCTGCTTCATGTATTTTTGATTCGCAACTGACTACAGTGCTCGGACCGATGGTGAAAATTGTCGGATGGTATGATAATGAAATGGGCTATAGCAACCGTTTGGCAGAGTTGGTTGAAAAAATTGGTTGATCCCCGACTTTTTGTCAGCATCAGACATTCATTTAAGATGCTTGTTTTCAATTATATGCAAAGTATTTGAAAATAATTGATGAAACACAGGCATCTGGATTGGGATTGACTTTGTTTCAGTTTATACTTGAAATCTTCATAAACTTCATTTTCCTTTATTTCTGATCGCCTGATTTTTACGCTTTTTCTGCGTTTTTTCAATTTTTTAATATTTTAACGTACATTAACGAATAATGTCCGACTAGAATCGTTTCTTTGATCAGGAAATGCGTATGGGTATTTCGCATCTTTTCTGGGTTTTCTGCCAATGCGGCTTTTTGCTTAAGTGGTACAGTACTTGGAAACTTCATCTGCGAAACATTTTCAAAGTGTTTCTTGTTGTATAAATAGTATTTATAATTAATCTAAAGAATATGGTACGTCGCCCTAAAAGAAAGGCCAAAATCGTTAAACAGCCTGAGCATGATGCCGCCACCCGCATCAAAGTTCAGCTCGATCATAAAACCATGATGGTAGTTCACTCAATGGCCGCATTTAAAATGTGGAAGAAGCGTTATCCGCTTGCCAGAGTGATTGCCTGATTCTACGGTTTCCGTATTTTGTCCAGTATGTTATTGGAAGGTTCCTCTTTTGGGGAACCTTTTCTTTTTGCTCTTTTTTGAAAATATTTTTCTTTAAAATTTGTAATTCGAATCAGCTTTTCTACATTTGCAATCCCTTTTTGGAGGGGTAGTGTATTCGTTGAAATTAGGTCAAAAACGCCGATGTAGCTCAGTTGGCCAGAGCTACTGATTTGTAATCAGTGGGTCGGGGGTTCGAATCCCTCCATCGGCTCGAGTTCTTTGAAACAAAAATGCTGGTTGAATAAACCATTGAGAAGGGGAGATACCAGAGTGGCCAAATGGGACGGACTGTAAATCCGTTGCGCAAGCTTCGGAGGTTCGAATCCTCCTCTCCCCACCATCAATTCTGGATTCAGTTTCTGTGAATTGAGAGGGTTCTCAAAAGAAAATGCCCGGTCTGAGGACCGATGGATCAAATCCTTGCAAGCGGAAGTAGCTCATTTGGTAGAGCATCAGCCTTCCAAGCTGAGGGTGGCGGGTTCGAGCCCCGTCTTCCGCTCTTGAATTGAGTAAAGGGTAACATTTCTTTTACTCAAGCAGGCCAATGTAGCTCAGTTGGTAGAGCACATCCATGGTAAGGATGAGGTCACCAGTTCGATCCTGGTCATTGGCTCTGAAATGCCGAACTCATGAACAGGTGCGGCGTCCCGGAAATTAACCTGGGAAAAACAGTTTGATTCTGGTTTGTTGAACTGTTTGTATTTTGAAAAGGATAAGGATGGGTATTTCAAAAGAAATTCAACCCTAAATTATCCGGGCCTAAAAGCCTTTTTGAAACGGTTATTATTTGTTTGACTGTTTAGACTGACAAGAGCTTCCCTCGATCAGTCCTTTCGGAAAAACAATAAAACATACACTTCTACTTAATTCTAAATCATTAACCTCTAATACCTCATTGCGATGGCAAAAGAAAAATTCGATCGTTCCAAACCTCACGTCAATATTGGAACAATTGGTCACGTAGACCACGGTAAAACTACCCTTACAGCCGCCATTACCACAGTTTTGGCTGATAAGGGTCTTGCTGAATTACGTTCATTCGATTCAATCGATAACGCTCCTGAAGAAAAAGAGCGTGGTATCACAATCAACACTGCACACGTTGAATATGCAACTGCTAACCGTCACTATGCTCACGTTGACTGTCCAGGTCACGCTGACTACGTGAAAAACATGGTTACCGGTGCTGCTCAGATGGATGGAGCTATCCTTGTAGTAGCTGCAACAGATGGTCCAATGCCACAAACACGTGAGCATATCCTTCTTGCACGTCAGGTAGGTGTTCCTAAAATCGTTGTGTTCATGAACAAAGTGGACATGGTTGACGATCCTGAACTGCTTGACCTCGTTGAAATGGAAATCCGTGAACTTTTGAGTTTCTATGAATTCGATGGTTCTAACACACCAATCATCCGTGGTTCTGCTTTGGGTGGTTTGAATAAAGATCCAAAATGGGTTGAAACCATCATGCAATTGATGGATGCTGTTGATACATACATTCCGATTCCTCCACGTGATGTTGATAAGCCTTTCCTCATGCCTGTGGAAGACGTGTTCTCAATCACCGGTCGTGGTACTGTTGCTACAGGTCGTATTGAGCGTGGTGTAATCAACTCCGGTGATGATGTTGAAATCATCGGAATGCAGGAGAAATCACTGAAGTCAACTGTTACCGGAGTAGAAATGTTCCGTAAAATTCTTGACCGCGGTGAAGCAGGAGATAACGTTGGACTGTTGCTGCGTGGTATCGAAAAGAACGATATCCGTCGTGGAATGGTGGTTGCAAAACCTGGTTCAATCACTCCTCATACTCAATTCAAAGCTGAGATCTACGTATTGAAGAAAGAAGAAGGTGGTCGTCACACTCCTTTCCACAACAAATACCGTCCTCAGTTCTACCTGCGTACAACTGACGTAACTGGTGAAATCACGCTTCCTGAAGGACGTGAAATGGTAATGCCTGGTGATAACGTAACGATCACTGTGGAATTGATCCAGCCGGTAGCGATGGACAAAGGTCTTCGTTTTGCGATCCGTGAAGGTGGCCGTACCGTTGGTGCTGGTCAGGTAATTGAAATCGTTAAGTAAATCAATTGATATTGGGCGACAGCAGGTGATGGTAACATCTCCTGCTGTTTCCTGTCAATACGAGGTCTAGAGAAATAAGGATTTTGAGCTAAAAAGCGAAGTTATTGCAGAACAGTTCTCATTCTTCTACCTAAACCGGCCATACGGGTGTAGCTCAATTGGTAGAGTAGCGGTCTCCAAAACCGTTGGCTGGGAGTTCGAGTCTCTCCACCCGTGCAAAGATTGATTCCTGATATCGTTCATTTACATGAATCTTTCCGGGAAATCTGAGGTGTTTAACCCAATACTGAATTATTCAAAATGAGCAAAATCTCTGCTTATATCAAAGAAAGTTACACTGAGCTGGTCGACAAAGTAAGTTGGCCTACATGGGAAGAACTTCAAAGTAGTGTGATCGTGGTCATGGTAGCGACAGCTATCATTGGTATCGTGATCTTTCTGATGGATTTTGGTTTCCAAGCCATCATGAATCTATTCTATAAAATGATTGCCTAATTCAGCCAAGCAATGTCCGAAGCACAACAGCAGAAAGAACTGGTGAGAAAATGGTATGTCGTACGTGCCATTAGCGGTAAGGAGAAGAAGGTGAAGCAATACATCGAATCCGAAATCAACCGTCTCAAATTGAATGATTACGTTGCGCAGGTATTGATACCAACGGAGAAATTCTACCAGATTAGAAATGGCAAAAAAGTAAGTAAAGAGAGAAATATCCTGCCTGGTTATGTGCTTATTGAAGCAGCATTGGTGGGAGAAATTCCTCACATCATAGAAAATATCTCAGGAGTAATTTCATTCCTGGGAGCGAAAGGAGAAGCACCTGCACCTTTGCGTCAGTCTGAAGTGAACCGTATCCTCGGTAAAATGGATGAGCTGGCGGATAGTGAAGCAGTAATGAATGTGCCGTTTGTTGTTGGCGAAACAGTAAAGGTTATTGACGGACCATTTAACAGTTTCAGCGGAGTGATTGAAGAAATCAATGAAGAAAAGAAAAAGCTTAAAGTAATGGTGAAAATTTTCGGTAGAAAAACACCACTTGAGCTGAATTATATGCAAGTAGAAAAAGAGTAAAGATCAAATGGAAATTAACCTGCGTGAGCTTCCACTCGCAAGGAGAAATTTCTGTTGAGACAAATTAAAAAAGAGCCATGGCAAAAGAGATAAGCACATACATCAAATTACAGGTTAAAGGCGGCGCGGCAAATCCGGCCCCTCCAATTGGTCCGGCCCTCGGAGCAAAAGGTGTTAACATCATGGAGTTCTGCAAACAGTTCAATGCCCGTACGCAGGATCAACCAGGAAAAGTATTGCCTGTAATCATCACAGTATACACCGATAAGTCTTTTGATTTCGTTATCAAAACCCCTCCTGCAGCTGTCCAGCTGTTGGATTTTGCAAAGTTGAAAAGCGGTTCAAAAGAACCTAACCGTAATAAGGTAGGTACAGTTAATTGGGCTCAGGTTCGCCAGATCGCTGAGATCAAAATGCCTGACCTGAACTGTTTCACAATCGAATCAGCGATGAGCATGGTTGCCGGAACAGCACGCAGCATGGGTATTACTGTAGAAGGTGAACGTCCGTTCTGATCAAGAATCAGATTGACTACCGCAATTGTTTGAATTCATTCCTGATCATTTCAGGTTAATATAGTTCAACTATTCATAGAAGGAGGGGGAGATCCCATCAATCCCGTTGGTACTTCAAAAATTAAATTCAATGGCAAAAATTAGTAAAAAGAGAAAGCAAGCTTTGGCCAAAGTGGATCAAAGCAAGGCTTACAATTTGGCAGATGCTTCCAAAATCGTGAAGGAAATAACCAACACGAAATTTGACGCATCAGTCGATTTGAGCATCCGCCTGGGTGTAGACCCGCGGAAAGCAAATCAAATGGTTCGTGGTGTCGTGACGCTTCCGCACGGAACCGGTAAAACCAAAAAAGTTCTGGTATTGTGTACTCCTGACAAAGAAGCCGAAGCAAAAGACGCAGGTGCTGACTATGTTGGATTGGATGAATACATCCAGAAAATTGAACAGGGATGGACCGACATTGATGTAGTTATCACTATGCCCAGTGTGATGGGTAAAGTAGGTAAGTTGGGTAAAATCCTTGGACCAAGAAATCTCATGCCGAACCCGAAAACAGGGACTGTTACGACTGATATCGCGAAGGCAGTAAATGAAGTGAAAGCCGGTAAAATCGACTTCAAAGTTGACAAGCAAGGCAGTATCCATGCGTCCATCGGAAAAGTTTCTTTCGATGCCAAGAAGATCGCTGAAAACGCAAATGAATTGCTTCACACAATTATCAAACTGAAGCCTTCATCAGCAAAGGGCACTTACATGAAGAGTGTGTACCTGTCAAGTACAATGAGCCCTTCAGTGCAAATTGATACTAAAACCTTATCGTAACCGGGAGTTTTTCCGCTTAACCCTTAATCGTAATTCAACATGAAAAGAGAAGAAAAGGATGTGATCATTGGCGAGATCGCGCAACTC
The DNA here is from genome assembly GCA_937871435.1 of uncultured Bacteroidota bacterium. Classification (GTDB taxonomy): domain Bacteria; phylum Bacteroidota; class Bacteroidia; order AKYH767-A; family 2013-40CM-41-45; genus JADKJP01. The sequence goes on along the minus strand of CALMQM010000060.1, from coordinate 18,062 downwards.
CTCACTAAATATCCAAACGTCTACGTAACCGATACTTCGGCACTTACTGTAGCAAAAACATCTCAGTTACGTCGCTTGTGTTTCAGCAAAGGCGTGAAGATGCTCGTCGCTAAAAATTCCCTGATTCAAAAAGCAATGGAAAAGCAAGACGCTGCAGCCTATGAAGGCTTGTTCGTTTCGCTGAAGGGTACAAGTGCCCTCATGTTTAGTGAAACAGGAAACGTTCCGGCTAAGCTGATCAAGGAATTCCGCAAAAGTGGAAACGATAAACCGCTTTTGAAAGGTGCCTGGATCGAAACAGCTGTATTCGTTGGCGACAATCAATTGGATACACTGGCAACCATCAAATCTAAAAATGAATTGGTGGCTGACATTATTGCCTTGTTACAATCTCCTGCACGCAATGTTATCTCCGGACTTCAGTCTGGTGGTGGCAAACTTGCCGGAATTATTAAAACACTTTCTGAAAGAGCTGCATAAGCAATTCGCTGAAAGTGAAAAAAAAGAATGCTTCCAAGAACAACATATTACCCATTAACCCAAATCTGAATCTCTAACAATTAAAACCTTATAAAAAATGGCAGATCTCAAAGCGTTCGCTGAGCAGTTAGTCAATCTGACAGTGAAAGAAGTAAATGAACTTGCAAAGATCCTGAAGGATGAATATGGTATCGAACCAGCAGCCGCTGCTGTAGCTGTTGCTGCAGTTGGTGGTGGCGACGGCGGTTCCGCTGCAGCTGAAAAATCAACTTTCGATGTTATCCTCAAAAGTCCTGGTGGAGCAAAATTGAACATCGTTAAATTGGTGAAAGAAATCACCGGACTTGGCTTGAAAGAAGCAAAAGACCTCGTTGATGGAGCACCAAAACCAGTTAAAGAAGGTGTTTCTAAAGAAGAAGCGAATTCTATTAAAACACAATTAGAAGAAGCAGGAGCTGAGATTGAACTTAAGTAAGGAACCGGCTTCTGTCCGCGAGCAATTATAGACCTTTCCCCGCTCAAAACGGGGATAGGTCTATATCCTTTTTTAATGCGTGAAGGTTCCGGAACCATTCACCATTAAAAATTCAATTCACTTAATAAACCCCAGCACCGTGTCCACAGCCATCACTCCAACCAGAAGAATCAGCTTCTCGACGAACAAACACACGATCGACTATCCTGATTTTTTGGATGTCCAACTGAAATCTTTTCAGGATTTTTTCCAGCTTGAAACAACCTCTGACAACCGTCAGAAAGAAGGTCTTTATAAAGTATTCAGTGAGAATTTCCCGATCACAGATTCACGGAACAATTTCGTTCTCGAGTTTCTGGATTATTTCATCGATCCACCAAGGTATTCGATCGAAGAATGTATTGAGCGCGGATTGACTCATAGTGTTCCTCTGAAAGCAAAACTGAAATTGTATTGCACAGATCCGGAGCACGAAGATTTTGAAACGATAGTCCAGGACGTATACCTGGGAACCATTCCGTACATGACACCAAAGGGAACTTTTGTGATCAATGGTGCGGAACGTGTTGTCGTTTCTCAATTGCATCGTTCGCCAGGCGTATTTTTTGGACAAAGCCGCCATGCCAACGGAACGAAATTGTATTCAGCCCGTGTGATTCCTTTCAAAGGATCCTGGATTGAATTCGCTACCGATATCAACAATGTGATGTATGCTTACATCGACCGGAAAAAGAAATTCCCGGTTACGACATTGTTGCGTGCGATCGGCTATCAGACAGATAAAGAGATTCTTGAAATCTTTGGTCTGGCAGATGAATTTAAAGTCACTAAATCAGGTATCAAAAATGCATTGAACAGAAAACTCGCCGCCAGGGTATTGAAGACCTGGGTTGAGGATTTTGTGGATGAGGATACCGGTGAAGTGGTTTCTATCGAACGTAATGAAGTAATCATTGAACGCGAAACTATTCTGGAAGATCATCATCTGGAACAAATTGTTGAATCAGGTGTCAAGTCTATCATCCTGCACAAGGAAGACATGAACACCAACGATTACGCGATCATTTACAATACACTTCAAAAAGATACTTCCAATTCAGAGAAAGAAGCCGTAGAACACATCTACCGCCAGTTGAGAAATGCTGAACCACCGGATGAAGAAACGGCGCGTGGCATTATCGACAAATTGTTCTTCTCTGATAAACGATATGACCTTGGAGATGTTGGACGTTACCGTATCAACAAAAAACTCGGTCTTGAAATTGCCGAAGATACTCGTGTACTCACCAAGCAGGACATCATTGAAATCATCCGTCAGCTTATACAGTTGATCAACTCCAAAGCGGAGGTCGATGATATCGATCACTTGTCTAACCGTCGTGTACGTACCGTTGGTGAACAACTGTACGCTCAATTCGGAGTAGGTCTTGCACGAATGGCCCGTACTATTCGTGAACGTATGAATGTACGTGACAATGAAGTATTCACTCCGGCTGACTTGATTAACGCGAAGACTTTGTCTTCCGTTATCAATTCATTCTTCGGAACGAATCAGTTGTCACAATTCATGGATCAGACAAATCCACTTGCAGAAATCACTCACAAGCGCCGTTTGTCGGCACTCGGACCAGGTGGTCTCTCCCGTGAACGTGCCGGATTCGAAGTTCGTGACGTACACTATACGCACTATGGTCGTTTGTGTACTATTGAAACACCGGAAGGACCAAACATCGGTTTGATTTCTTCACTCTGTGTTTTTGCGAAAATTAATAACCTCGGATTTATTGAAACACCATACCGCAGTGTTACCGGCGGTCGTGTGGATGTTGAGAAACCGGTCATTTACCTCACTGCTGAAGAAGAAGACGGAAAAGTTATCGCGCAGGCAAATGCAGGAGTAAATGAAAAAGGTGATTTCGAAGAAGCAAAAGTAAAAGCTCGATACGAAGGTGATTTCCCTATCGTAGAACCTGATAAGATCCATCTCATTGACGTTGGTCCAAACCAGATTGCTTCTATCGCCGCATCGCTCATTCCGTTCCTCGAACACGATGACGCGAACCGTGCCTTGATGGGATCAAACATGCAACGTCAGGCTGTTCCTTTGCTTCGTCCACAGGCTCCGATTGTAGGAACCGGTCTCGAAGGATTGGTTGCAAGAGATTCACGTGTGTTAATTAACGCGGAAGGTGATGGAGTCGTTGAATATGTGGATGCAAATGAAATTGTGATTCGTTACAACCGCAAAGAACACGAAAAACTGGTGAGTTTTGAAGATGATGTAAAGTCATACAATCTTACCAAATTCCAGAAAACGAACCAGAGTACCTGTATTAACCTGAAGCCGATTGTTCAAAAAGGACAGAAGGTTAAAAAGGGACAAGTACTCTCTGAAGGATATGCGACACAAGGCGGAGAACTTGCACTGGGCCGTAACCTTAAAGTTGCTTTCATGCCATGGAAAGGATACAACTTCGAAGATGCTATTGTAATTTCTGAAAGAGTAATCCGTGAAGATATCTTCACATCCATTCACGTAGATGAGTACAGTCTGGAAGTACGCGATACAAAACGTGGTATGGAAGAACTGACTGCTGATATTCCAAACGTAAGTGAAGAAGCTACACGTGAATTGGATGAAAATGGAATCATTCGTGTTGGAGCGGAAGTTGGAGAAGGAGATATCCTCATTGGTAAAATCACTCCTAAAGGAGAGACTGATCCTTCACCGGAAGAAAAACTTCTGCGTGCAATCTTTGGTGATAAAGCCGGAGACGTGAAGGATGCTTCTTTGAAAGTTCCACCATCTGTAAAAGGAGTTGTAATTGATAAGCGTTTGTTCTCTCGTGTTATTGCAAAAGACAAAGCACAGAAGAATGACGAAAAGATTCAACTGGAAAAACTCGATAAAGAATACAATCAGCAGGCTGCTGAATTGAAAGAAAAGCTTATCGATAAATTATTCCTTCTTGTAAGCGGAAAAACTTCTCAGGGTGTAACTGATCTCTTTAAAGAGGTCATCATCCCGAAAGGCGCTAAGTTTACACAGAAGATGCTTTCTGAAATCAACTACGAAACGGTGAATCCTGATAAATGGACAACCGATAAAGAGAAGAATGATCAGATTAAGCAACTGTTGCACAACTTCAATATCAAGTTCAATGATGTAACGGGTATCTATAAACGTAAAAAGTTTGCGCTTACAGTAGGTGATGAATTACCTGCAGGAATCGTGCAGCTTGCTAAAGTTTATATCGCCAAAAAGCGTAAGCTCAAAGTTGGTGATAAGATGGCCGGACGTCACGGTAACAAAGGTATCGTAGCTAAGATTGTTCGTGATGAAGATATGCCGTTCCTCGAAGACGGAACTCCTGTGGATATCGTTTTGAATCCTCTTGGTGTACCTTCACGGATGAACCTTGGTCAGATTTACGAAACTATCCTGGCATGGGCCGGAGAAAAACTCGGAATGAACTTTGCCACTCCGATTTTTGACGGGGCAACAATCGAACAAATTGATGACTATGTGCTGAAAGCAGGTTTACCGAAATTTGGTTCAACCTATTTGCATGACGGCGGAACGGGAGAACGTTTTGATCAGCCTGCAACAGTCGGTATCATCTATATGATGAAACTTGGACACATGGTTGATGACAAGATGCACGCCCGTTCAATCGGACCATACTCACTCATCACTCAGCAACCGTTGGGTGGTAAGGCGCAGTTCGGAGGTCAGCGATTTGGTGAGATGGAGGTTTGGGCACTCGAAGCATTCGGTGCAGCCAACATTCTCCAGGAAATTCTCACTGTGAAATCAGATGATGTCATCGGTCGCGCGAAAACATACGAAGCGATAGTGAAAGGAGACAATCTCCCGACACCTGGAATTCCGGAATCCTTCAATGTATTGTTACACGAACTTCGTGGTCTCGGCCTTAAGATTACCCTCGAATAATGTTTGATATGAATTGCGGCAAACAGCTTCATTTTTCAATCAAACTAAAAAATTAAAAAGATGGCAACCAGAAAAGAAATAAAGATCAAATCCAATTTCACCAAGATCATCATCAGTCTTGCTTCTCCGGAACATATCCTCGAGCAGTCAAGCGGTGAAGTTCTGAAGCCTGAAACCATCAATTACCGGACCTATAAGCCTGAGCGCGACGGACTGTTTTGCGAAAGGATTTTCGGACCGGTGAAAGATTGGGAATGTCACTGCGGTAAATACAAACGTATCCGTTACAAAGGAATCGTTTGTGACCGTTGTGGAGTGGAAGTAACAGAGAAGAAAGTACGTCGTGAACGTATGGGTCATATCACCCTTACTGTTCCGGTTGCTCACATCTGGTATTTCCGTTCACTTCCAAATAAAATCGGATATCTGCTTGGACTTCCTACCAAGAAGCTTGACATGATTATTTACTACGAGCGTTATGTAGTAATTCAGGCAGGTATTAAAGGAGCGGATGGTATCAATTACCTCGACTTCCTGACAGAAGAAGAATACCTCCAGATTTTGGATACTCTTCCAAAAGACAATCAACATCTCGACGAGAAAGATCCAAACAAATTCATCGCCAAAATGGGTGCTGAAGCATTGTATGATCTGTTGTCGCGTTTGAACCTGGATGAATTGTCTTACACACTTCGTCACCAGGCAAGCAACGAAACTTCCCAACAAAGGAAGAATGAAGCGTTGAAACGTCTGAATGTTGTGGAAGCTTTCCGTTCAGCCAATTCACATATTGAAAATCATCCCGAGTGGATGATTGTGAAAGTTGTTCCGGTAATCCCACCTGAGTTGCGTCCACTTGTTCCACTGGATGGAGGACGATTCGCAACTTCCGATTTGAATGATTTGTACCGTCGTGTTATTATCAGAAATAACCGTCTCAAACGACTTCTTGAAATCAAAGCTCCGGATGTAATCCTTCGTAATGAAAAACGAATGTTGCAGGAAGCTGTTGACTCACTCTTCGACAATTCACGTAAAGTGAATGCAGTGAAGACAGAATCTAACCGTGCGTTGAAATCACTTTCAGATTCTTTGAAAGGTAAACAAGGTCGCTTCCGTCAAAACCTTCTTGGTAAACGTGTCGATTATTCAGCACGTTCGGTGATTGTTGTAGGACCTGAAATGAAATTGCACGAGTGCGGTTTGCCAAAAGATATGGCAGCGGAACTCTTCAAACCATTCATCATTCGTAAAATGATCGAAAGAGGAGTGGTGAAGACGGTTAAATCTGCAAAGAAAATTGTTGACCGTAAAGATCCGATCGTTTGGGATATCCTTGAAAATGTACTGAAAGGTCATCCGGTTCTTCTGAACCGCGCCCCGACCCTTCACCGTTTGGGTATCCAGGCCTTCCAACCAAAGTTGATTGAAGGAAAAGCGATTCAATTGCACCCGCTTGTTTGTACGGCATTCAACGCCGACTTCGACGGTGACCAAATGGCTGTACACGTTCCATTGGGACATGCAGCAGTATTGGAAGCACAAATGCTGATGCTTGCTTCTCACAATATCCTGAACCCTGCAAACGGAGCTCCTATTACAGTTCCTTCTCAGGACATGGTGTTAGGTCTCTACTATATCACCAAGGAGAAGAAATCAGATGGCAAAGTGAAGGTGAAGGGAGAAGGAATGAAATTCTATTCCGCAGAAGAAGTGATTATTGCATTCAACGAAGGCATAGTTGAACTTCATGCTCCGATTCATGTAAAAGCAAAAGTTCTGAGTGATGATGTACTTGCAACTGAAATGATCCAAACGACTGTTGGTCGTGTGTTGTTCAATCAGGTGGTACCAGAGTCTGCTGGCTATATTAATCAACTCCTGACTAAGAAAGCTCTTCGAGATATTATCGGAGATGTGCTTAAGAAATGCGGTGTCGCAGCTACAGCGAAATTCCTCGATGATATTAAAGATCTTGGATTCAGAATGGCTTTCAAAGGCGGACTTTCTTTCAATCTGGAAGATGTTAAAATTCCGGAAGTGAAGATTGATCTTATCGGAAAAGCAAATGCTGAAGTGGATGAAGTGATGAATAACTATAACATGGGATTCATTACGTATAACGAACGATACAATCAGATCATTGATATCTGGACACGTACCAGTTCCCGCATCACTGAAACTTTGATGAAACAATTGTCGACAGACAAGCAAGGTTTCAATTCAATTTACATGATGTTGGATTCCGGAGCACGTGGTTCCAAAGAACAGATTCGTCAGTTGGGTGGAATGCGCGGATTGATGGCGAAACCTCAGAAGAGTGGAAGTACGGGCGGAGAAATTATCGAGAACCCGATCCTTTCTAACTTTAAAGAAGGTCTGTCAATCCTTGAGTACTTCATCTCTACTCACGGTGCCCGTAAGGGTCTTGCCGATACCGCTTTGAAAACTGCGGATGCCGGTTACCTCACACGTCGATTGGTTGACGTTGCGCAGGACGTAATCATCACAGATGAAGATTGCGGAACGCTTCGTGGTCTTGCAGAAACTGCTCTTAAGAACAATGAAGAGGTTGTGGAATCATTGTATGATCGTATTCTTGGTCGTGTATCTCTGCACACAATTTACCATCCTCTGACTGGTCAGGTAATCATCGAGTCCGGTAAAGAATTTACTGAAGATATCGCTGCTCTGATTGAAGAATCACCAATCGAAACTGTTGAAATTCGTTCGGTACTTACCTGTGAATCTGACCGTGGAGTTTGTGCAAAATGTTACGGAAGAAATCTTGCTACTGGTCGTATGGTTCAAAAAGGTGAAGCTGTCGGTGTTATTGCCGCGCAATCGATCGGTGAACCTGGAACACAGCTTACTCTGCGAACATTCCACGTCGGTGGTGTCGCTCAAAAAGGAGCAAACGAATCTGAGTTGAAAGCAAAATATAGCGGTAAACTCGAATTCGAAGAGGTAAAAACTGTATCCCATAAAGATGGCAATAAATCACATGAACTTGTCATCGGCCGTTCAGGTGAATTCAGAATTGTAGATACCAACACAGGTACTGTCCTGACAACTTCCAATATTCCTTACGGATCGAAATTATTTGTGAAAGCAGGTGATGTTGTTGAAAAAGGAACAGTGATTTGCGAATGGGATCCATACAACGCGGTAATTCTTTCCGAGTTCCCTGGTAAAATCGAATTTGAACACATTGAGGAAGGAATCACTTTCCGTGAAGAATCCGATGAACAAACCGGTTACAAGGAGAAAGTAATTATCGAGACGCGTGATAAGACAAAGAACCCTGCCATTCGCATTCTGGATGAAAAGAAAGAAGTGATCAAAGGATATAACATTCCTGTTGGAGCGCATATCATGGTGAACAAAGGACAGAAGATTCAGTCCGGAGACATTCTGGTTAAAATCCCGCGTGCTACAGGTAAATCTGGTGATATCACCGGTGGTCTTCCACGTGTGACTGAATTGTTCGAAGCACGTAACCCAAGTAATCCGGCTGTTGTTTCCGAAATTGATGGTATCGTTTCTTACGGAGGTATCAAGCGAGGAAATCGTGAAATCGTCATCACTTCCCGCGATGGAGAAGTGAAGAAATACCTGGTTCCATTGTCCAAACATATCCTTGTTCAGGATAATGACTTCATCAAAGCAGGCGATGCACTTTCTGATGGTGCTATTACCCCGAGCGATATCCTGGCAATTAAAGGACCTGCAATGGTTCAGGAATACCTTGTTAATGAAGTCCAGGAAGTTTACCGTTTACAGGGTGTAAAAATCAACGATAAACACTTTGAAGTAATTGTTCGTCAAATGATGCGCAAAGTGGTGATCGAAGATCCGGGTGATACCATGTTCCTCGAACGTGAATTTGTTGACCGTGTTGATTTCATGAAAGAAAATGACTCGATGATGGACAAAGTAGTTGTTCTGGAACCGGGTGATTCTACAGAAGTGAAGGCGGGACAAATCATCACACTTCGTAAACTTAGAGAAGAGAATTCATTGCTGAAACGTAAAGACCAGAAGCCAATTGATGCAAGAGATGCAATACCTGCAACCTCTTCACCAATCCTTCAAGGAATTACTCAGGCGTCACTCCATACGAAGAGCTGGATTTCAGCAGCGTCCTTCCAGGAAACCACCAAAGTATTGAACGAAGCAGCAGTGAATGGTAAAGTGGACGACTTGTTGGGACTGAAGGAGAATGTGATCGTTGGTCACCTGATTCCTGCCGGAACCGGCTTACGCGAATACGATCGACTGATTGTTGGATCACAGGAAGAATACGATCTTCTGATGGCTTCCAAACAAGAAGAAGAAGTATCCACCCGTTAATACTCAATCATGAACTTTTACAAGGTCCCGCCGAAAGACGGGACCTTTTTATTTTCCAAAAGGGGATGATCAAGGTTACCGATTTTTTACGACCTTTGAGTTCTAATCTTTAGCATCGAAATCCATGGACGACAACCAAAATCCTTCCAACCAGCTTAATATTGAGTTGACAGAAGAAATCGCAGATGGAATTTATTCTAATCTGGCAATCATCACACATAGTAATTCAGAATTTGTGATTGACTTTGTAAAGGTGTTGCCGGGTGTGCCAAAAGCAAAGGTTAAATCAAGAATATTGCTAACTCCTCAGCATGCAAAACGCCTCATGGCAGCCATGCAGGATAATATTGCCAAATACGAGGCTGTTCATGGTCCCATCAAACAAACCGAAGGAATCGGCATCCCGATGAATTTCGGCGGACCTGCAGCTCAGGCTTAAAAGTGTATGCCTGACGTTACTCAGTCGTGGCGATCAGAAAATTTTCAAAATATCTACAATCACCTCTTTTTCGAGTTGGGTTTTGGCCTCTTCGGCGTAAACCTGATTGACTAATACCTTGGTGATGTTTTCGGCAGTTGGTTCAATTTTCAACTCAAAAAATCTTCTGCGAAGCAAAAAACGATTTTTTCTCAGTACGAGAGACATACCTTTTTCATCCCATTGCACCAGTTTATATCCTTTCTTTTCAGTCTCCTGAGAAGTAAGAATACGGAATACTTTCCGTGCAGGATAATACAGATAGGTTGCTTCCATAAGATCTTTCGCAGTAAAAATTGAGATCAGAAGGAAAAGTAGATTTACAAGGATACGAAAATGTAATTATGATCAAATGAATTTTAAATAAAATTATCGCTAATAGATTCGATACATTCAATGTTGAAACATATATGTTCAGGTTTTTTTTCTGTTTCGAATACGTCTGGGGAGCTCATCCAGCAAATAGTAGTAAGAAATGCATATCAGACCGGCAATAAAGAACATAGTTGCCAAGCCCCTGGTCTTATCTTCAAAATAGAATTCCCCTATCATCCATACCGAATTCGCACAAATCCAGAGACAAATGGCGAGATTGTGGAGCAATTCAACTTTGTCGAAGCGATTTCTCCATGTAATGTAAATGGCAAAAGCCAGAGTAGGAACAATCATTATTACGCCCAATTCCTTAGAAAGGCTTACCCAGCAAAGGTCTTTGACAAGCCAGAGCAAGATGTGAAAGTTCTCAACTTTCCGGATATCGTGGATTGATTTCATAAGGTTAAATGTAGAAAATTTGAAGTCCCGATTATATCTACATTTATTTTCATTTGGCTACATTTATCCTGAAATTTTTTTCATACAATAACCCTATTCATCATGGATCATAAAAATTTTCTTGAAAAATTTTATAAGAACGAAAGAGTGGAAATGCTCAGCGATGGAGTTTTTGCCATCGTAGTGACCTTGCTGATATTGGAACTTCGGGTTCCTCAACTTTCGGAGTCGCATTCTCCGGATGCGTTGTGGATAGAATTGCTGAAAATGAAAAGCAAATTCATCAGCTTTATTTTAAGTTTCCTGTTTGTTATTAATTTATGGTTTAGCCACAATGTCTTATTCCGCGTCTTTGTAAGAGTGGATAATGTTATGCTTTGGTTGAATAACTTATTTCTGCTTGTGGTTTGTTTTGTTCCATTTCCAACCGGATTGATTGGAGAATATCCGGATAGTTCCGTCGCAATGATTCTCTTCGGAATTCCATGGGTTTTGATTCCTGTCCTTGTTTATTCGCTTGGAACCTATGCAATGAAAAAGAAACATTTGTCGCCTCTGGTGGATATGAAACGATACAATGAAAACAGCAAAGCGGTGTTATCCTTTATTCCAATTGCAATCATCCCTTTGTTGATCTCCTTAAAGTATCCGGAAGTAAGTTTTGTTATTTACATGATCCTGCTCGTTGCAGGAATTGTTCTCGGATTCAGAGTTAGATTGATAAAAGGCGAGATTGAATAGGGGAGAAGTTATTATTCATGACGTCTTATTTTCCCTCAATTGCCTTCAGAAGTTCCGGACTGTCAGGTTTCACTTTACTGCGAAAGCGATGAATTAATTTGCCATTTTCATCGATTAAAAATTTTTCAAAATTCCAATTGATGTCACCGGTGAAATCAGGGTTTTGTTGCTCTGTCAGCCATTTAAATAATTCGACTGTATCATCTCCTTTAACAGAAACTTTTGACATTACCGGAAATGTAACGTCGTATGTCTTCCTGCAAAAAGTTGCAATTTCTTCATTGCTTCCGGGTTCCTGTCCGCCAAAATTATTAGCAGGGAAGGCAACAATGATCAACTTATCAGAATGCTCACGGTACAATTTTTCCAGACCTTCATATTGTGGCGTATATCCACATTCGGAAGCGGTGTTGACGATCAGAATTTTCTTACCCTTGTATTTAGACAAGTCTGTTTCCTTTCCATCGATTGAATTAAATTTAATGGTATAGACGTCTTTCGCAGGGGAACCGAACATCATCATAAAAATCATAAGTAGTCTCATTTTCTTTTTTATTTCAAACAATCAATTCGACGAATTGTTTATTTAGTCTAATGCACTTCTGTTGTAAATTAAGTAACCGATTTGAAGAAGGAAAGAAAATGGATTTTTTCTGTCGTCATAATAATTTAGAAAAGCACCTACAGGGCCAAGTGGACTATGAAATACAGCTCCGAAAGAACCAATGTAGTATCTTCTTGAAAATGCTTTTCCATATTCAGTTTTAAGATCCGGTGTTCTGATTAATTCCTGATATGGCTGAAATACATATGCCTCAATTCGCAAATCCAGATTACCTGTAATAGAAACTACATTGCGCAATCCGCCACCTGCAAAATTATGTGCATGGAAGTTAGGGAGAAATAATGTTTTAGTTTCCTGTACAGGATTAAACGATGGTGAATTCAGGATGGTTGAGGTATAATTTGCAAAGAATGGAACATTTGAAGCTGCAGCTTCAAAATAGAAACCCAGTTTTAACCAGCCTCTTCGTTTATAATAATTTTCATAATTGATTTTGAACTGAAACCAATCATGGTAATCTTTTTCAATTGTACGGTCAACAGAAGTAGAACCGGGAATGGTAAATTCATTCGCATTCACATACCTCAAACTGATACCCAGAAAAGTTCCCTGGTTTGCATATTGCTTCTTGTTCAAGGTGCTTCTTTCAAATAAAACAGTACCTGTCATTCCTTTCAGGATGGTTTTATCTGCAGTATCATTTTGTAAAAAGTTTGAAGTTTGATAATAGTTATCCGCGATTCGGATGTAGTCGCATGAGGTTATTATTTTCCCTTTATTTCTTGCCGGTAAACCGAAATTGATTCCAAAATTCTGGTCAGATTTTATAATATATGCAGGCTTCTGATCGGAAAAGAATGCATTACTGCTTCTGAAAAAATCATATTGATTGATCGTTGCTTCCGCTTCAAGAAAATAGGGAATACGAGAAGGTGAATCCATTCTTACCTTCGCCTGGCCTGATGTATACAATTTTCCGAAATAAAAATTCCCGCTGAATGAGTAAGCTTTTCTATGCCAAAGATTGTATTGAAATCCAATGAAAGCTTCACTGATCGGACGTGACGATACACTTCCTCCGAATTGAGTGATCAAATCCTTTTCGCGTTGAATTCTCACTTTCATATCATAAAATCCTGTAACCGGATTGTATTTTAATGTAGGAAAAATCGTTTTGATATTCTGATCTGCTACCAATTGAAAGTACGATGCTTTCAGTCGGTTAAGTGGAATAGGAGAGAGAGAAGGTTTAATCACTTTTCTTACATAATCAGCCTGTTTACTGTTCACACCTTCAATAATTACATTGTCGACCAACACAGGTTTTAGATTATGTCTGAAATTATGTCTTTTCTCCGATAAGCTATCCGGATTAATTCGTCGTTGGATGTTGAAATGCAAACGATCCATTTGAGCCATAGCGGCTTTATAACCTTCTTCGATTAAGCCATCAATATTTGAGAAATCAAACAAGCCGAATTTGTCGGTATTCGGTTCAATGAGGATTCCGTTTTCACATAGCACAGAAAAGTTTGTTGGCGTGGTCATCATAGCACGAATTTGTGAAATGATGTTGGTCTCGGAAGTTGTCATTGTACTACCACCGGAATTAATCCCGATAATAAGATCCGGTTGAAAGTCTGCGAGCATTACGTCAGCAGGGAAATTGTTATACATCCCTCCGTCATAAAGAATTTTTCCGTCGAATACTACCGGTCTGAAATAAAACGGATACGCAGAAGAAGCACGTACTGCAAGTCCTAAATCGCCCTCTTTGAAGATGACTGTTTTTTTATTTTCAATATCCGCAGCAACACAACGAAAAGGAACAAAAAGTGAATCAAAATTGTATTTAGCTGCTGCAATTACTGGAGCAGTATTTTGCATGAGTGCATAGTCAATCGGAACGGAGCTTACCAGGCTTGTCGGCAAGGTTGTCTGAATGATAGAATCCAGCGAAAACTTCAGATTGATCCAGCTTGGATTTTCTTCCCTTTTGCGGAAATAGTAAGAATAATCTTCATCAATTATTCCGGTTGCCCAGTTGTAAAAATCTTCTGTATGCACAAGGGAATCCATCTGACGGGGAGACAATCCCATTGCATACATGCAACCGACAATCGAACCTGCTGAAGTCCCCGCAACATAATCGATTGGAATACCATTCTCTTCGAGGGCTTTCATCACACCGATGTGAGCCAATCCCCTTGCTCCACCGCCACTAAGTACCAACCCGACTTTCTGTGCCTGAGTTTTAGATAATGTGTGGAAAAATAAAAATCCCACGAATAGGAGCCTGAGGTAACGGATATTCACAAGAGGAGGTATTGGCTTGGGATTTTAATCAAAGTTACGAAGGAGAATCAATACGAAGCAGTAGCTTTCGGAAATATTCCGGGGAATGTATCAATCGTGATCCGTACCATGAAAATGCTTCTCCGTCCACAACCAGGATTTTGGATTCCTGAATACTATCAAGCAATTCGTTAGCATCATTTTCATTGAAAGGATATGGTTCAGAGGAAAGCAAAACTACTTCCGGTTTCATTTCATTCAATTCCTCAGGATTTGTTTCAGGATAACGGGCTTTGTTTTGAAACACATTTTCAAACCCACAAAACTTCAACATGGAGTGAATGAATGTCTTGTTTCCTGCAGCCATCCAGGGTTTTTTCCAGATGAGATATGCAACCCGGGTTTGGTTTTTAGTAATTTTTCCCAAAAGGAGTTCAAAATTTCGACTGATTTGAGAAATAATATTTTCAGCCATTTCATTCTTTTGGACCAGATCACCTATTGACTTGATCATATTTATTGCATCGTTCAAATCAGCTATATCACTCATCCAGACAGGATAATCTTTCATCAGGAGCTGAATCTGCTCCATTTCATTTTCTTCTTTGTTCCCAATAATCAGATCCGGATTTAACTCCCGGATTTTCTGAATGTCTAATTGCTTTGTACCACCAATGCGTTGTTTGCTTCTGTACCATTGTTCAGGATGAATGCAGAATTTAGTAATGCCTACAACTCTTTCCTGAAGACCCAAGTCAAATAGCAATTCTGTTTGAGAGGGTACCAGTGAAACAATCCGTATTGGGACGGATTCAAATTGAAGAGTTCTGCCGAGTTGATCAGTGGAAGAAGTCATCTCCTGATGTGAATCTTGGGTTCTATAAACAGCATTCGTTTTTCTCAGCGAGCTAAAGCTTCTGCAATATCACTTTTTGTGATAATGAAACTTCTGTTCGCTTTGAAATCCTTCACAAGAACTGCATCTCTGTCACCGGAAATCATTTTGGACAATGTTTCCAATGGAGTTGTGATATCAACAAACGGAAGTGCTTCCTGCATGATGGATTCTACTGCATCATTTTTAGCATTTGGATTATCGAGTATTTTGTTGAATACCAGATTTTCATAAATGGAACCAATGATGCGGTCGCCGGAAGTCACAGGAATTTGTGAAAAATTATGTTCTGTAATCAATTTCAGCGCACTCGCGATAGTGTCACCTTTATCGATGGTCATTAGTTCTGCATTCTTTCTGCTGTTTACCAGATCATTCGCAGTCATTCCTTTTTTGTCAAGGTATCCCATCTTACGCATCCATTCATCATTGAAAATTTTCGCAATGTATCGGGTACCGTGATCATGAAAAATAATTACTACCACATCTTTTTCCGTCAGCTGATCTTTTAATTGCATCAATCCTGCAACCGCAGAACCTGCTGAATTACCAACCCAAATTCCTTCCTTCTGTACAATTTCACGGGTCATTAAAGCGGCATCTTTATCGGTAACTTTTTCAAAATGATCGATCAGTTTGAAATCATAATTTTTCGGGATAAAGTCTTCGCCAATTCCTTCGGTGACATAAGGGTAAATTTCATTCTGATCCATTTTACCGGTGTCACGGAAAATTTTCAGGACAGATCCATATGTATCGATTCCCCAAATCTTGATGTTCGGATTTTTTTCTTTCAGATATTGGCCGGTACCGCAAATTGTTCCTCCGGTTCCCGCACCAACAACCAGGTGAGTAATTTTTCCATCTGTCTGTTCCCAGATTTCCGGACCTGTTTGCTCGTAGTGCGCCTGACGATTACTTAAGTTGTCGTACTGATTCGGATAAAATGAATTTTCTATTTCCCTGCTCAGGCGAGCAGCTACAGAATAATAGGAGCGGGGATCTTCGGGTTCAACATTCGTTGGACAGACAATTACTTCTGCTCCGAATGCTCTCAACGCATCCACTTTTTCTTTGGATTGTTTATCTGTTGTTGTAAAAATACATTTGTATCCTTTCACAATTCCGGCTATTGCCAGACCCATTCCTGTGTTTCCGGATGTCCCTTCGATGATTGTTCCGCCCGGTTTGAGTTTGCCTGATTTTTCGGCATCTTCAATCATTTTGAGAGCCATTCTGTCTTTGATAGAATTTCCCGGGTTGAATGTTTCCACTTTTGCATATACAGTAGCTTTAACACCTTTAGTGACTTTATTCAGTCGAACCATTGGTGTGTTACCGATTGCATCAAGAATTGTGTTGCAGATTTTTTTAGAAGAACTCATTGTTATTTTTAGGCTATTGATTGTTTGATTGAATTGGTACTGAAATTAGCAGTGAATGACAGATAAGCTGCCAAATTCAGGATTGCGAAGTTAATACTTCTTCGGCATATATTTTATAATATATTGTATTGATTATGAATATCTTATTGCTTGAATAGGGCTGATTCTTGTCACAATCAGGGAGGGCAGTAAAAGCATCAGGATACAGATTAGAACTGTGCCTGTATTTAGTAACAAAATGTGAATGAGTTCTAAAGAGATTGGTACATGTGAGATGTAGTAAGAGCTTTGATCTAAACTCACCCACTGAAAATGCTGTTGCAATAAACATAACCCTATTCCAAGCACATTGCCGACTAACAACCCGCGAATCAATAAAAAACCGGAGATGTACACGAAAACTTTTCTGATGCTGACGTTTGCGGCTCCCATAGCCTTCAATGTACCGATCATATTTACCCTTTCAAGAATGATAATAAGCAGGGCTGAAATTAAATTCATGCCTGCCACAACAATCATCAATGTTATAATGATAATCGCATTGATATTTTGCAGATCAAGCCAATCAAAAATCTGAGGATAAATTTCTTTTATTGTTTTTGCATTCAGATCAGATCCTGCAGACTGATATACTTTGTTACCAACCGCATCCAACTGATTGAAATCGCGAATTGTAATTTCATATCCTCCAGCCTGATCAAATGTCCAGTCGTTAAGTTTTTGAATTTGTGCCAAATCGCAGAATAAATACAAGTTGTCAAATTCTTCTAAGCCTGTTTCATACACACCACAAATTTTAAATTTTCTCACTCGTGGCGGCTGCTGAATGAAGTACATGATCAGATCATCGCCGCTATGCAAATTTAATTTTCTGCTGAGCGATGCAGAAATAATCACTTCATTGCTTCTGAGTGTATCTTTAAATTGAATAATCCTTCCTTCCTTTAGTTTTGATTTGAAAAAATCCCAATCAAAATCTTTTCCGATTCCTTTTGCTACAACTCCTTCAATTTCTGTTTTCGTTTTGACGATACCAGCTTTAGTCGCAAAGGTCTGAATATGCAGGATTTCAGGATCTTTTTTCAGCTGATTGATAAATGGTTGATGAATTGAAATCGGCTTTGTTTCATAGGAATTATTTTCATCATAATTACTTACCTGAATGTGCGCCCCAAAACCAATAACCTTATCACGGATTTCTTTTTTGAATCCTGTAACAACAGCAATGGCAATTAACATCACAGCAAATCCCAAGGCAACTCCCGCCATGGCAATTCGTATGATAGGCCGGGAAATAAAAGTACCTCCTTCTTTAGAAAAAGCAATTCTTCGGGCAATGAATAATTCGTAGTTCAAAATAGAACCTTAATTTTGTAGTGTTAAGTGCTTAAAGATATTTGATTCATAGTATTCAATGAAAGGAATAGGAAAATTCTTTTTTATCTGTTTTGTCCTTGGTATAATTGCCTGGATACCACTTGAAGCACAGAAGATTGCCAAGGGAGCTCATATCAAGTTTCCTTCTGATCTCCGGGTTGGAGCTGAACAAATGCAACTGTATTTGCCTTTATTAAAAGGGAAGAGTATAGCGATTGTTGCAAACCAGACTTCCATGATCGGCAAGACTCATTTAGTCGATACACTGAAGTCTAAAGGTGTACATATC